>JAMPHW010000002.1:70819-82579 GCA_023663235.1 Ruminococcus sp. | reverse complement strand
AATCATGGACCGAGGGAACACCAACTTGGTATCTCTAAGTTAATTATATAATATAAATTTATAAGTGTCTAGAAAAATAGAAATAAGTTATTTTAAATACTTAGGGCTATCAATTTTGCCTAGAAGATAATCAGCAGATATATGATATTTATTACATATAGTATATAAAAAAGGGGTAGCAATTAAATTCTTTCCATTTTCATAGTTAGTAATAACAGGATGTACTGTATTAAGTAATTCTGCAAGTTTGGCTTGTGTTAAATTATTTTCTTTTCTAAAATCTTTTAAGCGAGTACCAGATAATTTTTTATCTATATCTTTAGTACTATTTATATAATTTAAACTGTTGGTAAAATCAAAAATATAATCAATGGAAATATTAAAATAATTACAAATATCATTTAAGTATTTAATAGGAATAAGAATATATTCTCTTTCATACTTACCATAAACAGATGCATCTATTCCAAGTATTTTAGATATATCTTGTAATTTTAAATTATTTTCTTCTCTAATTTCTCTTAACTTTTCACTATAAATCATTGTATTTCACCATTCATATTTTCTCACAGAATAATTTATATTTAATCTTACGGCAAAATAGCTACAAAAACATTGACAAATATTATAGGAACAATTATAATAAATGTATAAGCTAGAAATTTCTAAAATAATCCGGATTTGCTTATTATAAGGAGCAAATAAAATGAAATTTGAAAGAAATAGGAATAGCAAGAAATGTTTTTTGTATGGCTTAATAAGTGTAGTAGTACTTACTATAACAGTAACATTTATAACATCAAAAGCTAATTATAGAATGACAGCATCTATTCCATTAACAGAAGGTAAAGTAACAGCTAGTCCATATGATTTTAATATAGTAGCCATGTATATAGATGGAGTAGAACAATCAAAAGAAACTACAATGCCAGGAAAAGGATATCTCTTAACAAGTGATAGTTATTGTTATAAAGGAACAGATAAAAATAATAAAGATACAAGTGTTATATTAGAAACAAATAAATATGGAGAACATATCATATCAGAATTAAGTAAGTCATCAAAATGTATATTATATTTTAAAAGAAGAGAAGCAACAACAAGTGCAGCTAAGTATATATTAAGTCATATAACAGAAATGACACACAGAAAAAAAGGAACATTTAACCAAGTAATAGAAGGAGAAACAACAGGAAAGATATATGCAGATAGTGATGATGATGGAGTAACATATTATTATGCAGGCAATCCGACAGATAATTGGGTAGAGTTTGGCGGATATTATTGGCGAATAATAAGAATTAATGGAAACGGCTCCATTAGAATGATATATCAAGGGACAGAACCAAATGTAACAGGAGAAGGAACACAAATAGGAAAAAGTGCATTTAATGAAAATTATGATGATAATGCTTATGTAGGTTTTATGTATGGAACTTCTAATAGTTCGACTTATGAAGAAACTCACGCTAATATTAATGACAGTGCTATAAAACAATACTTAGATGATTGGTTTATGAATAAATCAGGTTTAAATAGTGAAGAATACTTTTCTAAAATAGATTTAAATGCAGGATTTTGCAGTGACAAAACACCCAGTTCAAATAATTATACTATTGATGGTTTAAGCGGCCTAAAAAACTTACCAACTTATTATGCAGCAGGTATCAGAATGTTTTCCGGTGAAATGAATTCAGAAAAAATAAAACCAGATTTTAAATGTGCAAATAATAATGATTATTATACTTATAAATTGGCTGATAATGGAAATTGCTTATTAGATAATCCTATTGGATTAATAACATTTGACGAATTATCTTTTGCTGGTACTATAGTTAATGATAAAACCAATTCTAATCATTACTTATATACAAACAGTAATTATTGGACAATATCTCCATTTGCTTATGCTAACGGAGGAGCACAAGTAGCCATTATGCGTGATACAGGAGTCACTGGAAGTTACTATACCAACTCTGATTATGCTGCTGTTAGACCTGTAATTAATATCCGCTCTGATGTAACTTTAACTGGTGATGGAACCCAATCTAATCCTTATAAAGTTTCTTAACAGGAAACTTTTTCTCTTTCTTTACAATATTACAAAAATCTGCTATAATATACACCCAAGAAAGAGACGAAGTCTTTATGAGAAATAAAAATCAAGAGTGGTCTAAAATAATCGCTATTCTTCTTGCTTTCTCTATTCTAACCAATTTTAAAACAAGTACAAATAATAGGGGTAAAAATAATGAAAATGACAAAGAAGATTTCCATAATTTTCTAGCTATAAATAAATATGCTAGTCCTTTAGATGCTCTAAAAAATTATGAAATAACTTATTTAAATGAAGATTATTATTTAAGTTTAGAATATATTAATTCTCTTATAGCTAAAGCTAAAAATAACCCTGTTTATAATCATAAAGATATAAGTGTTGATAATGCTTTTGATGCGATTAGAATAAATTCAGAAAATCTTAGTGAAGATTTATTTGAAGATAATTTATTTTCTAATACCTTAAAAAGAGAACTTGCTAACATAAAAAATAATAGCACTAATGATGTTTTAGATGATTTATGCCATTTAACTGATTTAAAAATAGTTAATTTACCAATAGCCTTTGATGCTTATTCTATTTATGATGAAAATTCTAATACTCTTATAATAGATTTAGTTAAAATAAAAAGTAAAGAAAATCCTAAAGAAATTCTTAAAGAGACTTTAGATCATGAACTTAATCATGTAAGACAAGTAAAATGTAATCATAATAAAAATGCTATGGTAAGCATTAATTATGCTGATTTTAATACAATTCTTCTTGAAACATCTGCCGAATCAGCAATGCTTCATAATGGGGAAACTAAAGACGAAACTTATATTTATTATAACGAACGTAAAGATGAAACTTTATTGTTTTTACTCGGAATGTTTAAAAAAGGCAATACTGCTGATAACTATTATAACGCTATCTTTAATAGTGATTTAAATGCTTTATGGTCTTTTTATGATTTAAATAGTCCTGAAGAAATATATGATTTTTATCGTATGTTATATTCAATTGATAGTAAAAATTTAAGAACGCCTTTAATAAAAGATTTAGCGAATACTACTACTGATGCCACCTATTTTGATGTTATAAATACGGTCGGTCTAAGTTATAAATTAGACTTGTATAAAAGTGTTCTAATTAAATTAGCTAATTTTACTATTGATGAAGATTTAAGTTTAGAAGATAATCTTATTCTTTTAAATATTATTAACAGTATTATATGTGAAAAAATAACTTTGAATAATAATACTCAAGTATATCCCTGGGATGATGCTGATTTTAATGCAAACTTTAATAGATTAACCTTTATTTATCATGATTTCTTAAGAGAGTATTATCACTTAGACCAAAGCTTTATTGGTGAAAGTAAGCCTGAATATATTGATGCTTTAAATGCTTTAATAAGAGGATATGATTATCCTAATAAAGAGATAAAAACTAAAGCTGAAGAACTTTTAAAAAGATTCCCACTCCTAAGAGATATTATGAAAAATCATTATATAGTTATTGAAACTAAAGAACCATTTAAACGAGTTCTTGCTAAAAATTAAAAAAAGTATTTTATCGGAGAGACTTAAGTGATATAATATTAAAAGGAAGTGAATAAATGAAAAAATTATTTTTAACTATTATGGTTGTTTTATGTTTAATTTTATTACCAAAAGAGGTATATGCTAAAAATAAAGTGACTGTTTATATATTTAGAGGTTATGATTGTCCTCATTGTGAAGAAGCTTTAGAAGCTATAAATGAACATAAAGATGAATTTAATGATAATATTGAAATTATTACTTATGAAGTATGGAAAAATGCTAATAACTCTAAATTACAAGATGCTGTTGCTAAAAAATTAAATATTGATACTGAAAGTGATAATTATGGTATTCCTCTTATTGTTATTGGTGATGAATATATTATAGGTGGTAGTTCAACTACATACAAAAGAATTATTGAAATCGCCGAAGATTTTATTGATAATGATGAATATAAAGATGTTGTAAAAGAAGCTATAAATGAGTTAAGTATTGAAATAGAACCAACTACTTTAAAAGATATTTTTCCAGAGCCAAATAAAGTTGTTACAATTATTGTCTATGTTATTTTTGGTGTAGCTATAATTGGTTTTGTGAGTTTAATAGTATTCTCTAGAAAGAATTAAGAACTACTTTAATTAGTAGTTTTTTTTTGATATAATAATAGTTACCAAGAAAGGAGAACTAAAATGAAAGTTATCTTATTAGAAGACGTAAGAAAAGTCGGAAAAAAAGACGAAATAAAAGAAGTAAGTGATGGTTATGCTACTAACTATTTAATTAAAAATAAATTAGCAGTCCCTTACACTAAAAAAAGTAAAGAAGTCCTCGATGGTGAATTAAATAAAAAAGCTTTAGAAGAAAAAGAAAGAATCGCTGAATTTAATAAAATAAAATCTTCTTTAGAAAATAAAATCTTTAATTTTAAAGTAAAAACTGGTACTGAAGATAAAGTTTTTGGTAAAGTATCTACGAAACAAATAGCAGAAGAATTAAAAAGCAATGGCTTTAATATTGATAAAAAATGTATAAAACTAGCCTATGATTTAGATACTTTAGGTATATCTGAAGTTGAAATTATTTTACATAAAGAGGTAAAATTTAAGATAAAAGTTAATTTAACGAAGTAGGTGGAAAGATGGCAAATAGAGCTCTTCCTTTTAATAATGATGCTGAAATGAGCGTCTTAGGAGTTGCTTTTCTAAATAAAGAAGCTTTAGAAATTATAAATGATGAAGTAACAAGTGATATGTTCTATAATGAAAAAAATAGAATTATTTTTGATTGCCTAATATCTCTTTATAAAGAAGGAACACCTCTAGATATTACTACTATTAAAGCTGAACTTGATAAAAAGAAAGCTCTAAATGAAATAGGGGGTATTACTTATTTAACAGAAGTAATAGACTCTGTTGTAACATCTGCCAATCTTACTTACTATATAAAAATGCTTAAAGATTTAGCGGTTAGAAGAAATTTAATTGATACCGCAACTAATATTGTAACCGAAGCTTATAATGAAGAAAATGTTACAAGTCTTCTTGATAATGCTGAAAGAAACATTTTTAATGTTGTGAAAGTTAGACAAACTAGTGAATTTGTTCCTATTCATGAAGTATTAAGAAGAGCTCAAGAAAGATTAGAAGAACTAGCTAAAAATAAAAGTGATATTACAGGTATTAGAACCGGTTTTTATGACTTAGATCGGGCAACAGCGGGTCTTCATGGTGGAGAATTAATTATTCTTGCTGCTCGTCCAGGTATGGGAAAAACGGCTTTTGCGCTTAATATTGCTACTAATGCTGCTTTTTCGACTGATAAAGCTATTGCTATTTTTAACTTAGAAATGTCAGCGGAAATGTTAGTTAATCGTATGATAGCGAGTGTTGGAGGGATAGACTCTTATAAACTTAATACTGGTAAACTAGAACATAATGATTGGAAACGATATAATGAAGCTATGAGTAAACTAGCAGGAACAAATATTTATATTGAAGATAATGCTGCTATAACTGCTCCCGAAATTAAAGCTAAATGTCGTAAACTTGCTAGTTCTAAAGAAGGTTTAGGTTTAGTTGTAATCGATTATTTGCAGCTTGTAACTACTGGTTCTAATCGAATAGAATCCCGTCAAGTTGAAGTATCAGAAATTTCTCGTAGCCTAAAAACTATGGCTTTAGAATTAGATGTCCCTGTAATGGCTCTAGCCCAACTTTCTCGTAGTGTTGATAAAAGAGAAAATAAAGAACCTGCCTTAGTTGACTTAAGAGAATCTGGTTCTCTAGAACAAGATGCTGACTTAGTTTTATTTTTAAATCGTAAAGATTACTATGAAGCTAAAACAGAAAAGAAAGAAACTATTGTCCCAATTGATGTTATAATTGCTAAGCATCGTAAAGGCTCAACAGGCTTATATCGTTTATTATTTGAACTTAATATGAGTAATTTTAAAAACTATTTAAATCAAGAAATAGAAAGCTAAATAGAGGTATAAAATGGAAAAGAAAAATATTATAACAGTTATTATTACTTTAATCTCTCTGGTTATTTTACTACTTGCTAACATGACTAATAAACTATATGAAGAAGCTAATAACTATTATCAAGTTTATTTAAAAGGAAGTAAAATTGGTATCATTGAAGATAGTGATAAACTTTATGATTTAATAAACACTAATCAAGGTAGTATTAAAGAAAACTATGGTGTTGATAATGTTTATCCACCAACTGATTTAAAAATTATTTCAACTAATACTTTTGTAAATGATGTTGACGATGTTTTTACGGTTTATAAAAAGCTCGAAGAAGCTGATAATTTTACTATTAAAGGCTATAAAATAGATATTAAAGGCGAAGATAATGAATATTCCATTAATGTATTAGATAAAGAAGTCTTTTATGAAGCTGCCAAGCGTTTTGTTAGAGCTTTCTTAGAAGAAAATGATTACGAAAAATATATTAATAATAATCAAGATACTATTGTTGAAACTGGAAGAATATTTAGAAAAATGCGTTTTTTAGAGGAAATAACCATTAAAGAAACTTATATAAGTGTTAACGAACCAATTTATACTGATGAATTAGAATTAACCCAAGTTTTATTATTTGGAACTAATCCTGATACTAAAAGTTATACTGTAAAACTAGGAGATACTATCGCTTCTGTTAGTGAATCTAACAAGCTTAATACAGAAGAATTTTTAATTGCTAATCCTAGTTATAAATCTGAAAATGATTTATTAAGAGTTGGAGATAAAGTAAACGTTACCTTAATTGAACCTCAACTAACATTTATATATGATTTATATGAAGTAAAAGATGAAGATGCTTATTATCAAAAAGAAATCGTTTATGATAACACTAAACCAACATCTTATAAAGAAATAACTCAAGCAGGACAAAATGGTAAAAATCGTTATGAAGAAATTTATTCAGTTACTAATGGTGTTCGATCTCAAGAAGCCCAAGTAACTCAAATAGCTACTATTCGTGAAGTTAAAAATCAGATAACTACTGTTGGTACTAAAAAACCTAATAATGGTGGTGGCGGTATTTATAACCCAGTTGTTCTAGATGGAATTTGGGGCTGGCCTACTAATATGGGTTATGTTATTACTAGTCGCTGGGGCTATCGTTGGGGAACGTTACATGCTGCTATTGATATTTCAGGAGCTGGTAACTTTGGTTCTAACATTTACGCTGCCCAGGATGGAACAGTAACTTATGTTTACAATAAATGTCCAAGCGTTGGCTATGGTATCCGTGATACTTGCGGTGGTTCTTTAGGTAATAATGTTATTATCGATCATGGTAATGGCTATTATACAAGATATGGACATATGACTAATAAAATACCTGTAAAAGAAGGTCAAAAAGTCAAAAAAGGTGAAATTATTGGTTATATGGGTAATAGCGGTTCTTCAACTGGAACTCATCTTCACTTTGCCGCTGCTCAAGGTTCACCAACTAATTATTTTGACCCAATGAGGTTATACCGATGAGAGTAAGTATTTTAGCAAGTGGTTCCTCAGGTAATTCAACCTTAGTAGAAATATCTAAATATAAAATATTAATCGATATTGGTAAAAATAAGAAATATATTGTTAATAAATTAGAAGAAATTGGTGTTCACCCAGAAGAAATAGATTATATCTTCATAAGTCACTTACATGATGATCATATATCAGCACTAAAAACCTTTATCAAAAAATATCATCCTACTATTGTTATATCAAGACCAATGTTTAGTGAATTAACTGATATTCATGATTATGAACATATTCTAATCTATGAAGATGAAGTAATATTAGAGAATTTAAAAATAACCTGTATGCATAGTAGTCACGATGCTACTGATTCTCGTAACTTCTTATTTGAAAGTGGTAGTCATTCCGTTGTTTATGTAACTGATACAGGTTATGTTAATAATAAGAACTTTAAATATTTAACTAATAAAGAAATATATTTATTTGAAAGTAACCATGATATTGAAATGCTCCAACATGGCCCTTATCCTGATTGGTTAAAAAAACGTGTCCTATCCGATAATGGGCACTTAAGTAATAAAGCTTCAAGCTTTTATCTTACTAAGCTAATTGGTGATAATACAAAGAATATTTTCTTAATGCATTTATCCGAAAAGAATAATACTGAAGAATTAGCTTTAAATGAGATAAATGAAACATTTAAAAAATATAATATAGACTTTCATAATATAAAATGTGCCAAACCTAATGAAATAACGGAAGTAGTAGAATTATGATTAAAATTATTTGTTTAGGAAAATTAAAAGAAAATTATTTAAATCTTTTAGTTGACGATTATCTAAAAAGAATAAGTAAATATCATAAAATCGAATTAATTGAACTAAAAGATGAAGATAACCTTGCAAGTGAAGCCAAAAAGATTTTAAAATATATAGGAAGAGAAGATTATGTTATTACTTTAGAAATAGAAGGAAAAAGTTTTAATAGTCTTGAATTTGCCGAATTTGTTAATAAAACCTTTATTACTAACAGTACTATTACATTTATAATAGGTTCCTCTTTAGGTTTGCATGATAGTATCAAAGAAAAAAGTAATTTAAGTTTATCTTTTTCTAAATTTACTTTACCTCACGGTTTATTTAGAGGGGTTTTATTAGAACAAATATATCGAGCTTTTAAAATAAATAATCATGAAAGTTATCATAAATAAGTAAGGAAGTGTAGTAAATGATTAATAATGATTGGGATGATAAATTAGAAATAATTTGGAATAGTGATGGTTTTAAAAAATTTTATAACCTTGTTGAAGAAGAATATAAAAATAAAATAATATATCCTCCTAAAAGTAATATCTTTGAAGCTTTAAAATTAACACCATATAGTAATGTTAAAGTAGTTATTGTTGGTCAAGATCCATATCATGGTGAAGGAGAAGCTCATGGACTTTCTTTTTCCGTTCAAAAAGGTGTAAAAGTTCCTCCATCACTTCAAAATATTTATAAAGAATTGTACGATGATTTAGGAATACCACCTAAAGGTGATGGTGATTTAAGTAATTGGGCTAAAAGTGGGGTTTTACTTCTTAATTCTGTTTTAACCGTTGTAAAAGATACACCAGCCAGTCACCGAAATTTAGGATGGGAAAGATTAACCGACTATATAATTAGATTGTTAAATGAAAAAGAAGAACCTGTTGTCTTTATTTTGTGGGGGAACTTTGCTAAAGAAAAAGCAAAACTCATAACTAATTCTAAACATTTAGTATTGATGAGTCCTCATCCTTCACCATTTTCTGCGCGTTATGGCTTTTTTGGCTCTAAACCATTCAGTAAAACTAATGAGTTTTTAAAAAATAATGGCTTAAAAGAAATTGATTGGAGTTTATAATTAACTAATAATAAAAAATTAGTTAATTTTTATTTGAATATATGCTTGTTTTATGGTATATTTAGGGTAAGAAGGAGTGATTTGTAATGCGTGAATTTACAGAACAAGAATTAGTTAGAAGAGAAAAACTAAACAAATTTAAGGAGTTAGGCTTAGATCCATTTGGTCATAAATTTGATAGAACCGACTTTGCCGAAGATATAAAAACTAAATATCAAGATATCGAACATGATGAACTTGAAAATAAAAATATCGAAGTAGTTGTCGCTGGCCGAATTATGTTTATCCGTAAAATGGGTAAAGCTTCATTCTTTACAATAAAAGATAAAACAGCATCACTCCAAATATACATTTCTATAAATGATATTGGTGATGAAGCTTATTCTTTATTTAAAACTGCTGATATAGGAGATATAGTTGGCATAAAAGGTAAAGTAATGAAAACCAAAACGGGCGAAATAACAGTCAAATGCTTAGAATATACCCATTTAGTTAAAGCTTTAAGACCTCTACCAGAAAAATTTCATGGTTTAACTGATATTGAAGAGAGATATAGAAGACGTTATGTTGATTTAATTATGAATGATGATGCTAAAAGAGTAGCATTCTTACGTCCTAAAATTATTAGATGTATCCAAAATTTTATGGATAATAGGGGATTCACCGAAGTAGAAACACCTATTTTAACAACTCTATTAACTGGAGCATCAGCACGCCCTTTTGCTACCCATCATAATGCTCAAGACTTAGATATGTATCTTAGAATAGCTTTAGAGTTACCTCTTAAAAGATTACTAGTTGGGGGCATGGAAGCTGTTTATGAAATAGGAAGAGTATTTAGAAATGAAGGTATGGATCCAAAACATAATCCTGAATTTACTGAATTAGAAGCTTATCTTGCTTATAGCGACTTAGAAGGTATGATGGACTTAACAGAAAATATGTTTTTAACAGTAGCAAACGAAGTATTTAATAAAACTACTTATAAATTTAATGGCTATGATATAGATTTAAAAAGTCCTTGGAAAAGAGTTAGTATGGCTGATGCTATAAAAGAACAAACAGGTATTGATTTTAAACAAGAAATGAGTGTTGAAGAAGCTTTAAAACTTGCTAGTGAACACCATATTGAAGTAGAAGAGCATGAACATAGTGTTGGTCATATAATGAATTTATTCTTTGAAAAATATGTTGAAGAAACTTTAATCCAACCAACTTTCCTTTATGGTCATCCAATTGAAATATCACCACTTACTAAGAAAAATCCTGAAGATCCACGCTTTGTTGATCGTTTTGAATTATTCATTGCTGGTAAAGAATTTGCTAATGCTTATACTGAACTTAACGATCCAATTGATCAATTAGAGAGATTTGAAGCCCAAGTAAAAGAAAAAGACTTAGGAAATGAAGAAGCAAATGATATTGATATGGACTTTATAGAAGCTTTAGAATATGGTATGCCTCCAGCTGGTGGTATCGGTTATGGAATTGATCGTTTATGTATGCTTTTCTTAGAACAAGATAGTATTCGTGATGTTTTATTATTCCCAACCATGAAAGAAAGATAAAATATAAAATAAGGCAAATTTAAAAAATTTAGCTTTATTTTTTTATTTAATGTACTTAATTTTCACCAATAATTATTCTTTTATATTTCTTATTTTTGGTATTTCTTTGAAAAAGTGTAATGTATATTGAAAAAACACCTAATATATACTAAAAGTCACTATAAATATTTAGGATTATTAATTCTACCTAAAAGATAATCAGCAGATATCTTATACTTTTTGCAAATAGTATATAAAAAAGGAGTAGCAATAACAGTTCTTCCTCGTTCATAATTAGCTATAACTGAACGATTTGTATTAAGTAGCAAAGCTAATTTATCTTGTGTAATTTTGTTTTCTTTACGAAATTCTTTTAGTCTTTGCCCTGATATATATTTATCTATATTATTTAAACTATCATTATAATTTGGGACTTCTGTAAAAGAAAAAATATAATCAAGTGATACATTATAGAAATTACATAAAGTTATTAAATGCTTTATAGGTATAATAATGTCTTCGTTTTCATAGTGCGATAGAGCAGAATTGTCAACTTCTAATATTTTACTTAAGTCTATTTGCGTTATTTTTTGCTCTTCTCTTAGCTTTTTTATTTTTTCTTTGTATATCATAGTGTGTTCACCAATTATATTTTCGCATTTAAATTAATTGGTTTAAATCCTTTTGAAAAATAGAAACGTTTTTCTTGACTTTTATTATATGAGATATTATAATTGATGTATAAGCTAGAAATT
>JAMPHW010000002.1:61871-70719 GCA_023663235.1 Ruminococcus sp. | reverse complement strand
TAAGAGAAGCGATAAAAGAAGATAAAATGTTAGAATTAAAGACACAATTTATTAAAGATTATTATGGTGATAAAGATGTTTAAAAAAGTGGTATTTGTAACAGTAGTTATTATTTTAGGAATGATTATTGTTCCTACTATTTATAAAGTATATTTAAATACTAATGATAATTTAATTAAAGTAGTAGAAAAAGAATTTGGTTATTATGCTAAGAAATGTTATAATGAAGATAGATGTGAAAGTACAGTTTATTTAAAAGATTTATATGATAATAAATATTTGGAAGAGAAGTTAACAGATCCTATAAGTAAACAATATTATAGTGATAAATCATATTTTAATTTGCTTAATGGTGAAGTAAGTTTAATATTATAATTATGAAAGATAATCTTGGACTAGAATTAACCGAAGCGCAATCAGATAAAAAGAAGATTATGCTTCATGTAATAGCAAGACTTAGTTTAGTGATAATAATTACTATTGCAGGTATAAATGGAGTTAAAATATTTAAGAGTTTAAAAGGAATTATGATTTTTTCTTTAATATTTATACCTTCGCTAATTTGGAGTTTATATTCTTTAAGATATTTAAAAGTAAAATTAGTTTTTTGTCAAAACGGCTTTATATTAAATAACAAAAGTTACTTATATAAAGATATTGGAGAGTTAAAGTTTTACGATTATAGTAATGGTATAAAGGTTGAACAATATATGAAAAGTGATAAAAGAGTATTTAATGTAACGTATATTTATCGGCCAAAAAGAGCTTTTAATAAAGCTTACTTAAATGATTAGAAAGAAGGAAAATTATGGATAGTAAATATATAATAATAGGGGTTATAGTAGTTGTCATTTTATTTGTGGTTTTTTACATTAGAGAAACATTAAATGAGAAAAAAGGGGAAAATAGCGAAGAAAAGAAGAAAATTAAAGATATTATTAATAAAGTTACTAAAAGTGAAGAATATCAAGCCATCTATGCAACTTGGGAAGATTTTAGTTTAGGTGGCGGTGGTAGAACTGTCGTTACAACTAATGTATATAGTTATTATGCAGTTGGATTTAAGTCAGGTAGTTTATATGTTGTTCCTCTTTCTTTTGATGGTGGGGATATGAGTTATGGTGATGCTAAAGAATATACTAAAGATAATGTTGGGATGGTAAATGCTAAAGAAGGTAAAAATTGGATAGAGTTATATGATTTAGATAAAAAGGTTATTTTAAAACTAATGGTTGGTCCGGTTGAAACTAAAGAAG
Source organism: Ruminococcus sp. (assembly GCA_023663235.1). Taxonomy (GTDB): domain Bacteria; phylum Bacillota_I; class Bacilli_A; order RF39; family UBA660; genus Caccenecus. The sequence continues at coordinate 69,463 of JAMPHW010000002.1, read as the reverse complement.
ATAAATATCATCCAGTAAATATTAATCAAGATGTAGAATATCAAGCTTTTTTAGACTTTATAGTCGACTTTATGAAAGAAGTTAATGAATATCACAAAGTAGAAGTTACGGGAAAAATTGGTAAGCCTTTAGCTAAGAAGAAAGATTAATATAATAATTATGTTGACTTTTTTATAAGAAAGTTAAAAGGAATATATATCTTTTGATGCATTTTAAAAGCAAGGTTAGTTCTTGCTTATTTTTTATTTAACACAAACATCTATGTATTCTATATAATTAGAATATTTTTCTAATTCCTTTAAAGATAATTTTATAGTAATATTTTCTTCGCCACCAGCGATATGAATTATATTATAGTCTTTTAAAGATATATCTAGATAGACTTTAACGTTGTCATTAATACCAAAAGGGCAAACGCCACCAGGCTTATGTCCAATAATTGTTTCGACTAATTCTCGAGGAATCATTTTAGGCTTAGTGTGAAAAATCTTTTTGAATTTACCACTATTGATTTTAGTATCACCCGCACAAACTATCATTATAGGTATATCATCAACCAGAAAGGCTAGAGATTTTCCTATTTCTCCAGGTTTACATTTTAAAAGGGTTGAGGCATGCTCTACCGTATCGCCAATATCTTTATGAATTGTAAGATGATCAATAATACCATTTTTTTCTAAATCACTTTTTACTTTAAGATAAGACATATTAATCACTTCCTAGTTTATCATAGTATTCTTTAAGATTAAGATTTTTATTATCCCAAGGTTCTAATGGACCATCTAAGGGATAAGAATATATTACGGTTTGGCTTTTATCAAGTTTAGTATCTTCTAAAGTGTAATTTTCCTTTAATTTCATTATTTTATTATATAATAATAGAGCGGAAACGTTTTCATAATAAGTGGTATCAATTCTAAAGCTTTTAAAGCGATTTAAACTATGACAATATTCAATAGTATCAATTAAAGCTTTAGTGCCAAAACTTAGTCCACGGTACTCTGGCAGTATAGTAAACCAATCGAGCCATATAGTATCAGGATATTCTTCTTCTACATCTACACCAGTTAAACCGATTAAAAGATCTTTGTTATAAATTAGAAAAAAAGCATTGTCATCTCTAGTATTAGTTGCTTTATCATATAAATCCTCGTAATCGGGATCGTCTGGCCATGTAGATTTTTGGATTTCAACAGCAATATCTAAATTATATTTATTTAAAGGAACATATTTAAGTCCGAAGTTAGATTTCATATTATCACCATTATAAGTATAACTAAAATATTTTAATTAGTAAATTAAAAAGGGTATTTTTTAAAATTTCGTATCCCATTTAGAAAATTTAATTGGTTCTTTATTTAAAACTTCAAGTTGTTTTGGGGTCAGGTGTTTTTTATTTATAACAATGCGATAAACGTATTTATTAAACCAATCATCAGTAGCAATATAATAACCAAGATTCCCAACTTTATTACCCCAACTATTTTCAATTTTCCATTTAGTGGGTTTATTATCAACGATATTAACTCCGGTAATTATCATAGTATGATTATTAGTAGAACCATTAGTTTTTATAATAGAATTATTGTCTAGTTCTAAATCAACATCAAAAATTTCGCCATATCTTTTAATTGTATCAACCCATATACCATCTATTCTTTTGGCAGTAGTAGAAGCATAGAAATAAACTGGTTCATTATCATTTAACTGCTTAATTACCAAATCTTTAAAATCTTTAGGATTTATATTTAAGGTAATATTATTATTTTCACCACTAATTCTAGAACTTTCTTCTTCTTCATAAAGGTTATTATATTTGTATTTTTCATCTTGATAGGAAGCTATTTCAACATAATCTTTAGTTAAGTCAAGACCAATATATTTATTATAGAAATCTTTAGGTGTTAGATTCTTATCTATGTGATAATCACCATTTTTATCGGTATATTCAAAATTAAAAGTTTCGTTAGGAACGCCATAAACATTAGCAATTATATTAAAAGCTTTTTCCATATATTCTGATTTTAAAAGTTCACTATCTTCACTATTTTCTAAATCTAAATAGAATTTTCTTATTAGTCTTGACAAGATTAAGTTTATTTCATATGTATTAGCTGATGTATAAGTTTCAGGATATACACTTTTAGGTACAATGCCATATTTCTTTATAAGATTAGAAATTTGAGAGAAGTATCCTCCATCTGTCATGCCAATTTCAAGTAAGAATGCCACGTATCTGTCATATAAACCTTTATTATCTTTTTTATAGGTTATTAGTCTTTCTAATAGAATGTTAAATCTTTCTAATTTATCATAAAAGGCGATGAAGCTTGCTGATAACTCAAAATTATCTAAGTTACATTTAGTTATTACTTTTTCTCTTAAAATATTTAATTCAGCGAATGCCCAACATCTTCCAGATGATTCCTGGTCAGTTACATTATGTGTTTTAATATTTATATTAAAGTCATTAGTAAGTTTTGTTGTTTCGTCTTGGATTAAATCAATTAACTGTACTTTGTTTAACATTCTTTCTTTTATTTTATTAGTAGGATTTTCACTATAATTCTTTTTTAGTTTGTTTAGTTCTTCAATTTTTAACATTTTTATACTCCTTAATTTATATAGAAATTATAACATGATTTTAAGCATATTAAAACTCAAACCGTAAAAGTTCGAGTTTTTAATCAATCTGGTGCTGAATGACTGAATTGAACAGTCCTTTGATGCTTACCATGCATCTGTTTTACCACTAAACTAAATCAGCATAATAAAATTATAGCAAGATTATAGTTTTAATGCAATATTTATGATATAATTTTATCTGGAAAGTTGGTGCCTTATGAATGTGCCTAATCATGTTGCGATAATAATGGATGGAAGTGGGAGATGGGCGGCTGCTCGAGGATTAAATAGAAGTGCTGGTCACTTAGAAGGAAGTAAAACTTTAGAAAAGCTAGCTTTACATGCTTTAGATATGGGAGTAAAAGTTTTAAGTGTATTTGCTTTTTCAACAGACAATTTTAAAAGAAGTGATGAAGAAGTAGATTATCTTATGAATTTATTTATAAAAAGTTTTAATACCAAATTTGAGAAATTTGCTAAAAAGGGATTTAGAATTGTTTTTTCAGGACGAAATACTAATTTAAGAGAAGATGTTATAGAGGCGATGGAAAAAGTAGAGGAAAAAACAAAAGATAATACTAATGGAATATTTAATATTTGTTTAAATTATGGAGGTCAAGAAGAAATTATAGATGGAGCGATGAGCCTTGCTAAAGACATTAATAATGGTCTTGATGTTACTAATTTTAAAAGAGAAGATTTCTATAAATATTTATATAATGATTTACCTCCAATTGATTTAGTTATTAGGACTGGTGGAGAACTTCGTTTAAGTAATTTTATGTTATATCAAATGAGTTATAGTGAGTTTTATTTTACCAATACATACTTTCCGGACTTTGATAAATCAGAATTTAATAAGGCTTTATTTATGTTTGAAAATAGAGATAGACGTTTTGGGGGATTAAATGTTAAAAAAGGTAATTAACTTTTTAGATAAACATCGTTTTATTTTGGTTTTGCTTATTTTATTTATAGTTGTTATAGCTTTTATTAGTTTTAAATCAATTATGTTTTTAAATCATGATTTTGAAGCTTTAAATTGTACTAAGGATAAAGATGAAGTTTATTGTTATAACAATGATACTCTAATATATGATGAACCTGAGAAAATGAAAAAAGATATTCTTTCTATATATAAGTCTGATATAGAAAATATAAAAAAAGAATATAAATTGCCAGAATTAGATATGTATACTTTATACTTTTATCAAGTTGCAGTCTCACTAGAACATAGTAAAGAAAACAATTTAGAAGAACTTTTGATTTTCTTTAAAACATATGTTGATACATACAATTTAGAAGAATTTTATATTGAAAATAGCTTTTTTTATAGTCTTTTTAAAGATTATAAATTACCAATAAATATCAGTTAAAAAACTTTTACTTTTTTATTATTTGTAGTATAATACTTTTAGTCATTAAAAAACGGAGGAGAATTTATGAAATTTAAAATATCGTCAAAGGATTTTTTAATTTTTTGTTTATATTGTATTTTATTATTATATTTGTGTGCGATAGCAGTTTTAAACTTTTCATCATTTATAAATGAAGGAGAGTTTTATGGATTAAATCCTTTTCCTGCTTTTGGTAAAGATTATATTATAATAACTTTATTTATGTTTGTTGTTGCTTTAGTTATAATTTTTACTAGTGTATCAAGTTATGTTTTTAATAAAGAAAAAGGTCGAGGCTTTGGATTACAATTAGGCGAAAAACAAGAAAGTGGATATGCTAGATGGGCATCAGAAAAAGAAATTAAGAATGATAGTGGAATAGTTAGGGTAGATCCTAAAGCAGATAATTTAGAAGCTGCAGGTGTTCCATTAATCAATAATGGTAAAGAAATTTGGGTTGATAATGGAGAATATCATAATTTAGTAATTGGATCTACTGGTTCTGGTAAGACGCAAACAGTTGTTAAGCCAATGGTAAATTTACTTGCTAAAAAAGGCGAATCTATGATTATTACTGACCCTAAGGGTGAGATTTATAAATATGCAGCGACAGCTTTAAAAGAACGTGGTTATAAGATTATAGTTTTAAATTTTAGAGAGCCTGCTCATGGAAATGCCTGGAATCCTCTTACTTTACCTTATATTTATTATAAGCAAGGAAATACAGATAAATCAACAGAACTATTAGATGACGTAGCTTTAAATATTTTGTATGATCAAAGTAAAAAAGGCGGGGATTCTGATTTCTGGGAAAAGAGTGCTGCCGATTATTTTTCAGGTTTAGCTTTAGGCTTATTTTACGATGCGAAAGAAAAAGAAGTAAATTTAAATAGTATTAATTATATGAGTAGTATTGGTGAAGAAAGATATGCTACAAGCACTTATATAAAAGAATATTTTAACTCTAAAGGACAAGAGTCTAGTCCATATATTTTTGCTTCAAACACAATTAATGCTCCTAATGAAACTAAGGGTGGAATTTTGTCGACTTTTAGACAAAAAATAAGATTATTTTCATCAAGAGAATCTTTAAGTGAAATGCTTGCTTATAGCGATTTTAAGATGGAAGATATTGGACGAGAAAAAACAGCGGTTTTTATGATTATTCATGATGAGAAAAAAACATATCACTCATTAATGACAATATTTATTAAACAATGTTATGAAACATTAATTGATGTTGCCCAAGAAAACGGTGGTAAATTACCATTTAGAACTAATTTTATTCTAGATGAATTTGCTAATATGCCACCTCTTAAAGACGTAGATTCGATGGTAAGTGCAGCACGTTCAAGAGATATAAGATTTACATTTATTATTCAAAACTTTGCTCAATTAAATGATGTTTATGGTAAAGAAGTAGCAGAAATTATTAAAGGAAATTGTGGTAATTTAGTTTATTTAATTAGTACAGAACTTGCTGCTTTAGAGGAAATATCTAAAATGTGTGGAGAGGTTAAATCAAAAGAGAAAGATAAAACTGCTTCTACTCCACTTGTTACAGTATCAGATTTACAAAAACTTAAATTATTTGAAGCAATAATTATAAGACTCCGAAAAAATCCGTTTAAAACAAAACTAGAACCTGATTTTAAAATGAATTGGGGGATGAATAGGGAAGAAGCTCAGTATCCTAATAGAGAAATTAAAAAAATTGAATTATTTGATGTTAAAAAATTTGTAACAGAAGAAAAAAGAAAACAAATGATGAATAATCTAGAAAATAAAGATAATGGGAATAATTTAAATCCGTTTGCTAATAATTTTGGAAATCCGTTTATGCCAAGTGGAATGAACTCGATGAATGGCATGAATAATATGAATAATGTGAATAATTTCAATAATCCTTTTAGTAGTGCACCAATTAATACAGCACCTACAAATTTTAATTTAAATACTAAGCCTAATCAGGGTATCAATAACGTTAATCCAAATCCAATGAGTACTAATCCGATGTTTAATAAGCCAATGAATAGCTTATCTGATGCTGATATTGATGCGATGATGAAGGATATTGATAGAAGACTAAAAGAACTCGATGAAGAAGAGGCAAGACAAAAAGCAGAACTAGAAAAAAGTAAAAATGTAAGTAATGCAGTTGTTCCACCAAAAGATGATCTTTTAACGAAGCCTTTAGAAGTGCCAACAGAGGTTGTGCCTCCTAAAGTAGAAAAAGAGCAACAAGAAAATTTAAAGATAGAAGAACCTTTTAAGGAAGAAAATATAAAGGAAACGCCAAATATAGAAGAAAAGCCTATTGTTGAGGATAAACCTTTAGTATCTGCAAATAATGTCGAAAAACCAAAAATAAACGTTGATGCAGATAGTATAATTGTAAATGAAAATATGATAACAGATGATGAATTCTTTGATGACTTTTTTGGTGAATAGTATATTATAAATGAGGCTTTTATTATAGGTCTCTTTTTAAATGGCTCATACTATATATTAGTGATTGATATGAAAAGATTGAATATAAATGATTATTTTAAAAGCATGGGTACTCTTATTGATATAGAGAACCCTATAGATTATGAAAAACATCATCATCCTGATAGTATTAATATTCCTTATGAAAAATTAATGCTTAACTATAAAACGTTATTAAATAAAAATAATTCTTATTTTATAGTTTGCAATAAAGGAACTAAATCTAGAAAAGCTGTTAGTATTTTGGAATTTTATGGTTATGATGTTACACAAATGAGTTATAATTAAAACTTCTATTTTTTAGAAGTTTTTAAAATGGATGAAGAAATTTTTTATAAATGTAACGGTTAAGTGTCTCCGATAAGAATTATAAAGCATAAACTTTAAAATTAATAATGAGGTAAAATGCTTATGATGAAAAGGAATCTTTAGCTATTCTTTTTATACAAACTAAACTAATTATTTTAAGTATTTAGGATTATCTACTTTACCTAGAAGATAATCAGCAGATATATGATATTTAGAACATATTGTATAAAGAAAAGGGGTGGCTATAAGATTAGTACCTTTTTCATATTTAGAAATAACTTGATGAACTGTATTTAAATCCTCTGCTATTTTTTTCTGAGTAAGCTTCTTTTCTTTACGAAATTCTTTTAATCTATTTCCGGATTTTATTTTACTTATATTATCAATGCTGTTGGTGTAGTTCTTTTTATCAGTTAAAGAAAATATATAATCTATAGAGACATTAAGATAATTACAAATAATATTTAAATGTTTTATTGGAATAATTTGGTATTCAGTTTCATATTGATTGTATGTGCCTTTATAAATATTTAATATTTTAGCAATATTATACTGTTTTATATTTTTACTTTCTCTTAATTCTATAAGTTTTTCTTTATACATTTTATCATTTCCTATCACATATAATTTTCTCATATAATATTGTTAAATTTGATAATGTCCTAAAATAGGTGAATTTTTCTTGACTTTTATTATATGAACAATTATAATAAATGTATAAGCTAGAAATTTCTAAAATAACCATGGTTTGCTTATTTTGTAGGAGAAATA
>JAMPHW010000002.1:0-61771 GCA_023663235.1 Ruminococcus sp. | reverse complement strand
AAACAAATGAAAATAGAAAAATTAAGAAAGAATAATAGCAAAAAGTATTTTTTGTGTGGTTTAATAAGTGTAGTAATACTTACTATTACAGTAACTTTTATAGGTAGTAAAGCTAATTATCGTATGACTGCGTCTATTCCTTTAACAGAAGGTAAAGTAGTATCAAGTCCTTATGATATAAATATTGTAGCTTTATATTTAGATAATGTAGAACAAGATAGTAATACTATAATACCTAATGGTTATAAAATAAATGAAGATATGAGTTATTGCTATAAAGGCACAAATAAAAATAATAAAGATGATAATGCTAAACTGTATACCGATGAACTCGGAAATCACTCCTTTAGTGGTATAAGTAAATCTTCTAAATGTGTCTTATATTTAGAAAAAGCAATAGCTAGTAATTATCATAATATGCAAGATTTACTTGATAATTATTATATTTATAAAAGGGTTAGAACAAGTAAAAATAAAGATTTTAATGTGCCATTTGGTGAAGATACAGAACGAACAATATTTGTAGCGTCGGATAACGATGGTCTTTCATATTATTTTGCAGGAAACCCAAAAGATAATTGGGTAGAATTCGGAGGATATTACTGGCGAATAATTAGAATTAATGGTGATGGTAGTATTAGGCTAATATATCAAGGAAGAACCGAGGATGAAAGCGGAAATGAATTAGAACCTCAAGTAATTGGAGAAGGAACACAAATAGGAGTGAGTGCATTTAATAAAGCATATAATAACAATAAATATGTAGGTTATTGGTATAGTGTAAACGATGAATTAAGAGGACTAGATACCTCATCAGATATTTATATATCATTAAATAATTGGTTTGCAAACTCTAATATAAAGCAAGGGTCAATCTATTTTGATAAGATAGACATCAATGGTGGTTTTTGTGGAGATAGAACTCCTAGTTCAAGTGCAGATATGATAGACGGAAAAGGTGGAACAGGAACTGTGCAAACGTATTATGGTGCTTTTGTAAGAATGCTTCCTTCTGAAATTATTCCTACGTCATCTTCTCCAGCTGTTAATCCTTCATTAAATTGTTTAAACGGTGATGATGTGTATACTTATAATATAGCAAACCGTGGAAATAAAAAATTAGCTAATCCTGTTGGTTTAATTACCGCTGATGAACTAAGTTATGCTGGAATGGCCTTTAATTCAGCTAATAAAATTACTATAAATTATTTATATACTGGTCAAAACTATTGGACTTTATCTCCATATGCATTTACTGGTACTGCAGCTAGTGTATGTCGAGTTTCTTCTGTTGGGTATATTGGTACTCCATGGGTTCCTGATAATGCTGGCGTAAGACCTGTAATAAATCTTCGTTCAGATGTCAAATTTACGGGTGATGGAACTATATCTAACCCTTATAAAGTTACCGATTAAATTAAAAAAGATCACTTTATGTGATTTTTTTATTGCGTTTTTATATAAATAGTGTTATATTTTAATTGTACTAGTACATATAGTACAATGGAGGTATTATGATAGAAATAAAAAATCTAACTAAGAGTTTTAATAATGAAACTTATGTGTTAGAAAAGTTAAACGCCTCAATTAAAGATAATGCTATATATGGTTTGGTAGGGGCTAATGGTGCTGGTAAATCAACATTACTTAGAATTATTAATAGTATTTATCAAGCTGAAGATGGTGAAGTTTTAATTGATGGTGAAAATGTTTATGATAATGAAAAATTAAAACAAGAGATGGTTTTTGTACCTGATGATTTATTTTTCTATTCAGGTTATAGTTTAATGGATATGGGCGCTTATTATGAAGCAATGTATCACAAATTTGATATGAACTATTTAATTGAGAAAGCATCAAAGTTAAAACTTAATGTTCACGCTAAAATAAGTTCTTTTTCTAAAGGAATGAAAAGACAATGTGCTTTAATATGTGCTCTAGCAACACATGCTAAATATCTGTTTTTTGATGAAACTTTTGATGGATTGGATCCTGTAGTAAGAAAATATTTTAAACAGTTATTATCAGAAGCTTTAAGTAATGATAAAGCAACTATTATTATGACTAGTCATAATTTAAGAGAATTAGAAGATATATGTGATAATTTAGGTTTATTATATAAAGGAAATATTTTATTTGAAAGTGATATTGATACTTTAAAAACAACAATGTTTAAGGTTCAAATATCTTTAAAGGGAGAATTCAATAAGAGTACTTTTAAGGGTTTAAATATTCTTTCATATAAGAAAATGGGTAGTGTAGCTACTTTAATAATTGATGAAAAAGGTAAAGATAGTAAGTCTATATTAAAGAAGTTAAATCCTATAATATTAGATTATTTGCCTCTTACATTAGAGGAAGTATTTATTTATCAAATGGAGGCATTAGGTTATGAATTTAATGAAATTGTTTAATTTTAATTATTTTAAAGAGAATATAAAAAAATCAAAAGGATTATTAGCATTCTTTTTTGGAGTTATAACTTTAATTAATATTATTGTTTTAATAGTAATTATAAATGCTACTAGTAAAACAGGAGAAGCACTATATATTAATTTTGCTACTTTAAGTGTAACGTCTTTTGTAGGAATTTATGCTATACCACTTGTCTTTTCAATGGCATTATTAGGCTTTGTTTTTAAACAAAAAAGTGTAGATTTTATAATGTCAAAGCCAATTAGTAGGAAGAGTATTTATTTTACTAATGTGGTTGGAGGTATATTTATAATTCTTGCCTTTATGTTATTTAATACTATTATTTTTGCTTTATTTTCATTGATGTCAAGTAATATAATATTGCCCATCCCGATGCTTCTAGATTATTTTATATATTTGTCGATGATTTATATTTTTATGTTTAGTATAAGTATACTATCTATAAGTATAGCTGGTAACTTTATGAGTAGTTTAGTAATATCTTTAATTATTTTATTATTATTTCCTTTTTCAATATTAGTAAATAAATATTATAGTAATGATAAAACATTTATCGACTGTAACAAAATGAATTGTGCAACAAATATTGTATGCAGTAATAAAACTTGTGAAGAAAATTTAAAAAAGGGTTTATATGAAATTGAACTTGATAAAGATTTAGCTTATAAGCTTACCACTCCAACATCATTATTTCTTGATGCAGAACATACTTTAAATTATAGTAACTATCGTTTAATTAAGATGTTAGGATTAAGTATTATTTATCTTTTAATTGGGGGTTATGCTTTTAAAGTACGTAAAATGGAAAATAATGAAACAAGCTTTAAGAGTGAGTTTGTTCATTATTTAGTTAAAACAATTACACTTTTACCTGTATCTTTTGTCGCTTATCTATTAGTTAAAGAAAGCGAATTAATTGGTATTATAATTTCACTTGTAATAATACTTGTTTATTCGGCTTTATATGATTTAATTACCAGAAAAGAAATATATAGGTTTTTAAAATCATCTTTAGTGTCTTTAATTACTTTAGTTATATTTGCAGGTGGTTATGCTTTATATGATTTATCTAGTAATAATAATTATGATATGATTGATAAAGTTGATAAAATAGTTATTAATTTAACTTATGAGGATATTGCTATAACTGATAAAAATATGATAAAAAGTATTCTTAAAAATAAAATCGAATATGATGCTGATTTAGTCTATGATAGAGGTGGCAGTTATGACGCTTCCTTTTATAGCGCTGGAAATAAATATAAAGGCCATATTAATAGTGTTGCTTTAAAAATAAATAACCAAGATATTTTACAAACTTTAAGAGAAAAGAATATTAAGGATTTTAATTTTGATAAGATAGATTATATTTATTTTAATGGTACTTATATTCCTAAAGAAAAGAAATTAGTTGAGTTGATTAAAAAAGCTGATAAAAAGGATTGTGAATCAGAACAATGCTTAAATATTCATAGATATCAGAATCATAAAGATACAAGAGTAAGAATTGATTTAACTAGTAATAAAGAACTTGCAGATTATGTTACAAGTTATATGAATGAAAAAACAATTAAACTTCTTAAAGCTAATGGAACAGCAGTTCATTTTAATAACTATTATAATTTAAATTATGATAGCAATATTGAGGATAAAATAAGCGATAGTGGAGCTATGTTTGATTATGTTGTTGGTTCTAACTTAGAAAGCTTTATTATATATTTAAAAGAAAATAATCAAGAGTTAACCGATAATAGTCTATGTATTTATGCATATATTAATGGCTATAGTAGAGAAATCATTATTAATGATGCGATTAAATTTAAGGAAGAATACGATAAATATAAAGATAGAGTTAAAAACAGTCCAACTTATCAGCAATTATTAGAATATAATAATAATTATGATACTGAAGATATGGATGGTTATGATGAATATTAATATTGATTATAGCAAAAGAGAACCTATATATGAGCAGATAGTTAAAGAAGTAGAACGTTTAGTTAGTTTAGATATTCTAAAAAAGGGGGAACAAATACTTAGTATTAGAGAGTTAGCTTATAATTTAGGAATAAATCCTAATACAGTAAAGAAAGCTTATGATATTTTAGAAAATAATGGTATTATTGTTTCTAAATCGACAAAAGGAACTTTTATTTCCGATAATATTAGTTCAGCTAAAAATATGAAGATAGAAGAGTTAATTAAAGATATTAATAATAAAATAAATGAGTTAAAAGCTTATGGTTTAACTAAAGAAGAAATATTTAAGAAAATTAAATGATTATATTTGTTGTTTTAAGTAAATTAACTTTTCTTTTTTCTTTATATTTTATAATAACAGCTTTATTTACTTTTAAAAAGAAACCTAAGTTTAGAGATGTAGATAAATTTCATAAGATAGCTGTTTTGATACCTGCACGTAATGAAGAGGAAGTAATAGGTGATTTAATTAAAAGCCTTAATAATTCTAATTATCCTAAAGAATATTTTGATATTATAGTTTTGCCTAATAATTGTACAGATAATACAGAGTTGGTGGCTAGAAATTTAAATGTTAAAATATTAAAAGTTCCATATAAGACTAAAACTAAAGGGGAAGTTTTAGATTATATATTTAAATATTATAAAGATAGTTCTTATGATGCTTATATTATAATAGATGCCGATAATTTAGTTCATCAAGACTTTTTATTAAATATGAATAAGGGATTAAATGATGGATATGATGTTGCCCAGTGTTTTAGAGATGCTAAAAATCCTCAAGATAATTGGTTAACAGGAAGTTATACAATGCTTTATTATGTCCAAAATTTATTTTTTAACGAAGCACGTATGAATATGAAAGGTTCTGCGACTATTAACGGAACTGGCTTTATGGTAACGAGAGAAATTATAAATAAAATTGGCTTTGATACTAAAACTTTAACCGAAGATACAGAATTTAGTGGAATATGTGCTTTAAATAATGTTAGAATAGGTTTTATTAAAGAGGCGATAGTTTATGATGAACATCCACTTGAATTTAAAGTTTCATGGCGGCAGAGAAAAAGATGGAGTACAGGTTCTATATCATGCTTTTATTTATATGCTAAAAGATTATTAATAAACTTTTTTAAGACTGGTAATATTAGTTCTTTAGATATGCTACTTTTTTATGGAGCTCCTCATTATCAAATAATAACTTTTACTTTAGCTTTAATTCCTTTTCTTTATAATTTAACTTTAGGTTATTTTGATATAATATGGCTTGGAAATATGTTGATGTTTTATTTACTTACAATATTTTTAGGGATATTTGTTATTAAAACGTATCATAAAAACATTAGAGATTATTATAAAGGTATATTATTCTTTCCTTTATTTCTAACAACCTGGTTTTTTATAAATCTGGTATGTTTAATTAAGCCAGTTAAAGTTTGGGAGCCAATTAAACATAATCAAAATAAGCAAAGAAGAGTTATTGCTAACTAATAGTTTTAAAGAAACTTAGTAAACAAGAACGCAGATAATTTTCTACAAAAATTAAACTTATAATCCTTGACTATGCTATATTTTTTGATATAATTAGTTTAGAAGGTGAAGGTAATGAATAATCTAAATAGAAAAGGTTTTACTTTAGTAGAATTATTAAGTGTAATAGTTATTTTATCTGTTGTTGTTTTAATAGCTACCAATGCTGTTGTACCAATGATGTCTAGTGCTAAAAAACAAGTGCTTGCAACAGAGGCTAATAAGTTTATTGCGGCAGCTCAAACTTTATATGTTAAAGAAAGTCAAAGTGGCACAAAGTGTTATTCTTATCAAGATATAATGAATTCAGGATTAATTACTAAGAATGATGAAGCCTATAGTGGTAGTTTCTTGATTGAAGACAACGATGGAAAATATTCATATAAAATATGGTTATCAAATGGAACAAATATGGTTGATGGAAAGACACCTGATGTTACAAGTGATGATGTAATTGAGTCAAGTGAAGATGCCTCAGCGGTGTGTGGAAATTAAGAGCTTTAAAGCTCTTTTTAAATAGAAAGTAGGTTATTATGATTATTGGTTCTCATGTTTCTTTTGGGAAAGAACAATTACTTGGGAGTGTTAAAGAAGCTTTAAGTTATGGAGCAAATACATTCATGTTTTATACAGGAGCTCCCCAAAATACGATTAGAAAGAATATAGATAAAAGTTTATTAGAAGAGGCACGAACTTTAATGCAAGAAAATGATATAGATATTAATAATGTCATATGTCATGCTCCTTATATTATCAATTTAGCTAATAATGATCCTACGAAATATGATTTTAGTATTAATTTTTTAAAAAAGGAACTTGAAAGATGTAAAGAATTAGGTATTAAGTATTTAGTATTACATCCAGGTTCTAGTGTTGGAATACCTGTAAATGAAGCTTTAGATAACATTGTTTTTGCTTTAAATAAAGTAATAAATAGCGATACAGAAACAATGATTTTATTAGAGACAATGGCAGGTAAAGGTACAGAACTTGGAAGAGATTTAGGCGAGATCAAATATATTATTGATGGAGTAGATTTAAAAGAAAAGATAGGGGTTTGTCTAGATACATGTCATTTAAATGATGCGGGATATGATATGGCTAATTTTAGTGAATTCTTAGAAGAATTTGATAAAATAGTTGGCCTTAATTATATTAGATGTATTCATATAAATGATAGTAAAAATCCTTTTAATTCTCATAAAGATAGACATGCTAATATTGGTTTTGGAACTATTGGCTTTAATAATCTTCTTAATATTATTAATTGTGAAGCTTTAAAAGACATTCCTAAAATTTTAGAGACTCCCTATATAGGTAATAGTGATGATGATAAAGAAAGATTATATCCTCCATATAAAATGGAAATTGCGATGATAAAGGAAAAAGAATTTAATACTAATTTAATGGAAGATATAAGAAATTATTATAAATAAAAAACGTGTTATCACGTTTTTTTGTTTTATAAGAAATTTTGATATTTGGCACTATATTCATTAAATAACTTTTTAATTTTTATAAAATTTTCTTCATTAAAACGATTTTTGTAACGATCTAAATTGAGTAATTTAGGATTATTTAAAACTTGTTCCCAATTCTTTTTTACAAATTCAAATATAAAGTCTAATTCTTCGGTATTTAAAACTACATTTTTACTAGTAGCAAAGTTATTAATATCGTCTTTAGTTAAATTAGCCATATATCTTTTAATTAAATTATACATACACAACACCTATTATATTGTATGAATTAAGGATAATTTTGAATACTAATAAAAGGTGGTAATATGACTAAAAAGTTTTATAAAATAGTTTTAATGTTATTTTTAGTCTTTAGTATATTTTTAATTAGAATAGTTGATCTTGCTTATAGTCACCATGATTATTATTTAGAAGAATATAAAAAAATAAATGAAGTATATATTTTGGGAAGTTCAGCGCCAAGAGGAAGAATTTTGGATATAAATGGTAAAGTTATTGTAGATAATATTGGAGTTAATAAAATTGTTTATCATAAACCTAATAATATAACAGCAAAAGAAGAGATTGAGATAGCTAAATCTTTAGTAGAACTTACTAATTATGCTTATAATTATAATAAAGACTTATTAAAAGAATATTATTTAATAACTCGGGATGATAATAACTTAATTACAGAGGAAGAAAAAAGACTTTATAATGAACGTAAAATAACTAAAGATGAACTTCATAATTTAAAGTTAGAGCGGATAACTGATGTAATGTTAGATGAATTAAATGATTTAGAAAAATATAGCTCTTATTTTTATTATTTAATGAATGATGGTTATATTTATGACAATAAAGTTTTATTAAAAGATATAGATGATAATTTATACGCTAGTATTATAGAAAGTGATTTAAGAGGTGTTTTTGGTGAAATGGATTGGTCAAGGAACTATGTTTATGGTGATACATTAAAATCTATTTTAGGAACAATTAGTAATTCTTTACCAGAAGAAAAGAGTTATTTATTAAATGATGGTTATAGTTACTTAGATAAAGTGGGTATAAGTGGTTTAGAAGAATATTATGAAGAATATTTAAAAGGTGAGAAGGCAGTTTATAAACTTGAAAATAATGATTTAGTAATGGTGAGTGAAGCTAAAAGAGGTAAGGACTTAGTTTTAGAAATAGATATTGACATACAATTAAAAGTAGAAGAAATTATAAAAACAAGTATAATTAAAGCGAAAAAGGAACCTAATACAGAATATTATAAAGAAAGCTATGCTTTAATTAGTGAGCCTAGTACAGGAGCAGTAAAGGCTATTGCGGGAATTAGATTAATTAAGGATAATACATTTCAGGATGTGAGCATAAATGTTATTAAAAATGCTTATACAATGGGAAGTGTAGTAAAAGCGGCTTCAATGACTGTAGGCTATTTAAATAAGGCGATTGATATAAATACAACTATGACTGATAGTTGTGTTAAACTCTCTAATATTCCTGCTAAGTGTTCATGGAAAAAGTTAGGTAGAATAAATGATATTAAAGCTTTATCTTTAAGTTCTAATTATTATCAATTTATTACAGCTTTAAAAGTGGCTGGGTATGATTATACTTATGATATGGAAGCACCAGTTACGCTTGAAGATTTTAATAAATATCGTGATGTTTTTAAAAGTTTTGGCTTAGGTGCTAAAACAGAAATTGATTTACCAAAAGAGTCTATTGGGCTTGTAGGAGATAAAATAGCTCCAGATTTATTAATGAATTTAGCTATAGGACAATATGATTTATATACACCAGTAAGTTTACTTCAATATGCTAATACCATCGCTAATAATGGTACTAGATTAAAACTTAATTTAATGCATAGTATTAAAGATAAAGAAGATATTATTATAGAAAATGAAGTTAAAGAGTTAAACAAGGTTAATTTAGAAGAAAAATATTTAAATAGAATTAAAGATGGGCTTCGAGAAGTAATGAAGACAGGAACGGGATATTATTATGCTAAAGAAAATGTTAAAGGCGCCGGAAAAACTGGTACAAGTGAAACATATATAGATAGTGATTATGATGGCACACTTGATGCATATGTTATTAGTAATACATTTTGGATGTATGCACCATTTGATAATCCTAAGTATTCAATGGTCGTAATAAGTCCTAATATAAGCAATTTAAATGGAAAAAGTTCTTATATAAGTGGAGTAAATAGAGTAATAGCAAGAAATATTAACGATTTCCTCTTTTCAAGTTAATAATTAAATGTTATAATATTAATAGTCTTTTTACAAAGGAGGTGCTTTTATGGCTAAAAATGAAAATAGAAATTATGTAACTTTAAAATGTACTGTATGTGGTGAAGAACTAAGATGTACTAGTAAGAATAAAAAGAATACTCCTGACCGCTTAGAAGTTAAGAAGTATTGTAAAAACTGTCACAAACATCAAACAGTAAAAGAAAAGAAATAGTAAGGAATTTAAGACATGAAGAGAAAATCATTTAAATTAGTAAGAACAAATTTTGTGGGTCCAGTTTTTGCGGCTTTAGGAGTAAAGAAAATGGAAACTCCAATCAAAACTGATTTTGGAACCATTGTAAAAGATACTACTCCTAGGTTTAGAACTAATCCTAAAGGAAGAAGTAGAGTATTAAATCCAGCTAGAAAAATACTTAAATGCAATAAAAAACCTACAGAAAATAAAGGAGAATAGGTATGAATATAAATATTAATGATATTAAAAATGGTATGACTATTATTTTAGATAATAATTTATATCAAATTGTTGAGTTTCAACATGTTAAACCTGGAAAAGGTTCTGCTTTTGTTAGAATGAAATTAAAAAATTTAAGAACAGGATCTATAACTGAGGATACTTATAATACAAATATTAAAATAACTAAAGCTCATGTTGATAGAACACCAATGCAATATTTATATGCAGCAGGAGATATGTATGTTTTTATGAATAATGAAACATATGAGCAAGTAGAAATATCTACTAAAGTTTTAGGCGATCAAGTAAACTTTATTAAAGAGGGCCTTGATATAACTGTTGAGTATTTTGAAGGAGAAATATTAGGTATTAACTTACCAGAAAAAGTAGAATATGAAGTTATAGAAACGGAACCTGCAGTAAGAGGAAATACAACTAATAATGCTCAAAAAGATGCTAAAATAGAAACTGGATATACTGTAAAAGTGCCTTTATTTATAAGCGAAGGAGAAAAAATAATTATATCTACTAAAGATGGTAAATATTCATCTCGTGCTTAAGTTGAAATAATAGTGTTAGGAATAACACTTTTTTAATTTCTTTTGTGAAAGTTTAGTGAAACTTTTTAAAGCCTTATAAATACTGAGATTGAAGGCTCTTCTGAAAAGGTTGTTTTCTTTACATAATAGAAAATAAATGATAAAATATTAATAGGAGAAATATAGCTGTTAAGTGTCTAGTAGTACTTATTTTAGTAATAAAACAAGACAACACACCCAAAAATCAGGGCAAATAAAAAGTGCACTTAACACTTCATTAATTTGAAGCACTAAGTGCAATTCTACATTTTTAGAGGCATTTAACGGACAAAGTTATATGTCTCTTTTATTGTATGAAGTTTTCTTCACCTATATACATATTATCATAATATATTATTTATTTCAAGTATTTAGGATAATCTACTTTGCCTAAAAGATAATCGGCTGATATATGATATTTTTTGCAAATATCATAGAGAAAAGGTAATGCAATTAGATTTCCGCCATTTTCAATCTTAACAATAACAGAATGAACAGTATTTAAGTTTTTAGCTAGTTTTTCTTGAGTTAGACTATTTTCCTTTCTAAATTCTTTTAGCCTTTGACCAGATAAGGTTTTGTTAATGTCTTTTTTAATTTCGTTATATTGCTTAATACTATTAAAATTGAAAATATAATCAAAAGAAACATTAAAATAATTGCATAGTGTATTTAAATGTTTAGTAGGTATTAACTGAATTTCTTTTTCATAACGAGAGTATAGGCTATCACTTATATTTAAAATATTTGCGATTTCTATTAATGTAAATCCATTCCTTTCACGTAAAATCTTTAATTTATCTCCGAAGTTCATAATATCACCTAATAAAATCTTCTCATAGTATTTAAATAGTTTATAATTGTTCGAATAAATAAGAACAATTTTCTTGACAAATATAATATTCAAGAATATAATAAATGTATAAGCTAGAAATTTCTAAAATAATCCGGATTTGCTTATTAAAGGAGCAAATATGAAAATAGAAAAATTGAGAAATAAGAATAGCAAAAAGTATTTTTTGTGTGGCTTAATAATGGTAGTAGTACTTACTATTACAGTTACTTTTATAACATCAAAAGCTAATTATCGTATGACAGCATCTATTCCTTTAACAGAGGGTAAAGTAATATCAAGTCCCTATGATGTTAATGTAGTGGCTTTATATCTTGATAATGTCGAACAACCTAAAGATACGCCAATACCCATATCAGGATATTCAATTAACGAAACTAATAGTTTTTGCTGTAAAGGAAGCAACTGTAAAAAGGAAGATAAAGATAATAATGTAATTTTAAGAACTTTTGCAGGACTACATATCTTTAAAGGTGTATCTAAAGGTGAAAAATGCTTTTTATATTTTGATAAAATTGATAGTAGTAATGCTGTTACGATGAGTAATTTATTAGAAACTTATTATACAGATAAAAGAGTAAGAGAAGCTGGAACTTTTAATAAGACATTAAGTGAAACGACCAAAAAAGTTATTTATAGTGCCATAGACGTAGATGATACAATAAGCTATTATTTTGCAGGAAATCCTATAGACAACTGGGTCGAATTTGGAGGATATTATTGGCGAATAATCAGAATTAATGGAGATGGAAGTATAAGATTAATCTATCAAGGAACAGAACCCAATGAAAAAGGAATAGGTACTCAAGTCCTATCTTCTAGTTTTAATAATCCTCAAAATGATAATACTTATGTAGGATATATGTATGGAATGCCTAATTCTAGTACTTATGATGCTACTCATAGCAATTTAAATGATAGTATAATAAAAAAGACTTTAGATAATTGGTTTGAAAATTCTAATATCAAAGAAGGAAGCGTCTATTATGATAAGATTGAATTAAATAGTGGTTTTTGTAATGATAGACAATCCAGTACTAGTGGCAGTACAATAAACGGAAGTGGTGGAATTAGTAATACAACTACTTATTATGGGCCATATACAAGATTATATATGTCATCAACTAGGAATGCTAGTCCAACTTATATATGTGAAAATGATAATGACTTATTTACGCATACAAGTTCTATCAGAGGTAATAAAAAGCTAAAGAATCCAGTGGGACTAATAACGGCAGATGAAGTCATTTATGCTGGTATGGTATATATTCCTAATGATGAAATAGAAAATAATTACGGTTCAGGTGATACGATAGCTACTAAAGATAATTATTTATATACAACCAATACCTATTGGACTATGTCGCCATTCTATTTAGTAAATAAAACAGCAGCTATGCTTCGTGTAGGAGGTAGAGGTTGTCTTAGTTATGCTAACGCATCCAATGCTCGTGGAGTAAGACCTGTTATAAATTTACGTTCAGACACTACTTTTATAGGTGATGGAACTATTTCTAACCCATATAAAGTTGTAGTTTAGTTTAAAAAATCACTTTTAGTGATTTTTTTCTTGACTTTAACCTTAGGTAATACTTTATAATTAAATTGTGAAAGGAAGATTATATGACTATTCAAGAGGTAGCGAGTAAAACAGGTTTAACAAAAAAGAGTATTAGATATTATGAAGAAGAAGGGTTACTTACACCAATTAGAAAAAGTAATACTTATCGAGAGTTTAGTGATGATGATTTAAAAACACTTAAATTAATTAAATTTTTAAGAGAATTAAATGTTCCTGTTAATGATATTAAAAAGCTTAAGAGTGAAGAAATAACTTTAGAAGATTGTATGAAAGATCGAATTAATAAAATTAATAGTATTGAAAAAAGTTATGAAAAAATCAA
Source organism: Ruminococcus sp. (assembly GCA_023663235.1). Lineage (GTDB taxonomy): Bacteria > Bacillota_I > Bacilli_A > RF39 > UBA660 > Caccenecus. The sequence goes on along the minus strand of JAMPHW010000002.1, from coordinate 48,300 downwards.
AAATATGTGTATTGAGATAATTGATAATAAAGATACTTATAAAAATATTGATGTAACTAAGTATTTTAATGAAGTGAATATTTTAAATAAGAAAGGATTTAGTATGAAAGATATTTCAAAAAGGAATAAAAGAAAAATAGAGGGAGCTGTATTATCTAGTTTAATGTTTAGTTCTATATTTATCTTCTTGATTTGTGTTTTAACTTATGGTACATTTTTTGTAGAAGATAGTATACCTATTATTTTATATCTATTTGTTATGTTTATATTAGGTATGCCGATACTTGGAATCGTTATTAATTTAGCTAAAAGAATTAAAGAAATTAAAGGAGGTGAAGAAGATGAAGCTAGTAAATATTGATTACATTCCAGGCTATGAAATAACAGAAGTATTAGGAATTGCTAAGGGTGCAATTGTTCAATCTAAAAATATAGGAAGAGATTTTATGGCTGGTATGAAAACAATAGTTGGAGGAGAAATAGCTGGTTATACAGAAATGCTTACAACCGCAAGACAAATTGCAACTAAAAGAATGGTTGATGATGCTGATGCGTTAGGAGCTGATGCGATAATTAATATTCGTTATGGTTCTTCATCTGTTATGAGTGGGGCAGCAGAGGTAATTGCTTATGGAACAGCAGTTAAAATTAAAAAAATATAACCTTAAAATTAATGGTTATATAATAATGGGTATAAATTAATTAGATATCTAGTTTTATTACTTAGATGTCTTTATTTTCTATGAGATAACTATTTAACTAAATGCAATTTACGCCATTTTTCGAATTCTTGTCTTTCTTCATCTGTTTCAATTTCCTCATGATAATAATGTTTAGTAAATTCACCACAAGAGCTTCCAATTTCTCTTCCAGGTGGACAGTATGTTTTGACTCTTAAATCAGGAATGCTTTTATGTAATGTATCAATCCATAATTTTTCGTTATTACTTCTTTTTAGATCGTTTATAGGGTTCAACTTTATAAATTTAATGGGAATTTTATATTTTTTAAGTAATTCTATTAAAATATTTAATTCTTTTTCGCTATCGTTAATTCCGCTAATTAATGTGTAATGAATCTCAATTGGTATATCTGTTCTATGAAATTTAATATATTCTTTTGTGAATTGTCTATTGTTTTTGACACTATTTCTATAATTCAAAAGTAAGTTTAAAGCTTCTTCCACATCAACTTTTGTTGATGGTATTAAATTTTTTCTTTCATTATCAATAGGGGTATGTAAAGAAAAATGTAGTTTTAAAGGCTTGTTATATTTATTAACCAGTTCTATTAATCTACAAACACTTTGGCTATTGGGCATCATGGTGCTAATTGCGTATCCAACGTCTTCATATCCTAAAGATTTAATTTCCTTTTCACGTTTAAAAATTTCCTCTATCATTTTTAAGTTTAAAGTAGGCTCTCCAACACCCATAAACGAAATTAGTATTTTCTTTTTATTTGTCCTTTTTGCACCATCAAGATAGACAGTTCTCTTTAAAGCTTCTATAAAGTCTTCGGCATTAATAGGGACCATAGCTTTATTTAATTTATTGTTAGTTAAATGACACATCTTACATCCTAAATTACAGAAATGATGAGTAGGAACACATACAACATCCATGCTTTCTTTATTAAAAAGTAAAGTCATTTCTATAATTTTATTATCTTTTTGAAAAACTGATTTTAATGAGTTATCTTCATAATCTTTAAAAACTCCTAAATTATCTAACATAATATTTCCTCCTGACAAATAAATTATAATCTTAAAATATTAATAAAACAAATATTAAATTTTCATATAAAATATAGATAAAGTTTATACCTATAAAAAATAATTATGGGGGTTATAACTTAGTTTTCATGTCTTTTAAGTAATTGTTGATAAACTTAATTGAAGAAGTTGTTAAATAATTTTTATTATATACTAAATCAATTTCCACTGTAGGAAGATCTTCAGTTATTTTTAATATTTGAATATCATTATCTGCTAGATTTTCGATAACATATCCTATTCCTAAATCTTTTTTTACAGCAGCTATAATCATTTCACTAGTATGTATGTTTAAGATGTTTTCAATTTCTATATTATTGTCAAAAAATAGTTTATCTAAATCATTTCTATTTGCTGTTCCTGGAATAGGGAGAATTAATTGCTTATTTTTTAAGTCTTTAAGTTTTTTTATATTGTTTATACCTTTGATTTTAGTGTCTTTTTTAGCAATAAAAGAATATTTAACAGAAGTTAATTCGACAATAGATAGACTATCGCTATCTTTGGTATTAATAGGTGCTGTATCAATAAAGAAATCTATTATGTGAGAATCAAGCAAGCTCATTAATTTTGATGAAGAGCCAGTTATAATAGTAATTTCTACATTAGGATATTTCTTGTGAAATTCAACTATACTATCAAATAAATAAAACGAGCCAACATTAGAAGGCATGCCAATTGATAATTTTCCTCTTTCTAAGTTATTATCTTCTATCATTTGTCTTTCCGCGATAACAAGATTATTAAAGGATTTTTCAACGAAAAATAATAATTCTTTTCCTTTGTCTGTTAACTCTACACCATTTAAAGTCCTGTAAAAGAGTTTTACATTAAGATCACTTTCTAATTTTTTAATAGATTTACTAACCGCAGGTTGAGAAGAATAGGTTTGTTTAGCTGCTTCACTAATACTACCGTATTTAGCAACTTCGTAAAAATTTTTATATAAATTTAAATTAATATTACTTTTATACATATATAATCACCAAATATCATTATTCTATCATAAAAATAAAAAAAGGCAATAATAAGTTAAGAAATTGATTTCACTAAGAAATCTAGAAATTTGATGATTTTAAAATCTCCAATTTATATATTGGAGATAAGGATTATAATAATAGTTTAAGATTTATTTTTTTCTGGCAAATAAATTTATTTTAAAATTTTTACCAAAAGAGCCACCTAGGATACCACTTGAAATTAATATAATGTAGTATAGTAGTCTATCAATGCTAAAGCTACTTTTAAAAATTATTAAGTTAGTAAATAGTAAAATTATAATAAATAATAAACCTAACTTTAAACCTAAAATATAGCCTTTTTCTTTAGTTTCGCTACTGGCAATAGACGCAACAATAAAAAATGATAAAGCTGTTAAAATAATACCAAGTTTATTTATTAAAATGCTATTGATACCAGTTAAACTTATTAGAGATGTTATTAGACTTATAACAATTATAAAAACTATAAATAAGCCTAAATATTTTAAATAATTTAATAGTTTTTCCATTTAATCACCTTAATAATATATATTAGATGATTAAAAAAATATGAATAGTATCATAATAGATTTAGGTGATATTATGGAATTATTTAATGTTGTATTTAGAACGTTATTCTTTTATTTTTTTATTACACTTGCTTATCGTATTATGGGAAAAAGAGAAGTTGGACAATTAGGTATTATTGATTTAATAGTGTCTATTTTAATAGCAGAACTCGTTGCTATCAGTATAGAGAATAATAAAGAATCAATATTTCTTACTATTTTACCAATAAGTTTACTTGTTTTATTAGAATTATTACTTGCTTATATTTCTATAAAATCAAGGACCTTTAGAACAATATTTGGAGGTAAGCCATCCTTAATTATTGTTAATGGTAAGATAAATTATCATGAAATGGTTAAACAACGTTATAGTATGGATGATTTGCTTCTTAGCTTGAGACAAAAAGAAATTAGGAATATAGAAGATGTCGAATATGCTTTTTTAGAACCTAATGGTAAATTATCTATTTTTAAATATAATTTCTTTAAAATGAAAAGTGCTTATCCGATGCCTTTAATTGTTGATGGTAGTATTCAAAAGAAAGCCCTTAAATACATTCGTAAAACTACTAGTTGGCTAGAACTTGAGTTAAGTAAAAAGAAAATAAAAGTAAATGATGTTTTTTATGCTTTTTATCGTCAGAATAAAATATATCTTGTTAAGAAAAGTGATACATTAAAATAATTTGTTTACATTTCTTTTATACTATAGATTGACAAAATAACCTAAAAAATATTATAATTAATACAGGTTAAGGAGTGGCTTTTTGTGTATAGTGAAAGAATTTATTTGACACCTCAAGAGATACTTGATAAGGAATTTAAAATTGATGCTAGAGGATATCGTCCTCAAGAAGTTGATAAATACCTAGATATGATTATAAGAGATTATACAGAATTTATTAACATCATTAAGAGAAACGAAAAGGAAATGAAAGATCTAGCAGATGATAATGCTAAATTAAAAGCAGAGATTAGAAAATTACGTGAACAATTAGTAGCTAGCGAAGAAGCTAGTAGTAATAGCAGTGCAGCTGTTAATAATGTTGATTTATTAAAAAGAATAAGTCAGCTTGAAAAAGTTGTTTTTGGAAAATATGAATAATATAAAGACAAATGCTGCATAGAAATTATGTAGAGGAAAGTCCATGCTCACACATATCTGGAATGATTGTAGTGTTCGTGCTTAGGGAAAAAATAACCTAAGGTAGAGAAATCTAACGGCTCCAAGGCTTCCTAAAAGAAATTATGGAAGTAGTAGGAATAAAGTGCCATAGTGACGAAGAAATCGGAAACGGTGGAAGTGGAACGCGGTAAACCCCACGAGTGAGAAATCCAAATTTGGTAGGAGAGCTCTTACAAAAGAATAATAATGGCGTAAGGGACTAGGTAACTAGTAGATAAATATTTGTCGCCTTTTAAAGGAACAGAACATGGCTTAGTTATATTATTTTTGATTAAAAAGGAGTGGAGAAAACCTTGGATAATATAGGGAGTTTATTAAAAGAAACTCGAGAATTTACAGGGGTTAGTATCAAAGAAGCTAGTGAAGATTTAGATATTAAAGCAGAATTTTTACTTAATATTGAAGAAGGAAAAATAGGGTGCTTTAAAGATATTTTTAAATTAAAAGGTTACATAAGTAGTTATGCTAAATACTTAGGTTTAGATGCTAATAAGTTAATTGATGAATTTAATGAGTATATGTTTGAATATACTTCTAAGATACCTATTAAAAAGATCGAAAAACAAGCGAAAAAAGAGGCTAAAGCTGAAAGTAATAAGGTTGTAAGTCCTTATACTAGGCCGCCTAAAAAGTATAAAAGAAGTTATTATGTAATGATATATTTAGGAATATTATTACTTGTTATTTTAGCGATACTATGGAGTGTAAAACAAATAACAATAGGAAATCATATAACTAGTGAAGTTAGTTATGTTGCGTTTTAGAGGAGTGAAGTTATGAATTTACCTAATAAATTAACAATGGGAAGAATAGTTGTATCAGTATTAATGCTAATAATGTTAATGATACCTTGGTACAGTTTAGGAATAGATTTTCCAACATTTAATGTAGCAGGAAAAATAGTTATTAATTTAAAATATATAATAGCTGGTGCTTTATTTATAATAGCTGCGTTAACCGATTTTTTAGATGGTTATATTGCGCGTAGCAAAAATATGGTAACAGATTTTGGCAAAGTAATGGATGCAATAGCTGATAAAGTTTTAGTTAATGGAATTCTTATAATCTTAGCTTATGATGGTTTTATAAGTGTTGCTATACCAGTTATTATAATAACAAGGGATATATTTGTAGACTCGTTTAAAATGGCTAGTGGCAAAAAAGGTAAGGTTGTAGCTGCTTCTTATATTGGAAAAGCTAAGACAATGTGTATGATGATAGGTATTGCTCTAACTTTATTTTACAATTTACCATTTGAATTAGTTGGTTTAAATATAGGTTATGCTTTAATTATTATAGCAACTGTTTTATCTGTTGTTAGTGCTTGTGATTATTACTTTAAAACTAAAGATAGTTTTACAGCTAAGTAGGTGATATTATGGCAGAAGAGAAGAGAAAAGCAAATAGTACCAACAAAGATGTTGGAAAAGCTACTAAAAATGTAAAAGCAGAATCTAAAAAAAGTGGGGCATCTACTGCTAAGAAAAGCCCTTCTAAAATGAGAAATACAAAGAAAACAACTACAACTGCTAAAAAGGATAAAACTGTAGTAAAAGAAGAAGCAAAGACTAATACTTCTAAGCTGGAGATAAAAGAAAAAGAAGCATCTAATGTTAATAGTAATTCTCTTGTATTAGATAAAAAAGAGGAAGTTAAAACTACAGAAGGAAAAATAAATAAAAAAGGAACAATTAAATTATATGAAGCAATATTCTTTGGGGCAATAATTCTCTTATTAGCGTTTATTGTTTTATATAAGTTTGTAACACCTAATTTGTAAGGAGAAGTTATGCAAAAAGAAATAAATTTAAAATACTTTTTTATAACTATAATTATATTAGTAGCTATAGAATGTTTTATTATGTGTTATTTAGTTCCAACTATTAATTATAATAATCGCAAAAAAGAAATCGAAGAACATTGTAAATTAGCTGCTTGTAATGAGACCGCGACAATATGTTATAATTATGGTTTGGATGAAAATGGCAAAACAATTGTAACATGGAGAGGGAGCTGCAAATTAGATAAGTAAACAGGTTTATAAGACTTGTTTTTTTATAGTCTTGTAATTTACATAAAAATTTGTTAAAATGTTGTATGTACTTAGAAAGGACTTCGTTATGCGTTATTTAGGACTAGACTTAGGTACAAAAACTCTTGGTGTTGCTATAACTGATAGAACAGGAACAATTACAAGATTTCTAAAAGTAATTCGTTTTAAGAACGAAGATTATGATATGGCAGCAGAGGAAGTAATAAAAATTGTTAATGAATATAATATTAGCAAGATAGCTTTAGGTTTGCCTAAAAATATGAATAACTCTCTTGGGTATGCTAGTTCTAGAAGTTTGGATTTTAAAAAGCTTTTAGAAAGTAAAATAGATATTCCAATTCATCTAATTGATGAGAGATTAAGTACAGTTGAAGCAGAAAATATGCTTATTGATGCTGATGTTAGCAGAAATAAAAGAAAAAAAGTAATTGATGGAATAGCAGCTGAGATAATACTTGATACTTTTTTAAAAATGGAGGAAAAACATGAATAATGAAAAAGGGCGTTTTTTTACAGTAACAGACGGTGATGGTAAATCAATAGAGTATGAAATATTATTTACTTTTGATTCTGATGAAACTAAAAAGAGTTATATTGTTTTTACAGATAATAATACCGATGAAGATGGTAGTTTAATAACTTATGCAGCAACATATAACAAAATGGGAGATAATTTAGAGTTAAAAGATATAGAGTCTGATAAAGAGTGGAATTTAATTGAAAGTTTACTTGCTCAAATTGAAGATAAAATGAGTGATTAAAAAGAATAAAAGAGGTATTATGAAAAATAAAGTTATTATTTTTATAGCCATAATTGGCGTTTTTCTAGGGGCAGCTTTTGGATTATATTTTGCAGGTTTAAAACCAGTATCAAATAGTAATACTACTATCGAATTTAATGTTTCAGCGGGTGCTAACAAATTAGATATTGTTAATGATTTAAAAAATAAAGGGTTAATAAAAAGTAAGTTAGCATCAACTATATATATTTTATATAATGACATTAGTTTACAAGCCGGTTTATATGAGTTAAAGCCTAATATGGATGCCAAGGAAATAATTGCTAAGTTAAATACTGGTGATATCAAAAAAATCGAAAATACTTTTTCTTTAACTTTTATCGAAGGTAAAAGAATTACTGATTATGCTAAGGTTATTGCTGAGGCTACCAATTCTACACCTGATGAAGTAATGGAATTTTTAAATGATAGAGAATACTTAGAGGAATTAATTAATAAATATTGGTTTTTAACAGAAGATATTTTAAAAGATGGAATTTATTATCCTTTAGAGGGTTATTTATTTCCAAGTACTTATAATTTATATAATGGTAGTAGTATAAAAGACATTATAACAAGATTATTAGATGGTATGGAGACAAAGCTAAAAGATATAAAAGATGATATTGAAAACTCAAAATATACTGTTCACGAGATAATTACTCTTGCTAGTATAGTGGAGAGTGAAGGTGCTAATGCTGATGATAGAGCAGGGGTTGCCGGAGTTTTTTATAATCGTTTAAATAATAATGAAGCTTTAGGTAGTGATGTAACAGCTTATTATGCGGCTAAAAAAGACTTTTCAACTGATTTGTATTTAGATGAGATAAATGCATGTAATCCCTATAACACTAGAGGAACTTGTGCGATAGTTGGAGTTCCAGTTGGACCAATTAGTAATCCAAGTTTTGAATCTATTAAGGCTACAATAAGTCCTAAAGATCATGATTATTATTTTTTTGTGGCTGATAAGAATAAAAAGACTTATTTTTCAAAAACATATAGCGAACATATAGCCAAGACAGATGAATTAAAAAGAAATGGTTTATGGTACGTTTACGAATAAGGAGAATTAAATGAAAGAGTTAATTTTAGAAATGGAAGCTTATGCCGCGGAACATAATGTTCCAATAATTGAAAAAGCTTCAATAACATTTATTATGAAATATATAAAATCACATGATGTTAAAAATATTTTAGAGATTGGAAGTGCTATTGGATATTCATCAATACTAATGGCAAGTGTTAAAGAAGGAATAACTTTAACGACAATTGAAAGAGATGAAGCAAGATATATGGAATGCTTAAAAAACGTTAAAAAATGTAATTTTGAGCATAAAATAAATGTTGTTTTTCAAGATGCTTTAGATGTTAATTTATCTAATGTTAGTTATGATTTAATCTTTATAGATGCAGCTAAAGGGCAATACACTAATTATTTTGAAAAGTTTAAGTATTTTTTAGCTCCAAGTGGAGCAATAATTACTGATAATTTAAAATTTCATGGTAATGTTGGCCATTCAAAAGAAATTGAATCTAAAAACTTACGTAGTTTAGTTGGTAAAATAGAAGATTATATTACTTTTTTAAAGGAAAATACAGAATTTGAAACTACCTTTTATGATGTTGGTGATGGTCTTTCTGTAAGTGTAAGAAAAGATGAAAAGAAATAAAACGTTATTATTAGTAGATAATATAGAGTTAGTAGATAAGCTAGAAGAAAAGGATGATATTACTTTTCTTTTTCCTATTAAAGATTTTACAGTAGGAATGCCTAATACTTTTAAAGTAGAAGAACTTCCTATGGGCTCTTTTATATTTTTAAATAGAGTTCTTGATAATAAGGATATAGATAATTTAAGAAAATTATTAGAGAATCTACCTAATGATATAAAAGGTATTGTTTTTGATGATATAGGAGTTTTAAATGTTTTATTAGATCTTAAGCTTCCCATAACCACCATTTTGTTTTTAAATCATTTAAATTGTAATTATGAAAGTATTAATGCTTATTTAGAATATGTGGATAGTGTTGTTGTAAGTCCTGATATTAATTTAGAGGAAATTGATGAAATATTAGCTAAAGCTTTAAAACCAGTAGTTTTATATACATTTGGTTTTATTAGTATTATGTATTCAAGAAGAACCCTTTTAACTAATTATAACGAAGAATTTAATAAGAACATACCTTTAAATTCTAGTTTAGAAGAAGAGATTTCTAAACAAAAATTTAAGGTAGTAGAAAGTGTTAATGGAACGGTAATTTATCCTAATAAGCCATTTAATGCTTTAAACCTTAGGGATAAGGATAATGTTTTATATAATCTTATTAATACTTTGTTTTTAAAGCCAGAAGAAGTAGAAGAAATATTAAATAGTGATAATAATTTAGAGACTAAATATCCTTATAAGTATTTAAGTGATAAAAAAATGATTGTTAAGTTAAAGGAGGAGTTACCATGATTGAATTACTAGCTCCTGCTGGTTCTTTAGAAAGACTTAAAATAGCTTGTTTATATGGAGCAGATGCAATATATATCGGTGGGTATAATTATAGTCTAAGAGCTAATGCTATAAATTTTAGTAGTGATGAATTAAAAGAAGCGGTAGAATTTGCTCATAATTTAAAAAAAAGAGTTTATGTTACCGTAAATATCTTACTACATAATAGTGATTTAGCTGGTTTAAAAGATTATTTAGAAGAATTAGCCAATTTAAAGGTTGATGCCGTAATTGTAAGTGATATGGCAGTTATAAATTGTATAAGAACACATAATATTCCTTTAGAAATTCATATATCAACGCAAAGTTCAACGCTTAATTATGAAGCTGCTTTATTTTATAAAAAGTTAGGAGTTAAAAGAATAGTTTTAGCACGTGAAGCTTCAAGAGAGGATATAAAAGTTATTAAAGAAAAAACTAATTTGGATTTAGAGTGTTTTGTTCAGGGAGCTATGTGTACAAGTTTTAGTGGCAAGTGTGTTTTATCAAACGTAACAACGAGTAGAGATTCTAATCGCGGAGGTTGTGCCCAAATATGTCGTTGGACTTTTAAAGTAAATGATGAAGACAAAATATTTAGTATGACACCTAAGGATTTAAATATGGCATTTTATTTAGAAGATATGATAAATATAGGAGTTAATTCTTTTAAAGTAGAAGGTAGAATGCGCTCTGTTTATTATATTGCAACTATTATACATGAATATCATAATCTTATGCTAAAAATTAAGAATCATACTTTAACAGAAGGTGACATAAGATATGCTAATGACATTATTAATCGCTCAGCTAATAGAGAAAGTACACCCCAATTTTATGATAAATTGCCAACTAATAAAGAACAATATTTTTTAGGAAGAGAAGAAGTTTCTAATCAAGACTTTTTAGGTATTGTTTTGGAAGTTAATGGGGACGTGGTTTTAATAGAGGAGAGAAATTATTTTAAGATTGGTGATGTTGTAGAATTTTTTGGTCCAAATATGGAACTTATTACACATACGATTAATAAGATATATGATGAAGATGGGACAGAAATTGAAGTGGCAAGACATCCTAGAATGAAGGTTTATTTAGAAATTTCTGAAAAGTTAGAAGTAAACGCGATGATGCGTTTAAAAGTATTTGACAAAAGTAATTATTTGTAGTATTCTTTTGTAGATATAAATTATTTAAAAAAATATGAGGTGAATAGAATGAAAAAAGAAAATAAAGTTGTACTTACGCCTGAGGGTTATTTAGAACTTGAAGCGGAGTTAAATGATTTGAAATTAAATAAAAGACCAGAAGTAATTAATGCTTTAAAATATGCAAGAAGCTTAGGCGATTTATCAGAGAATGCTGATTATGATGCAGCTCGTAATGAACAAGCACAGTTAGAAAGTCGTATTAAAGAGTTGGAGTATAAATTAGAACATTCGGAAATCGCTGATAACAAAGATAAAAATGTTGTTAATGTTGGTTCAACTATAGTAATAGACTATGAACCTGGTGACGATGAAGAATATAAAATTGTTGGTTCATTAGAAGCTGACCCTTTTAATAACAAGATATCTAATGAATCTCCAATAGGTAAAGCTGTAATAGGTCATAAAGCAGGAGAGAAAATATCTGTTGAAAGTCCTAATGGAAATTATGATGTTTTATTAAAGAGCGTGAATTAAACCAGTATGGATCAAGAAGATATTACCAGTTGTCTCTTTAATCTTCCTAGATTAGAAATTCCAGAACAGGATTTAACATTACTTTTAGATAGTTATTCTGTATTTAGAAGGCATAATGATATTTATGTTATAATAGCTAATGAAAGTTATGTCAGTAGAGGAACTAATTTAGGACGTTTAATGGCAGGTCTAGTCAAGTTTAGATTACTAGAATTAGATGGAAAAATGTATTTAGAAAGAAGACTTGTTATTCCATTTTCTAGTAAGTTATTGTTGGCAGAATTTTTGGAAGACAATAAAATTAAAGTTGTTTATATGGAAGGTAATAAAAGACATTTTAAAGAATTAGAAATAAAAGATGGTGAAGTATCATTTGATGACTATGCTTTTTTATTAGAAAATGAAAATTTAGATAGAATAGCATTAAATAATACTTATTTGATAGAATTATCTTTACCTTTAGAAAGAGCTTTAAAAATAAAAAAAGATTGTGTTTTATAACCTTTTGTGTTATAATGCATAGGAACCCAAGAAAATAGTCCGCTTATTTTGGTAATGACTATTGGTTAAAATAAAATAGAGAGGATAGATGAAAATGGCTAATTTAGTAGACAAAATTAATGAACGTCATATAAGAAAAGATGTTCCTGAATTTAGAGTTGGGGACACTGTTCGTGTTGATGTATGGGTTAAAGAAGGAAAAAAAGAGAGAATTCAAGCATTTGAAGGCTTAGTTGTAGCTAAGAAAGGTTCTGGAGTTTCTGAAACTTTCTCAGTTAGAAAAAAGTCTGGTGGAATTGGTGTAACTCGTATTTTTCCAGTTAATGCACCAACTATTGATAAGATTGTAGTTGTTAAAAAAGGTATGGTTAGACGTGCTAAACTTAACTTTATCAAGAATATGCGTAAAGAATATCGTGTTAAAGAAAGAAACGATAGCGTTAAAACCAATTAAAAAAAATGACAGAAATAGATTTAAGGCTATTTCTTTTTTTATCTTGAAAGTAATAGTAAAAAGTGATAAGATAATTATAGGTTAAGGTGATTTTAATGAAGTTTATAAAAAGTTTAATTCCTTATATTATAATTGTTATAGTAGTAGTGTTAATTCGTTCTTTTTTAGTAACACCAGTTAGAGTTAATGGACCTAGTATGTATCCGACTTTAAAAGGTGGAGAAATAATGCTTTTAAATAAATTAGGCAAAATAGATAGATTTGATATTGTTGTTTTAAAAATTCCTGAAGAAGAAGATAATTTAATTAAGAGAGTAATCGCTCTTCCTGGGGAAACTATTGAAATTAAAGACAATGAAATATATGTTAATGATAAGCTTTTAGAAGATAAATATGGTTATGGAGTTACATATAATATTGATAAAACAACACTTAAAGAAGATGAATATTTTGTATTAGGAGATAACCGAGTTGTTTCTTTAGACTCCAGATTATTTGGTTCTATTAAGGAAAATGAAATAAAAGGTACTACAAATTTTGTCCTTTATCCTTTTAAGAGCTTCGGAAAAGTTGAATAAAATACTCTTTTAAAAATGAGTGTTTTTTTATTGATATTTAAAGTATAAATTGACACATATATGTTCGCATGATATAATTAAATAGGAAATAGAATTGCTAGATGAATAGTTATTATATTTTGAAAGGAGATAAAATGAAAGATTTAAGAGAATTTTTAATTGAAGCTAAAAAAGGTACTTATGCGAATGAAAATGTCGAAAAAGTAGAAGTTCTAGAACGGGTTCTAAAGACTATGAATATAGGGAATAAGATTAAGTTAGTTAAAATAAAGTAAATGGTATTAATTAAAGGGTAATAATGAATTATAAAATTAGATTGGCAATCATAGAAGATATTAGAAATTTAGCTATACTAAAACAGAAATTATGGGCTGAAACATATAGAGGAATATATGAAGATGATTTAATAGATAGTTTTAATTATGAAAAAGCAGAAAATAAATTTTATAATATAATAACTGACAATAAAATAGACTTTTTTGTTGTTGAAAGTGAAGATAAATTAGTTGGATATATGGCGATAGGGCGACCTCTTAGAACGTTTAAAAATTATGAGCAAGAACTTATTTTGCTGTATTTGCTAGAGTCTTTTCAAAGGAGAGGCATAGGTAGAGAGCTATTTGAACTTGCTTGTCATAAAGTTAAAGATAATGGTTATACTAATTTGTTTGTTTCTTGCAACAAATATAACATGATTGGACGAGATTTTTATGAAAAAATGAATGGGAAAATAATATATGAAGATGAAGATAGTAATGATAAAAGGCACTCGCAAGTTAAATGCCATTATGATGTAAGAAATTCGAACTAGAAAAAACTAAAAGCAAAGAATGTGAAAATGATGAATTTTTGTAAAATAGAAGAAAAAAATAACTTTATTGATTATAAAAAATGTATGAAAGTGATTGAGTGTTTAAATAATTATTTTAAGGATAAAAATAAAATAGCAGATATAGAATACCCATCAAATATATTATATAAAACAAAAGAATACTATTTATATATGTTTTATTCTTGTTTGCTTGATTATGGTATACGTTCAAAAGTATACCATAAAAATTTGGTAAATACTTATAAAATTTATCCAAATATATTTGTTCCAAGATGCGTTTTAGAAATGAACGAAAATATATTAAAAGATATTATAATAAATAATATTCATCCAAGATATCCTAATGTAGCAGTTAGAAAATGGATTATCTTATCAAAAAAACTAATTGAGTATGATAGTATTTTAAATTATTTAAGAAGTATTAACAGTTTTGAAGAACTTAATTCATTTATAAGAAGTCTTAAAAGTTATGGTCAAAAGACAGGTGGATTATTAACAAGGATAATTTGTGATACACAAATATGTAATTTTAAAGAAAATATTGAAAGTATTCCTATTGATAGACATGATGTTGAAATTAGCTATCTAACTAGTATTATAAATGACAAAAAAATAAATAACAAAAATGTTAAAAACTTATCAGACGCTTATGTTAAATGTGGCAAAGAAATGAATATTAATCCTAGTGATGTAGATAAATATCTATGGGAAGTAGGTAATAGTTTCTGCAATAATAAAAAGTGTTATGAATGTCCTTTAAAAAAACTTTGTACCAAAGAGTGTGTAAAATAATTAAGGTTAAAAGTATATGGAGAAGAAGCGGAGAGATTATGAAAGAAAATATTCAGTTGTTAATTGATGATTATTTAAAAGTGTTTCCAAATGAGAAAGGTAGACTAACTAAACTGATAAAATTTCTAGAGCAAACTTCTGGAGAAAAAATTATAGATTGGAATAATCAAGAAGGTCATTTAACTGTTGGCGCATTTGTATATTGTAAAAAAGATGATAAGTTTTTAGTGTTATATCACAAAGATTTAAAAATGTATTTATATCCAGGTGGACATATTGATGAAGGTGATAGCACTTTATTGGATGCGGCAAAAAGAGAATTAAAGGAAGAGACTGGCTTAGAAGGTTTAGATTTATTAAAGATATGTGGTACTATTTTACCATTTGATATTGATACACATATGATTCCGTTTAATAAAAGGGTTAATATGCTAGAACATTATCATTTTGATTTTAGATATTTGTTTTTGGTTGAAACAATGAATGAAATATCTTTTGATGAAAAAGAATTTAAAGGTTATAAGTGGATTTCAACTATTGAGTTAAGTAAAGACAAAAATTTTGGTGATGTTATATATAAATTAAACAAGCTAGCAAAAATAAGCAAAAAAGATAAATAAGGAGATATTTGTTTTATGAGTAGAGATTTAATTATTAGAAGTACAAGGGTTGGGTTTTTGATTATGTAGCATAAGGAGGAAATTTATGGAAAAATTCTTTTTAGAAATACCTACAATAAATAGAAAAAAAGAAGCCTTAGATTATTTAGAGGAACATGTCAGATATAATTCAGATTTAAATGGTACTGGTAGTATGGATAGATGTTTGGCTGGAATGACTTATGAAGAGTGGTTATTAGAACTTGAAAAAGGTTATGCAAAATTAACATTATACTTAGGGTTGTTAGAAGAGCAAAAAAATGGAGAGGAAAGAGTCTTATTGGATTGTACTACTGATAATATTGGTTCGAATAAAACAATTTTAGCTTTAGGTGGTAAATTAGAAAAAACTGAAATTGATGTATATGATAATATGATGACAAATTACTATTGGATAAATGTTAATGATTCTATTGAAAAATATTATGAGTTTTATAAAAATTATATAAAATACGATTCTAAAATAAGAAAGTAGAGGAAGTGAAAATAATGAATGATAAAAACATAATAAATTATGGTATCAGGATTTATGGAAAATCATTAGCAAAGCCTTATAAATAAAGGGATTAAATAAAAAAGTTTTTACACATTTTGCTAAAAACAAGAAAAAGAGGTGAAAAAATGAATGAGTTAGAAGAAAAAAATAATTTGTTAATTTATAAAAATAAAGATGGTAATATAGTTGTTGATGCAATATATAAAGATGAAACATTATGGCTATCGCAAAAAGGAATGTCAAAAGTTTTTGATGTGCAAGTGCCTGCTATTTCAAAACAATTGAAAAATATATTTGATGATGGAGAATTAAATAGAGATTCAGTTGTTTCCAAAATGGAAATAACTGCAGATGATGGAAAAAATTATAATACAGATGTCTTTAATTTAGACGCTATTATTGCAGTAGGCTACAGAATCAATTCCAAGAAGGCAACGGAGTTTAGAATATGGGCAACAAAAATATTAAAGGAATATATGACTAAAGGATTTGCTCTAAATGATGAAAGATTTATCAAAGGTAATAAATACGATATGAAATACTTTGACGAATTACTTGAAAGAATAAAGACTATCCGAGTAAGTGAAAGAATGTCTTATCAAAAAATAACAGATTTATTTATTGCCACATCAACAGATTATAATTCTAAGTCAGAAGAAGCCTATACCTTTTTCAAAATTGTGCAAAATAAACTTCACTTCGCCATCTCTGGACATACAGCCGCTGAACTTATATATAGTCGAGCAGATTCCAACAAAGATCATATGGGACTTACAAATTGGAAGAATAGCCCTGACGGATTGATATATAAATATGATGTTTCAATTGCTAAAAATTACTTGAATGAAGAAGAATTAAATAAGTTAAATGATTTAACAAATATGTTTCTAGTTTTTGCAGAAGATGAGGCAAAAGAAAGGCATATTATGACTATGCAGGATTGGATTAATGCAACAGATGACTTATTAAAATTTAGAAGAAAAAATATTTTGAAACATTCTGGAAATATTTCACACAAAGAGGCAGTCGATAAAGCAGAAAGCGAATATGAAAAATATAGAATAATACAGGATCAAGAATATATTTCTTCTATGGATGAATTTTATAATAAATATTTAAATGAAAGTAAGATGGATGATAATAATGGATAAGTATAATTTAGAAGAAAATAGAAATGATTGCTATAATAAAATTTACCAATTACTAAGCAATATAAAAGGAAGTGAAGTAGATGAATAATCGACAAAATTCGACAATCAACTGGGTAAGTGGGATTTAAAGAAACACCCTAGCAACCCTTTATAAAACAAGAGATTATCAAAAAGTTTTTACATTTTTTTTAGTTTTCTCTTCATCAAAGGAGGATTTAATTTTATGAGTAAAATAGTTGTTGAGATAGACAATTTTAAATTTGAAGATATGCAAATATTAGAAGGTACAGATATTCTTACGCGAGAATTATATTTTTATATTGAAAATAATGGAAAAATCATACCAGTTTCAGATGAAATTAAGAGTAAAATATTAGCTAAAAAATTTAAATCTTTGCAAACTTTAAATGAGATTAGACAATTTATAGATAATATAGGTAAAAAGTATTTAGAGAATAATAATAAAAATGGTTTTTCTAATTCAGCTTTGCAAAGAAATTTACAAAATTTATATATTAAGTCCGACGATGAAAGTGATTTACAAGAATCGTCTGCTTCCTATGAAGCTTTTAGTAATACTATAAATATAAAGATACCAAGAAAGTTTTTGAAAGAGTTAAATATAAACTGGCAATTAAATTTAATATTTCAACAGATAATTGCTCATGAAATTGGGCATTTGTCTGTTAGTGAAATAAAATTAGAAGACGCATGGAATGTTACTATTAGTACTGGTTTTTTACAAATGAGAATTCCTATAAGTCAGTCATATAAAACGACGAATGGTGATTCTTACTATAGGCTTGATAATAGCAAAGAAATAAAGGAAAATGATAGTAGAGGATTAGAAGAGATGTTTAATGCCATGGAAACAGATGAAGTATCTAATAGTGCTACATCACCAAATTTTGCTCGTAAACTAGATAGAGTCACTGAAGGTAATTTGCATAGTGCAAGGCGAAATCATTCACTAGAAGAATACTATGAAATCATGCAAAGTATAATTCCGTCTTATGATAAGGCAAAATTGCTTTTATTAGGAATCAAAGCTTACTACGAGGCAATTAATGGAACTAACAAAGAATTGATTAACCAGTTAAATAACATGATAGAACAGCTTGTTGATGGCTATGAAATATATTTTCTATCATCACAATCAAAAAAAGGAGTGAAATAAAATGAATGATAAAAATACAATAAATTGGTATCCAGGACATATGGAAAAAGCCAAAAGATTAATGCTTAAAGAATATCAAAATATAGACTTAGTATACGAGCTTATTGATTCGCGTATACCTAGATCTTCGAAGATAAAAAATATTTATGACATAATAGGAACTAAACCTAAAATACTTATTATGACAAAAAAAGATTTAGCAGACCCTATTTTAATGGATAAATGGAGACAATACTATGAAAATTTAGGAACTAAGGTTATTTTGGCTGATTTAAATAATCCTAATGATATTTCAAGTATAATTAGTGAAACTCATAGTTTAATGGAAACGTTACAAGCTAAGAGATTAGAAAAAGGTCTTAAAAAGAAAGAGGTTCATGTTTTAGTAGTCGGAATTCCTAATGTTGGGAAATCGACACTAATTAATAAATTAGCAGGTAGAAAAGTGGTAAGTGTTGGAAATAAACCAGGAATTACAAAAGGCTTAACGTGGCTTAAAACAGATCATAATATTATGCTTTTAGATACTCCAGGCATTTTATGGCCTAAAATTGAAAACAGTGAGGTGGCTTTAAATTTAGCATCTTTCTTTTCAATAAAAACTGAGGTATTAGATGTAAACGAAGTTGCAGTTCATATTCTTAATAAATTAAATAGATATTATCCGTCAATTTTACAAGATAGATATGGAATTGAACCAAATAATATTGAACTTGACTTTGAAAAAATATATAATGAATTAGGAAGAAGAATGGGAGCTATGAGAAATGGAGAAGCTGATTATGAGAGAATTAGCAATCGTATTATTAATGATATCAAGGATGAGTATATAAAAGGAATTGTGTTTGATAATGAAATCTAATTTATTAAAATATGAAAAAGAACTATATAAAAATAATATTTGTTTAATAGCAGGAGTTGACGAGGCCGGAAGAGGTCCTCTAGTTGGCCCAGTTGTTGCTGGAGCAGTAATTTTACCTAAAAATTATCATTTAGAAGGATTAAATGATTCGAAGCAATTAAGCGAAAAAAAGCGAGAAGAGTATTTTGAAATATTAAAGAAGGATGCCATTAGTATTGGAGTAGGTATTGTTAGTGCTAAAGAAATAGATGAAATTAATATTTTGGAGGCTTCAAGAAAAGCAATGTATATAGCTATAAATAATTTAGATATAACCCCAGAATATATCTTAAGCGATGCGATGAGCTTAAATGATATAGATATTCCTTCTAAGCCAATTATTCATGGTGATGCTTTATCGTTATCTATTGCAGCGGCTAGTGTTGTTGCTAAAGTAACTAGAGATCATTTAATGTATGAAATGGATAAACTTCACCCAGAATATAATTTAAAAAAACATAAGGGTTATCCTACAAAAGAACATTTAGAATTAATAAAAAAATATGGGGTTTTTGATGAATATCGTATGAGTTATAAACCAGTAAAGAAAATAATAGAGGAGTTGGGTAATAATGAAGAAAATAAGGAGATTGTGGCAATATAAGTTTGTTAGAAATTATTGTTTGTTATTAGTATCGCTATTACTTTTGGAAATTATTTTCCATTTAATTAGTGGATTAACGCTTTTATCGTGGGCAAGTTTAAGAATATTTTTTGGACTTAATATTTTAGCTACTTTTTTTAGTTTTTTATTTTCTTTTTTGCCTAAACGGGCTGGAACAATATTTAATATTATTTTTGTTACTTTTTTTAGCGTTTACGGAATTGTTCAATTAGGTTTTAAAAATTATTTTAGTATATATGTCTCTATTGCTTCTAGTTCTCAAGCAGAGGCTGTAACTTCATATATTTGGGATTTCATTAAAAGTTTCCATATAACTTATTATTTTATTTTTATTCCGTTAATTTTATTGTTAATTTATTATATTTTTGTTGATAAAAGAATAACTTTTGATATTCCAAAAAGAAAGTGGGATATATATTTAGGCATTATTAAATATTTTGAAGTATTGCTATTAATATTTTTTAGCTTAGGTTTTTATACAACTTTAAAGTTTGATGTTTTTCAAAATAAAATGCAATCAGTTTCATCATTAGATTTATTTAAAAAACCTAATAATCCTAGTTTGCTTGTTAGTGATTTTGGGTATATTGGGTTTGGATTTTTAGATGTAAAGGAATATTTACTTCCAGGAGAAGAATTAGATACGGAGATAGATTATAATCCTGATGATTTAGAATCTAGTAAGCCAGAAGCCTCACTTACATTTAAAAAGCAATTAACAATTGATAATGATATTTGGAAAAGTATTATTGATGAAGAAAAAAATGTTAATAAAAATACTTTAAATAAGTATTTTATAAGTAAATATCCAAGTAAAACAAATGCTTATACAGGGATATTTGAAAATAAAAACTTGATTGTTTTAATGATTGAATCAGGTAGTAATTTAATGATAAACGAAGAATATTATCCTAATATTTATAAATTATATAACGAAGGCTGGAGTTGGAGTAACTATTATAGTCCAAGAAATACTTGTAGTACTATAAATAATGAATTTAGTAATATAACAGGGCTTTATACAATTAATAATAATTGTACAGCGACATATTATAAGAATAATACTTATTTTACTAGTTTATTTAACTTGTTTAATAATAAAGGTTATTCTACTAGTAGTTATCATGATCATATTGATGCTTACTATCCAAGAACTACAATTCATAAGAATTTAGGAAGTAAAAAATATTATAAAGTTACAGATTTAAATATTAAGTATAGTACTTCTTATGGTAATTGGGCTAGTGATGATGACTTTATTAAATCTTATTTGAAGGTGCTAGACGAAAAAGAAACAGGCAGACCATTTATGACATTTTTAACGACAGTTACATCACATATGCCATATACGGATGATTCAACATATAATTATTTATATAAAGATTTATTTCCAACTAGTTATCCAAATGATGTTAGAGCGTATATGTCAAAATTAAAGGTTGTTGATGATGCAGTAGGTTCATTATTAACTGGTTTAGAAGAGAGAGATATGTTAGATGATACAGTAATTGTTTTATTTGCTGACCACTATCCTTATGGTATTTCTAAACCTAATTTAACTAAAGCTTATGGCTATGATATTTCTAAAGATAATGATTCAGAAAGAGTACCTTTTATAATTTATAATTCATCACTATCAAAGACAGAGTTTAAAGAATTTACAGCTCACGTAAATACAACACCTACTTTAGCTAATCTATTTAATTTAAATTTTGATTCGCGTTTATATTCAGGCTATGATGTTTTAGATGCTGATTATGAGTCATTAGTCATATTTGATGATGCATCATGGAAAAATGAATATGCTTTTTATGATTCTAGTACTAATAATATTAATTACTATACAGAAAAAGTGTATACTGATGAAGAAATACTTGCAATTAATGAAAAAGTGAGTTTAAAATTAAAGATGAGTAGTTTAGCGATTAAAAGCAATTACTTTAACTATTTAAACGAGAAGTTAGATAGTTATCTCTATAACTCATAATAAGCACAAATAAAGAAAGTAATTAGGTTATTTATGGTTAATAAATATGATTTAGTTTTTAGTATAGGTCCTTTTTGCAGACCAGCCTATTATCTTACGTTAACTGGCCTTAGAACTTATGCTTATCCTTTTGATTGGCTAGGCACAGATTTGAAAACTGTTTTGAGGCTTTTTGAAAGTGATTTTAATGTATTTTTAAATAGTTTTCAAGATGTAAGTGAAGAGTGGCATATTCCAGGTTTAAAAAGAATTAAAGATAATAACGGGATAATTATTGCTCATCATATAAAAGAGGATGAAGACATTGGGGCAGCAATTCTTAATTGTAAAAAATTAATGCAAAAAAGATACAATAGATTAAAAGAACATATTAAAGAAGCTAGAAATATAGCAATGCTTACTAATCAAAATGTTAATTTAGAAGAACTTAAAAGCTTTTTAAAAGCAATTGGTCTTTTGTTTCCTAATAAAAATATAACTTTAATTAATATTCAAAATAGATTAATAGAAGAGCCTAAATTAGAAATAGATATATGTAAAAATTTAAAAATAATTGAATATTATTTTAATGATATTAATAAAGATGATGATAGTGAGAATATTAATCCAAACTTTTGGATAGGAAATGAAGAAAAATGGCTAGAAGTAATAGATACTTTAAGAAAGGGAAAAGAAAATGAGTAAATTAGTAATTGTAGAATCACCTGCAAAAAGTAAAACGATTGAAAAGTATTTAGGGGAAGATTATAAAGTAGTATCTAGTAAAGGACATATTAGGGATTTAGCAACAACTGGAAAATATGGTTTAGGAATTGATATAGAAAATGATTTTAAACCTAATTATATTCCAATAACAGGAAAGAAAAAAGATATTTCAGCTTTAAAGAAAATGGCTAAAGAAAGCGATAAAGTAATACTTGCAACAGACCCTGACCGTGAAGGAGAAGCTATATCATGGCATTTATATGATGAGCTTGCTTTAAAAGATAATGATTATGAAAGGGTTGTTTTTAATGAAATAACCAAAGATGTTGTAGTAAATGCAATAAATAATGCACGTAAAATAGATATGGATTTAGTTAAAAGTCAAGAGACAAGAAGAATGCTAGATCGTATTATTGGATTTAGATTAAGTAAATTAATGCAAAGAAAAACTGGTGGTAAAAGTGCTGGACGTGTTCAATCAGTAGCACTTAAATTAATAGTTGATAGAGAAAGGGAAATACTAGCTTTTATTCCTAAAGAGTATTGGACTATTGAAGCTGATTTTAAAGAATTTAAAGCCGAACTTGAGAAATACCATAATAAAAAAATAGAAATTAATAGTGAAGTAGAAGCTGATGAGATATTAAATAAATTATCTAAGTCTTTTAAGATAGAAAATGTAGAAGAAAAAGAAAAGTTAAAAAAAGCAAAAGATCCTTTTAGAACTTCAACTTTACAACAAATGGCAGCAAATCGTCTTAATTTTTCTTCAAGTAAAACAATGCAAATAGCTCAAAAATTATATGAAGGTATGAATATAGGGAATGAAACGGTTGGTTTAATTACTTATATGCGTACAGATTCAACTCGTTTAAGTGATGTTTTTGTTCATGATACTAAAAGTTATATTAAAAATAATTATGGACCAGAATATGTAGGTGGAGTTAAAGCATCAAAGGAACCTAAGGGAGCTCAAGATGCTCACGAAGCAATAAGACCAACTAGTATTATGCGTACTCCAGAGTCTTTAAAAGAATATTTAAGTGCTGATGAATATAAGTTATATCGTTTAATTTATATAAGAACTTTAGCTTATTTAATGAGTAATGCTAAAACTTTAGCAACTACTGTAACTTTAGAAAATAATGGATATCAATTTAAAGCATCAGGAAGTGTTTTAAAGTTTGATGGCTACTTAAAGGTTTATAAAGAATTTGAAGATAGCGAAGATGTTATTTTACCAGACTTTAAAAATTATAAAAGTGATGTTATTGCTGCTGATAAAATAGAGAAATTCCAACACTTTACTAAGCCTGCTCCAAGATACACAGAATCAAGTTTAATTAAGGAAATGGAAAGTTTAGGAATAGGTAGACCAAGTACTTATGCAACGATTATGAAAACGATTAAAGACCGGGGCTATGTTAAAATTGAAGATAAAAAGTTTTATCCAACTGATATTGGGATAGAAACAACTGATAAATTACAAGAGTTCTTTAGTGGAATAGTAAATGTTGAATATACAGCTAATATGGAAACAGAACTTGATGAAATAGCTGATGATAAAAAAGATAATATTGAAGTATTAACTAATTTTTATCAAGAGTTTGCTCCTTTAGTGGAAAAAGCGTTTAAAGAAATGGAAAAGAAAGAACCTGAAAAAACAGGAGAGTCTTGTCCTCTGTGTGGTAGTGATTTAGTTGTTAGAAGTGGTAAATATGGAGAATTTGTTGCTTGTTCTAATTATCCTAACTGTAACTATGTAAAAAAAGATGAAAAAGAAACAAAAAGCTATGGAAACTGTCCTAAATGTGAACACGAAATAGTGGCAAGGCACACTAAAAAAGGTAAAGTATTTTATGGGTGCAGTAATTTTCCTAAGTGTAAGTATGCAACTTGGTATGAGCCAACGGGAGAAATATGTCCTAACTGTAAAAATTTATTAGTTACAAAAAATAAAAAAGTATTATGTGAAGAATGTGGCTACGTTAAGTAGTCTTTTCTTTTTGTAAAAATTGACAAATAATATCATCATATGTTATAATAAAAGACATTTAAGGGGGTCTTTTATGGAATTTTATAAAGCCGTTAGAGAAAATTCTAAATATATTAATATTGCTAAAGAATTAGGCTTTTTTTCTGATAATGAAGATTTAGCTTTGTGTACTGATTATATTATAGTCCATTGGATAGCAGGATTAGAAAAAGATAATCTTAGTATTAAAAAATTTAAGGAAGAAATTTTGCCTAATTTTAGAACTTGGCATCAAAATGGGGTAAATACGAATTATGTAGGAGAAATTTATGATTTTTTAGTTTTAGCAGAAATGCATGGTTTAGTAATAAATAAAGATACTTATAATTGCCTTAATGATTTAACTTGGACTATGTCTTCAAAAGTAAAGAAAATAAACTCTACAGAATTAGATAGTATACTTTTTAGATCACAAACGGAAGAAGTAATAAAAAAGTTAATTCATTTCCAAGAATTAGGTCTACCTTTAGGAAGAGTTCTTGCTGAGAATTATAGCGTTTTATGTTATCTAGAACAAAAGGGAGAACAAATTACTTTTGATACTTTAGTTTTTTTGCATACTGCTAATGCTCAAACTGATGAGGATGCCATTGCCTTATATAGAAACAAAAAAGAACTAGAAAAAGAGTATAATTGCATTATTAATAGTGGCGAAGAACTTAAAAAAATTAGTTCATGGCTCGGAGGATATAATTTTGACTATGTATCTGAGTTAAGAGAAGAAGAGCAAAAATGTAATAATAAGATATATAGCTCAAAAGATTATGATCGGATGAGAGAAATTTTTGAGACATTTGTTGGTAAAGAAATGACAGTTTCTTTCTATGTAATTGGTGGAGATGGGAAGCCTATCTTAAGAAAAATAAAAGGTACATTAACATCTTTGAAAAGAGGTTGTTCTATTCGTGATTTTGGTACTATTAATTTAGAGAATGCTGTGGACACTAATGGTATTGAAATGCCAAATTTTAATATTGAAGATGCTGATAATTACTTTATTTTAAGAGTTATAGTAGATAATAAAGAAGTATATAAGTGTAAGACTATAAAAGAGAGAAT
Organism: Ruminococcus sp.; assembly: GCA_023663235.1. GTDB lineage: Bacteria > Bacillota_I > Bacilli_A > RF39 > UBA660 > Caccenecus. The sequence goes on along the minus strand of JAMPHW010000002.1, from coordinate 22,844 downwards.
AAGAGCTTCTAAACTTAATTCTAAAGCGAATGCCCTTCAATCTATGAATTTATTAAAGTCTTATTTAGAGAGATTTGGTACCATTGAGGGATTAGGATATTTAAAAACTTCAGCTAAACAATTTATATTAGAAGTTGACCCTCATATTTTACCAGTAAATAATCTTTTTGCTTATTGTTATGAAGTTATATATCGCACTTTTTATACAGGAGAAAGTCTTTTAGAATATGTTTTATATGCGTATAACTATATACTTTCAGGTAAAGTTGAGTGTTTACAGGGTTCTAATTATGGATATCAATTTTATCATTTTTTAAGCAAAAGAGTACAAGAAGTAGTCAAAAATATTTGTTATTATGTATTAACATCAGGGTTAAAGGAAGAGATTCCAGGAGAACCAAATTCGTTGATATTAATGCTTGATAATTATGCACATTTAACGCCTGAAGCTAAAAAAGCAGCTTTAGAAAATAATTTATTAAATCAAGGTTTTGTTCTTAATTATGAAATATCACCAGAAGATGCACCTACTGATGGTTCTAATTTAGGAAGGAGATAATAGATATGGACAATTTTAATACAATAAGTATTATTGGAAAATACCCAGAGGAATTTGGAGAAGCAGAACTTAGGGGTTCAAAATATGATAGTTTTGATTTGCTATTAAATGATTATTTAAAATTATTATTTTATACTTTATCAAAAAATGGAATTATTTATTCTACAGAAAGAAATGGAATTTTAGCAAGAGTTCAATTTGTAGATGGGATTTTTATTAATTATGTTCAACCTTCTGTTGGTAAATGGGATTTTGAAAATAGTAAATATCAACGAATTGTTTCATTGAATTTTGTATTATATTTATTTAATGAAATGTGTATGGCAAATGCTTTATATAGAATAAACTATTTAGCAGAACCTTATGACTTAAATAATCTTGATTATGCTATTAAAGATGAGATTGATTTATCAGAAGTAAATATTCCAAATATTGTGAAAAGATATAATGAATTTATGCATGAAGCTTATCTTAAGGATAAGGGGTTGGCTAATAAATTTGATAGTTATTCAGAAAAAGAAATAAACGAAATCGTTTTACTATATAATATTCTTACTAGAGTGTTACTCTATTCTGCTGGTTTTAAAAATGTTTTGGATAATATTAGAAGTGCTAATGAACTGCAAACACAAATGTCTAAAGGGCAAATAACTTTTGAGGATTTATCAGAGCAACAGCAGGATTTATTAGAAGAATATGATGACCAGAATTTTGAAAATTATTCTGATTATTATCCATGTCTAGGTTATTTTTATCATTATATAAAAACGCATGTTATTAGAGAACTTGGAATGGAAGAACGTGAGTTTGATAAGAGTGTTTCTCATAATAGTAGTTATGATGGATTAAAACTTGCTCAGAAAGGTATTTTTCATAATCCTATTATTGCTTATGTTGAAGAATATGACGACGATTGTAGAATTGAGATTGATTTTACTAATGCTCCAGAGTTTAATGAAATAGGGAGAGAATTAAATAGAAAACGTACTGATAATTAAAATTAGTAGATATAATAATTACTTTTTGTTATACTTATAATTGAATAATGAGATAATAGGTTTGATTACTTATATGCGCACAGATTTGACTTGTTTAAGTGATATTTTGTTAATTATACTTAAAGCTATGGAAAATGTTCTAAATGTGAACACGAAATAGTGGCAAGGCACACTAAAAAATGCAAAGTATTTTATGGGTGCAGTAATTTTCCTGAGTGTAAGTATGCAACTTGGTATGAGCCAACAGGAGAAATATGTCCTAACTGTAAAAATTTATTAGTTACAAAAAATAAAAAATATTATGTGAAGAATTAGAGCAAGTAATGGCTTTAGTAAGAACTTTAGAACAAGAAAGTAAATAATTAAGTAGATTAATTTTAGTCTACTTTTTCTTTAACTTGTTCTTATTCTTTTTTTATGTTATATTATATTTAACCGCTTCCGCTATTTGAAAGGAAATAATATGAATATTTTAAAAGTAGAAAATTTATCAAAAAAATTTGGTAAAAAATATATTTTAAAGGATGTTTCTTTTGAAATTGATAAAGGGGATATTCTAGCTTTTATTGGTCCTAATGGCGCTGGTAAAACAACAACGATTAAATGTATTTTGGGACTTCAAAAAGGTTCAGGAAAAGTTTTGATAAATGGCTATGACATAAGAAGGAATTTTGTTAAAGCTATAAGCAAAGTTGGAGCTATAGTAGAATCTCCTGATGTTTATATGTATTTAACAGGTTTCGAGAATTTAAAATTGCAGGCTAATTTATATTCTCGTGTAACAGACGAAGATATATTAAAGCTTGTTTCTTTAGTAGGCCTAGAAGAGAGAATAAATGATAAAGTTAGCAAATACTCTTTAGGCATGAGACAAAGGCTAGGACTTGCTATCGCTTTAATTAATAGTCCAGAATTACTTATTTTAGATGAACCTACTAATGGCTTAGATCCAGAAGGAATAAAAGATTTACGTAATCTTTTACAAAAGCTAGCGAAACTTGGAATGGGCATTTTAATATCTAGTCATAATCTTAGTGAACTTGAAAGTTTTTGTAATAAAGTATGTATTATATCAGAAGGTTCAATAATTGAAGAAAATACAATTGATAAAATAAAAGAAGTTAAAGATAATAAATATATTATTAAAGTAAGTGATATAGAAAATATTTTAAAATTTTTAAGTGATAAGGATAGAATTATAGATGATAATCATATAGAAGTCATAAAAGAAGAGAGTGATATAGCCTTATTTATCAAAGACTTAGTTTTAAATGATATTTTAGTTTATGAAGTAGTTAAAGAAACTCTCACTTTGGAAGAAGCTTTTATTAAAAGAGCGGGAGGCAAGAAAATTGATTAGACTGATTAAAAATGAATTAGTAAAGATATTCAAAAAAAGAAGTTTTATGATTGTAACGATTGTTTTTATTTTATATGCTCTTTTAACTAATTTTATCTATAAAGATATGGATAATTATAATCTAGAAAGTGGTCCTGATATAAAAGAATTAGAAAGTATTAATAAAGATTTAGATATTACATTAGAGGAGAATCTTGATGAATATATTGAAAATATTAGTATGATTGATGCTTTAAAATTAAAAGATAAGTTTAAAGGAACAAGTACTGATTATTTAATAGATACTTATTTATATGATATTATATTTGAAAAATATACTAATAAGTATAAGACAAAAGACCCGAATTTAGATATTACTTTAGAGAATAAATATAATATTTTATATACCAAAATAAAAAACAATGATTACAAATATTTTCTTAATTTAGAAAAGGAGAGAATAGAAGAAAAAATTAAAACAGCGACAGATAAAAAAGTGCTTAAATTAAATGAATCTTTACTTAAGATATATGAATATCGCTTAGATAACAGTATACCTTATGATAACCAGGATTATTTATATCAAAGTATTAATTACATTACAACTAATTTAGCAGAATATTATAACTTAAAAGATAAAAACGGTCTTACAAAAGAAGAAACTAAAAGATTAAATTTTTTGGAAAAAGAAATAAATATTAATAAATATGTAATAGAAAATAAAATAAATATTAATGATAGTTCTAGTTTATATGCGGTTTTAAAGAATTTTTCTAGTGAGTTTGAATTATTCATTCTAATTTATATTGTTTTAATATGTGGCTCTATTGTGAGTGAAGAATTTAATAAAGGAACTATTAAGTTTTTACTTACTAAGCCTTATAAGAGAAGTACAATATTAACCTCTAAATTGTTAACAGTTTTATTATTAGTGCCTTTAGTTATTTTATTTATGATTATAACTGAAATAATTTTAGGAGGAATTATACTTGGTTTTAAGACTATAGAATTGCCAGCTATTCTTTATAATCATTCATTAATAAGTGTACCAATACTTAAATATTTATTATTAACTTTAGGAGCTAAAATACCTATATATTTAATTTTAACAGTATTTTCATTTATGTTAAGTGTAATAACTTTATCAACCTCAGCATCTATAACTTTAACTTTTCTTTTATATTTAGTTGGTAATATTATAAATAGTCTAGCTTTAACTTATTCATTTAACTTATTTAAGTTATTTGTATCACTTCATTGGGATTTTAGTTATTTAATTAACTTTACTAATAATCCATATAATATTAAGCCTTTAATATCTTTATTAGTGGTAGGAATTTATATTATAATAATGCTTATTATTTCTTATATGTTCTTTAATAAAAAGGATGTAAAAAATATCTAAAATATGGTATAATAAGACTATAGGTAGTGAATCAAATGAAATGCAGAAGTAAAGAAGTAATTTTATTAATTGTTCTTTTATTATTTGTAGTTATTATGGCTATAGGACTTATTATATCTTTTAACGATAAAGAACCTGATTCAAGTAAATCTAGTGTTTTAAATGATAAAGATATATTGTTATATATAGATGAAGTAAAACAAGAAAATGAAGCTTTGGAACTAGTATATGAAAATAGTGATGAGGCTTATTTTAAAAGTTTAGTTTATTTAGAAAATGAACGTTTTAAAACTTTTTTAATTGATACTAAAACGGGTGATGAGATTACTTTTAGCGATTTAATTTTAGAAGATAAAATAGATACTTTTAGTTTAAAAGAAGAAGAATTATTAAATCTTAAATATCCAGAATTTATTGTTAAGAGTATACTAGAAAATAGTACTTCAACTGGTTATAAGAGTTATTTTGTGAAAGATAATGAAGTGATAATATATTACTATGATTATGTATATTCTTATAATTATAGTGAAATACCCACTTTAACAATTAATTATCAAGAAATAAAAGAATGTTTAAAGTTTAATCCACAAGAAGAAGAATATACTAATGAAGATGGTTATAATTTTGATGCTAATAAAAAGAGTGTAGCCTTAACATTTGATGATGGGCCTAGTAGTGTTTATAATAGTTTAATATTAGAAGAATTAAAAAAGAATAAAGCTCATGCAACATTTTTTATGGTAGGAAGAATGATGAATGCTTGTAATAAATGTGTAGTAGATACTTATAATTCAGGAAATGAAGTTGCTAGTCACACCTATGAGCATATGAATATAAAAAAGAATAGTTTAGCTAAAGTTAATACTTCTTTAAATAAGGTTAATGAACTTTATAATAGCCTAACAGGTGATAATATCAAATATTTAAGACCTCCTTATGGAGCTTATTCTAAAACTAATTTAGAGAATGCAACAATACCATTTATATTATGGAATTTAGATACAGAAGATTGGCGATACAGAAACGTTGATCATATTGTAAATTATATTATGGATAATGTTAGTGATGGTTCAATTATTTTAATGCATGAATTATATGAAACCAGTTATGAATCTTTAAAGATAGTTTTGCCTAGATTATATGCAATGGGTTATCAAGTTGTGAATATAAGTGAATTATTTCAACTTAAAGGAAGAACAGCAGAAATTGGTAAAGCATATCGCTCTTTAAAATAACTCGATATTTTCTAATCCTTCTTCTTTGTTTAATTCAACATATAAAGAAATAACGCCAGCTGATAAAAAGAGGAGTGCAGCTACTAAGCCTAAATGCTTTAAAGCTACCTCTTTTTTTGTTGCCTCTCTTTTCAACTCTTTTACATCCTCATAATTTATTAAAACAAAATAAATATAGATACAAAAAGCAACAGTTAATATAATAATATTAATTGTTTTAAATTTTCTTTTATCATTTTGATTATTAGTTAGAACATAATCTCTTTCATAGCTGTCTGATATTAAAGCAGCAAGAGCTATAAAAAAGTAAATAACCCAAATAAAATCTTCTGTTCTAAGTCTTTGTAATTTAACTCCAATACCCATAGTAAAATATATGTTAGAGTGCTTAAAATAGTCTTTTTATTGATTTATTTAAAATTTATATGTATTATATAAATTAAAGAGGAGTTTGTTTATATGAATCCTGAAAAAATTGGTAGATTTATAAAAGAACTTAGAGAAGAAAAAGGCTTAACTCAAGAAGGATTAGGAGAATTAATCCCTATTGGGAGAGAAGCGATATCAAAATGGGAAAGAGGGAAAACCTATCCTGATTATCAAACTTTGCTTAGATTAAGTGAAATTTTTAATGTTACAACCAATGAATTACTTTATGGTGAGAAAGAAAACAAGGAAAATAAATCTAAAGTAGTTAATATTAATGGTGTTATTTATCAAGAAAGAAATAAAATTAAAAAAACTATTTTTAAATTAATTGTATTATTAATTATAATGTGTACTTTATTTTTCGGATATTATTTTTATTATAATTATAATTCTATTAAAGCTTATGATGTAAAATATTATAGTGATAATATTAATCTTCAAGATGGTTTATTAATTATAACAAGAGAGAAAATATATTTTACAACAAATGAAATTAAAACTAATGAAGAAATTAAAAATTTAAGATTGTATTATAAAGAACGAGACAACAAAGAACGTTTGATTATGGAAACTGATAGTGATAAAATAACTTTAATAAATTTTGTAGGTACTGATGAATATTTTAATTATGATAATATTAAATATATAATAAAAAATTTATATTTAGAAATAACTTTTAAAGAAACTATTGAAAATATAAAGCTAGAAGTAAATGAAAGTTTTGCCAACGACTATATAATACCAGAGAAACTTAAAGTAAATTATCCGAATCCTATCCATAATGAATATCCAACAATCCTTGAAATAAAATTAAAAGAGAAATTAACTCTTGATAAAGGTGGTATCTATTTTTATCGAAATAAAAATGAAGAAATATTTTATATTGACGAGGCAAAATTGATAATTTATTGTCTTAAGGACCATGACATAACTAAAGAGTGGCAATATCGTGAAAAAAATAATTATCTTTTATATAGAGAATATAATGGAACAGAGCTATTAAGACAATATGAATGTCAAGATATTACAAAAGACGATGATAATGAAATTATTAAGGCCTTGCAAACTAAACTACAAGAATTTTTAAACTAAAATTATAAAAATATATTATAAAAATATGATAGGGCTTAATAAGCCCTACCTTTTTTTGACAAAATATGCTAATTTTGAAATGAAGGAGGAATTAAAATGAAAAGTAAAATATTTGTTTTACTATTTAGTTGTTTTATCTTTATAGGTGGAGCTTATGCTAAAGAAAGTTATTATGTTAATGAAAAAGGAGTTTCTTTTACGAAGGAAGAATATGAATTTTTATCAATGATGTATTGGAATGGAAGCCAAGATTTATTTAATGAAGAAGATTATAGCAAATTTGTTAAATCAAATATAATGAATGGTGATATAACTATTAAAGAAATTAAAGACGAATATAATAGAGCTCTTTATAGTACATCAATAAATGACGGTTCAAAAACATTTAAAATAGCTAGTGATTGTTATATATCCTTAACCACTAATTGGACTACAGTTCCTAGTATAAGAAGTTATGATGTTATGGGAGCTTATTTAGAAAATACATCTTTAGTTAATAACCCTGTTACGACTATATCAAGCACGAGTGGTACTAGAACCTCAGGAGAAATTCAAAAGTTTAATAATGGTTTTGGAGTATCGCTATCTTTACCAATATCAGGTTCTTCAATAGTTATAAATCAAAACTTTAGAGTAAACAAAGGTGGGCATGTTTACGCTAGTTATCAACATGCAACTAGAGTTATAACTTTAGCTGATAGTAAAAATTATACTTTATCTAGAAATGGTTATGGTGGTGTATTTAAATTTAGTGGCATAGCATCTTCAGTTTACGACCGAATGAGTGGTGTAGATATAGCAATTTAAAAGTGATAATGAGCTTATAGCTTGTTATAAACGCGAGAGGAGGTATGAGCTCTAAGTATACATAATTGATGTAATATTTAGAATGAGAGCTTAAGAGGTATTATATGGAGTGTTGGTTGACATCGTTATTTATGAAAGGAAAATGAAAATGAAATTATTAAAAATGTTAATTGTATCTTTATTTGTTTTCACTATATTTAGTGAAAAAACTTTTGCGGCTGAACCAGTTTTTGGAGGCAAATTATCTACTGGAATTAATTCACTTTCTTATTGTAGATCCACAACTCCAGATACTTTATCGTTGTATGGATCTTTAATAACCAAAGCGGCTAATGATTGGAATAATCAAAGTAGCAAGATATCTGTTTTTAGTGATAGTACAAATACTATGTATACTACAATAGATTTCTATGCTAAAAATTCTAGTTTTAGTTTACTTGATGATTCTACTCTAGCTATAACTCAAATGTATGCTTCTAAAGAAAATAATTCTAATGTTGGAAATCCTATAGCAAATGTTACAACAACTAATTGGAAATTTGCAAAAATTTTCTTAAATAGATCTACAATGGCTAATCAAACAGATTCTCAGAAGCAAGGAACTATTGCACATGAAATAGGGCATGCTTTAGGGCTTGCACATACTACCAATAAAAATAGTATAATGTGTCAAACTGGAGCTGGTAGAAAGGTTCAAACTGTGCAATCGGTTGATATTAATACTTTACATAGTATTTATTAAGAAGGAGGAAAATAATAAATGAAAAAATTAAAAAATATAGCGGTTTTTATTCTGGCTGTTGGTGGATTATTTGCGTTATCAATTCATGCGAATTATCAATACAAAAATAATTTTAAATTATCTGATAACACAATTATATCTACTTTATCAGTAGATAGGTTGTATGATTATTCAAATCCCAGAATAATCGAAGAACATGTTGACGACATAGTTTTACTCAAAATTGAAGAAGTAAAAGGAGTGAGTAATAGTAATTTAACAACAAATGAAAACACTTTGCCATATACATTTGGTACTGCTAATGTATTATCTGTAATTAAAGGTGAAATAAATTCAGAACGTATAGAATTTGCTCGTTTAGGCGGAGTTATGAATTTTGAAGATTGGATAAAAGGTGAAGACGATGCAGAAAAGGTTATAGAAGTTATGGAACAAAATAATATTTCACTAGAAGAATTAAAAAGTTATAAAATCGAAACTAAAATAGAAAAAGATATAGAACCACTAGAAGGAAAATATTATTTAGCATATTTATCAGCTACTAATGATGATTTTGGTAATGTTGATTATACTATTGTAGGTGGGCAATATGGGTTAAGAGAAATAAAAAAAGATACTTTGTTAAATGAGGCAAATTACTCAGATTTATTAGTTATGAATAATGATACTAATAATTGGGAAAAAATATCAGATGTAGTTACTTTAAAATAAAATGATGCTATAATATTGTTAGTAAAGGAAATGAATAAGATAATGCAAAAAAAATTTTTATTTATTATAATAGTTATTATTTTTATATCTTGTGTTATTTTTTTGAAGGAAAATCAAAAATTTAGTAACTCAAAATACAGTCAATCATCAGGAACATATCAAGAAAAAGAATATAAATTAGTTTCTGAAATAAAAAATCCATCATTTGATGTGACTACTTTAGTAAGAGTAAAAGGCATTCTTTATAGCAAATCAAGTGCAATATTAGACTATTTAGGAACTACTAATAAAATTGGAGTTGTTGATAAATTAATTGATTCAATTTATATTCCAAAATTAGATTTTGAAACTAATAATATAGAATTATTGAATTCCTCTGTATTTGAAGGTCATAAAGGATCTACAATAGTATTATATTATAATAATGAATATGTTTTATTTGAAGCAATACAAAAATAAATAAGAATGCTATTATTAAATTAAAGCTAATCATCTAGATGTATCTTTGCTTTATTGCAAATTAAAGGAACATTAGAATTGTATTAACAAAAATTATTCTTAAAAGAAAGGCTAATGTCTTTCTTTTAAGTCATGTTTATTGTATAATAAAGAAAAATAGAAGGAGTTTATAATGAAGAAAGAATTAATTGTTTTAGATAGTATTACTAAAACATATGCAACAAAAACACTGACCGTAAAAGCTTTAGATAATGTTAATTTAAGTTTTGAAACCGGAAAACTATATGCTATAATGGGGCACTCAGGAAGTGGTAAATCAACTTTAATAAGTATTATGGGTTTAATAGAGAATTTTACTAGTGGTAAGTATCTTTTAAATGGGGTTGATGTTACTAAATTAGATGATGTTAACTTATCACGCATTAGAATGAAACATATTGGTTTTATATTTCAAGATTTTTACTTAGATAGTTATTTAAAAGCTTATGAAAATGTTATTCTACCGATGATGACTAATGATAAAATAAAGAAAAAAGATAGAAAAGGTTTAGCTTTAAGACTTCTAGATGGAGTGGATTTAGGCAGTAGAGTAAATCATTATCCAAATGAACTTAGTGGTGGAGAAAAACAAAGGGTAGCAATTGCTAGAGCTTTAGCTAATAACCCTAGTATAATATTAGCAGACGAGCCGACTGGTAATTTAGATAAGGAAAATGAGGCTTTAATATTTAAAGAATTAAAGAAACTAACTAGTTTGGGTAAATGTGTAATAGTTGTAAGCCATTCAGATGAAATAAAAGAATATGCTGATGTTATAATAACTTTAGATGGCGGTAAAATATTATGAGTTTAAGAGATTTAATTTATATTGTAAATAAAAGATTATTTGAAAAAAGAAATATTTTACTTCTTATTATTTTAAGTATTTTATTAGTTATAATATATAGTTCTTTAACAGTGATTTATTTTACTCAGGAGGTAGAAAAAAATTATATTCTTAATAATACTAAATATCGTGAATTATGGGTCTATAATAATGAAGAAGATTATAAAGTGTTAGACAATATACCCGAAATTGATTATTATGTTAATTTTAAATTTTCACGAACATTATATAGTGAAGTAAAAGAATTTGACACGGATAAAGCGATAGGTGAGATAGAGATAGCTCCTTTAATAGATAATAATGATATTAAAATAATAACTGGTTCTAATATTAAGAACAATAATGAAATGGTATGTCCTAAAAACTTTTATCCTCATAGTGTATATCCAGATGACTTTAAAGCTAAAATTTATTATAATAAATTCTTAGATGGCAATAAATATATTAATAAAAGTTATTTGATAACACCTGCCTTTTATGAAGGTATTGAAGAACCCAAAGAATCAGTTTCTATAAAAATTGTAGGAACATATCAAAGTATTAAGGGAAGTGGAACTATCCAAACTTGTTATGTTAATAAAGATACTTTTGATTATTTATATACTAATATTTCAAGTGTTAGTGGTTCTACCGATATTTATGGTGTAACAACTTATGAACCTAATACTTTTCAAGGTGTTATAGCAAGAATTAACTCTTATGAAAATGTTGAAAAAGTACGCAACGAACTAATAAAGAGTGGCTATTATATTAATGATATGCTAACCATTGATGTTGAACTTGTAAATTTACTTTTAAATATTCCTGTTTTTATAACAATCATAATATTGATAATTGTTATTAATTTAGTTTATAGTTTTATAAATAAAAAGAGTAAAAATAGGTCTAACTATTTAGGTATTTTAAAATTTAGTGGTTACACAAATAGAATAATAAATAAGTTAAATATGTTTGAAAATGGGATTATTTTATTTATAAGTATTATTATATCGTTAGTTATATATTTAATTTTATATGTAATTATTAGTAGATATGTTCTTTATGATTTAATTTATAATAATTATTATATTCCTTTACCAATTATCTATATAGTTTTATTGTTTATAATATTGTATGTTATAATTTTATTTATTAGTTATAAAACTACTAAAAAGGCTTTAAATAAAAGTATTAAAACTATGTTGGAGGAAAATAATGATTTATAAAAGTTTTTTTAGAAAAAAAACTACTAAAATATATGTGTTTATTATAACTCTTATTTTAACAGCTATATTTTTATTAGTAATTAATAAAAATCATTATATAGAACTATACAACAATAATTATAAAGGCTCTTTTATAAGTGTTGCAAGCAATAAGGAAGATTTAGATGTTATTAAGAAAATAAAAGAAGTTAAAATAATTGGTGAGGGCATAACAATTGATAATAAAATATTTATGGTAGATTATAACTTAAAAGATAGTGAGGTTAAAATATCCGATTTTTATTCGTCTAGTGATTTTCCTGATAAAATAATTTCTTTAGAACTTGAAAATTACTCAAAAGATTTAGATATTATTGGTAGTCATGAATATTCTTCTTCTCTTTTTAAGATAAGCAATAGTACTATGAAAGAAATAGCTAGTTATGGGGATAAAACTTATGTTTTAGATTTAAAAGATTGGACTAAAGATTATAAAATAAGAACTAAAATAAGCGAATTAGGAGAGTTTGATATCAGTGCTAGCCGTAAGTATAAATCAAACATTAATTATGAACCAACAATAATTTTAACTAAAATATTTATTATTTTAAGTATAATTTTGTTCGCTATAATTCTAATTGTTACAATAGTTAATATTTTTGAAGATGAAAAGAAAAAGGTTATATTATATAGAGCGTTAGGACAGAATAAAAAGCAAATAGCTAAATATAGCATTATAAAATTAGTTTTATTATTTGTAATTTCAATATTATTAAGTTTATTGATAAGTGGCATTTATTTAATTTTTAATTAGTTTATTACTGTAGTTGAGGAGAGTTAAAGAATGAAGAAAATATTAATGGTATCATTACTACTTATTATAACAATTAGTGGTTGTGGAAAGAAGCAGATAGTGAAACTAGAGAAAAGTATAAAGGTGATACAGCAGAAAATATAACTATGAGAATTAAAGAAGGAACTTTAACGGATGGTTCCACAACAGTTATAATTGAAGATTTAAATTTAAACACTAAAAACCATATTTATGGTATATCATTTACTTTATATGAAAAAATAAACAACGAATGGTATTATTTCCCTACAAAAATAGATAAATATGGTTGGACACTTTTAGATTATTATGTAAATGAGGATAATTTATTAGAAATGGAAGCTGATTGGGAATGGCTATATGGAAAATTAAAACCAGGCGAATATAAACTTGTAAAAGATGTACTTTTCCAAGAAGAAAATCAAGATAATGAATTTAATGAAAGTAGTATTCATACATTTTCGGTTGATTTTATTATTTAAAAAGAAAGACAAATTATCTTTCTTTTAGGTCATGTTTATTGTATAATATAGTTATATAGGAGTGTTTGAAATGAAAAAGAAAATAATCATAGCAACAGTATTAGTCGTTTTATTTATAGGTGGTTCTATTTTAGTTTTTAAACGGGATAAAATGGATTTTTATCATACTAATATTAAAAGTGAAGATTATAAAGATGCTAAATTAGAATTTCCTGATAATATTAAATTAAATGGTTATGATCTTGTTATTACAAGACGTGATATAAATTGTAGAGCTAATTTAATTTATGTTAAGTCTAAGGAAATAAAAGTTATAAAAGATAGCGATGATAATAAATTAAGTGAGCTTAAGACTATAAAAACAGATGTTGATGTAACTAAAATATTAAAATATATAAAAGAAAATATAAATAAAAATTCTTACTCTGGGCTATATGTTATTACTAAAGATGGTGATAAAGGCGTTATTCAAGGTGAAGATAATATACTTTATGAAACACTAAGAAATGCGGGAATAAGTAATTCTTGTAGAATTGATTAGACTATGAAAAAGGTTAGATTATTTATTATTATAGTTATATTTGTTTTATTAGGAATTGTTATAAATAATAATATTTTAAAAAGAGATGTATATGATTATTCTAATGCGGTTATCATAGATAATACTTGTAAGGAAATGTTATTTGTTTATCATTATACTAATAATGCTTTTTTAGATAGATATGAATTTAAAAATATAACTTTTAATATTAACAAAGAATTAAATGAAGATATTATAAAATATTATGAATTTGAGGATTATAGTATATATTTTATGGGTATTAAAGAAATATATGTAAATGAATTAAATAATACTGTAACTTTAAAAGAGAAATTATTTAAAGATAATTTATTTATAGATAAAATGCTTAATAATATGAATATATATCTTAGCGCTTATGATGGTGGTAGTAGAGAATATAGAAGTAGTAGAAATATATTTAATGAGAAGATTAAAATATATAAGTGTAATAATATTACTAGTGGTAGTAAAAATGTATTTATAAGTTTAGAAAATTTATCTTTTCCTGATAATATATGCTACTCTTAAAAAGATTTTCTAAAAGGTAAATTGTCTTAACAGGCAATTTTTAATTTTTTGTTAAATTAGCAGTTATATATTGACAAGTGCTAAGCATAATATTATAATGGTACTAGCACTGAAAAATGATTAGTGCTAAAAGGTGGTAACATGGATAATAGACAAAAAGACCTTTTAAAAGAAATAGTAGAAGGCTATATTAAAGAAGCAAAGCCAATTGGTTCTAAACATTTATGTGATAGATTTAATTGCAGTAGTGCAACTATTCGTAATGAAATGGCTTATCTAGAAAAATTAGGATATGTGGAGAAAAATCATATTTCTAGTGGTCGTATTCCAAGTGAGCTTGGATATAAATATTATGTAGAAAATTTAATGCAACCTAAAGAACTAACTGGTGAAGATATGCTAAAACTTCAAACAATATTCTCTAATCAAAATTTGATGGTTAGTGATGCGATTGAAAGATGTTTAGAAATAATAAGTGATATCACCAATTATACCAGTATTTCATTAGGAAAGGAAAGTGACCTCAATACTTTAAAACAAATTTCCATTATTCCACTTGATGAGGAACATTTAGTAGCCCTTGTTTGTACTGATAAAGGAATTGTAAAAAATAAGCAATTTATTGTTAATTCCAATATTAATATTAAAGAAATAGTTAAAACTAGTGAAATTATTAATAAAATGCTTATGGGTACTCCAATATCGATGGTTTCAGAACGTTTAGAATTTGAAATTAAACCAATTATTTCAAGGCAAATAGAACAGTATGAAACAATATATAATATTTTTTATGAAGCGTTTAATGATTTTGTAAGTTCTAAGGAAAACTTCAGGGTTGTAGGTAAATCAAAAATGTTAGAACAACCTGAATACAATGATACAACAGAACTTAAAAGGTTAATAGCCAAACTTGAAGATGAAGATTCAATTCGGAAGATTGAAAAAAGTGATGGTAAAAATATTAGTATTTATATTGGAAAAGAAAACGAATTTGATGATAATGTAACAGTTATTAAAACAAATTATGCGATAAATGGTGAGGAAGGAACAATTGCGATAGTTGGTCCTAAAAGAATGGAATATGACAAAGTTGTCGGTGTTTTAAATATATTAAATAAATGGTTAGAAGAAAAAGGTGATTAAATGGAACCAGAAATAAAAGAAGAAGTTTTAGATTTAGAAGAGAATAAAGAAGAAAAGATAGAACATCATTCTAAAAAGAAAAAAAAGGTTGATAAAGAAAAAGAAGAATTAAAGGAAGCTAATCTTAATTTAAAAGAAAAAGTGCTTAGAATTACAGCAGATATGCAAAATATGCGTAGACGTTATGATAGTGATTTAAGCAATGCTTATAAATATGATGGCTTTGATTTAATCGAAAAAATATTACCTGTTATTGATAATTTTGAACGAGCTATGAATATAAAGCTTGAAGGATCAGAAAAGTTTGTTGATGGTTTTAAAATGATATATAATAACTTAATAGATATTTTAAAATCAAAAGGGGTTAATGAAATAGAAGCATTAGATCAGGAATTTGATCCTAATGTGATGAATGCTATATTAACAGATAGTGTAGAAGAAAAAGAAAATAACATTGTCCTTGAAGTATTACAAAAAGGATATATGTA
This sequence comes from Ruminococcus sp., assembly GCA_023663235.1. Taxonomy (GTDB): domain Bacteria; phylum Bacillota_I; class Bacilli_A; order RF39; family UBA660; genus Caccenecus. The sequence continues at coordinate 6,963 of JAMPHW010000002.1, read as the reverse complement.
TAATGATAGAATAATAAGACCTGCCATGGTTAAGGTTAATAATAAGGAGAGTGAATAAAATGGCAAAAATAATTGGTATTGATTTAGGTACAACAAATAGTTGTGTTGCGGTTTTAGAGGGTGGTGAACCTAAAGTTATCACTAATCCTGAGGGTGCAAGAACCACTCCTAGTGTTGTAGCTTTTAAAAATGATGAAGAAATGGTTGGGCAAATAGCTCGTAACCAAGCAGTTACTAATGCTAAAAATACAATTGCTTCTATAAAAAGAAAAATGGGTACTGCTGAAAAAGTAGAAGCTAATGGAAAAACATATACACCAGAAGAGATAAGTGCTAAAATTTTAGCAAAACTTAAAAAAGATGCCGAAGCTTATTTAGGTGAAAAAGTAACAAAAGCTGTAATAACAGTTCCTGCTTATTTTAATGATGCAGAAAGACAAGCTACTAAAAATGCTGGTAAAATTGCTGGTTTAGAAGTTGAAAGAATTATTAATGAACCTACTGCTGCTGCTTTAGCTTATGGTTTAGATAAACAAGACAAATTACAAACAATTTTAGTTTATGATTTAGGTGGAGGTACATTCGACGTATCTATTCTAGAACTAGGCGATGGTGTATTTGAAGTTAAATCTACAGCTGGTAATAACCGTTTAGGTGGCGATGATTTTGATGAAAGAATAATGGATTACTTAGTTGAGGAATTCAAAAAAGAAAATGGTATTGACTTATCAAAAGATAAAATGGCAATGCAAAGAATTAAAGATGCTGCTGAAAAAGCTAAAAAGGATCTTTCTGGTATGACTACAGCATCAATAAGCTTACCATTTATTACTCAAAATGATGAAGGACCAGTTCATTTTGAAACTACTTTAAGCAAAGCTAAGTTTGAAGATTTATGTCGTGATTTATTCGATTCAACAATGGAACCTGTAAGAAAGGCTCTTAAAGATGCTAAACTTTCTGCTAAAGATATTGATAAAGTAATTTTAGTTGGTGGTTCAACTCGTATTCCTTACATTCAAGGATTAGTTAAGAAAGAACTTGGACAAGAACCTAATAAGAGTGTTAACCCAGATGAAGTTGTTGCTATGGGTGCTGCTATTCAAGGTGGTGTTTTAACTGGAGAGGTTGAAGATATAGTATTACTTGACGTTACACCATTATCTTTAGGACTTGAAACTTTAGGAAATGTTATGACTGTTTTAATTCCTAGAAACACTACTATCCCAACAAGTAAATCACAAGTATTCTCTACGGCTGCTGATAATCAACCTGCTGTTGATATTCATGTTTTACAGGGTGAGAGACCTATGGCTTACGATAATAAAACTTTAGGTAATTTCCAACTTACTAATATACCTCCAGCTCCTCGTGGTGTTCCTCAAATTGAAGTTAAATTTGATATCGATGCTAATGGTATTGTTAATGTAACAGCAAAAGATTTAGGAACAAATAAAGAACAATCTATTACAATTACATCATCTACAAATTTAAGTGATGAAGAAATTGATAAGATGATGAAAGAAGCAGAAGCTAACAAAGAAGCAGATGAAAAACGTAAAGTTGAAGCTGAAGTTAGAAATGAAGCTGATAGTATGGTCTTTGCTACTGAAAAAGCTCTTAAAGATTTAGGCGATAAAGTCGATGAAAAAGACAAAAAAGAAGCTGAAGAAAAAATAGAAGAATTAAAAGAAGCTTTAAAGGGTACTGATACTGATGATATTAAGAAGAAAACAGAAGGCTTGAATGAAATTGCAATGAAACTTGCAACTAAAGTTTATGAAGAAGCTGCTAAAAATAATCAAGCAGAAGACGTTCAAACTGAAGAAGCTGATGATAAAAAATCTAAGAAAAAAGCTAAAGATGATGATGTTGCAGAAGCAAATTATGAAGAAAAATAAGACACTCAAGTTCTAGGAAACTAGGACTTTCTGTTAGTTAAAAGGAGAATTATGGCAAATAGAGAAACTTATAGTGAAGATTTAAAATGGAATATAAAAGATATATATAGTAGTGAAGAAGATTATGAAAAAGCTTTTAAAGAGTTAGAAGATAATTTAAGCGGTTTTCAAAAATATAGAGGGCATATATTAGATAATGCAGATACTCTTTTAGAATTATTAGATTTTGATAATAAATTTGGAAGAGACTTAGAACAAGTATATATTTATACTTATTTACAAAATGATCAAGATACAAGAAATACAAAATATCAAACAATGCATGGTAAAACATATCGCCTTTATGAAAAATATTTAGAGGTAACAGCTTTTATAACACCAGAAATATTAAAAGCTGATTATAGTTTGATTGAAAAATATTTAAAAGATAATCCTAAGTTAAAAGTTTATGAAAGAACATTAAGAGAATCATTTAAAAATAAGGAACATACTTTAAGTGAGAAAGAGGAACAATTATTATCTAGTTTAAGTACAGTATTTAATACACCAGATAATACATATTCACTTCTTACAGATGCTGATTTAAAGTTTGGCGCTATTCTTAATGAAGAGGGTAATAAAGAAGAATTAACAGAAAAAAGTTATCGTAAATTTATTGAAAGCTCTAACAGAAAAGTAAGAGAGTCTGCTTTTAATAAACTATTTAGTACTTATGGTAATTTTAAAAATACTTATGCTAGTTTACTTGCTAGTGAAGTATCACGTAATAATAAACTTGCTAATATTAGAAAATTTCCAAGTGCTCTTAGTGCTTCGCTTTTTCAAAATGATATACCTGATGCCATATATGATAATTTAATTAAAGGTGTTAAAAAGAACATTGCGCCTTTATCTAAATATTGGAAATTAAAAAAAGAAGCTTTAGGATTAAGCTCACTACATATATATGATTCTTTTGCCTCAATTACAAAAGATTCAACTAATAAGTATACAGAAAAAGACGCTGAAGAATTAATACTTAAAGCTTTAAATCCTTTAGGAGATACCTATATAAATGACTTAAAGAAAGCTTTTGATGATAGATGGATAGATTATCCTCCTAATACAGGAAAGAGAAATGGGGCTTATTGTACAGCTTGCTATAATGTGCATCCTTATGTTTTACTTAGTTTTGATGGCTCATTAAATAATGTTTCAACACTTGCTCATGAGCTTGGACATGCAATGCACTATTATTATGCGATAAAAAACCAAACATTTCAGGATTATGCATATTCTATATTTGTTGCGGAAGTGGCTAGTCAAGTTAATCAAATTTTATTAAGTAAATATTTAATTGCGAATACTAGTGATTTAGAGGAAAAGAAATATTTAATTGATGATTTAATTCAGGATTTTAAAGCAACAATATATAGACAAACAATGTTTGCGGATTTTGAAAAACAGTTACATGAATTAGATGCAGCGGGTAGTGTTTTAACTCATGAAGTGATATCAGATACTTACTATAGCTTAAACAAAGAATATCTAGGCAAGAATATAGTTATTGATGATTTAATAAGATATGAATGGGAACGTATTCCGCATTTCTATATGAATTTTTATGTTTATCAATATGCTACGGCATATACAGCATCTATAAAAATTGTTAGAGATATTTTAAATAAAAAAGAAGGTAGCGTCAGAAATTATTTGGAATTTTTAAAACTAGGAGCTACTAAAACACCAATAGAATCTTTAAAGGTAGCTGGTGTTGATATGAGTAGCGAAGATACATTAAATGAAGCTTTTGTATATTTTGAAGAATTAGTATCGGAACTTACCGATTTATATAAGGAATAAGGTGGTAAAATGAATAAGAAAGATTATTATGAGGTTTTAGGAGTTAGCAAAACTGCCTCAGACGAAGAAATAAAAAGAGCCTTTAGAAAACTTGCTAAAACATATCATCCTGATAATAAACAAACAGGTGATGAAGCTAAATTTAAAGAAGTAGGAGAAGCTTATGCTATTCTTTCTGATGCTACTAAAAGACGTCAATATGATCAATTTGGACATCAAGCATTTACAAATAATGGTGGGGCAAATTATAGTGGTTTTAGTGCTGAGGATATTGATTTAGGAGATATATTAAATGATATCTTTGGTGGAGAATTTTCTGGATTTGGAAGTTTTAGTAATTTTGGCGGAACCAAAAGAAATTCTAAGAGGCCTCGCAAAGGTGAAGATAGTTTAGTAGTTGTTAATTTAACATTTGAAGAAGCCGTTTTTGGTTGTAAAAAGACCATTAATTTAGACTTAAATGAAAAATGTTCTAAGTGTGGTGGTGCTGGAGGATTTAAAGAAGTTACTTGTCATACTTGTGGTGGAAGTGGTCGTATAATTAGTGAACAACGTTCTTTATTCGGCGTTTTTCAAACACAAACTACTTGCCGTGATTGTGATGGAACAGGTCATACTTTTAAAGAAATATGTAGTGAATGTAATGGTATTGGAAATGTAAGAAAGAAAAAAGAAATAGAAGTTTCTATTCCTGAGGGCATTGATACAGGATACCAATTACGCATAAGCGGTAAAGGGTCAGCTGGCTCTAATGGAGGACCTAACGGAGATATTTATTTAGAATTTAAAGTTAAAAATCATGAATTATTTACAAGAGAAGATGAAGACATTTACTTAGATGTTCCTCTTACTATAACAGAAGCTATTTTAGGTACTAAAAAGGAAATACCTACTTTAAGTGGTAATGTTTTATTAGAAGTTAAACCAGGTACACAATCAGGTGAGAAAGTTAAATTAAAAGGTAAGGGTGTTAAAAAAGTTAATGCTATAGGACATGGTAATATGTATGTAGTTTATAAAGTTATAACACCAACTAAACTTAGTATGAGTCAAAAAAGATTAATTAAAGAACTTGCAAATACTGATTTAGATGATGCCGCTGAATTTAAAAAATTTAACAGGTTCTTATAAGCATCTAGTGATGCTTTTTTCTATGTAAAATAATAATAATAATAGATTTTTTTAAATTGACTTTTAAATGCTTTACCTTTATACTTAAAATAAAGGGGAATAAGATGTATGAAAGTAAAATATAAAGGCTTTTTAACAGTTATTGCAGGTTTACTTGGAATTTGTATATTTATTGGAGTTGCCTATCTTTTTTATGATAGAGTTATTAATAATGATACCCTAGTTTTAGTTGAAGATGAGTTATCTGTAAACTTTATAAATGGCAATAAAATAAATAAAGATGGTACATATACTTTTAGTGTCACTAATAATGGAGCTAATAATATATATTTTGATCTTATAATAAATGATTTAAAGAATTTTGAAGAAAAAATACGTTATAATTTAATATCGACCGAGGGTGAAGTTCATATAACAAATGCTAGTTTTGATACTGATCAGAATATTTTAACTAGTGGAATATATATAAAAGCGGGAGAAACACAAAATTATGTGCTTAAAATCAGTAATAATACGATAACCTCTTTTAGTATTAATGTAAAAAAAATAAATGAATCTGTTGAATATTTTTATGCGACAATTCTAAAAAATAATGAAACAAAGAAAAATACGGAGACAAAAGTGGGAGAAGAAATTGCTACTACTAATGAAGGTTTAATAGAAGATATTGATGATTATGGGGTAACTTATTATTTTAGGGGGAAAGTAGATAATAACTATGTGAAATTTGGTAATTATTTATGGCGAATTGTAAGAGTTAATGGAAATGGGACTGTTAAACTTATAATGGAAGATGCTATAAGTGATTTAGCAAGTTATAATGATGCTACTGAGTCTTTTGATAACCTAGAAAGTACAACAATTACTAGTTTTTTACAAAGTTTTTATGATAGTTATTTATCTTCTTTAGATTCTTATATTGTTAATTCTAAATTTTGTTCAGAAAATGAGAATACAATTAACGGTAATAGTTTAGTTTATAATCCTTATGATAGGTTAATAACGAATAAGATACCTACTTTTAATTGTTTAGGGACTACTTTTAGTAGCAAAATAGGCTTGCTACAAGCTGATGAAATTGTTTTTGCTGGGGCTAATTTTAATGGTGATAATAAAGAATATTATTTATATAATGAAAAAATAGAAGATATTTGGTGGACTTCTACTTTAGCAACTTCTAATAATAGTAATTTTTATCCTATAAGTGTTAATCAAAATGGTAAATTAGTAACTAATATTTCTGGTACTTTATATCGTAATGTAAGACCAACTATTAATTTAGTAAGAAAAGTAGTAGTTACTGGTGATGGTACAATTAATAATCCTTATGAAATAGTTTAGGATGAAAAAGTAATGAGTAAAATCATTATTTTTTTAAATTTCATAAGTTCCATGACAATCCTCGACAAATTTCGCACTTTCTTTATGGTATAGTATAGACATTTTCTTAATTTCAAGAAAATTAGAAAGGAGAAAAATATGACAACAAAAGAAGAAACTAATCTTGTCTTTTTATCTAATGATTTAGTCTTTAAATTTATTTTTGGCACGAATAATCATGTTAAGTATGTATCTGATTTATTAGAAAGCTTTTATAATCTATTACCAGGAAGTCTAAAAAACTTAAAAATTCTTAATAGTGTTAAGTTAAATCAAAATACTATTAAGAATAAAAAGTTTGAACTTGACGTTTTAGTAGAACTAGAAAATGGCGATTTAATAAATTTAGAAATGTATAATAAATATGATATTAATGCTGAAAAGAAAAGCCTCTTATATATATCAAAAGTACTAGGAAGTAAATCTTTAAAGGCTAGTGAAAAGTATGACTTAGCAAGAAAAGCTCATCAAATAAATTTTGTAAAAGATGATAGAGTACATAATAATAAACTAAGTCCTATTAGAAAATATACTATCATAAATGAAGAAAACATGAATGATAGAATATCACCAGACCTATTTAAAATTTACATCATAGATATTGACGATAAAGATAAATTTAGATATACTAATATTAGTGAAAGACTAAAACTTTGGTTAGAACTTCTAAGTACTGATGATGAAGAAGAACTAGAAAGACTAGCTAAAA
>JAMPHW010000029.1 GCA_023663235.1 Ruminococcus sp. | reverse complement strand
TTAGTATTCATAAAAGTTTTTCCTTTCTTAAAATACTCTTTATTATAGATAATATTTTAAGAATTACAAGCTTTCTCCTATTCCTCGACAAAACTTCCTAAAATACTCACTAATTCGACAAATTTGGCAATAAAAAAGAGTAATGAATCTCATTACTACTTGTTATTAATATTTTAACTATTTACTTGATCTTCATCAACTTCACTTACAATATATAAGTTTAGTTTAACCATGAATTCTCCTTCTTCCATAGTATCACTGACCCATAAATGTAGTGTTTTTTCTAGACTTCCACCTGCAGCGACATTGCCACTTTCTATTTTATAAATAGTTCTATTTACACCACTAATATCTTCATCAGTATGATCTTGACTTCCTAAAACTTTTGTTTCAACACCATCAGTAGAAAATTTAACTAAGTCAAATGGTACTGTGTTTCCATCAGCTGCATAAATATAGACAGTATAAGAGGCTGGTAGCGAACTATCAGTATTTTGGACAGTATATTTTAATGGATCAGCACCTTTTCCTTCTTCGTCACTTCGAGGTTCTGACCAATCAATGGTTCCACTAGCACTAAGTGTTATTTTAAGTGTTCCTGCTGTTATAACTTGATCTTTTGTGTTTCTCTTAACATCAAAGAATACAGCATAACTGACACCAATCGTAGTTAAAGCAACGACTGTTACAGTGAGAACAATTAATAAAGTTTGTTTTTTGATAACTTCCTTTAGTTTCATATACTATCACCATAGTATAATAATACCATAGAAAGCTGGGAAAATAAAGTGCATTTTATAACTTTATTTAAAAATTATTACTTTCTTCGAAAACATAGGCATAATATATAGTCTTACCCATAAATCTAGGTTCTATTTCATAGGATACACTAGTGCCACTTATATAATTACTTGCAAGGATATAAAAATTGTAGTCTTCTTCTTCATATTTAGTAAAATCACTTAAATTATATAAAACATTATTTATAACTAATTTAGAGGAATCAGTATCTAAGTCTTTATTAACCTTCATAAGAAGTTTATAACTTTTATTATTATAATAATCGTTACTTATTGTAATGATATCATTGCTATCAGTATTTGAGACACTAAATTTTAAATTATAATCTTTTAAAGTAGTAATTTCAGCACTACTCATTTTCTTATTAAAGTTTTGCCAAATAGGAATTGTTATTAAAACTAAACTAACTACTACTACTATTTCAAATATTTTACCCCTAATTAATTTGTCAACCATTTTTAAATCCATGAAATATCCCCCTTATTTCATGTTAATTATAGCATATTTTTCTATTATTGTCAAATTTGTGTCAAAAAGCAACTTTTATGTTGACTATCAATATTATTAATAAAAATTAAATATTATTTTCTACTCTTTCTTTTTTGGATGTTATAAGCAATAAATAATGATAATCTAAAGGGAGCAAAACGATTTAAGAATAAAGTTAATTTCATTAAAAACGTAGGAATTATTAACATTTTTTTCTTAAACATTTTCTTTATAGCATAGTTTGCGACATTATATGAATTAGCTTCTCTAATAGAGAAGGTTCCTTTAGCTACTTTATTAAACTCAGTAGATACAGGTCCTGGACATAAAGCACTTATAGATACATTACTTTTCATCACTCTTAATTCTTCGTTAATAGCCATAGTTAACTTAGTTATATAATTTTTAGTAGCATAATAAGTTGATAATCGTGGTCCAGCCATAAAGCCAGCACTAGAGCAAACATTTAAGATATATCCATAATCTTTTTTTAACATATCTTTTAGAAATAGTTTAGTTAAAATATGGTAAGTTTTAATATTTAAATCAATCATTTTAAGTTCAGTATCTAAATCAGTTTCGTGGAACTCACCAAAAAGACCGAAACCAGCATTATTAATTAAAATATCAATATTTTTATCTTTAGTCATTTCATATAATTTATAAACATTCTTTTCAATACTTAAATCTAGTTTTATATTAATTGTTTTAACGTTTAATTCTTTAGATAATTCATCTAGTCTTTCTTTTCTTCTAGCCACTAAAATTAAATCATAGCCATAGCTTGCTAAGACTCTTGCTAAATCTCTTCCTATTCCAGATGAAGCGCCAGTTATAAGTGCTAACATATTCCACCTCTATTAATATAATTTATTAAAATACTTAATTTATACTCTTTTTCCAATGACTTCTAATAAAGCCGGAAGCATTTGTTTTTTTCTAGATACAACATCTTTTAAATAAATGCCTTCTTTAACCTCTTTTAAGTTAAAAGCATCCATAATGATATCAGCACTATTCTTGTTATAAATAACATAAGAGCCATTTTTATAAATATCGGTTATAAATAAGACAACACATAAATAATTTCCTTGTTGCATTTCATCTAATTTATTAATATACTCATCGATATTTTCGGCTATATCATTAAAGTCCATGGTCATAACTTGGCTAATACCTAATTCATAATTACCAATACTATAAGTTTTAAAGTCTCCATTTATTAAATCACTAACACTTATACCTTTAATACTTGATGCGGCTTTAAACATAGCATAGCCATATTCATCAATATTTACTTTGGCTATTTTAGCAAGTTTACTAGCAGCAAATTTATCATCATCGGTAGTAGTTGGACTTTTGAAGATTAAAGTATCGGATAATATTGCACTTAACATTAGACCTGCGATATGCTTTGGTATAGCGATTTTTTTCTCCATGAATAAGCTATATATAATTGTACAAGTACAACCTACAGGCATACTTCTAAAATTAATTGGGACAAAAGTATCAATGCTACTTAAGTTATGATGGTCGATAATTTCCGTTATTTCAGCTTCTTCAATACCAATAGCACTTTGAGTAAAACTATTATGATCAACAAGAATTACTTTTTGCTTTTGATAATTATCTGCATTAGTAACTTTTAGTAAGCCTAAACAGTCACGTTTATTATTTATTATAGGATAATTAGTATGACCTTCTTTAGTAGCCATAGTTAAAAAATCGGTACGATAATCTTTACTATTAATAGTACATGGTTCTTCATTGATATTAATTGATTTAATACGATTACTTAATATTACTTTATTAACTGTTTCAAAGCTATTATATTTACTAATAATAATATTAACTTTATTTTTTTCAGCTTTTTTAAGTAAACTCTTTGGTAGTTCATGATTTCCTGTTAAGATTATTAATTTAACTTTGGAAGCAATAGCATATTCAATTATTTTATACCTATCGCCAACAACTAAAATATCATTAGAAGTTAATTTAATTTCATCATGGAATGTCTTACTTTGATAAGAAGCGACTAAAACTTTTCCTTTTATTTCTTCATCATATTCTAAAATAGACGTACCATTTAAACTTTCTAGTATATTACTAAAACTAGTCTCAACCTTTTGTTTATCCCCACTTATTAGATATTTAGCTATTTCTTTTAAAGTTACAAAGCCAACTAGCTTTTTATTATCATTTACAAGAGGAATAGCAGTTATATTCTCTTTTTGCATGAAGCTAAAAACTTTACTAATAGATGAATTTTCATTAGCTATAGCTCTTTTATTATATTTGACATCTTTAATTTGAACTTTAGTGTCATTTAGATAATCAGGGCATTTTACTTTAAAATAATCTAAAGCAAATTTTGTTTCTAAATTGATATGCCCTAAAACTTTAGGAACAGTATTTTTTCCTTCTTCATTTAGTAGATAAGATAGGGCAATACTAGAACATACACTATCTGTATCAGGATTTTTATGTCCAAAAATGAATGTTTGCATATAAATCTCTTCTTTCAGCTTTTAACATAATACCACAAATTAAGAAAAAATGCAAAAAAAGAGAAGATCAAGTCCTTCTCTTTCTAAAAGTGTGAGTTTGAGTTTATATGTTATTTTTTTGTATAGGTTTATAAAGTGTGTATGTTTCTAATTACCACTTCTCCTTTCATGATATTAGTTTACCATTTATTTGTGAAGTAATTGTGAACTTTTAGTGAAAAGAAAAAGTTTTACACTTTTTATAATTTAGATACTGCATTTTATAATATTTAATTATTATAATAGCTAAAATAGTAGCAAATTTGACATAAGTATTTAATTATGTTAGAATAAAGCCTAATTAGGGGGAATATATATGAGTAATTTAGTTGATACAAAAATAGAAAAATTCTTTAGAGTATCTTCACAATATTTAGGGAAAGAAATTGGACTTTTATCTGGTCAACATTTTAGTATAGCGCATTTTCGTTCTAAAGAAAAAGCAGATGATGGCACTTTAAATTATTTAATACAATATGGATTTCCACAATCAGGTGCTGTTTGTTTAAACTTTGATTATTTACCAGCTCAAAATGCAGTTACAATAAATAAAATAGAAGTATTTGCTCCAGAGGCTGGAAAAGAAATGACATTAGCTAGTTTTGCTCCGCAAGCTCAAGTTGCAGAATTTGGAATAAGTATTAATTTTGGTGTAGATAATAACACTAAGCCACATTTAACTCATTCTGAAATTGAAGCAAATCCTAATGCATTAAAAATGTTGGATTTAGCTATTGATGATTTAGCTCATGCACAAGTTATAGGAGAATGTCAACTTTGTGTTCCAAAAGATAGTGATTACATTCCTTGTGCTTCTAGTTCACGAATTGATAGAGACTTTCCTAATAGATAAAAAATTAAAAAGCAGTATACAATGTATATTGCTTTTTTAAAGTCTTCAAGAATATTAATTCTTATTTTTTAAAAAGTGAGTCTTGAGTTTATATGTTATTTTTTGTATAGGTTTATAAAGTGTGTGTTATTAATTATCACTGCTCCTTTCATGTTATAAGTGTATCATTTATTTGTGAAATACTTGTGAAGTATAAATGAAAGTATGAAGATTTACACTATTTTTTTATTTTGAAGTAAAAGGTTGAGCCTTTCTTTTGAACACTTATTACGCCATAAGTAAATTTATGTTTAGTAAGTATTTCTTTTACAATAGAAAGTCCAATTCCTGTTGAAACAACATTTCTTTGGTGTTTTTTATCTTTTTTATAATATTTATCCCAAATATAAGGTATTTCTTCCTTTTTTAAGCCTTTACCAGTATCTGCTATCTCGACTATATACTCTTTTTTATTTTCTTTTATTCTAATGTAAACTAATTTATCATCACCTGTATAATTTATAGCATTATTTATTAAATTATAAATAACTTGCATGATTTTAGTTTTATCAGCTTTAATAATTACCTTATCAGGAACTTCTACAACAAATTTATAATCTTCTGTAGTTTTTAAAATATCATATCGTTCAATTACTTCTAGAATTACTTCACTTAAATTAAATTCTTCAAAGTTTAAAGTATCAGCATCGGCTTGCATTTTGGATAAATCTAAAATATCATTTACGAGAATATTTAGTCTTTTTGTTTCTTCAATTATAACATTTAAATCTTTATCCATTTTATCTTTATCTTGATAAGATATATCTCTTACCATTTCGGCGTAGGCTCTTATCATAGTGAGTGGGGTTTTTAAGTCATGAGAAACATTAGCTAGTAAATCTCTTCGTAAAGTATCTAATTTAGATAAATCTTCACTTAAATGGTTTAAAGTTGTTGATAATTCATTAATTTCTAGAATATCGCTAGAATCAAATTTTATATCATAATTTCCTTCACCTAACTCTTTAGCTTTTTTAGTTATTTTAGTGATAGGATTAGTTATTTTAATAGATAGAAAATAAGATATTAAACAAGCAAGAATTATAACAACTATAGTTATATAAACTAATTGATGATGTAAAACAATATTGGCACCATCTATATCTTCTAAGGGTGAGTAGACAAAAACATAACCATTATTAACTCTTATTCCTGATAATATGGCTTTAATTTCAGTATTACTATTTAAAAGCTTTATATGTTCAATAGCTCTATTATTATTTATAATACGCAGCTTTAATTCTTCTATTTGACTATTATTTTTATTTAGACCACAACCTACCATTAAAGTGTTATAAGAAACGATAGAATTGTCTAAAATGTACTCAGCACAAATACTATTATCATAAACTATACTTTCTATTCTTTCATATAACTCGTCTATTTCATAACGATATATAGATTTGGCAATATTTTTAATTTTTCGCTCTTGATATTTTTCGTACGAATATTTAAGTAAAATGTTTTGGGTAAATAATAAAATTAGTAAGATGGTAACACTAAAGATAATTAAATAAAGTAAGGTTTTAAAATTGATACTTCTAATTTTTTTCTTTAATTTCAAATTTATACCCCATCCCTCTTATAGTTTTTATTAAATTGCGATATGGTCCTAAACTATTTCTTAATGTTTTTACATGAGTATCAACAGTTCGTTCATCACCATAAAAATCAAATCCCCAAATATTAGAAAGAATTGTGTCACGTGAAAGGGCTATATTCTGGTTTTGAATAAAATATTTTAGAAGCTCATATTCTTTTGGGGTTAAAATAACTTCTTTATTATCAATTTTTAATTCATGAGCTAGATCGTTTAATACTAAAGTTTTATATGTGAAAGATGTTGTTTCATTATTTGTTCTTTTGGTAATTGCTTTAACACGGGCTATAAGTTCTTTAGGTGAGAAAGGTTTTGTTACATAATCATCAATTCCCATATCAAAGCCAATTAGTTTATCAAATTCTTCACTACGAGCTGAAAGCATTATAAAAGGAATGTCTTTTATCTTTTTTATTTCTTGAACAGCTTGATAACCATCCATTTTAGGCATCATTATATCCATAATAATTAAATCTATATCATTATGTTTTTTTACTTGTTCTATAGCTTCTAAGCCATTTTCTGCTTCTAATATATCATATTTTTCAAGCTTTAAATATTCATTAATTACATTTCTTATTAAGGCTTCATCATCACATACTAACACTTTCATACAACACAATACCTCTTTCTTTAATTTATATTATAACATAATTGTGAAGATTGTATGAAAAAAACACTGTTATGTTTATAAAACAGTATTTTTATTAAGATATAACAACTTTATAGGGATTAGATATTGTTCCATCACCTGTAAAAGTAACATCAGAACGGAGGTTAATTACAGGATAAAGTTTATAAGTATTATTCGTAGGTGCCCAGTCGATATATCCACCAAGATTCACAACAAATACGCCAGCAGCTGTAGCATGATGTGGGGACATGGTCCAGTAATGTTCCCCTGTATATAAATAATTTGTAGTAATTCCATTTGTTTCACCGTACGCCATTCCTGCATAAGCAACTTCATCGGCTGTTATCAAACCTACTGGGTTAGCAAGTTTGTGATTCCCAAGTCCCTCTTTTGCTCCACTGTACGTATATAAATCGTCTTTATTTGGACAATTTAATGATGGCGCTACTGTTTTTGTACTTGTTGTTACAGTAGCTCCTCCTGGAGATACTCTTATATATGCTCCGTAGTATGTTGTTATATTTGTTGTTCCACCAATTCCATTAACTTGAGTGTTTGAACTACTAGGGGTTCTATCTCCACAAAAACCTACATCTGGATCTATTTTATTAAAATATTTTGATTCTTGTTTTATATTTGATTTTTCAAACCAATTATTTAATTCTGTGTAAGCAATTGATGGATTTTTCAAACCTCTTAGCACTTCACTTTGGTACCAATATCCTACATACATATTGTCATTATAGTTGTTATTAAACGCATAATTCCCTGATATTCCTTTTCCTAATGTGTTAGGTTCTGCTCCCTGATATATCAATCTTATACTTCCATTGCCATTGACTCTAATTATTCGCCAATAATATCCTCCAAACTCGACCCAATTGTCTAAAGGATTTCCTGCAAAATAGTAAGAATTATTCTCTCCATCAGGTGCAACATATATTGTATTTTTTGTTTCCTCACTTATGGTTTCATTAAATGTTCCATCAAGTCTTGTTTTCTTGTTAATATAATAATTTTGTAATAGTCCTTTCATTGTTGTAGGTTTATTTACATCTATTTTATCAAAATATAAAAAACATTTTTCACTTTTTGATATTCCATTAAATGTGTGCAGTCCAGCTATTGTTTTTAAAGTTATGGCAGTATCTTTATTTTCTTTTTTACAGTTGCTTCCTTTACAACAATAGCTTTGTTCCTCATTTATTGTATAGCCTGATATTGGTATTGGTGTACCTTTAGGTTGTTCTACTCCATCTATATAAATTGCTACTATATTAAAGTCATAAGGACTAGATACTACTTTACCTTCTGTTAAAGGAATTGATGCTGTCATATGATAATTTGCTTTTGATGTTATAAATGTTACTGTAATAGTAAGTACTACTACCATTATTAAGCCACACAAAAAATACTTTTTGCTATTCTTATTTCTTTCAAATTTCATTTTTTATTTGCTCCTTAAAAATAAGCAAATCCGGATTATTTTAGAAATTTCTAGCTTATACATCAATTATAATATTCCATATAATAAAAGTCAATATTTTTGTTCCTATTTTTGACATAAGATTAAGGTTAATTATTATTCATGAGAAAATTAAGTCGGTGATTATATATGTATTGTGATAGATTAAGAAAGCTTAGAGAAAATAAAAATTTAAATCAAAGCGATTTAGCTAATATTTTAAATATTGAAAGAACAGCCTATACTCAGTATGAAAGTGAATATGTTATTATTCCTACAAAGCATCTTAATACATTATGTAATTACTTTAATGTTTCTTTAGATTATATTTTTGAATTTACAAATCTTTTAAATTATGATAATAGCCTTAGCGAAATAGATAAAATTAAATCAGGCGCTCATTTAAAAGAATTTAGAAAAGAAAATAATCTAACTCAAGAAAAATTGGCAAATAATTTAAATACTGTTCACTCTGTTATTACTAAATGTGAAAATGGAATAAATATCATTGCATTGCCCTTTTTATATACTATATGCACTAAGTATAACATTTCTGCTGACTACCTTCTAGGTAAAGTTGACTATCCTAAATATTTAAAGTAATCTTGTATAAATGTATAAAATATGTTAAAATCAATTTAGTAGAGCATTAGGAACATAATGTCTACTACTTTTTAAGGTTTTTGACATTAACTTCTATTTTATTCGTAAGAATAACAATAGTCGTTGATGTCTTTTTTGTTTGTCCGCTTTTTTTAAATAAGCTTTGTAAAAAGCCTATCACCGCTTCCAACAACACTCTAATTACCTCACTATTCTACAACCAAAACCCCGAAGAGAATCGAAATAAAATAGTTATGGGAATTAAAGCAGACATCAAGTCCTAATGCTCAATTTCAATGCATCATATTAATTAAGTTATGTCAAAATACAGATTTTGATAAATCTGCATTTCAAAGTATCAATTTTATGTTAAATTTTGATCTAAAATAAGTACTTTTTTGTCATTTTTGACGCATTTTTT
>JAMPHW010000028.1 GCA_023663235.1 Ruminococcus sp. | reverse complement strand
CTAATGAAAAAACATTAAAAAGGATAAAAGGAGATTATTATTCGATTAATTTTGATTATGTTTCATTGCATAAGTGTGAAAAAGCTTTAAAAAAGGAAGTAATGAAAATATTAAATATTTTATTTAATAAAGAAAATCCGACTAAACCTTTAATTATAGGTCTTGGTAATTCTAGTATTCCTTGTGATACATTAGGTGTAAATACAACAAATAAAGTTATGGCGACTAATCATTTTAATGATTTTTTAAACATTCCTAAAGTAGCTTTATTTAATCCTGAAGTAACAGAAAAAACGGGTATAAGTTCTTTTAGTTTAATTGAAATGGTGGTAAAAAGATTACAACCAACAGTTATTATTATGATTGATAGTCTTGCTACTAATAATGAACTTTATTTAAATAATTGTTTAGAAATTAATAATACGGGTATAATTCCTGGAAGTGCGATTAAAGATAATAAAAAGATAGACGCTAAGACTTTTGGGATACCTGTTATTGCGATTGGAGTTCCTCTTGTATTAGAAAAAGATAAGAATTTATATACTACTCCAAATGTTGGAGAAATAATAAATATTACTAGTAAAATCATAAGTGATGCATTAAATGACCTCTTTTTTTAAAGGTGTCTTTTTTTTGACAATTTTTGCGAGTATTATTTTATATAATAAACTTAGGTGATTTAATGAAGCAATTTAAATTTAAAAAAAGAAAATTAAAATTTCATAAAAGTTATTTAATTATATTATCATTTATTGGTAGTTTATTTATAGCAATATTTTTATCTAATAATAATAGTTTTGCGAATATTTTAACTAAAAATACTTATGGTTTTACTAATTATAATTATTATGACAATTTATTATATAAAAATGCTTATGGTTTAAATTTTAAACAAACAAAAATAGTAAATGAAACTGATTTTAAGCCTATTATTTATATTTATAATACGTTTCAAACAGATAAATATAAAAGCAGTTATAATAACACTTATAATATTAATTCTTTAGTTACACAAGGCTCTTTAATTTTAGCTGATTATTTAAAAACAGAAGGTTATCCATCTTTAGTGGAAACAAATAGTGTAGTAAAAGTATTAAAAGATAATGATACACCATATACTAAGAGTTATAGAGGTTCAAGAGTATTATTAGAACAAGCCATAAATGATTATCCAAGTTTATCTTATTTTATTGATTTACAAATTGCTAGTGCACATAAGGAGGTTATAATTGATGATTTAAAATATGCAAAAATAAATTTTGTTATTGGTAAAGATTATGACAGTTTTAGAGAAAATGAAAAACTTGCTTTAGTTTTAAATAATATGCTAAATAATAGTTTTAGTAATATATCTAGTATTGAATATCGAAGTGGAGAGGGGTATCACGGGGTTTATAATGAAGATGTTAATTCTAATCTTTTATTAATTGAAGTGGGATCGAATGAAAATACTATTACGGAAGTTAATCGTAGTTTAAAAATTTTGGCACAAATATACGCGATATATTTAAAGGAGAATATATGAAAAAAAATAAAAAAACTAAATATTTTTTTAGAACAATATGGGGTTTATTTTTAATATTTATGGCTTTAATTATTGCTTATGAAAGTGGTTATTATGAGACTAAATCTGGAAATAGGGCAACACTTACTAAAGAAGCGATGGAAAATTTTGAGAATGATTTAAAAAATGGAAAAATGGTTGATGTAAGAGATTATTTAACTAAAGAAAGTGTTGATTATTCTAATAGTGTTACTAAATTAGGCAATAAAATAACTAATGAATTGAGTGATATTATGACTAAAGGTATATCAGGAATTTTTGATGTTTTAAAAGGATTGTTTTGGTAAATTAATTTATATTTACAAAATAATTGAAAAAGTATCAATAATATTGTATACTAGAAATATAAGATAGAAAAATGCCATAAGTTTTGTAATGTAATGTCGAAGATAATGAAATATAATAGAGACTTGGGTATAATAAGAAAAAGGAATGGTATATAATGAGATTAGAGAAAATTAAGAAAAACAACGGAAAAGCTATAAGTATCCTCGGGGGGGGGGTTACTATTAATACTAACAGTAACTTTACTAGTAAGTAAAGCAAATTATATAGTAACAGCAATATATGAACTTGCAGAAGGAACAGTAAAATCAAGTCCATATGATTTTAATATAATAAGTATGTATATAAGCGATGATAGTGAAAATTATGAAGAAACAAATATTATGCCGAATAGCGGTTATGTAATAAATGATGAGAAAAGTTTCTGTTATATAGGAAATAAAGATAATATAGACAGAGATGCCAAATTATATACTAATAGTAATGGAGAACATATCATATCTAACTTAATAAAAGGAGATAAATGTATATTATATTTTGATAAAACTTTTACAATGGAAGAGAGATTAGCTAATTATTATACTAATAAAAGCGAAAGGAATACTTTTAATGAATCATTTGTAACAACAACAAGTAATACAGTATTTACAGCATCAGATGATGATGGAACAAGCTATTACTTTGGAGGAAATCCAACCGATAACTGGGTAAAATTTGGAGGCTATTATTGGAGAATAATAAGAATTAATGGTGATGGTAGTATTCGCATGATATATCAAGGAATAGAACCAAATGCAACAGGAGAAGGAACACAAATAGGAGCAAGTGCCTTTAATAGTGATTATAATGATAATATGTATGTAGGATATTTCTATACAAGTAATCAGTTAAGAGGTTTAGGAACTGCATCAACAATATATACAGCGTTGAATAATTGGTTTGCAAATTCGAATATTAAACAAGGTTCAGCATACTTTGATAAGATAGATTCAAATGCAGGTTTCTGTGGAGATAGAACTCCAAGTTCTACAAACACACCAACAGTAAGTAATGGATTAAATACAGGAGATGGAAAAGGCGGAACTGGAACAATCACAACATACTATGGAGCGTATTTGAGATTAGCTCCAGGTGGTAATGCAGTAACATCAAGCACAACAACAGTAACACCATCATTAAATTGCCCAGATAGTTCAGATTTATATACATATTCAGGAGCTAGTCAGGGAAATAAGAAGTTAGCAAATCCAGTAGGATTAATCACAGCTGATGAAGTTGCATATGGAGGTTTAGTATTTGCAACTGCTCCTTCAGCTAGAACTAATTACTTAGATACAGGTCAATCTTACTGGACTTTATCTCCCTCTGTGTATGGTCACGCTGGCGTGTTCCTTGTGAATTCTATTGGTCGCCTCAGCAACCTTGCCGTGAACAATGCGTATGATGTGCGTCCAGTAATCAACATCCGTTCTGATATAAAATTAACTGGCTTAGGTACCATAGATAACCCATACAAAGTATCTTAGATTTATTTATAATTACTTCTTTAATCTTAAGGAAGTAATTTTTTCTTTAAAAGTAATAGAATTTTTTGTAATTTATAGTATAATATGATAAGAGGTGAAGCTTATGCGTATAGTTATAAGCGCTGGGGGTACAGGTGGTCATATCTATCCTGCTTTAGCAGTCTTAGATAAATTAAAGAATGAAGTAGAAAATTTAGAAGTATTATATATAGGTACTAAAAAGCGTATGGAAAGTGAAATAATTCCTAAAAGAGGAATTCCTTATGAGGGCATAGAAATATATGGATTTTCTAAGAATATCTTAAGAGATGTTAAAAATGTTTTTTTAATAGGTCATAGTTATAATAAGTGTGTAAGAATTTTAAAGAAATTTAAGCCAGATATTGTTTTAGGTTTTGGAGGATATGTGACTTATCCTGTTATAAAAGCCGCTAAGCATTTAAAAATTAAGACTTTTTTACATGAACAAAATAGTTTAGTTGGTAAGACAAATAAAGCTCTTTCTAAAGACATTGATTTAGTGGCAGTTTCTTTTTTATCTACCTTAAAAGAATTTAAAAAGGCTAAAAAAGTTGTTTATACAGGTAATCCTTGTGGGGAAGCTGCAATAAATGCTAAAGAAATTAAAAAGAGTGATATAGGACTTGATAATAATAAAAAATTGGTTATAATAGTTGCAGGTTCTTTAGGCAGTAGCTCAATGAATGAAAAATTAAAAGAATTTCTTATTTTAAGTAAAAAAAGTAATTTCCAAGTATTGTTTATTACAGGTAAAAAATATTATGATGATTTTGTTAAAGATACTAAATTCTCATCTAATGTTAAAGTTATGCCTTATTTAGATAATTTAGTAGGTTTAATGAAAAATACAGATTTAATTGTAACTAGAGCGGGTGCAAGTACAATGAGTGAAATTCTTGCTCTTAATTTACCTGCAATCTTTATACCTAGTCCATATGTTGCTAATAATCACCAATATTATAATGCTAAAGAAATAGTGGATAATAATGCAGGATTAATGGTAGAAGAGAAGAACTTAAAAGCTCGTGATTTAATGGAAATGATAAATGATCTTTTAAATGATAAAAAGAAATATGAAATTATGAAAATGAACTTAAAGAACTTAGGTAAGAATGATAGTAGTCATCTTATTGTTAAAGAGATTAAGGAGATGTATGATGAACAAGATTAAAGGCATTAAAATTACAGAAAATGCATCTTTAAAAAATTTAAATACCTATAAGTTGGATAGTAGTTCAAAGTATTTAATAAATGTTAGTGATATTGATGGTTTAAAAGAATTAATTAAGTATTTAAAGATAAATAATATAGCATATTATCTTTTAGGAAATGGTTCTAATGTTATTTTAGATGATTATTTTGATGGAGCAGTTATATTACTTAATGGTTTAAAAGATATAATTATTGATAATTTAGAAGTTACAGCTTATGCAGGAGTTAAAATGGGTAAGCTTGCTACTAAAACAGTTGATAATGATTTAACTGGTTTAGAATGGGCAATTAATATTCCAGGAACTATTGGAGGTAGTGTTGTTAATAATGCAGGAGCTTATAATTCTTGTATATTTGATAGTTTAAAGAAAATAACTGTTTTAACTGATAATTTAGAAATAAAAGAATTTACTAAAGATGATTTAAGATATGATTACCGAGAAACTAATATTAAAGATTTAAAATTAATTGTGTTATCAGCGACATTTATTTTAGAAAAAGGAAATAAAGAAGAATCTTTAGAATTAATTAAAAATCGTTGTGAAAGAAGAAAAGCAACGCAACCTTTAGATTTACCTACCGCTGGTTCAGTATTTCGTAATCCATCTGATAATTATGCGGGAAAATTAATAGAAGAAGCAGGACTTAAAGGTAAAAGCATTGGAGGAGCAAAAATATCCCCAAAACACGCCAACTTTATTGTAAACACTGGTAATGCCACTAGTAAAGATATTAAATCTTTGATAAAATTAATAGAGAGAGAAGTTAAAGATAAGTTTAATATTGATTTAGTTAATGAACAGGAGATTATTGATTGGAACTATGGCAACAGTAAAGAAAGTAAAAAGGAGACTAAATGTTAAAGGGTGTATTTTATTACTATTATTTATTTATTTAATAGTAATGCTTTTTCGTGAATTTATTTCGATGCCAATTAAAAATATTTATATTTATAATACCAATCTTTTAACAGATAATGAAATTATTGAAGTTGCAGGTATTAAAGATTATCCTTCTATTATAAAAACTAGTACTAAAGCTTTAGAGAAAAAAATAAGTTCCCTAGAGTTAGTTAAAAATGTAGAGGTAAAAAAAGATTATTTTGGTAAAATAGTTATAAATATTGAAGAAGAAAGACCTTTATTTTATAATCGGAATACGAATAAAATTGTTTTAAGTTCAAAAGTGGAAGTGGAAAGTTCTAATTATTTAGGAATACCTACTTTAATTAATTATGTGCCTAAAGATTTATTAAATGATTTTATTCTTTCATGGGATAAAATTGATGATGATATAATTAAAATGATAAATGAAATAGAATATAAACCAGATATTAAGGATGACGTTACTATTGATGATAAGCGTTTTTTACTTAGGATGAATGATGATAATACAGTTTATGTTAATGTTTTAAATATGAAAAGATTAAATGATTATAAAAAAGTTATCATGGCTATAGGTGAAAAACGAGGGACTCTTTATTTAGATAGCTATAATAATAGTAATGATTTAGTGGGTTTATTTGATGAATATAAAGCAGGGGATAACAATGAACCAAAAGAAGATTAATTATCAAACCAAATTATTAGAAATAGTTAAAGATTTTACTTATAAACCAAAACTTTTGTTACATAGTTGTTGTGGACCTTGTTCAACAGAAGTTATTGATTTTTTAAAAGATTATTTTTTAATAACTGTATATTATTATAATCCTAATATTGAGCCAAAGAACGAGTACTTAAAAAGGAAGAGGGAGCAACTAAAATTTATTCGACTTAAGAATAAAGAATTAGATGAAAAATTAGAATTTTTAGATTGTGATTATGATAATGAATCCTTTAAAATAATGGCTCGGAATTTAGAAAATATTAAAGAGGGTGGAGCAAGATGTAATAAATGCTTTTATCTTCGTTTATATAAAACAGCAGAAGTTGCTAAATTAAATAATTTTGATTATTTTGGTACTACTTTAACAGTTAGTCCTCATAAAAATAGTATGATGATTAATAAAATAGGAGAGTATATTGCAAAAACTTTAAATATAAAATATATTTATGGTGATTTTAAAAAAGGCGATGGTTATAAGAAAAGCATACTATTTAGTAAATATTATGATCTTTATCGTCAAGACTATTGTGGATGTCTTTATGGGAAGGAGCAACTTTAATGATTGATAACTATATAAATATTATTACTTTTATTCCTTGGCTTTTATTATTTTGTGTAAGTTCTATTAATTATTTAAAAGATAAAAAGACCCAAGAATTTAATATAAAATATTTAAAAAAGAATTTCTTTAAAATATTTAGGTTAGATACGCTTTTTTTGATAGTTGTTTTTTTCTACTTTGCTTATTTTAATAAAGAGTTTGTTTTAAAATATTTATTTGCTGTTATGTGTATGTATTTATTTGTTAATAGCTTTTATGAATATAAACCATCTTTAAATAAAGAATTCTTTAAAAATAATTTTATTAATATAATTTTATTATTAATTTTTATCTTAATACCATTTATTATATATTTTACTACACATAAGTTAGAACTCACTTATAAGATTATGCTTTTATTTTATTTCTTAGAGTATTTTATTAATATCTTAGTAATTTCTATTAGTAAATTTATATCTAAAATATTTAATTAATAGATATATTTTTAGAAAGTGGGATTAAATGTTACATATTAGTGAAGAACAAAAAAGAATGATAGTAAAAAATAATCATGATTGGGTAAATATAAATGGTAAGAATTATTATGTAAAAAAGCATCGTGTAGGTATACCTTTTAGTGAGATAATAGCTAAAAGAATAATGGATGTTTTAAATATTAAAAATGCTAATTATGAAGCGGTCATAATTGATGATGAGTTATTTTATTTGAGCGAAGATTTAAATGGTTATGGGACGTTTGTTGGAAGTGAAATATTAAAAGTAAAAATAGCATCGTTATATGATTATTGGACTTTTTTAGAAAAATTATATAAAGATTCAGCTAAAGAATTAATGGCTGAATTAATTAGGGTATATTTATTTGATTTAGTTATGATGCATGCAGATAGAAATTATGCTAATTGGGGAATATTAACTAATCAAGATGGAATACACATTTGTACTTTGGATAATGAATTAATTTTAGCTTCAAATTCTTCTTCTAATATAACTTCATATTTGGTAGAAGAAAGAGAAATACCTTATAGTAAGTATAAGTCAAAAATATATAAACCATTTTATAAAAGTGAAAAGAGTTTAAAAGAATTTGAAAATTTCTTAAAAAGCTCTTCCGAAGAATATGTAACTTACGCAGAAAGGGTGTTAAATTTAATAAATCCTGATTTATTAAATGAGATTATTCTATCTATAGAAAATGAGTATAGCACGCCTATTAAAGATAAAGAGAAATGGCTTATGCGATTTACAGAAAACTATGAAGTTTTAAAAGAAATAATAAAAAGAACTAAAGGTTTAACTTTTTAAACTTCTAGTTCTTCATCACTGGCGATATCTACGGTTTTAAATATTTCTTCAATAGTAGTTAATCCTAAAACTACTTTACTTAAACCATCTTCAAACATAGTTGTAATATTATCTTTTGATTCTTTATAGACTAAATTTTTTAAAGCACTTCGTTTCATATTAGTAGTTATAGCATCTCTAATACTTTCATTTATAGTTAAAACTTCATGAATAGCAATTCTTCCAATGAAACCATTATTACATTTATCGCATCCTTTAGAAGTATATATTTCATTAACATTTAGTCCTAAATGTTTTTTTAATAATTTTTTTTCATATTGGGTAGTTGGTTTTTTAATGCGACAATGAGGGCATAATCTTTTAACTAATTTTTGAGAAATGATTCCTGTTAAGGCAGAGCCTAGTAGATATCTTTCAACTTGCATATCTAAAAGTCTTTCAATTGTAGTTAGGGAATTATTGGTATGTACTGTTGATAAAACTAAATGACCTGTAATACTAGCACGAATCGCAATTCTGGCTGTTTCATCATCTCTTATTTCACCAACCATTATAATATCAGGATCTTGTCTTAAGATACTTCTTAAAGTATGGGAAAAAGTTAATCCAATATCGCTTAAAACTTGGACTTGATTGATATTTTCAATCCGCATTTCGACAGGGTCTTCAACAGTAATAATATTTCTTTCTTTAATATTAAGTTTTTGAAGTAGAGCATAAACAGTTGTTGATTTTCCAGTACCTGTTGCACCAGTAACAAGGATTAACCCATTAGGATTTTTAATCATCGTATTTACACGTTCTAAGTTATTTTTACTAAATCCAAGATTTTCTAAACCTTCTAAACTCATAGAATAATCAAGAATTCTAATAACAATTTTTTCGCCATCAATTACTGGAAGAGAAGATACTCTTAAATCTAGGCTCAAACTATTTATAGCATTTTTAATGGCTCCATCTTGAGGAAGTCTTGATTCGGTTATATTCATACCACTTATTATTTTTATTCTAGTAATAACATTTTTCTTTAAAACGTTAGGAATTTTAGTATAATCTTGTAATTCACCATCAATTCTAATTCTTACCATTAAACATTCTAATGTAGGATCGAAATGAATATCACTGGCTTTCTTTTCGATAGCATCTATAATTATGGCATTAACAATATCAACAACGGAGTTTTTTTCAAAATCAAAAGTTCTCATTTAGTATCACCTATTCTTAAAGGTATTATAACATGACTTAATAATTTAATAAAGACTTGATTAATTTTTAATTTATCATTATACTTTAAATTAACAAAAGGTGATATGATGGATAATGTTAAAATAGAGAGTCTAGATCATTTTGGAAGGGGTATAGCACATATTTATGGAAAAGTTATTTTTATAAAAAATGCTTTACCTCATGAAACAGTAAATATTAAAATAATTAAATCTAAAAAAAATTATAGTGAAGCGGTAGTTACTAAATATATAACTTGTAGTAAAGATAGAGAAAAAATATTATGTCCTTATTTTAATACTTGTGGTGGTTGTAATTTATTATTTTTAAATTATGAAAATACTTTAGATTTTAAAGAAAAAAAAGTAGAAGAATTATTTAATAAAAATAATATAAAATATGATAAGGTTGAAGTTATTAAAAATCCATATCCCTATAATTATCGCAATAAAATAAGTTTAAAAATTAAAGACGGAAATATTGGTTTTTATGAAGAAAAATCTCATAATTTAG
>JAMPHW010000027.1 GCA_023663235.1 Ruminococcus sp. | reverse complement strand
TGAAAGAAATAGAAATAGCAAAAAGTATTTTTTGTGTGGTTTAATAATGGTAGTAGTACTTACTATTACGGCTAATTTTATAGGAAGTAAAGCAAATTATCGTATGACAGCATCTATTCCATTAACCGAAGGTAAAGTTACAGCTAGTCCCTATGATATAAATATTGTAGCTATGTTTATTAATGAAGGAGATGGTAAATATCAGGAACAAAATAAAGATGTAGTACTACCAATAATAGAATATACAATAAACGAAAAAATAAGTTATTGTTATAAAGGAACAAATAAAGATAACCGTGAAGTAAATGCTAAAATATACACTAATATTTTAGGAGAACATGTATTTAGTGGAGTAAGTAAATCTTCTAAATGTATTCTATATTTAGATAAAATCAAAGATAATTGTGATAAAGCTTGCCAATATATTCTTTCTAATATTAATAATATTAATATCAGAAGAAAAGATTATTTACCATTTTATAATAATGTATCAGAGCTAAATGCACCAACCTCTAAAACAATGTATAAAGCATTAGATGAAGATGGAACAACATATTATTTTGCGGGAAACCCAACGGACAACTGGGTAGAATTTGGCGGATATTACTGGAGAATAATAAGAATAAATGGTGATGGAAGCATTCGTCTGATATATCAAGGAAGAACAGAAGATGAAAATGGAAATAAATTAGAGCCACAAACAACTGGTGATGAAACTCAAATTGGAACTAGTAAATTTAATGAATTCGCTAACGATAATACATATGTAGGTTTTATGTATGGAGCACCTGGAAGTACAACATATGAAACAACTCATGAAAATAAAAATGATAGTTTAATAAAAAATATTTTAGATAGATGGTTTATAAAATCAAATATTAAGCAAGGGTCTTTATATTTTGATAAAATAGATTTAAATGCTGGATTTTGTGGGGATAGACAGTCAAGTTCAAGCCGCACAGGAATTAATGGAAATGGTGGAATGGGAACTACATCTACTTATTATGGTGCTTATGTAAGATTATTACCAAATGGTGCTCATCCAACGGCTTTAGCCATAATTTCTCCAACATTTAATTGTGCAAATACTGATGATTTATATACTTATATTGATGCTAACCAAGGAAATAAAAAATTATCAAATCCTATTGGATTAATAACAGCTGATGAAGCAAGCTATGCGGGTTTAGTATATGGGGAACCTAATAAAACATCAACTAATTATTTGTATACTAATAGAACATATTGGACTATTACACCATCCTTTTATGAAAACGAGAATAGCGCTCGTGTAATTAATGTAAATTTAGGTGGCTCTATGTATGCTGGCTCAGGATTACCCCATAATGTAACTTTTGAATTTGGTATAAGACCTGTTATAAATCTCCGTTCAGATGTCGAATTTACAGGTAATGGAACTATAGATTCTCCCTATAAAGTAGTTTAAAGATATAGTTATATCTTTTTTCTTTTATATTAATTATTAAATGACAAATATTAAATTATTTATTATAATTAAATAAAGGAGGAATTAAAAATGTATGCTTACTGTGTTATAGAATATCCTATTAAGTCTTTAGATAAAATGTTTACTTATAAAATACCTGAGAATCTAATTAATAAATTAAAAGTAGGTATGAAAGTTTTAGTTCCTTTTAATACACAAATAGTTCATGGAATAGTTTTAAGAATAAATAATGAATATGAAGATAAATATGAATTAAAAGAAATAATAAGAATAGAAGATGAATTTTTAGTTTTAAATAAAGAATTATTAAGTTTGGGATTATATTTAAAAGAAACTACTTTATGTAATTTAATAACCGCTTATCAAACAATGCTTCCAAGTGCTTTAAAAATAAAGAACCAAAAAAGTGATTATAACTACTATGAAAAATATGTTTTATTAAATAAAGATATTAAAGAAGTATTAGAATATATAGATAGTCATAGAGGTAAAAAGGTAAATATCTTAGAACAATTATTAGAAGTTCATGAAATAAATAAAAAAGAACTAGATAGTACTTCAGTTAGAGAATTAGAGCGTATAGGTTTAGTTAAAATAGATTTAAGAAGAAAGTATCGTCTAAGTAATACTAAAAAAGATATTTTAGAACTTACTTTAAATAAAGAACAAGAAAATGCTTTTAATACTATTTTAAATGGCTTAAATTCTAATAAAACTTATTTATTATATGGCGTTACAGGTAGTGGTAAAACTTTAGTTTATATAAATTTAATTAAAGAAGTTATAAAAAATGGGAAGACAGCTATTTTACTTGTTCCAGAAATTAGTTTAACTAACCAAATAATTAATATCTTTTATAATTATTTTGGGGATGATGTTGCCATACTTCATAGTGGGCTTTCAAAAACCGAAAAGTATGATGAATATGTTAAAATATTAAAAAGGCAAGTTAAAATTGTTATAGGTACTAGAAGTGCTATTTTTGCTCCTTTAGAGAATATTGGTATTATTATTATTGATGAAGAACATAGTGAAACGTATAAGCAAGAGAGTAATCCAAGATATTATGCTTTAGATATAGCTAAAAAAAGATGTGAATACTATAAATCTCCACTAGTTTTAGGAAGTGCAACACCTTCTCTTGAATCAATGGCAAGAGCTAAAAAAGGAGTATATGAACTTTTAACTTTAAAAACACGAGCTAATAATCAAGTCTTACCAGAAATTAAAATTGTGGATATGAAAGATGAACTTGCCAAAAGAAATTTTATTATTAGCGAAGAATTAGATAATAGTATCAAAGAATGTTTAAAAAATAAAGAACAAGTAATATTACTTTTAAATAGAAGGGGTTATTCAACGATTATAACTTGTAGTAATTGTGGTTTTACTTATAAATGTCCTAATTGTGAGATATCACTTACTTATCATAAAAGTTCCAATACAATTAGATGCCATTACTGTGGGTATACCAAAATAAAGGATGATATTTGCCCTGATTGTCATGAAAAAGGTTTAAATTATATGGGACTTGGAACTGAAAAATTAGAAAGTATTATAAAAGAAAAATATGCTGGTGCCAAAGTCGGAAGAATGGATGCTGATACCACAGCTAATAAAGGAATGCATGAGAAAATATTGAAGGCTTTTCAAAATAAAGAATATGACATTTTAATTGGAACACAGATGCTCAGTAAAGGTCTCGATTTTCCTAATTGCACTTTAGTAGGAATTATAAATGCTGATAGTACCCTAAATATTCCTGATTTTAGAAGTAATGAAAGAACCTTTGCTCTTTTATCTCAAGCATCAGGTAGAGCGGGCCGTGGTTCTAAAAAGGGTAAAGTAATTATTGAAACATTTAATCCTGATAATGATACTATAAAATGTGTAAGTAATCATGATTATGATACTTTTTATGAAAAAGAAATGCATATTAGAAAAATATTAAAATATTCACCATACTATTATTTAATAAATATTAAAGTATGTTCTAAAGATTATAAAGAAGCTAGAGAGAATGCCACTAAAATAGCTAACTATTTAAAAAGTAAAATATCAAGTGATACCATTATTTTAGGACCTTCAACTGCTATAAATTTTTATTTAAAAAGTATTTATCGTTTTAGTATTATCATAAAATATCGAAAAGATAATAATTTAAAAAAGACTTTAAAAGAATTAGATAATATATATGCTACTAATAAAAAAGTCTTCTTAGAAATTGATTTAAACCCACTTCAAGTATAATTTTTGAATAAAAAAACTTTCTTTTTATCACTATAAATGGTAGAAAGGAATTTTTATTTATGGCAAGGTATAAAGTAGATATCACAGGTATCAATACAAATAATTTAAAAGTTTTAACTAGTGAAGAAACATTAGAATTATTTAAAAAAATGCATGAAGGTAACAAAACAGCTAAAGAAGAATTAATAAATGGTAATTTAAAACTCGTATTAAGTATTTTAAGAAGCTTTAATAAAGGTAATTATAATATGGATGATTTATTTCAAGTAGGGGTAATAGGGTTAATAAAAGCGATAGATAACTTTGATTTATCTTATAATTTAAAATTATCTACTTATGCTGTTCCTCTAATTTTAGGGGAGATTAAAAGATACATTAGAGATAATACTAGCTTTAGAGTTAGCAGAAGTGTGAAAGATTTAGCTTATCAAATCATAAGCTTTAAAGAAGATTATTTTAATAAAAATGGCGTTGAACCATCAAATGAATTAATAGCTAAAACTCTAAATATCGAAGAATATAAAATAGCTATTGCTCTAGATTCCCTTAAAGAACCAATGAGTATCTTTGAACCTATTTATAGCGATGGCGGCGATACAATCTATTTATTAGATCAAATAGCCGATAAAAAAGACTTAAATAGTGATAAAGATATGTTAATATCTCTTAGAAGAGCTTTAAATAAAATAAAAGCTCGTGAAAAAGAAATATTAGTGGAACGTTATATTATTGGTAAGACTCAAATGGAAATAGCAGAGTCTTTAAATATAAGTCAAGCTCAAGTATCACGAATTGAGAAAAATGCTATCTTAAGTTTAAAACGTATGATTAAATAAAAGAAAGATATTTATATTTTAGTTATGTTGTGATATAATCTTCTAAAAGGAGGTAAGAAGTTTATGAAGCGTGTAGGTTTAGTTTTAGGTTCAATTGTTGCTGTAACATTATTAACTGGCTGTGGCGGTAAAGAAAAAGCTCTAGAATGTACAATGAGTGAAAATAAAAATGGTGTTGAAGCTAATCAAGTTTATACTTTGAACTTTAATAAAAAAGGTAAATTTGCTTCAGCTAAATTAGTTCAAGATATGAAATTAGATGAGTCTTTAACTAGTTATTTATCTACTTATAAGGAAACTTTTGAAGAAAGTCTAAAAAGTAATGCTACAACAAAAGATTTACCTATGGAAATAACTGATAATGGAACAGATACTATAACTGCTACAATTACATTTGATGCTAATGATGCAACAAAAATCTCTGGTAGTGATGCTAGTTCTGCAACTTATGATGTTATGAAAGATGCGTTAGAAGACGCTGGTTATACTTGTAAATAAGTAGTATAAACATAAATGCACTTCCTATGGGGTGTATTTTTTTATTTGCCTAATTTGACAAATAGAATTTTTTACGTTACAATATAGAACAACTTAAGGGGGATTTTTTATAATAGAGAAAGTTAAAAAGTAGTTATATTAAAAATCTTAATAAATATATTATATTAAGGTGGAGTATATGCATTTAAGTGATTTACAAATAAAAATGGTGATAAATGTTAATGATGGCAAACATTTAGGTGTCATAATTGATGCTTCTTTAACGGACAAAGGAGTAATTGATTATTTTACAGTTATGCCAAGACATTTTTTTAGAAGATTGTTTAAAAGTGAACCAGAACTTAATATCGCTTTTAATCAAATTGTTAAAATAGGTGAAGATGTGATATTGGTAGATTTGTAAAACTATGCTATACTAAAATAGGTGATAAAGATGAATAAAAAAACGTATTTAATCGCTGTAATTATTTTAATTGTCGATCAAATTAGTAAAAGTATTATAGATGTTTATTTTAAATTAAATGAAAGTATAGTTGTAATAAAAGATTTTTTCTCTATAACTGTTGCTCATAATACAGGAGGAGCATGGAGTATTTTAGAAAACTATAGTTATTTATTTATTATATTCTCTATTTTAGCTTTGATTATTTTAACAAAATTTATGTTCAGTTTTAAAAATAATTTACGAAATAACATTGCTTTTGCTTGCACAAGTGGTGGCATATTATCTAATCTTGCTGATCGTTTATTTCTAGGATATGTAAGAGATTTTTTAGACTTTACCATTTTTGGCTATGATTATCCCATCTTTAATATTGCTGATATAGCTATTGTAGTAGGGGTTATATTATTAATTATTGCCATTATAAAAGGAGAAGATCATCGTGAAGTTAATTAGTAGTGAAGAAAATATTAGAATAGATAAATATTTAGCTAATAATACTGAATATTCAAGAGAGTTTATCCAAAAATTAATTGATAACGAATTAATAACAGTAAATAATAAAAAAATAAAAGCAAGTTTCAAATTAAGTCTAGAAGATATTATCGAATTTAATCCTGAAGAATTAGTCGAAGAAAAAACTATTAAACCTGTAAAAATGGCTTTAGATATTGTTTATGAAGATGATTATTTAATGGTTGTTAATAAACCTAGTGGCTTAGTAGTCCATCCTGGAAATGGTAATTATAATAATACTTTAGTCAATGGACTTATGTATTATACTAGTAATTTAAGTAATATTGGCGAAGAATTTCGTCCTGGTATTGTTCATAGGATTGATAAAGATACAAGTGGTTTACTACTTATTGCTAAAACTAATAAAGCTCATGAAATACTAGCTGATGATTTTAAAAATAAAAGAATAAAAAGAGAGTATTTAGCTTTATTAAATGGCGTTTTTAAAAGTAGTAGTGCAACTATAGATGCTCCAATAGGAAGAGATAAACAAAATAGAGAAAAAATGACTGTAACTGAGGTTAATAGTAAAAATGCTGTTACTCATATTAAAGTTTTAAAAAGATATGAAAAAAACACTTTAGTTAGTTGCATCTTAGAAACAGGAAGGACTCATCAAATAAGAGTTCATATGGCTTATATCGGTTATCCTGTTCATAATGATCCTGTTTATTCTAAAGATAATGCGACTTCTTTTGGTCAGTTCTTACATTCTTATAAAATGACATTTATCCATCCTATAACTAAAGAGGAACTAACACTAACTTGTCCTGTTCCAGAGTATTTCGAAGAATATATTAATAATCTATAATATATTTCCAAGTATTAAAATAGTTAGAAGAAAATAGATGATAAATAGAATTTTATTTTCATGAAATGTTTCTTTAACTTTAAGATTTAAACTAAAGGAGCTTATAGCTAACCCTAAACTTATAATTAAACTATAAAGGTTATCTTTAAAATAAAAATAGTATAAAGGTAGAATAATTAAAAAGATAAAATTTAAGATAATCGTAAATAGTCTTTCGTAAGTAATATTGTTTAAATAAACAAAATAATAAGAAACAAGAATAATTAAGTAAATAAATGTTAAGTATAGAATAAAAGTCATATTAACACCTCTTTACTAATTATATGAATTGTTATAAAATAAAAGTACTTGAGGTGATTAATTTTGAATTTTAACATAATAAATAAAAACGATGAAATGCTTATGGCTTTAGTTCATTATTTTATAACCGAAGAAAATTATACTCCTATCGTTGTTAAAGGCGTTAAAGATGAAATTTGGTTAGAAAATGTTGAAGGTCCATATCGTATTATAAGAATAAATTCTAATTATATCCATAATGAAGAACAATATGAATTTGACATATTTAAAACAAAGCAAGTTATGGGTCAAATAAGAAAGAAAACTTTATCTTTTAGTGTAAATACTTTAAATATTTTATTAAATGTTTCTGATAGTGTTGAAATTCTAAATAATAAGAATATTTCATCAATCAAAATAAAAGACGTTAATGAAATAATTGATGATAAAAATATTTCTAGTGTTTTTCCTAGAATTAAAAATAAACTTATTAAAGATAAAGAGGGAATAGATTTAATTGTTAATGTTACAAATGATATTAATGCTAAAACGGTTAAAGATAATGAAACATACAATTCTATCTTTAAAATAAAGAAAAATATTATAACTCCTATTTTAATTGGTATATGTATAGTCATGTTTATTTTAACTTATATCCTAGGTAATGGTAGTGAAGATGTTGGTACACTTTTAATGTTTGGTGCTAATTCAAGAGTTTTAGTAAAACTTGGGCAAGTATGGCGTCTTGTAACATCAATATTCTTACATATAGGAATTGTTCATTTAATAGTTAATATGTATGCTTTATATATAATAGGAAGACAACTAGAAGGATTTCTAGGTAAAATTAAATATTTAATTGTCTTTTTAGGTAGTGGTATCCTAGGATCTTTATTATCCGTTGTTATTAATGATAGTGTCTCAGCAGGAGCTAGTGGAGCTATATTTGGATTATTAGGCTCATTACTATATTTTGGTTATCATTATCGCCTTTATTTAGGAACAGTTTTAAAAACTCAAATAATACCTGTTATTGTTTTAAATCTAGCAATAGGTTTTATTTTACCAGGCATTGATAATTTTGCTCATATTGGTGGTTTAGTTGGTGGATATCTTATTACTATGGCTTTAGGTATCCCTGGAAAAGTAAATAAAAGTGATAGAATAAATGGCATTATCGTTTTAATACTCTTAGTTAGTTTCTTAAGCTATATGTTATTTTGGAGATTATAATGGAAAGATTACAAAAAGTTATTGCTAGTTCTGGTTTTACTTCTAGAAGAAAAGCTGAGAAATTAATTAAAAAAGGGCAAGTCAAAGTAAATGGAAAACTTATAACAGAGCTTGGAACAAAAGTAAATGGTAATGATATTATTACTGTTAATGATGTTATGTTAAATAAAGAACAAGTCTTAGTTTATTATTTATTAAACAAACCAAGAGGCGTAATATCAAGTGTAAGTGATGAAAAGGATAGAAAAACAGTCCTCGATTATATTAATACTGATAAAAGGATATATCCAATTGGAAGACTTGACTATGACACTACGGGTTTAATAATTTTAACTAACGATGGAGAATTAACTAATAAACTTTCACATCCTAAAAATAAAATACCCAAAACTTATATAGCTAAAGTTGAAGGAATTCTTGATAAAGATGCAATAGATAAGTTAAAAACAGGTATTAATATCGATAATAGAAAAGTAGACATTGTTAATTTTAAAATAAAAGAAAAGAATTATGAAAAGGAAACCTCTTTAATTGAAATAACAATTATTGAAGGAAGAAATCATATCGTTAAAAGAATTTTTGAAAGCCTAAAGCATCCTGTCATAAGACTTTCAAGAATAAAAATAGCTTTTTTAACAACCGATAATCTAAAAAGTGGAGAATATCGTGAACTTAGTATAAAAGAAGTTAAAAAGCTTTATAGTTTGTAGGGTTAATCTAAATTGGTTGAACTTAGCTAGCTTCCTGTATTACTATGGTAGCGGCAACGCTTGGGTGTTCTATGTGAATTCGTCTGGCCGCCTCAACAACAACACCGTGAACAACACGTATGGTGTGCGTCCAATATCCTTTTAAAACTCATTTATTTGATTAAGGTTGAATAAAGAAGAATAAGGATACAAGATTAGTCCTTAAGTAAAACTTAAAATATATAACACTGATGTTTTATGTCTTGAATATAAAACTATAACAGTGTTTTTTAATTGTTTATGAAAGTTTAGTGAAACTTTTTAAAGTCGTATAAACACTGAGATTGAAAGTCATTTTCAAAAATAGCTTTTCTTTACATAATAAAATAAATGATAAAATATTAATAGGAGATATATAGCTGTTAAGTGCCTTCAAACTGGTGTTACTGCATCTAGATTGGAGTGATGCCTATGAGTGAAAGGAATTGTAATGGAATATTTAGTTATTCTAGTGGTTTTGATTTTAGTACTAAAACAAGACAACACACCCAAAAATTAGGGCAAATAAAAAAGCGCTTAACACTTCAATTTAATTTGAAGCGCTAAGTGCAAATCTAATTTTTTAGAGGCATTTAACGAAGCAAGTTATATGTCTCTTTTTTATTGTATGAAGTTTTCTTCATCTGTATACATAATACCATAATTAACTAATTATTTCAAGTATTTAGGATTATCAGTTTTACCTAAGAGATAGTCTGCTGAAATGTGATATTTACTACATATTGTATAAAGAAAAGGGGTAGCTATTAAGTTATCTCCACTTTCCCATTTAGCAATAACTGATTGAACTGTATTAAGATTTTTAGCAAGTTTAACTTGAGTTAATTTATTTTCTTTTCTAAATTCCTTTAATCTATTACCAATTTTAATTTTATCTATATTATTAATTGTATTTAAATATGTTTTATTTTCTGTAAAAGAAAAGATATAATCTAAAGAAATATCCAGAAAATTACATATGTTATTTAAATGTTTAATAGGAAATAATTCGTCTTCTCTTTCACAATGCCTATAGTGACTTTCTTCCATACTTACTGCATCAGAAATACTTTTTTGTGTTAAACCTTTTCTTTCTCTTATTTGTATTAATCTATCTTTATATATCATAAAATTCACCTTTAGCTACTAACACTTAAATTTTCGCATACAAAAATAATACCAAGAATAAATCGTGTGAAAAAAGAATATTTTTCTTGACAAATATTATATTCAAGAATATAATAAATGTATAAGCTAGAAATTTCTAAAATAATCGCGGTTTGCTTATTATAAGGAGCAAATATGAAAATAGAAAAATTGAGAAATAAGAATAGTAAAAAGTATTTTTTGTGTGCTTTAATAGTGGTAGTCGTACTTACTGTAACGGTTACTTTTATAGCATCAAAAGCAAATTATAGAATGACTGCATCTATACCTTTAACAGAAGGTAAAGTAGTATCTAGTCCTTATGATATAAATGTAATGGCAATTTATATAGACGGAGTAGAAC
>JAMPHW010000026.1 GCA_023663235.1 Ruminococcus sp. | reverse complement strand
CATATAGTGGAGCTAACCAAGGAAATAAGAAGTTAGCCAATCCAGTCGGATTAATCACAGCAGATGAGGTTGCATATGGCGGTCTAGTATATGCTACAAGTTCATCAGGTAACTACTTAGATACAGATAGCCACTACTGGACCATGTCTCCGTATGTATATCCGAACGCTGGCGTGTTCTCTGTGCATTCGAATGGCCACCTCAGCAGCAACACCGTGCGCGGCACGAATGGTGTGCGTCCAGTAATCAATCTGAAGGCTACTGTGACACTCACAGGACAAGGAACATCATCAAACCCATACGAGGTCTCATGACCCGTATGGAAGTTATGACACTTGAAGGAGTGTAGTGGGTGGTTCAAAATGTCTCATCATTTTGGACCTTACCTCACCAATTATGTATAATAAAATATATCCAATTTGCAAAGGCACTTTGCAAGAATAAACTTTGATAACAGGTATAGCCGGCATAAATGTCGGCTTTGCATTTCAAAGATATATAAAATAATATCTAACTTTGATAGTTAGGTATAGAACGAGATAGCGAAAGCTATCATGTTCTAAAACAAAAAGAACACTGATTTTAATATCAGTGTTCTTTTTCATTAAGGAAATAATGCATTAGTTTAAGATACAAGAAATTAAACGTCATTATTATATATTTAGTAAATACAAGGAGTTAAAAAGTTTTTCTTTAAATAGAAAATGTTTTTTAAGAAGTGGTGAGGGAAATCCTCTTAAAAAATGGTGTGAAATTTAACCCCTATTATAACAATACAAGTATATCAAATATTGGGACAAATGCCTATTTTAATTTTTAAAAATAATATTTATTTACTTAATTTTACAAATATGATATATTAAATTTATACTGGAGGATATGTGATGAATACAGAAATTATTAATAATATAAGTTTAGAGTTAAATATAAAGCCTTATCAAGTTACAAATACTTTAGAAATGCTTATGGAAGGTGCTACTATTCCTTTTATTGCGAGATATAGAAAAGAGAGAACAGGTAATCTTGATGAAAACGAAATAAATAAAATAAATGAAGTTTATACTTATGAAAAGAATTTATTAGAAAGAAAAGAAGATGTTATTCGTTTAATTAAAGAAAAAGGTTTACTTACTGATGAATTAGAAAATGATATATTAAAAGCTACTAAACTAGTAGAAGTAGAAGATTTGTATCGACCTTTTAAAGAAAAAAAGAAAACAAAAGCGACAGAAGCAATAAAGTTAGGGTTAGAGCCTTTAGCTAAAGAGATATTTAGAGAAAATGATAATATTTTAAAGGTAGCAGAAGTCTATTTAAGTGATAAGGTTCCATCTATAGATTTTGCGTTAGAGCAATCAATGTATATTGTGGCAGAAAATATAAGTGATAATGCATCATTTAGAAAATATATAAGAGAAAATACAACTAAGTTTGGTAATTTGAAGAGTTCTAAAAAGAAAAATAGTGAAGATGAACTTAAAGTTTATGAAATGTATTATGATTATAATGAGCCTTTAAAGTTTGTTAAGCCTCATAGAATTTTAGCTCTTAATCGAGGAGAAAAAGAAGGTATATTAACAGTTAATGTTGATTATAATATGGAGTATTTAGAGAATTATTTAAAAAATAAATTAATTCATAAGCATAATAAGACAGAAAAATATTTAGAGTTAAGTATTAAAGATGCTTTAAAAAGATTAATAATGCCTAGTGTGATAAGAGAAATTAGAAGTGAACTTACAGAGAAAGCAGAGATAGTAGCGATTGATAATTTTAGTGGTAATTTAAAAAATCTATTAATGCAACCACCAATTAAAGATAAGTGTGTTTTAGGATTTGATCCAGCTTTTAGAACAGGATGTAAGCTGGCAGTAATATCATCAACAGGGAAAATGGAACATATTGATGTTATTTATCCTCATGAACCAAGAAACGAATTTGAAAAATCGAAAGCTAAAGTAATAGATTTAATTAATAAATATAATGTAGATATAATTGCAATTGGTAATGGTACAGCATCTCGTGAAAGTGCAACTTTTATTGGTGATGTTATAAAGTCAAGTAATAGACCAGTGTCATATATAATTGTTAATGAAGCAGGGGCTAGTGTTTATTCAGCTAGTTTGCTTGCCCAACAAGAGTTTCCTGATTTACACGTTGAAGAGAGAAGTGCTGTATCAATTGCAAGACGTTTAATTGATCCATTAAGTGAACTTGTTAAAATAGAACCTAAAAGTATAGGGGTTGGAATGTATCAGCATGATGTTTCACAAAAAAGGTTGGATGAAGAATTAACTTTTGTTGTATCTAGTGCAGTTAACTCAGTTGGGGTTAATATAAATACAGCTTCTAAAGAACTACTTAATTATATATCAGGATTTAACAAAAAGGTTATTGATAAGTTTTTGGTTTATAAAGATAAAGTAAATAAGATTGAAAGCAGAGATGAGCTAAAAAATGTTTTTACACCTAAAGTGTATGAGCAAGCAATAGGCTTTTTAAGAATTCCAAATGGAGCTAATCCTTTAGATAAAACTTCAATACATCCAGAGAGTTATAGTGTTGCTTTAAATATTTTAGAATTATATAATTTAGAATTAGCAGATATAGGAACTGTCAAATTAAGTAAAGCTTTAGAAGATGTTAAGATAGAAGAATTGGCAAATAAAGTTGGTTCAGATATCTACACAGTAGAAGATATTTTAAAATCATTAATTGCACCACTTAGAGATCCAAGAGATGAACTTCCAGCGCCTTTATTAAAAAGCAATGTTTTAACGATAGATGATTTAGAGATAGGAATGGAACTTGAAGGAACTGTAAGAAATGTTATAGATTTTGGGGCTTTTGTTGATATAGGGCTTAAAAATGATGGGTTAATACACATATCTGAAATAAGTAAAGATTTTATAAAGCATCCAAGTGAAGTTTTAAATGTTGGAGATATTATTAAATGCTATGTGCTAAAAATCGACAAAGAAAAAAAGAAAGTATCTTTAACTTTAATCAAAGAAAATATTTAAAAATAAAATGTATAAAAAGACTTGCATTAGAGAGATT
This sequence comes from Ruminococcus sp., assembly GCA_023663235.1. Lineage (GTDB taxonomy): Bacteria > Bacillota_I > Bacilli_A > RF39 > UBA660 > Caccenecus. The sequence goes on along the minus strand of JAMPHW010000026.1, from coordinate 7,574 downwards.
TTTTTGTTATTATTTTTATAGTAGAGAGGAGAGAATAGTTATATGGAAAAGAAAAATACAATTTTGTTAACAGTAGTCGCAATTGCTACTTTATTAGTAGCTATCGTTGGTGCAACTTTTGCCTACTTTACTGCTACAACTCAAGTTGGAGGAGAAGGAACTGGTTCAGGTGTTGCTGATGTCAGTACTGCTACAGTATCTGGAGCAAGATTAGAGTTATCACCTTCTGATACAGTAACTTATTTAGCTTATCCTGGTGGCTTTGCTTATGCTTCTGCAATGTTTCAATCTGTAAAAGTTGATGGCGAAAAAGATCCAAATGAATATGCGATTTCATATAAAGTTAATTTAAGATTTTCAAACAATACAAAGCAGACTAACTTAAGTTGGAAATTATATAAATCTACTGAGAAATTTGAAAATCAAAAGACTTGTGAACTTGAAACTACAGCTTATGGTACTGAAACAAGATTCTATTATACATGTACTGGCGACAATGGTAACTATGGTGGAGCAGAAGTTCCAACAGCTAGCGGTATAATCCCACCAAATCAACCAGAATATACATTAACTGTATCTGATGTACAAACTTTAAAAACTACTGACACTCCAGTGTATTACTATTTAGTAGTAGATTATCCTAACAATGAGTTATCTCAAGATTTAGATAAAGCTCAAACTATTAGTGCTGCAATAACTGGTGTATCTGATATTAGTTCTGTCGCTGCTAACAGCTAATAACTATTTAAACCTAAAACTAATTATTGGTAAGAATAGTACGTACTAAAAATGAACCTTAGATGGTTCTTTTTTTTGAAATAAAATATATCTTTAGAAATGTCTTTTTTTGTAAATTGATATTTAGGATATTGAAATATTAATTAATATCTGATATATTTATATTATAGTAGAGGTGGGTATATGAAAATACACAATGACGAGAAGTTAATTATGATAGCAATAGCAATATGTGTTTTAGCGAGTTTATTTGGATTCTCGTTTGCATATTATACAATAGTTGCACCAACAGCTTCTGGTAAAGGTGGGGAAGTAAAGGCTAATACAAGTTCACTTGGAGCTATTAGTTATGATGCTGGTACAGAGAAAATAAGTATGAATAATGCAATGCCTGGTACTAAAGAATCTAAAAATTTTACAGTTGAAGTTAAAGCTGGTGATAAGGCTGAGGCTGTAAGTTATTCTATTAAATTAAAAATCGATAGCAATAGTTTTGTTAAATGTACAGCTGCTAATCAAGGTACAACTATAAATGGAACTGTTAACGATTGTGAATTAAATGCACAAGAGTTAATATATACTTTAAAAAGTGGAAGCACTGTTCTTAAAACAGGTGATTTAGCTGGTTTTACAGGTAGTGAAATTGAGCTAGTTAGAGAAACGAAATCACCAACTAGTGATACAGTTTATAATTATACTTTAGAAGTAGAATATAAAGATACAGGTAAAGATCAAAACCATAATATGAATAAAGCTTTTAGTGGAAAGATAGAAGTAGTAGGTTAAAATAGGAGTATGTAATAGTACTCTTTTTTTATATATAAGGAGTATTTTAGAAAAAATTAATATAAATTTAATATTTTAATATTGCCAATATAGAAAGGTTATGTTATACTTTTTAATAGTAGGGAGTGCTCATAATGGACGAGAAAAATATTCAAGAACAATATGCATTATTAGAAAGCGAGAAAGCAGAAGACAAGAGAAAGACAATAATTATAATTGGATTATGTATTCTAATTATTCTTGTTACTTTAATTGGACTATATTTTGCGTATGCTAATTCAGAAAAAGTTTGTACTTTAAATTGTGATAACGATGGAGATGGTGTTATTGATACTAATATCGATATTAACAATGATGGCATATGTGATATTAACTGTATTGTAAAAGATGGTAATGGTAAGACTTATATGGTTAATGTTGATTATAACAATGATCGTAAAGCACATTTTAATTTAGACACCAATGGTGATAATATTCCAGATACTAATTTTGTTAATAAAGATATTAATGGTGATGGTATATGTGATTTTAACTGTGATATAGATGGTGATGGGCATCCTGATATAAATCTTGATTTTGATAATTCTAATTATTGCAGTTTAAATTGTGATACAAATGGAGATAATGAACCTGATGTAAACATTGATACAAATGGCGATGGAGTTGCAGATATTAACATTGATACAAATGGTGATGGGAAAGCAGATATTAACATTGATATTGATGGTGATGGAAAATGTGACATAAATTGCGATACAAATGGTGATGGAGCCCCAGATACTAATATAGACATTAATCAAGATTATAAAGCTGATATAAATATTGATACAAATGGAGACGGAAAAGCCGATATAAACATTGATTTAGATGGAGATAATATTCCGGATATAAATATCGATTATGATGGTGATGGGAAAGCAGACTTTAATATTGATTCAACTGGTAATAATATTCCTGATAAAAATTTAATTAACCAAGATACAAATGGTGATGGTAAGTGTGATTTAAACTGTGATATTAACAATGACGGTTATCCTGAAATAAATATTGATATTTCTGGAAATGGTTCTGCAGATATTAATATTGATACAAATGGAGATAATGCTCCAGAATTAAATATTGATGCTAATAAAGATGGAAAGGCAGATATTAATTTAGATACCAATGGTGATGGGCAACCTGATAAAAACTTAATGAATCAAGATGTTAATAACGATGGAGTATGTGACTTAAATTGTGACACTACTGGTGATGGATTCCCTAACAAAAACATTGATATTAATGGTGATGGAAAAGCAGATTTAAATGTAGATAGTAATAATGATGGAGTATGCGATTTAAATTGTGATACAAACGGAGACGGAAAAGCAGATGTTAATATTGATAATGGAACTGGTAAGTGTGTATTAAATTGTGATACAAACAATGATGGAAAAGCAGATACTAATATTGATGTTACAGGTAATGGAAAGTGTGATATAAATTGCGATACAGATGGCGATGGCATACCTGATTTAAATATTGATGTTAATGGTGATAAAAGACCTGACTTTAATGTAGATACCAATGGTGATGGAAAACCTGATAAAAATTTAATGAATCAAGACACAAATAATGATGGACGTTGTGACATAAATTGTGATACAAATAATGATGGAAAACCTGATGTTAATATCGATACAAATGGTGATGGAAAAGCAGATGTAAATATTGATACAAATGGTGATGGAAAGCCTGATATAAATATCGATGTTGATGGTGATGGAAAACCTGATGTTAATATCGATACAAATGGTGATGGAGTTGCAGATAAGAACGTTGTTAATACTGGTTCAAATTGTACTTTAAATTGTGACACAAATAACGATGGAAAACCTGATAAAAATATTGATATTGATGGCGACGGTAAGTGTGATTTAAACTGTGATACTAATAATGACGGCAAATGTGATTTAAATTGTGATATTGATGGTGACGGAAAACCTGATACTAATATTGATACTAATGGCGATGGAAAACCTGATATAAATATCGATACTACAGGTAATGGCAAATGTGATGTTAACTGTGATACAGACGGTGATGGAAAACCAAATACTAATATTGATACTAATGGCGATGGAAAACCTGATACTGATTTAGATCCAAATGGTACTGGTAAATGTACTTCAAATTGTACTTCTTCACTAAAGAGTAATGCTAAGTTAAAGAGTTTAACTGTAAGTAATTATGTTTTAAATCCAGTATTTAATGAAAATACTACTGAATATACTGTTAAGATTGGTAATAGTACAACAGAGGTTACTATTAATGCAGAGGCTAAGAGTGCTACTTCAACAGTTAATGGTACTGGTATAATTCCGATAACTGGTCCAACTACTAGAGCAGCTGTAGCTGTTATTGCCGAAGATGGAACTACTAAAACTTATAATATAACAATTATAAGAGATGCTAATCCGGGTACTGTTAATAATGAAGATAATTCATTTGAAATTAATACAAGTCAAAATAGTTCTTTAGTTGTTAGTTATACTAATGATATTGATGTAAAAAATGTAATACCTGGATGGAGTGGAGTTCAAACTTTCCAAATTACAAACAGAACTGATTATTCTATTACTTATAATATTAATTTAATAGATGTTAAAAATACATTTAAGAGTAATGATTTTACTTATACATTAATTAAAGATGGTAGAACTATAGTTAATCAAACACCAGCGGTTAAATCTGATAGTACAATTGCTCAAAATTTAACTATACCAGCTGGACAAACTGCTAACTTTAGTTTCAAATTGGATTTCTTAAATAAAGATTATCCTCAAAATGGCGATGAGAACTCTCAATATCGTTCAAAGATAGAAATAAAAATAGTATCTATTAACTAATAAATAAAGAGTCATACAAGCATAACTTGTGTGGCTTTTTTTGTTCCCTTTTTAGTATAAAAACCTAATTTAATATTGTATTTTGAGTTATTATCAGCTATAATAATTATAGAATAGAGGAGGGGCCTTTGTGAAAGAACAGAGTAGTATTTCAATTAGCAGTATCTTTAAAATAATAGGCAAGATAATCTCATGGGCTCTCTTTGCAGTTTTGTTGGTTGCAGCAGCTTTTTTATTGTATTACTATGTGGCTACTAAAAATTACGCTTTAAAAGGTCCTGGACATGAACCTAAATTTTCTATATATACGATTATAAGTGGGTCTATGGAGCCTAATATTCATGTTTATGATGCTGTTATTAATATTAAGGCTGATACACCATCAGATATTAAAGTTGGAGATGTAATTACATTTATTTCGACTAGTGTTTTAACACCTGGAACAACAATAACACATAGGGTTATAGGTATTACGAGAGATGATGATGGTTCAGTTTGTTATCAAACTAAGGGTGATTGGAACAAAGTTCCTGACCAAGCTTGTGCTAAGTTTCATAATATTATTGGTAAAGTCGTTTTAACAATACCACAGCTTGGAAGGGTTCAATTATTTTTGGCTAAACAAGGTGGTTGGATTATATGTATTTTAATACCTGCTCTTATTATAATTGTTAGAGATGTTTTACGTATTACGAAATTAGTTGGTATTAAGGACAGTGCTAATAAAATGGCTGTTAAATCTTATAAAGATCCAGAAAAAGAGCGCTTGGAGTCAGTTCGTAAAGACGAATTGAAGCGTAAGTTAATTACTAAAGAAACGACACGAAGAAATGTTACTATTTATTATGAGGACCCTGAAATTATAACTATAGAAAAAGGTAATAATTTTAAAAAGAAACTTTAAAATTGAAAAAGTGATAAGTTAATTATCACTTTTTACTTGTTATTAAATTCTTTAGCTAATAAGCCTTTACTAATTAGATTTTTATATGTTTTATCATTTAGAACATAATCAAATTCGCCAATAAATTCGTATATGTTGGGTTTAAAGCCAAATTTAAATTCATTTAGACCATTATAAGGACTAGCTTTATCAAAGTTGCCTGTAATACCATTTAAATCTAGGAAGCGATAATTATTTTTGTAGTATTCTATAATTTTATAATGAAGAAAATAGTTAGCGTTAAATCTTTTATATTTTGGTTCTATACCACTTATAACTATATTAACTCTATTTTTATATTTTATAGTTAGTGCTCCAGCAACATATGTTACTCTATTTTCTTTTAAGCCAAGAGTTGCAATTTCAATATCATTTTTATAAGCTAGTAATATACGGTCAGAATTCATTTTTTCATTAATTGTTATATCATTAGAGTTCTTTATTAGAGCTTCTGATAAACGATTATTATTAATTAATTCTTTATCATATAATTCTTTACTGTTAAGTAAGAATTTTTCATAGTCAATTTTAACTAAGAATAGGTCACAATTGTTATCTTTTTCAAAAATATTGTAATAACTTTTATAATAATAGCTATCAACGTTTTTCTTATTTTTAACAAATTCGTAGAATGTATCTAAACTATTTCTATCTGCTTTTTCAAAGATAAGACCTCTTTTTAAAGCTTTTCTAACTTTGTTTTTAGTGTTTTTTGCAAGATTATCGAAATTGTATTCTTTTAAATTTAGAATAGCGTTAAATCTTGGTTCTAAAGATTCAAAATATAAGTTATCTTTTAATTTTATTAAACCTAATTCTTTTAGATAATCTCTTACAATTATATTTTGATTATAGTTAGTTAATTTACTATTTCTGTTTATTTCACCAATAGCAATTTCAGGGTTTATCTTGATAAAAATTAGTTTTTTTTCGTAGTATTTTTTTAATTCTTTGATAAATATTTTTAAAATATCTAAATCAAAGTAATCTATTAAAAAGCCTTTAGGAGAATAGCCATATTTCATAGTCATGCTGATTTTTTTAATTAATATTAAAGCGGCAGCTTTGATAACGCCTAATTCATCAACGAGTCCTATAAGTTCATAGTCATAGCCATTTTCAGCCATAAATAAAGCATAATTAGAACTTTGATAGTATGATCCCATTGGATTGTTTTTACTGAAAGCATCAAATTCAGCGACAGTTAATTCCTTTATATGCATAGTATCCCTCTTTTTGGTTGCTATTATAGCATATCTTTTAAAATATGTCTAGAAAGAGGATAGCTGAATAATTTGATTAAATTATGATTGAATTTGATTGAATAATTATCAACTATATTGTATAATAGAAATATAAATTAGAAAAATATCACAAATTTTGCAATGTTTTGTCGAAGATAATGAAAGATACTAGAAACTTAGGTATAATAATAATTAGAGTAAAGGAAGATAGTATGAAACTAGGTAAGTTAAAAGATAATAAAAAAGTAATTTATGGTGTAATGCTTGTATTGTTATTAATATTAAGTGTTACTATGTTAGTTAGTAGAGCAAGATATAGAGTAACAGCAATATATGAACTTGCAGAAGGAACAGTAAAATCAAATCCATATGATTTTAATATAATAAGTATGTATATAAGCGATGATAGTGCAAATTATGAAGAAATAAATATTATGCCGAATAGCGGTTATGTAATAAATGATGAGAAAAGTTTTTGTTATATAGGAAATAAAGATAATATAGACAGAGATGCCAAATTATATACTAATAGTAATGGAGAACATATCATATCTAACTTAATAAAAGGAGATAAATGTATATTATATTTTGATAAAACTTTTACAATGGAAGAGAGATTAGCTAATTATTATACTAATAAAAGCGAAAGGAATACTTTTAATGAATCATTTGTAACAACAACAAGTAATACAGTATTTACAGCATCAGATGATGATGGAACAAGCTATTACTTTGGAGGAAATCCAACCGATAACTGGGTAAAATTTGGAGGCTATTATTGGAGAATAATAAGAATTAATGGTGATGGTTCTATAAGAATGATATATCAAGGAACTGCTGCTAATACGACAGGAACTGGAACGCAGATTGGTACAAGTGCATTTAATAGTAGTTACAATAATAATATGTATGTAGGATATTTCTATACAAGTAATCAATTAAGAGGTTTGGGAACTGCATCAACAATATATACAG
>JAMPHW010000025.1 GCA_023663235.1 Ruminococcus sp. | reverse complement strand
ATATTTCTGCTGATTATCTTTTAGGAAAAATAGATAATCCTAAATATTTGAAATAACTTTACTTTTATTAAAAGTTGTTATATTATAAATTTAGCGAGACACTTAATAGTGCTTGCCAGTTGGTTTCGCACTACTTTTTTAAAGTAGTGCTTTTAAAATACCAAAATCCCCTGAATAGATAATTATCTAAAAAGAATTAGTAGTATAATAATCACAAGAAGTATGAAGATATAAACATCTTTACTCATGTGAATCACCTCCTAAAGAGGGCAAGAACTACTTAAAATATGTCTCGTAAGTTCACTATATCATAAAATTTTAAAAAGTCAAAATGCAGATTTATTAAAATCTGTAGTAATTTTATGCAGAAACACTAAAATCTGTTTAGCAGAAATTACTAAATCTGTATGTTTTTAGACTAAAATCTGTAAAATTTCATTTTTTTAATAAAATAATAATTAAATATTAATTGTATCAAAAATTAAAGACAAAACAAAAATAATATGATAAAATAATTCTAGTTCTATAAAAATATAAAGAGGTGTAGTTTATGGCAAAAATAATAGCATTAGTTAATCAAAAAGGTGGCGTTGGAAAAACTACAACCAGTATAAATTTAGCGGCTGCTTTAGGTGTAGAGGGTAAGAAAACACTTTTAATTGATCTTGATCCTCAAAGAAATGCAACAACAGGACTCGGATTATCTAATGGAGATTATGAACACGATATATACGAAGTTATGGCTGGTGTTTGTGATATAAAGAAGGCTATAAAAAAGACTAAATTTAAGAATTTATCTATTTTGCCTTCAACAATTAATTTAGCAGGTGTAGATGTTGAATTTGTAAAAAAAATGTTAGAAGATAGTAATTTTCACCAAAATGAACAACTTAGAATTGCACTTGATGGTATAAAAGATGTATATGATTATATAGTTATAGATTGTCAACCTGCTTTAGGACTTGCTACTATGAATGCTTTAGTTGCTAGTGATTCTGTAATAATACCAGTACAATGTGAATTTTTTGCTTTAGAGGGAATTACTCAATTACTTAATTCTATTATAATGGTTCAATCTAGTATGAATCCTAATTTACGTATTGAAGGAGTATTACTAACAATGTTAGACGGAAGAACAATAATTGGTTTAGAGGTTATTGAAGAAGTTAGAAAATATTTTAAAGATAAAGTATTTAATACAATAATTCCACGTTTAGTTAGATTAGTAGAAGCTCCAAGTCATGGTAAACCAATAAATGAATATGATCCTAAAAGTAAAGCTACGATAGCTTATGCTAATTTAGCAAAGGAAGTGATAAGTCGTGACGGAAACTAATCGAAAAAAAGCTTTAGGAAAAGGTTTAGAACAATTATTTTCTAATGAAGTTATTAATTTTGATAATTTTGAAAAAGAGATAGTTGATGAAGGAAAGACAAGTGGAGGGATAACGGAAATTCTTTTAAGTGATATTAGAAGTAATCCATATCAACCGCGTGTTATATTTGATGAGGCATCTTTAGAAGAACTTGCTAATTCTATAAAAGAACATGGTATTATACAACCTATAATTGTTAAAAAAAGTATAAAAGGCTATGAGTTAGTTGCTGGTGAGAGAAGAACTAGAGCAGCTAAAATAGCAGGTCTTACAACAATTCCAGCAATAATTAAAGACTTTAATGATGTTGAAATGATGGAGATTGCTTTAATTGAAAATATAGAAAGAGAAAATTTAAATCCAATTGAAGAAGCTAAAGCCTATCAAAATATTTTAAAAATTAATAATATTACGCAAGAAGAATTAGCAAGAAAGTTTGCTAAAAGTAGAAGTTATATAACTAATATGTTAGGTTTACTTAATTTACCTGATACAACTATTAGACTAGTAGAAGCTAAAGAATTATCAATGGGACATGCTAGAGCATTAAGCAAGCTTGAAGATGAGAATAAGATAAATGAACTTGCTCTTAGAATAGTAAGAGATGGTTTAAGTGTTCGTGATACAGAAAAATTAATTAATTTAGAGAATATTCCTAAAAAGCATAATTTGAACAGAAAAGAAGTATATGATATTAAATATAGTATTTATGAAAATTTATGTCGTGAAAGATTAGGCGTTAAAGTTAAAATCAACAATAAAAAAATTGAAATACCTTATAAGGATGAGGAAGAACTTACAAAAATATTAGAAGAATTAAATATCTATATTGAAGGAGAGTAAAATGGGTGCTATAACTAAAATATATGATGCAATAATGACAAAGCAGATATTTGGTAGTTTATTAGTAATTCTTTTTGCTGGTCTTTTAATAAGTATGTTTAACAAAGTAATATCTAAAATATTAATTACAGGTAAGACAGCTTTTGAAATTAAGAGAAGAAAGACAATTATAAAACTATTTCAAAGTATTTTTAAGTATTTAATTTTTATGGTAGCTATATTAATAATTTTAGATTTTTATGGAGTAGATACTAAAAGTTTAATAGCTAGTTTAGGAGTTGTTGGAGTAGTTATTGGACTTGCTTTACAAGATACAGTCAAGGATTTTATAAGTGGAGTATCTTTAATACTTGAGAATTATTTAGCTGTTGGGGATATTGTAACTTTTAATGATTTTACAGGAGAAGTTATAGAGCTTGGACTTAGAACAACAAAGATAAAGAAAGCTAGTGGAGAAGTAATGATTATTGCGAATAGAAATATAGATACGATTATTAATTCTTCTCAGAAAAAAGCTAATTTATTATTAGAGATTGATACTGCTTATGAAGTAGATAGTAAACTAGTAAAAAAGGTATTAGAGCAAGTTATAAATAAAGCTAAAAAAGAAGATTTGATATTTGCAGATAGTAGTTATCTTGGTATTAATGATTTAGGAGCATCTTCAGTTAAATATTTAATAAATATTCATTGTGATCAAACGAAAAAAATGGTTGTTAAAAGAGAAATACTTGAAAGAATAAAAATTGCTTATGAAAAAAATAATATTAAGATACCATATAATCAGATAGAGGTGCATCATGGAGAAGATATTTAAATTAAATGATAAAGTAATTATGAAAAAGCCTCATGCTTGTGGGACTAATTTATGGGTAATAATAAGGGATGGGGTTGATATAAAAATTAAGTGTATAAATTGTGGACGAGAAGTTATGATTGATCGTTTAGAATTTGGAAGAAAACTTAAAAAAATAGTAGGAGGTACTGATGAAAAGAAGGAATCTTAAAGAGAAAATTACATTAGATCCAATAATGACACTTTTAATAATGATTGTTTTAACGATTATAATTAGTGGTTTTTTAGCTTTAATTGGAGTACATGTAAATTATAATACAATTGCTAATGATGTAACTTTAGAATATACTCAAGGTTTAGTATCAGTACAATCATTATTTAGTTTAAGTGGACTTAAATATATATTTACAACTACGGTTTCTAATTTTGTATCATTTACACCACTTTCAAGTTTAATTATTGTTTTAATTGGAATTGGAGTAATGGAGAAAAGCGGTTTTTTAAAGACAGCGGTTACTTTATTAACAAAGAGAGTTAAAAAAACAACTGTTACGTTTTCGTTAGTTTTAATAGGACTCTTAGCTAGTATAATGGGAAATCTACCTTTTGTAGTATTAATACCAATTAGTGCTTTAATATTTAGTTATGGGAAAAGAAATCCTTATATTGGAATAATAGCAACTTATGCTGCTTTAAGTATTGGAACTGGTATTAATTTATTTTTTACAAGTAGTGATTCGGCTTTACTTACTAATACACTTTTAGGTGCACATATAATAAATTCAAATTATAGTTTAGGAACTACTTCATTTGTACTTATAATGGGGGTAGCAGTAGTTTTTTTAGCAATAGCAATAACTCTTATAACAGAGAATTATATTGCACAAAAACTTCCAAAGTATGAATTTCCCGAAAGTGAAATGGAAGAAGAGTTCACTCTTTCTAAAAAGGAGCTTAAAGGTTTGGTTTTAGCAGGTATAGCAGGTGTTTTATACTTAGTGTTCTTTATATATTGTATTATTCCTGGTCTTCCTTTTTCCGGTGCCTTACTTGATTATACACAAGGATTTTATATTGATAAACTATTTAGTGTCGACTCATTTTTTAGTAATGGATTTGTTTTTGTTGTTACGATGCTATTTATAATTTTAGGTTTCTTTTATGGAATTGGGGCTAAAACAATAAAAAATAATAAAGAATTATGTGATGATTTAGGGCATAGTTTAGATGGAATTGGTAAAACAATTGTTTTAATATTCTTTGCTTCCATTTTTATTAGTATTTTTAAATCTACTAATATGGGAGAAGTTATAACAGCCTTTTTGGTAAATATTCTTAATTCTAGAACTTTAGGAGCTTTTCCAGCGATTATAATACTTTTTATAATAAGTGCGATATCTACAATATTTTTGCCTAATTCAACATTTAAATGGGCAATAATGGGCGGTATAGCGGTTCCAGCTTTAATGGATGCAGGAATATCTCCTGAATTTACACAGGTTATATTTAGATTTGGTGAAAGTGTTACAATGGGACTTACCCCAGTTATGGCTTATTATGTTATATATTTAGCTTATTTAGAGAAATATAATCAAGATAAAAAACCAATAAATTTATTTAAAACATTTAAATATCAAGTTCCTTATGCTATAGTTACGGCGATAATATTACTTACTTTATTAATTATATGGTTTATTATTGGGTTACCAATAGGTATAAATGGAACAGTTACTATTTAATTTTTGTAAAAATGTTTATTTGGGATAAGTGATGAAGAAATTTTATCACTTTTTTATTATGAGAAAAATCTATTAAATTTTATGCTTTGGTATTATTAAATGCTCAAAATTTGACATTTAAGTATATTTGTGTTAAAATAGGTCTCGTCGTAGGGGGATTATGTATGAACGATGAAACAAGAAAAAAACCAAAAAAGAAGTTTAAATTTAGATTTATAGTAGGAGGTCTTGCTATTATTGCTGCAGGACTTTGGATTTTCAATTCTAAAACTGGAAAGATTGAAAAACTTATTGATAAATATTTTAATTATAATGATAAGCCACAAGATGAGATTACTGCAATAGCTGAGGGTTTACCTTTAGATGAAGATGGAATTATTAGTATTACATTCCCAGTTGTTGATAGAAATCTAGATGATCCACAAGGTTTATATTCATTACCTATTGGTTATACTCCATACTATGTAGATACAGAGGAAGCATCTGCAGGATTATCTAAAGTTACTGACAGCTCTAAAAATGGTGAAAATGTTGATAATTATCAATCTAATTCTGGTACTGTTCCAAGTGGTTATGTAGGTGTTGTTGATAAGTATGCTGCATTCTTAGCACAAGTGGAAGCGATTAAAGCTAATCTTTTTGCTAATGGTAATGGTGATAGTACAATTGCACTTACTAAAATTGAATATGAAGTACCAAATCTTTATTATTTAGCATCAGGTTATGATTTATATTCTGATGATCCATCTGTTATGGATACAGTAAAACTTGCTTATGTTTTAGAAGATGGAAGTAGAATATATAGTATTCCAGCTAATATGGTTGATAAACTTATTGGAGTTAAAAAAGAAATTTGTGAAGTAATTGTTAAATATGATGAATTACGTGGACAAATAACAGAGATGTATACTGTTTATACTTCTGAAGGGAAAACTAATGAAACAGCAAATCGTGGTAGATAATATTACTTATGAAGTAGTAGCAACTGTTCATGATGATGAGACTAACAAAGATTTTGTAGTTTATGTAGATAAGAATATAAATAAAAATGAGGGGTTAAAGCTATCTTGTGTCCTATATTATGAAGAGGATGGTAATCTAATTCCTGTAAAGATTACAGAAGCAGAAGATAAAGAAACTGCTAGAAACATAATTATGGAAGTTATGGGTAGAATAAATCATATATTTAAGAAGAACTTGTAAAATTCTTCTTTTTTTATTATAATACTTAAAAGCAGTAGATTTATCTAAATTAAATTTAGATGCTATAGCGAGTCGTTATGGTTAATAGAACACTAATTATATTAACTTAACTTAGGCTTATGTACCACGCTTACGCTACCGATAATTTCTTTATCTAAAGTACACTTCGCTTAAGTAAGATAATTTTTAAGTACTGCTTTTAAAGGAGTTTTTATATGTGGAAGTATTTTACTAAGGAGCATAATAAAGAATTTATTTTATCATTAGATTTAATTAAAGGTAATATGAGTGATAATAAAAAGTTAAATATTCTTTATGCTATAGCAAATAATCCTAACAAATACTACACAAAGAAATATATATTAAAAAAAGATGGAACTAAAAGGGAATTATTGGTTCCAAACAATTATTTAAAAAATATTCAGAGAAATATTTTAAATAATATTTTGAATGGTTTAACTGTTTCTAAGTATGTAACTAGTTATTTGCCTAATAAATCATTAAAAGATAATGCTTTAGTTCATGTAAATAAGAAAATAGTTTTAAAAATGGATATTAAAGATTTTTTTAATAGCATTACTTTTGAAAATCTTTATAATGCTTTACCTAGTGAAATATTTCCGCCATCAGTTAAGGTTTTATTAATAAAACTTTGTACTTATGATGATTATTTGCCTCAGGGAGCACCTACAAGCCCAATGCTATCTAATCTTGTGTTAAAGAGTTTTGATAATTATATAGGACTATATTGTAGTAATTTAAATATTAGTTATACAAGATATTCAGATGATTTAACTTTTTCTGGGGATTTTGATGTTAGAAGTTTAATTAATAAAGTTACATTATTTTTAGAAAATATGGGCTTTAATATAAGCAAGAAAAAAACAAGAGTTATAAGAAATAATAAAAGGCAAATAGTAACAGGTATTGTGGTTAATGAGAAGGCAAATGTTGCAGTAAATTATCGTAAAACTATTAGACAAGAAATGTATTATATTAATAAATATGGATTAGAAAGTCATTTAAATTATCATAAAATAGATAATAAATTAAAGTATTTATCAAGCCTTAAAGGAAGAATAAATTATTGTTTACAAATTAGTAATGATAGGGAAATGAAGCGATATATTGAAATATTAAATAATTTAATGTAGATAGGTGATGATATGAATATAGATGATATAAATAATTTAAGACGATTGTTTAAAAGAATAAATTATCTTTGCTATTAAGTTCTATAGAGAGAAGAAATGCTAAAGATTTATATTTATATCAAAATTTTGAAGAATTATTACGACCAATATTTCATGATAATGGAATATACATAGCTGATGATGTTAAATTTAAGTCTATAATTGCGGCTTTAAGATTTATTTTTAAATATGATAATAGTTTTGATTTTGCTTCAAATTATGAGGGTATGATGATGCTAGAGCAAGATAGTAGAGTTAATATTAAAATAACAAATTTAGAGCCTAATCGGAGATATGTATTAAAAAGAGGTCATTTTGGAAAAAATGTTGTTCAAAATGGATTAATAACTGATGGTCAAGTTAATCAAGATATAGATTTTTTACAAACTAAAGTAAAACATCCTTTAGGTGAAGATGGATATATATTATTACCAGATTGTTATAAAATGTTGTTTGAGATTACAGATGCTAGTTATGTTGTTAGTTGTGATTACATTAATACAAGTTTAATAAATGCTGTTATTTATATTAAAAAATTAGAATTAAAGACATTAAGGCGATTAATTAAGATGACAGAACTTAGTTCTAGTGAATCACCTAAGTTAATTAGAATAAACTCTGATGTTTAAAGTTCTTTTTTATGAAGTTAAATTATGATATAATAATTTTAAGAAAACGAGATGATATTATGAGTTTAAAAGCAGGAATAGTAGGATTACCTAATGTTGGTAAGTCAACTCTTTTTAATGCAATAACAAAGAAGAATATTTTAGCAGCTAATTATCCTTTTGCAACTATTGATCCTAATGTAGGGATGGTTACAGTTCCGGATGAGAGACTTGCTTATTTGAATGATTTATATTTACCAAAAAGTTTAGTTCCAACTACTTTTGAATTTACAGATATAGCTGGTTTAGTTAAAGGAGCTAGTAAAGGAGAAGGACTTGGAAATAAGTTTTTAAGTCATATTAGAGAAGTAGATGCGATTGTTGAAGTAGTAAGATGTTTTGATGATGCTAATATTACGCACGTAGAGGGTAAAACTGACCCAATTAGAGATATTGAAATTATAAATGTAGAATTAATACTAGCTGATTTAGAGATTATTCAAAATAGACTTGATAAAATAATTAAAAAAGCGGAAACAACAAAAGATAAAGATGCAGTTTTAGAGGTTAATGTTTTAAATAATGCTAAGGTTAATTTAGAGAAGAATATTCCTCTTCGGTTGGTGGATTTTAGTGATGATGAGAAATTAGTTTTAAAACCTTTTAATTTTATCACTTTAAAACCATTAATATATGCGACAAATGTTTTAGAAGATGATGTAATACTTGGTGATAATGATTATACAAAATTGGTTAAAGAATATGCAGCGAAAGAAAATAGTGGTGTAATTGTTATGTGTGCTAAAATGGAGTCAGAATTATCGGAATTAAATGATGATGACAAAAAGATATTCTTAAGTGAGCTTGGTATTACTAATAGTGGTTTAGATAGATTAATTTTTGCAACATATGATTTACTGGGATTACAAACATTTTTTACATCAGGGTCTGATGAGTGTCGCGCTTGGACTTTTAGAAAAGGTATGAATGCTAAAGCTTGTGCAGGTTTAATTCATAGTGATATTGAAAGAGGATTTATTAAAGCTGAAGTTACAAGTTTTGATGATTTAAAAGAGTTTGGTAGTGAACTTAAAGTAAAAGAAGCTGGTAAACTACGACTTGAGGGCAAAGATTATTTGATGCAAGATGGTGATATTGTTTATTTTAGATTTAATGTATAAATGGAGTATTTTATGAACTGTAATATTAGTCATTTAAATAAAAATGAGGGTGTTCCATATTGGTGCTCGAGTCATAAGTCTTTAGCATTAAGTGATAATGGAAAACTACCTTTAACTTGTACTTGTAAATATAAAGAAAAGTATGAAAAAATAATATCTTATAATAAAAATGATATTAGAAGTATTAAATTAGTTTATCAAATGGATAAAAGTATAATACCTGAATTGTACATTAATGGTAAATTATTTGATGGTATTTTAAAATTAAATAATAGCATAATTGATCATAAAGATTATGGTGGAATAATGCTTTCTAGATTAAATAATGCTCAGTTGGTAGCTAGTAGTTGCCCAAAGTGCGATGGGTATCATAGTGATAATGGAAAGTTCGCTTATACTC
Organism: Ruminococcus sp.; assembly: GCA_023663235.1. Lineage (GTDB taxonomy): Bacteria > Bacillota_I > Bacilli_A > RF39 > UBA660 > Caccenecus. The sequence continues at coordinate 1,399 of JAMPHW010000025.1, read as the reverse complement.
CGCATAAAAAACATTTATGTGTTTATTGTGGTAGATTTTATAAAGTTGATAAACCTAATATAGGAAATGAGTTAGCTCTTTATTTTGATTTTCCTGATATTATATTAAATAAAGATACAATTAAAATTGATAAAGAAATAGAAATAATTTATGATATGTTGGCAGGTTCATTAAAGGTTAATGGCAAATCTGGAAGTAAATTAATTATTAATAATGAAGAAATAAATTTAGTTAAGTATTTAAATAAAATTTTAGAAAATGAATATTAAAGGGTGATATTTGTGAGAAAATATATAGAAGAATATATAAGTGAATTAGAATTTAAAATTGTAGAAAAGAAAAGATTTAGCGAAAAAGATAAAATAAAGTTTAAAGATAAAATTGTATATTTTCAACACGAAAGATTAATACATTTACTAGTTACATTATTTTTTGTAATATTTACATTTATATTTTTAGCTTTAGGTATGATATCTTATGTGTTTTTAATACCTTTTGGAATTGGAATAATATTTTTATTATTTTATATAATACATTATTTCTTTTTGGAAAAGACAGTACAATATATGTATAAATTATATGATAAAATTTTCAAATAAAAAAATGCTTTTTAAGAGCATTTTTTAATTATTACTATTTTCTCCAATAAGTTGTAGTAGGTGTAAGAAGATATTAATAAAATCTAAATATAATTCTAAGGCACCATTGATGGCTACAACTTCGCTATCAACACCATTATCGGCTAGTTCTTTCATATGTTGGACATCATAAGCTGTAAAACCAAAGAAGATTATTAAAGTAATAATTGATATTACTAAATCAAATGTTGAATTTTCTAAGAAGATGTTTATAATAGCACATATAATAACTCCAACTAAAGCCATTAAAAGATATGTACTAATTTTACTTAAATCTAGTTCAGTAAAATAGCCTATTGCACCAAATATAGCAAAGACAATAGCAGATATCAAGAAGACATACATAACAGAGCTTATAGCAAATCCTACAAAGACGCTAGAAAAGGTTAAACCGCTTACAAAAGAATATAGTAAAAAGCATATTTTGGCGGTTGTAGGTTGCATTTTGTGAACCCTAGCTGAGAAAAATATTACTAATCCTAATTCTAAGATTATTAAAATATAGAAAATAGGACTATTAAATACAGCATCTAACATATTGCTACTAAGTGAAACAACATATCCTGTTATAAATGTTACAAATAAGCCTACGAACATCCATAGAAATGTTTTAGGTAACAATTTATTCATTTTATCCTCCTTTATACATTATATTATAGCATATTTTTATTATATAGTAAATTGGTTGTTTTTACTCAAAAAAGTGAATTAATTTAAGATTTGAAAAATTTTAGATTTTTACAGATTTTAGTCTAAAAACA
>JAMPHW010000024.1 GCA_023663235.1 Ruminococcus sp. | reverse complement strand
CGGTTTAATGGATATAGGAAGATTATTATTAAATGATAATTTTGGTATGTTTCTCTTTATTTTACCACAAATATTTGTTAATGCTTTAGTCTATGCTTATACTTTAAAAATAATGACTAAAATGAAAATACCCGTAATATTTAGAATTATTTTTTTAGTTTTTTATGCTATGTTCCCACTTTTAGCTATAAACTCTATAACTTATATCAAAGATACTTTATTTTATTTAATCTTTCTATTATTTTTCGTTTACTTTTATTACCATTTCTATTTAAATAGACCTAAGAAAAGTAACTATATTATTTTAACTATTATTTTAATTTTACTTTATTTGTTTAGAAATACTGGCTATTATATTGCCATAATAACTCTTATAGCATTCTTTATTTACTATTCGTTTAAAAAAGATAGAACTAAAATTATATCTTTTGCAATAATTATTGGTATGATATTTAGTTTAAATATTTTCTATCACCATATCTTTTTACCTAAATTAAACATAAGAGAAGGAAATTCTCGTGAAATGTTTAGTATACCTTTACAACAAACTGCTAGATATTTAAGATATTATCCTAATGACTTAAGCGAAAATGAGAAGAAAGTTTTAATTAATTCTTTTTCTTGCCCACTAGATAGAGTTTCTAAAATATATAATCCGAATCGTAGTGATAATGTCAAATGGTGCTTTAGTGCCTCTTCTAATTCTGCTAAGTTAAACGATTATTTTAAAACTTGGTTTATGATGTTTTTTAAACATCCTTTAGTTTATATTGATGCAAGCTTAAATAATACTTATGGTTACTTTTATCCTAATGTAATGAATTTTATTAATGAAGAATTAGGTTTTTATTATATTAAAGTAAAGGGGAGAGTAAATAAAGGAGATATCAATATTTATTGGAATGAATTAACTGCTAAGGGTCGAGAAAAACTTTATAATAGTAGTGAACTTTTAAGTAAAACTCCGTTTATGAATTTGCTTTACACTCCAGCTTTTTATGTTTGGATATTAATATTTGTAAGTTTTTATCTCTTAAATAAAAAACAGAAAGAAATATTCTTATATTTTGTACCATTATATGTTGTTATTTTAACTTGCATTATTTCACCTGTAAATGGTCATATGCGTTATTTACAACCTTTAATGGTCTCAACTCCATTTCTAATAAGTATATTGTTTAAAGAAAAAGAAGCAAGATAAAACTTGTCTTTTTTTCATATTTAAAGTACAATAAAGAGGAAAGGAAAGATAATAATGACTTATAAAGATTTAGCTGAATTAATTTTCCCTAATATCACAAAAACTATTGAAGATTATGAAAGTATATATCCTGAAAGAAATTTAAAAGATGGAGCAAAAGTTGTTAGATTTGCCCCAAGTCCTACAGGGTTTATGCATATAGGTAATATGATGAGTGCTACAATTAATTATGTTTTAGCTAAAAGTAGTGGAGGTGTTTTCTATTTAAGAAATGAAGATACTGACCAAGCAAGAACTGTTGAAGGTGCTGTCGAATTTATTCATAAAACCTTAAGATACTACGATATTATGGCTGATGAATATGAATATAACGACGAAATAGTAGGTAATTATGGACCTTATATTCAAAGCGAAAGAATTGAAATATATCATACTTTTGTTAAATACTTAATTAGTATAGGTAGAGCATATCCTTGTTTTTTAACACCAGAGGAAATCGAAGAAATAAGAGAATATCAAACTAAAAGTAAAAAAAGAATTGGTATTTATGGAAAATATGCTAAATATAGAGATTTGGGAGTTGATGAAGCTGCCGCTAAAATAAAAAATGGTAAAAAATTTGTTATTCGTTTTAAATCAGAAGGGGATTATAATAAAAAATTCGTTTTTGAAGATTTAGCAAGTGGTAAAATAGAATTTCCAGAAAATGATTTAGATGTTCCCATTATGAAAAGTGGCGATTTACTTCCAACATATCATTTTGCTCATTTAGTAGATGACCATCTAATGCATACTACTCATGTGGTAAGAGGACAAGAATGGATGTCTAGTGTTCCTCTTCATTATGAATTATTTAAAGCTTTTAATTATAAAATGCCTAAATATATTCATACATCTTTAATTTTAAAGAAAGATGACGAAACAGGTAATATTAGAAAAATTAGTAAAAGAAAAGATCCTGAAGCTTTAATGTTTTATTATTTTGAAAAAGGTTATCCTCGCCTTGCGGTTATAGATGCTGTTTTAACTATTGCTAATTCTAACTATGAAGAGTGGCGAACTAATAATCCTGATAAGCCATTTTATGAGTTTCCATTTAGTCCTAAAAAAATGAGTCCAAGTGGTGCTTTATTTGATTTAGACAAACTTGATAATATAGCTAAAAATTATATAAGTAAAATGTCTGCACCAAAACTTTATGAAGAATATCTAGCATGGGCTAAAGAATACGATAATCATGTTTATGAACTTATTACTAAACATAAAGAAGATACTATTAATTTCTTAAATATTGAAAGAGAAGTTAAAAAACCTCGTAAAGACTATGAAAATTATGCTTCAATCTTTAGTAAAATATGGTATTTATATGATGAAGAGTGGGAAAATAAAGAACTTAATTATGAGTTTCCTATTGATATAACTAAAGATGAAATAATAAATATTATGACAACTTATCTAGATAATTATTATGACATTAATGATACGGAAGATATTTGGTTTAATAAAATTAAAGAGTTATGTGATAAATTAGGTTATGCTAGTGATATGAAAGCATATAAAGAAAATCCTGAAAATTATAAAGGAAATGTAGCTCATTTTACTACAATAATGAGAGTAGTTTTAACTACCAGCAGTATGACACCTAATCTATATGATATTATGAAGATTTTAGGTAAAGATAGAATGAATAAACGTTTAAATATTTTTAAAGAAAGATACTAATTTATGATTGAAATAGAATTAAAGTATCGCTTAAAAAATAAGTTTAATCTTGATAAAGAAATAAAATCTAAAAAAATAGTTGAAGACATATATTATGATACTAAAGATTATACTCTGCTTAAAAAAGGTAACTTTTTGCGCGTAAGAAATGGTAAAGAACTAGATTTTAAATTAAGTGCTAATGATTTAACTCACCTTTATTGTAAAGAAACAAATTATGAATTAAAAGAAGAGAATAAAGAAGAAATAGAAAAAATATTATCTAACTTAGATATAAATGTTACATTAGAAACAATTTATGATTTATTTACTAAATTAAAAGTTTTAGCACCTATAAAAAAGAAACGAACATCATATCAGTTAGAAGATAATGTTATTCTAGTATTAGATGAAGTTGAAGATTTAGGTAACTTCTTAGAAGTTGAATATGATGTTGATAAAGATGCAATTTCTAAAGAAGAGGGCGAATATTATAAAAATTACTTGCTTAATTTATTAAAGAAGAATAACCTTTTTAATGAAAATTTACAAGAAGTTCATATAGGGTATGTCGAACTATACTTAAAAGAATTTAATAAAGAAGCTTATAACTTAGGCCTCTATCAAGAATAATTTAGAAAAGAATATATAGTTCTTTTCTTTTTTTGAAAATTTTTCGACATAATGTTCTTTAAGTATGTGATAAACTTATTATAAAAGGAGACTTACTAATGTTAAAAAAAAATTCTAGACCTAAAATTGTTATGGACTATTTTAATAAATTATGTTATTATTTACTTGAGACAGAAAGTCTTATTGGAGGTAATAACATGCAAGAAGCTACTATAAAAAGTTTTTACGAACAATTAAATGATTGTGCTGATAAAAATAGCTCAATTATAGATAGAATTCATAGCTTTTTTGAATCATATTATTACTATAATAAGCTAAAAAGGGCAGCAAAAGAGAAAAATTGCCAAGAGTTTATAATTAAAAATAAGGATATCTGCAATGGTAAACCAGTTATTTTTGGAACAAGAATAGAACCAATAATAGTAATGCGCATAATGTTTTTGAATACTTCATCTATTGAAGAAAGAATTGAAGAAATAAAAAAAGAGTATCCATCATTAGATGAAAATCTAATTTTAATGGCTATATTATATTATATAAAATCAACATCATTTATAAAATTTTTAAAACAAATATGAGATTACTTTTAGATGAAAATATTCCAGTAAGTTTTATAAAGCAATTAAAAAAGGCAGGCTATGATGTTGAACATGTTAATAAGAAATGTAAAGGTAAATTAGATAGTGAAATTTTAGATTATGCTTTAGCTACAAAAAGAGCAATTGTAACTTTTGATTCTGATTTTTGTGGATTTAGAAAAAGAGAACATTTTGGTATTATTAAAATTAATGGAAAAATTCATAATCCGATTAATTATTTATTAGAATTATTAAATATTATAAATGATAGTGAAATAAAAAATATATATTTTCAAATCGAAGAAAATAATAAAATTTTAAAAGAAGAAAAAGTTTATAGTAAGAAAAAACATATTTTTAAGCAATTTAGAAGAACAACTTTATTTTTAGATAATATATGAAAATATAAAGTTGTCTTTTTTTGAAGTAAAATAAAAAAAATAAGCATATAATTAATTGGTGAAGAGTATGCTTATAGCTCATCGTGGTTTAGTTAAAGATGATATTAAAGAAAATAGTTTAGAAGCCTTTAAAGCGGCTATAAATAGTTCTAAATATGCTGGATTTGAATTAGACATATATACAAGTAAAGATAAAGAATTTGTTGTTAATCATGATCCTTTAGTAGAAGGAAAATTTATTTGGAATATGACTTATAAAGAATTAAAGAAAAAAGGTATTATAAAATTAGAAAGTGTTTTAAAACTTAATACCTCTAAAATAATTCTTATTGAAATAAAGGATATAAATATCGACATTATAAAACTTACTAAATTGTTAGATAAATATTCCAATAAAAAAATATATGTTATGAGTTTTTTTAATAGTGTTATTAGAAAGTTTAAAGAAAGAACCTTTAAAATAGGTATTTTAAATTATGTTTTAAATAGTACTAGCATTTATCCCTATGATTTTATGGGAATACTTTATGATGTTGCAAATTATCATATGATAAATAGTTTACAAAAATTAAATATTGAAGTCTTTTTATACGCTTTAAATAAACATGATAAATATTTATATAATAATGTCTATTACATAGTAGATGATTGGTAATTATTTAGCTTAACTGGACTTTGCTAACTGTTTACTTATGGTAAGATAAATGATAGAATGTAGATAGAGAGTTATAGTAAGGAAAGTAAGATTATGGCCGATAAGGAATTAGTATTAAAAGAAGAAATTATACTATTAATTGTTATATGAATAATAGTAATTAAATGTCATAAAAAATAGGGAGGTTTTGAAAATGAATAATAAAATTACAACAGTTATGAATGTTAAAGATAATGAAATTAGAGTTATACGAGTAGATGATGAAGACTACATTTCTTTAACAGATTTAGCAAGATATAAAAATCCAAATGATCCATCAGATGTTATAAAAAAATGGTTAAGTAATTATGATACTATAGAGTTTTTAGGATTTTGGGAAGAATTAAGTAATGAAATTTTTAATTCGGCGGAATTCAGCCTAATTAAAAATGAAGCGCCTAAAAAATCTTTTACAATGTCTCCAAGCCAATGGTGTACAAGAGTAAATGCTAAAGGTTTGATATCAAGTAAAGGAAAATATAGTGTAGGAACATTTGCTCATTCAGATATAGCATTAGAATTTGCTTCTTGGATAGATAGTCTCTTTAAACTATATTTGATTAAGGAATTTAAAAGATTAAAATATAATGAAAGCTATCAAGAAAAAATTGAATGGTCTGTTAGAAGAAGTTTATCTAAAACAAATTATAGAATTCATACTGATAGCGTAAAAGAAAATATAGTTCCTAAAATAACAGATAAACAAAAGCAATATGTTTATGCAAATGAAGCAGATGTTATAAATGTGGCACTTTTTGGAATGACAGCAAAAGAGTGGAGAGATAATAATCCTAATTTAGATGGCAATATAAGAGATTATACAGATATACTACATTTAGTAGTTTTAAGTAATCTTGAAGTTTTAAATGCTAGTATGATTGAACATAATATTTCACAAAATGAAAGATTAGAAAAATTAAATCAAACAGCAAGAAAAGAATTAGCAATATTAGTAAACAATAAAAACCTTGTTAGTATAGAGAAACTAGATAAAAAAGAAGATAAATTGTTGAAAAATAAATAGTTAATACTATTTTGTTATAACAAACAAGAAATCAAGAATTACCAACACTAAAAAATCATTAAAAAGTTAGAAAAGGTAAATAAAAATAGACTTATTGAAAATTAGAAGTCAAAATTTAAAGATACGTTTTTTAAAGGGTAACTATTAAGTATGTTAAGATATTTATTTTAAATATTTAGGAGAATCTACTTTGCCTAATAAATAGTCTGCTGATATTTTATATTTAGAACAAATAGTATAAAGAAAAGGGGTAGCAATTAAATATCGTCCACGTTCATAATCAGCAATAGTTCCATTTCCTATATTTAAAATATCAGCTAATTTAACCTGTGTAAGCTTGTTTTCTTTTCTAAATTCTTTTAATCTTTTTCCAACTTCTTGTTTATCTATTTGTCTAAAAGAAGTAGAATATTGTTTGACATTAGTAAAAGAAAATATATAATCAAATGAAACGTCAAAGTAATCACATAAAGTATCTATATGTTTTATTGGCATAATTTCAATTTCGTTCTCATAATTACTGAATTGAGTGTCAGATAAATTAATTACATTTAATAAATCTTTTTGTTTTAAATTATTTCTTTCTCTTAATTCTTTGAGTCTTTCTTTGTATAACATAGTTTTATCACCAATAAAATTTTCTCACGACATAAGTAATAAGCAAAATAAATTCCGGAAATGCCGAGAAAAACATTGACAAATCCAATACACAATATTATAATAAATGTATAAGCTAGAAATTTCTAAAATAATCCGGATTTGCTTATTATAAGGAGCAAATATGAAAATAGAAAAATTAAGAAAGAATAATAGCAAAAAGTATTTTTTGTGTGGCCTAATAAGTGTAGCAGTACTTACTATTACGATAACATTTATAACAAGTAAAGCAAATTATCGAATGACCGCATCTATTCCATTAACAGAAGGTAAAGTAGTATCTAGTCCATATGACTTAAATATAGTAGCCATGTATATAGATGGTGTAGAACAATCTAAAGAAACAACAATGCCAGGAAAAGGATATGTCTTAACAAGTGATAGTTATTGTTATAAAGGGTCTGATAAAAGTAATAAAGATAATAATGTCATATTAGAAACCAATAAATATGGAGAACATATCATATCGGAATTAAGTAAGTCGTCAAAATGCATATTATATTTTAAAAGAAGAGAAGCAACGACAAGTGCAGCAAGTTATATATTAAGTCATATAACAGAAATGACACATAGAAAAAGAGGAACATTTAACCAAGTAATAGAAGGAGAGACAACTGGAAAGATATATGCAGATAGTGATGATGATGGAGTAACATATTATTATGCAGGAAACCCAACAGATAACTGGGTAGAATTTGGCGGATATTATTGGCGAATCATAAGAGTAAATGGAAATGGTTCAATCAGAATGATATATCAAGGAAGAACAGAAGATGACAATGGCAATAAATTAGAACCTCAAGCGACAGGAGAAGAAACTCAAATAGGAGAAAGTGCATTTAATGAACAAACAGGAGATAATGCTTATATAGGATACATGTACGGAACTCCTAATAGCGACACGCATGAAGCAACCCACGAAAATAAAAATGATAGTACAATTAAACAATATTTAGATAATTGGTTTGCAAGTTCAAACATTAAACAAGGAACCTCATACTTTAATTTTATAGATTTAGATGCTGGCTTCTGTGGTGATAGAACATCAAGTTCAACAGTGACACCAGTAACTACAAGCCCATATAATATAGGAAATGGTTTTGGTGGAACAGGAAAAGCTGAAACATATTATGGAGCATTTTTAAGATTAAGGCAAGGAGAAAGTGGTCCAACTGCAACATTAATTGCGGTAACACCAACATTTTCATGTCCGAATAATAACGATTTATATACGTATAGTGGAGCTAATCATGGAAATAAAAAATTAACTAATCCAGTAGGATTAATTACAGCAGATGAAGCTGCCTATGGAGGATTGGTGGTTGTTATGGAAGCGCAAGACAATTACTTAAGAACAGGAGTTCATTACACGACCATGTCTCCATATGTATTTGGCCCTGTTATGAGCTTTATCCATGAAGGCGGCTGGCTCAGCGCTTCCGGTAATGGCGTACTATTTTCTTCTGGTGTTCGTCCAGTCATAAGCCTACGTTCAGATGTCACCTTAACTGGAGATGGAACAATATCTAACCCATATAAAGTAAATTAAGCTAACATTTGTTAGCTTTTTTTAAATAATTATTTTTTAGGTGGAACTAAATCTACTATATTATCTTTATTAAAAGGATTACAACGTAAAATTCTTCTTATCGAAAGATATAATCCTTTAATAAGCCCATGTGTTTCTAAAGCTTCAATGGCATAATTACTGCAACTTGGATAAAATCTACAAGCTTTATGCATCTCTATTGGCATAGACTGATATAATCTAATTAATTTAATTAATAAACGTCTCATTTAAATCACGAATATATTTTAACATTTATCATAGCAAAAGTAAACTTTACTGATTTTTGACACAGTTTTACAAATTAAAAATGTCAATTATTGACAATAAAGTTAACAGGTGCTATACTGATTTCAAGGAGTGGAAAAAGATGAAAAATTTATTAAAAGGGTTGTTGGTTGGAAGTATCTTTTTAACTTTAAATGTACCAAAAGTTAACGCTTTAAAAATTGATGGTGTTGAATCACCAAATGCCGAAAATATTAAATTAGAATTACAAGGCAATAAGAAAACCTTAACAATTATAGGTGATGCAAGTCATGATATTATTGTTGAAAAGGACGAAGAAGTTACATTAGTTTTAGAAAATAATGCTACATTAAGTAATAAAACTAATGATACAATTGAAGTAAAAAATGGTGGTACTTTAACAATTCAAGGTAAAGGAACCATAACAAATGAAACTAATAGAAAAGCTGTTCTTTATAATAATGGAACAACAACTATTAATAGTAAGGACATTACTTTAACTAGAGAAATGACTACTAATGCTAGTGGCGCTCATTTAAATAATTACTATGTAATCTTAAATCATGGTAATATGACTATTAAAAATGCTAAAGTAATTGAAAAAACACCTGAAAGTGAAAATGTAAGTGCTCATGGCTCAAGCTTAATCGCTAATGGATACTATTCTTTTACAACAGGTAAAGAAGAAAGATCAGATTACATTGAAGGCATAAATGAATTACAACCTACATTAGTTATTGATAATGGTGAGTTTGATGGTGGTATGAACACTATTAAAAATGACGATAATGGTAAGTTAACAATTAATGATGGAACATTTAAAAATAATTATCAAGTATCATTATTAAACTGGCATATCGCTGAAATAAATGGTGGAAAATTCTATACTCCAACAGGTAATGATAAAACTAATATTAATGCTAGAGCTACTCAAGGTGTAGATTTTAATAAAGGTGAATTAACTATAAATGGTGGATATTTTGAAGCTGAATATACTCTTGAAGGTAAAGGACCTAATAAAGTTACAATAAATGGTGGAGAATTTAATTATAGCAAAGCTTTTATAAATGATTCAAATTTAAGTGATGATAACTTCAAATCAAAAGACGGTGTAACAATTGATTCATATAAATTTTTAGCTAATAGTGGTTCATTTAAAACAAATGATGTTGGAGAATTATATGGTTTAGATTTAGAATTAAAAGATGGAAAATATTTTATTAAAAATCCTACTAGTACTGATACAAATAATCCTAGTAAACCTGATAAACCTAGTAACCCATCAACTCCAAGCGATTCAGATGACAATAAAAAACCTGATGAAGACAAAAAACCAGATGACAGTAACAATAACAATAATAACACTGTAAATCCTGATAATAATAACAATAATAATAGCAACAACAATACTAACAACAATCAAAGTGGCATAAAAAATCCTCAAACAGGAGATAGTATCATAATGTATGGTGGAATGATTACTTTTGGATTAGGCGTACTTGTATTTATAACTAAAAAATTAATATAAAAGAATAAAAAGTTTAAAATAAAAAAAGAATAAAAAGATAAATGTATAAATAGAAAGGATACTTAAGATGACAAAGTTTAATAAAAAAGATTTACCAGAATTAAAAGCTATTTATAGAGCTGAAAAAAAACAAGAAAAAAGTTTATTTAGTATTGGTATTACAATTTTTCTTCTTTGTTTCTTAGGTATTTCTTGGACTTCATATAATATTCTTTCATGGAAGAAAGATAATGAAGAAACTGATAATCAAATTAGATACTTAGCATCAATTACTACTGAAGAAATATCAACATCTAATGGTGAAGTTATTAATAGTAATATAACTATTGATAATAAAGAAAATAAAACAGCCTTTATAAGTGTTGACTTTACAGAACTATTAAAAAGAAATAGTGATACTAAAGCTTACTTAAAAGTTAATGGAACTAATATAAGTTATCCAATCGTTCAAACAACTGATAATGATTATTATTTAACACACTCTTTTAATAAATCAAATAATAAAGCAGGCTGGGTATTCTTAGATTTTAGAAACGATATTAATAATTATGATGATAATATGATAATGTATGCTCATGGTAGAACTAATCAAACAATGTTTGGCTCTTTAAAAAATATTTTAAATAGTGAATGGCAGAGTGATCCTGATAATCATATAGTAAGAGTTTCAACTCCAACTGAAAATACTTTATGGCAAGTGTTCTCTGTCTATAGTATTCCAACAGAAACTTATTATATTACAACATCATTTGATAGTGATGCTAAACATCAAACTTTTATTAATACTTTATTAAATAGAAGTATTTACAATTTTAATACAAATGTTGATATACAAGATAAAATACTTACTTTATCAACTTGCTTAAATGATAACGAAAAAGTTGTCTTACATGCTAAGCTAATTGCCAAACAAGCAAGATAAATAGAAACTAAGAAATTTAAAAATCTTAGTTTTTTTATCCAAAAAATTGTCGA
>JAMPHW010000023.1 GCA_023663235.1 Ruminococcus sp. | reverse complement strand
TCCTTTCTAGTTTTCTTGAAATTAAGAAAATGACTATACTATACCACAAGAAAGAAGCGAAATTTGTCGAGGATTGTCGCGGAACTTAAGAAATTAAAAAAAGCAATGAATTTTATCATTACTTTAAAGTTATTTTGTTATTAAGTTAATTAAAACAGGAGCTAGAATTATTAAAAGCATAATAGGAACGAAAAAGATAACGCTTACAATACTTATTTTAGTAGGAAGTTTGGCAATAGAGGCTTTAATGTCTAAGATTTCTTTTTCTCTTAAATAAGCAATTTCATTATACATAGATGTGACAATACTACTTCCGAAAGTATTTGATTCTATCATATTTAATATAGCATTATTAATACTTTCGCTAGGAATTCTTTTTTTCATCGCTTGTAAGCTTTCGTTTAGACTTTTACCTAGTTTTACTTCGGCTAAAGTTTTTTTGAATTCACTAGATATTTCATTATCAATATTTAATACTGTAAGATCTAAAGCATGTTTTAAGCTTCTTCCACTTTCTAAAGTTAAAGTCAAAATTTCAAAAAAGAATAAAGCTTCTTTTTCTAGTCTTTTTGCCCGTTTTAATATGGGATAATCGAAAGCTATTTTTTCACACATATAATAAGTTATAAAAGCAATAATAGGAGCTAGAATATAACCATACTTTGATAATACTAAAACAATAATAAATGATAAAATAGTAAGAACTAATCTGATATTTAGAAAACTACTTACAGTATAATCACTTTCACCTAATAGTTTTATTTTATTTTCAATTCTTTCAATAGTTTTGTGGCGATATATTTTATTTATTAGATTATTTTTCATATTTCCACCTCAAGTATTCTTTTAATAATTAAAATATAAAGAATATAGAACAGAATAGTAAATACTAAAATAATTAGACCTAGAGACGTTGTAAATATTGGTTTAAAATAACTAGGATTTAAAACAAAGATAATACCAATAAAGATAAAAGGTAAAAACATTAACATCTTAAAAACAAATTTACTTGAGGCTGTTAGACTATTTAATTCATTTTTAAGACTTTTGCGACTAAAAATAGATTTTTCAATTAGAGAGAAAATTTTTATAATATCCCCTCCTGTTTTATTTAAAAGAGTTAGAGAAGTCATAATATATTTAGCATCTTCTAGTTTAACTCTTTCATAAAAACGATTAAAAACGACATCTAGGCTTAAACCATAAGTTATATCTAAATATATTTTTTGAAATTCATCTTTAATAGGTCCATCTAATTCATCTTTGACACAACTTATAGCTTGCATAATATTACGTCCACTTCCAAAAGCATTATTCATAATTATTATAGCTTTTAATAAATCATCTTCAATTTGTTTTCTTTTATGATTAAACTCGATACTTAAATAAATATCAGGGATAAAGAAGCTTATTAAAAAGATAATTAAGAAAATCATAATATTAAACTCTAATTTACGGAAAGTAAATGTTAATATAGCTAATAATAAAGCTAGGGTTGCTAGTAAGAATTTTACAGAAAGATAATTAATTCCTTCTTTTGTGTCTTTATCAGTATAACTAATATATTTATTATATTTTTCACTATATTTAGTTAAGACTACTGATTTTTTTAGGATTTTGGATATTTTTAAAACTAGTTTCCATAAATAATTATTTGCTTTATCAAAAAAAGATATATCATTAGTTTTAAGAGAAACTAAAGAAAAATCAGATAGCCTTTTTTCTAAACGAAGACTTCTAAATACGCGAAGTAAACTTAATATTACTCCAATAGCAATTAAAATGATTAATATTTCTAATATTTTAATTAAGGACATTTACTTCACCATCTTTCTTATTTTTTCTTTTTGGTTTTCATACCTTCATATTTACCTTCGAAATAAAGAATATCTTGTTTTTGGGGTTTAGGCTCTTTTTTTATTTCTTCTTTTTTAACAGATGCTTTAGGTTCTTTTGGAGGATTAAAAATATCTTCAATATCATTAATACCTTTAGATTTTATTTTATAGTAAACTTTTGGTAAGGTATTATTATACAAGACAAATTCACCATTTACTTCTCCTGTTTCAGTTAAACCATGCTGTTTGAAAGCAAAAATTTCCTTTAACTTAATTTCATCGCCATTAAAAGCTTCTAATTCAGAGATGCTAGTTATTTTTCTTCTACCATCACTCATTCTTTCGATATTAACTATAACATCAATGGCACTGATGATATATTCACGAACAGCTTTAATAGGAATATCAAAACCACCCATTAAAACCATTGTTTCTAGTCTATTTAAAGCATCTTGAGGACCATTAGCATGCAGTGTAGTTAGAGAGCCATCATGACCTGTATTCATGGCTTGTAACATATCAAAAGCTTCTTTACCTCTAACCTCTCCCACAACTATACGATCAGGACGCATTCTAAGGCTATTAATAACCAAATCTCTAATTGTTACTTCTCCATTTTCATCATAATTAGTAGTTCTTGTTTCTAGAGATATAACATGACTTTGATTTAGTTTTAATTCAGCGGCATCTTCAATAGTGATAATACGTTCATTTTCACCAATGAAACTACTTAAAACATTTAAAAGAGTTGTTTTACCAGAACCTGTACCACCACAAATAATCATATTACATTTACCTTTTACAGCAGCATCTAGGAATCTAGCCATTAAAGGAGTTAGAGTTCCTGTTCTAATAAGCTCATCAATATTTGACATAGAGGCTTTAAATTTCCTTATTGTCACAACAGGGCCTTTAGTAGATAATGGTGGTATTACAGCATTAATTCTAGAACCATCAAGAAGACGAGAATCAACCATAGGGTTTGTAGCATCAATAGTTCTTCCGAGCGGCTGAATAAGTCTTTCAACAGTTCTGATTATATGTTCATCATTAATAAAAGAAATACTATCATCTTTAGTTAAAACACCATCTATTTCAATATAAATATCCTCAGGAGAATTAACCATTATTTCGGTAATATTTTTATCTTCTAAAAGTTCAGATATAGGTCCATAACCATTAATTTCATTATCAATCAAGTTAAATAAATGACTACGTTCTAAATTTGATAAATCATAACCTTCTATAGTTCTATTAATTTCATCATTTATCCAATCAGTTAAATTAGTATCGCTAGGCATTTCATTATCAATTAAATTCTCTACTATTTCAGTACGTAATTTATCTAATAAATCTTTATCAGGAAAGATTTCGTAATCACTTAATATATGTTCCCTTTTCTCTTTTATTTTGACATCAAAGGCATCTCTTAATGTTTGTTTCATTATTTACTATCCTCCTTATGTAAATCGGTTACTATTTGCATTAAAGTTGTATAATCTTTTGCAAAAACCATAGGAGCTTTACTATCTAAGGTTACTATTTTACCATTCATAATAAAACTATCGATATTTTTTATATAGAAATCTTTAGAAATAACATAATCGACATTAGCCTTGATAATACTTTTTATATCATATAAACTAAAATATTTTTTAAATGGGAAAATACTTTCATTTAAGACTACTTTATAATTATTAAAATCTATATCATTTAAAATAGATATAAGACTACGCATATTTTTTAAATCTAATGGGTCATTTGTGATAATAAATAATAAATTATCTACTAAATCCATAGTTAAAATATTAAAATCATTTAAGATATGGTTGGTATCAATTAAAACAATATCATAATTAAAGATGGCTTTATCTAAAATTAATTCAATATATTTAGGGTCAATTTTACTAGCTTGGCGAGGATCTTTAGGACTAGGCAAAACATCAATAAAATCATCATAGCTTGCAACATAATTTTTAAACTCACTATAACGATTATTATTGACATCTTCAACTAAGTTATAAATGCTTTTATTTGTTTTGACATTTAAAGCGGCCGCAATGCCTCCGCCTGATAAGTCAAAATCTATTATTAAAACTTTTTTTTCAAGTATTTCATAAACTCCAGCAAGATTTAAAGTAGTTAGAGTTTTTCCAACTCCACCTTTGGCACTTGTTATTAAAATACTAGTTCCCTTATTATTCATAAATAGCACCCTCTTTAAAATTCAACTATAACTTTATTTCCTGTTTTATATCCTTTAGCTTTTATTTTAATGCGATAATTATTAAGACCAATTATTTTGCCAAAAATACTTTCAACCTTTATTTCATTTTCTATAGTTAAATTATTATTATTCGTTTCGATTTTTAAATTATTTATATCAATATTATTCTTTTTAATTAATTCTTTAATATCATTAATATTTTTACTATCATAATTATTAATTATAGCTATTTTAGTAGTCTCTTTTAAATGAACTTTTTCGCTCATAACTAAGCCGATATCAACGACAAAAGCCATAACAATAAGCATAAGTGGTATTAAAATAATAAATAATATTAAGGTTTGACCATGCTTATTAAGTAACATTTTTAATACTCCTTTTAACTTTTAAATCATAAGGATTATCAAAAATAATATTTAAGCCTGGAGTTATAATATCAATTTTTTTAATTAAATTAAAATCTAAGTATTCATTATTATTTTTTACTTCTAATGTTGTATCCTCTAGTTTTAATTTTTTTAGAATATCTTTGTCTTTCATTCCATCATCATAAAGACTTATAATATCGTTCATTTGACTTTCTAAATTAATTTTGGTATAAAGGATTCTTCCCATATCAATTGTTCCCATTAAAAGCAGAAGAAAAATGGGTAAAATAATAATAAATTCGACAAGTGCTTGACCCTTTTTATTCATTAGTTATATCCTCTTTTTCGTTATCTTTACAATAAGCTTCGCCTGGCTTTTCACCTTTAATGTATTCTTCACCAACTAAACTACATGAAGTTTTAGTAATAGCGTCTTTTAAATAGCCACCTAAATAATTAACTAGTGCGATAGCTATAACACTAATTAAGGCGATAATAAGAATATATTCAATTAAAGCTTGACCACGCTTATTCATAAGCCTCACCCTTATCATAATAATCATATAATAAAATGCTTGAAAAGTCAATTTTAACAAGGGAGATTATTATTTATTATTAGTATTAAATAATAAAAAAATAGCTACTAGTTTTTTTTACAATGATTGTAGCTATTATATAATTTCATGTTTTTTTCTTTAAAATTAATATAAACCATTTCAACTATTCCTTTATTTATAATCGTTTCTCAAATTTATTATGGTTAATTTTTTCACTTGTAAAGATTCTTTACTATAAATAACTATGTTAAATTAACTTAGCTTTATAAGTTTATTCAAAATCATTATTCTATCTTGGACTCTATCAAACGGATGTGCACCTTTCGTTATTAGTGCTAAGTTTCTATAATCTTCAATTAAATCTTCTTCGCCTGCAAATGTATAATTTAAAATGTCTCTCTTTGCAGAGTTAAATGCTGATAATTTGTTATTTATATCATTCAATTTTATAAGTTCTTTTTCTACACTATCTAAATCAATATAATCAAAGGCGATAAGTAATAATAAAAATTTTAATAGTCTTTTATTTGTTGTCATACGTTGTTCTGGTAATTTAGAAATTAAATTTAAACCATCAACAATTCTATTAACAAATAATAATGTTTCTTCAGATAAATCGTCACTTTTTTCTGAAACATATTTTTTAATTACATTATCTGTTACACCAAAATTTATTTTATGTTCCAGTAAACCTATAATACTATAAAAAACTTTATCAAATTCCATTCTTGAATCAGGAAAATTAATAACTTTTAATAATCTTTCTTTATTTTCTATTTTTGATAAATATTTTTCAAGAATTGATTCTGGTAAAGAGTTAATAATTTCACCAGCTCTTAATCGCTCTTGATTTTGGACAAATCTAAAATATTCAGTAACTTGTTCATCTGTTGCGTCAGAAATTGATGTAACTGCTAAAGGGAATGCATCAAACATTCTTTTTAAAGACTCTGGAATATTTGAATAATTCAATTTGAATTTTTTCCCTTGTTGATACTTTTTTAATACTTTTTGTACACTTTTGGTATCATCACTAGTAAATAGTTCATAAGTTTCTTCAAGAATCTCTTTTGAAGTTTGAGTTCCAACCTCATATTCATTATAAATAAAATTATATATTGTAGTTAATCTTTGCTGTCCATCTACAACCTCTTGTCGAGCTCCTTTAGTATTTTGGCTATCCATTTTTCTGATAGTAATGTTTCCTATAGGGTATCTTTTGGCAATACTTAAGATAAGTTTGTCTTTAAATTCATCATTCCATACATAATTACGCTGATATTCTGGCTGTAAATCTAACCCACCTCTTCTAGATTCGGTAATATCATTCATTAAAGTTAATATAGGTAAAGACCCTGGCTGAAAATTAATTTTTCTCATAGTTTTGCTCCTTTTTGTTAGATTCTACCTCTTTTTTTCTTATATGTCAATCTTTTTTGAACATTTTAGCTAGATTCTATTATTTTTTGTTGTTTGCCGGCCATTGAATTATTTTTCTAATAGCTCATAACATTAACATTTAATCCATAAATATACCTTTTAAATATTTGTATTTATATTCTTAATAAGATTATTATTTATTATTAGTTAATTTTCCTACTATAAGAGCTTCTATTAGTAAAGATAAAGCTGAAATTATTAAGATATAATTAATATAACTACTATTAAATAAACATACAACTAATAAAATTAAGTATCCTGTTACTCTAGATATGGCATACATAATATCATTTAAACAATAGTATTCGGCTTTAAATTCCTTTTTTAAATTAGTATTAGTTAAATTAGTGGTAACATTATCAGCGATTAATTCAATTAATAAAACACAAGAGAATCTAGCTAATAAATAGAAAATTAAAGTTATTTTAGTAGGATAAAAAGCAAATAATAAAATAGTAGAAAAAGAGATTATACCTGATGGAATAATTACTTTTTTAAAATCTTTATTCTTTATTTTAATAGTAAATAATAAGCTTACAAATAAAGATAAAGCAGAACAGATACTATCAACAAAACCAAGATTTAAGTTTGTTTTAAAATTATTTATTTTGGCTAGAGTAATAATTAACCCTAAAACTCCTGATGAATAAGTAAATCCTGCTAAAAATGGAACTAATAAGGAATTCCTAATACTACTTTCCTTTTTTATGAATTTAAAGAATCTTTTTAATTCAAATTTCTTATCAGTATAATAAGTATCTTTTAATTTAAAGGATAATATAAACATGATAATAAATAGTGAAAAGAAAATTTTTCCTAAACTTGTATAGCTAAAGAATGTTAATAAAACTCCTAAACATAAAGGTATGATAATAGAAAATAATTTATTGATTATTTTTACTAACCCAGAAAATTTTTGACGCGCTTCATTAGTTATTTTTTCTGTATTTAATATATTTTTAGGAAAATGATAGAAACCATCAGCGATACCTTTTATAATACCTATTAAAAAAACATAGCTAATTAAATTATCTTTTAAAAGCATAATTAAAGTTATGTATATAGCTTGAAGAGAGATTCCTATTCTAAAATATGGTACTTTAATGTTTTTCTTCATTGATCTTCTAATAAGTAAGAAACCTATTCCTATAAATAAATATAATGTTATGTAATATTTAGCTAGAGGTAGAATTTCGTAGTTTGCTACTTCTAAAAAGTAAAGAACAAAAAAAGTGTCGAAATAAACATCAATAATATTTTTTAGAATATTGATTATAAAAATAATTTTAGACTCTTTCATAAACTACAACTCCATATTTTATATAATTATACTATAAGTAATGTAAAATTTAAATATTTAATCATAAATTAAGGATAAATGTGCTACAATTATATTAGGTGGAATTTATGTATATTATAACTAATAAAAATAAATATAATATTGTTGTTGCAGATACATTTTATAAGAGATTAACAGGCTTAATTGGGAAAGAAAATATTGATTTTGGAATGTTTTTTCCAAAATGTAATTCGATTCATACTTATTTTATGAAAGAAAATATTGATGTTATAGGTTTAGATGAAAATAATGAAGTGATATACAAGTATGAAAATTTAGATAAGAATAGAGTTATTAGAATTAATAATGATATTAAGAAAACTAGTATTTTAGAATTACCGGCGAATAGTACCAAAAAAATAAAAATCGGAACAATATTGCCTTTTAATCAAGATTAAAAATTTAATATATTATTTATAACATTAAAATTACTAAAAAAGTCACTTAATTAAAGTGACTTTGATTTATTAAAATAAATTGTCTAAAATACTACTCTTATTATTTTTCATTGTTCCTCCATAAGTATCATAACAATCATTAATAATAAAGAAAGCTTTTTTATCTATTTCTAAAATTATTTCTTTGAACATATAATAATCTTTTGTAGGAACAGCACATAATAAAATATTTCTTTTTTTGTTAGAATATCCCCCTTCGGCTTTTAAAACGGTTACGCCTAAATGAAGATCATCCATAATAACATCAGTAACTTCTTTTAATTTAGTAGTCTCAATAATAAATAATTTACTTTTAGAAATACCTATAAGCATCCTATCAACTAAAACACTGGAGATATAAACAATGATAATGGCATAGATAGCAGTATTTATACCTAAAACTAGACTAGCAAATAAAATAATAATGAGATTACTTATGAATGTTGCCTTACCTTCTGGTATATGCATGTATTTAACCATTATAAGCATGATTATGTCAGATCCGCCTGTATTAAATCCCGCTTTATAAACAAGGACACTTGCAAAGCCATACAATAGGCTTGTAACAACAATAGTTATTAAAAAGTCATCAAAAACAATATAATTAGCTAGGACATTACTTAGAGGATAAGTAAAAGTTATAAATAATGGGTATAAAATACTACCAATAATAGCGGGTCTTGTTTCTTTATATCCTAGAACTTTAAAACTAATTAAAAGTAAAATAATACTTACAATATAAATAAATATCTGATTATTCCAACCCCATAATTTGTTAAAAACAATCGCTAAGCCACTAGTTCCCCCTGTTACTAATTCATATCTAACAAAGAAAAGATTGTAATTTAAAGCTAATAAAAAGACTCCAATAAGCATTAAACATAGTCTAAAAACACGATTTTTATCTAAAATTCTTTCTAAGATTTTATTTATGTCCATGAAGTAACCCCTACTTTCTAATAAAATAATAAAGTTAAATTAAATAAAAGTCAACATAAAATAATATATTACTCATATATTTTTATGAGGTGAATATATGAATGGCAATTTTTTTGGAAATCCGACTTTTCCAACTAATAATAATGTAAGTACAATCGATAGTCCTCCAGGAAACGTTAATTATGGAACTAGCTTACCAATGGAGCAAAGTTATATTGAAAATATTTTAAGACTTAATAAAGGTAAGAAAGTTAAAGCTTATTTTTCCTATCCAGATTCGACTGATTGGCGTGATAAAGTTTATGATGGTGTTATTGAGGAAGCTGGCAGAGATCATTTAATTATAAGTGATCCTAAAACTGGAGATTGGTATTTACTTAGAATGATTTATTTAAATTATGTGACTTTTGAAGAAAGAATCAATTATAGTCATGATTATTCAGAAAAGACGTTTTAACGTTTTTTCTATTTTTATTTTGATTAAAACTAGAAAATATATACAAATTAAAAAGTAATGAATTATCATTACTTTAATCTATGAAAGTTGCTTCGACTTTATTATTTTCTTTGTCATATTCTAATTTTACTTTATTTTCATTAAAGTTTTTACTACTATCTGTAGGATTGATAACTAAACCTTCAGAATTGCCAATTAAATAATTATTATCAATTAGGTCACTTACATTAATATAAGTTGTATTAGTTTCATCAAAAAGATTTAAATTATCCATAGCATAGTCTTCTGCTTGTAGTTCAATCATTTTAGTTATATCTTTAACAGCATCTTTACTATCGATGGCAAAAGCATATGATGTTTTATTAATTGTAATAAAAGCTACTACACCTAGTAGTAAAACAATAACTAATATTTCAAATTTTGTATAACCATATTCATTTAACAACTTCATTATTTAACCACCATAAGCATTATAACATATATCATTTAAAGATAAAAGAGGTATATTGCCCTACTTTACACTAAAATTTATAGTTTAAGAAAAAAATATCCTCTTTAGTTTAGAGGATATTTAATTAATTTAAAGTTCTATTTAAAGTCATATCTAAATCAGGATATAAAGTTTCATCACCACTAATGAAAGTTTGGCCGCCAATAGTGTATTCTTGGATAGCTAAATCTGATTCGCCTGCTGTATAAAGCTCAACATAAGGTTCTTCATATAAAGGTTCTTCTACAGGAGCTACTGGTGTAATACCTAAAGCGGTATTTCTTAGTGCTACGGCTGCTTCTGAATCTAAAAATTCAGGATAAACAACCTCAGACATTGTACCAGCATAACGATTACCACCTGGTGTAAATAAATTATTAGAATATGATGTTGTACCATTACTTCTAAAACTTGTCCAAGAATGTGGACGATTACTTGGATCAACGATAAAGTTATACATAGCATCTCTAATGGCTGTAAGGGCAATACTTCTAGTTTCATCGCTATAATTTTTATAAGAAGTATAAGTACCATTTTGATATACAACATATTGATTAGGTGCTATGGCTTGTTTATAAATATTTGTTCCATGACTATTTACCCAGTTTGGAGAACAGATTCTATTTAAATCGGTATAGAAACAAACATACATTTCGTTATAACCATTATAACTAACGGCAGATTCAGAACAGAATATTCCATAAACTGTATTATAAAATTGATCTGGAGTAATACCAAAGATATCTAATAATTGTTCAGTAGTTACACTATCAGGACATCTATAAAAATCATTAGGATTAAAATAAACTAAATTACTATTAGCAGAATTATCAGTTAAAGTAATATTTGAATTAGCACTAATACTAATAGCTGGTTCTTCTTGCTCTACTACGACTGGTTCAGGAGTAGCTTCTAAATCTAATATTTCTACTTCTTCTATTTCCTCTTCTAAATCAGTAGTAGTACCTTCTAATCTTTCTTGTAATGATTTATTTTCTAAATCAGCAAGCTCTGCATAATGTACAACTTCACTTTCTAAGTCTACTCTAGCTAATAAGTCAGGTTTTACGGTAGGAATATCTCCTTCTAATAAACCAACATAATCTTTAGGTTCAGTTGGAAATTCTTTAGATGTTTTATCCATTTTTTTAAATGATGCTAAAGATGTTACAGTTAATAGAAAAGCTAGACCTACACAAGATAGAGAAACTGCTAGATTTTTACCCCTTTTAGTTCTTTTTCCAGTTTTATTAGCATTTATACTAGTATAAATTTTACTCATTAAGGCTAGATAATTCTTTTTAAAATTTAAGCTTAATTTTTCTAACTTTATTTGAGCAATTTTAGCTTGTTTTTGGAAACTTTTTATAAAATAGTTAACTTGTATTTGAAATAAAGCTAAATCATCACTATTTTTTATATCTTTAATTAGTTTAATAGCTTTAGTTTTAGCACTACGACCAAAAACTTTTAAATTGTTTTCTAAGCTAGCTAATTTAGTACTAATGATACTAGAATAATCAACTTTCTCAGCTCTTTTAGCTTTTTTAAATTTAATACTATTTATAAAACTACTTACATTATTTAAATAATAATGATGCTTTTTCATAGCTCTTTTTGGTTGATATGGTTTTAGAATACTACTTTTTAATTCTTCAAAATTAAAAGTTTTTTTAGCTACTCTTTTACCACCAAAACAAATAAGAGTTGAACGTTTAGTAGGATCTAGTCGCTTTCCAGTATATTCTCTTACGGCGACTTTTTTATTTTCACTTTGAAATTTACGAATTAAATCTAAATTAACATAAGTTACTACAACATCACTTGTTGGTACAACATTTACTGCTGTCATAACAAAACCACCCCTTTAAAACAGGTGTTATTATACTACAATTATGCTTATTTGTCAAATTTTTGTCAATTTTTTAGAAATAAGAGTCAAAAAATGGCTTTTCTTCATCTAAAACTGTAGGTTTTCCATGACCAGGATATATTTTAATATCATTATCAAAAGCTTTAATTTTAGCTAAACTATTCATCATGTCAGGAATACTACTCGTTTCTAAATCACATCTACCAATGGTTCTATAAAAGAGAAAATCGCCTGTAAACATAACTTTTTCTTCTTTAAAATAGAAACTAATACTATCACTTGCATGACCTGGCGTAGCTATTATTTCATAATTAAAACTATTATTATGAGTATTATGTTTTATATGATAAAAGTTTTCTAGTTCTTCTAAAGCTAAAATATGATCAAAATGATGATGAGTAACTAATATTCCTTCAACTTGATAGTTAGAACAAGCTTTTTTTATAATTTCAGCATCACTTGCGGGGTCAATTATTAAACATTTATTATTTTTTATTACAATATAACAATTAGTTCTAAGTTCACCTAATATTAAATTTTTTATTTCCATATAAATCACAAAATAATTATAACATAAAATACCTTTATTTTTACTATTTTTCTTGATATACTTTTATTGTAGGTGATATTATGTTATGGATTTCTATTGTTTTAATTATAATTATTATTCTTTCTTTAGGAGGAATTTATTATATAACAGCTTTTAATCGTTTAAATGACTTAAAAACAAAGGTTAATGAAGCCGAAAGTATAATTGATGAGAATTTAAGAACAAAATATGATACATTAATTAGAATTAGTAATAGTCTTAAAAAGAAAATGAAGAATGATAAAAATTATTTTAAAGAATATGAAAAACTAAAAAATATGAATATAACTAATTTCGATATGGATAGAAAATTAAATGAAGGATTTACTTTAATTTTAAAAATGCAAGATGACTTAGATTTAACCAAAGACGATGAATTAAATGCAGAAATAGAAAAAATAAAAAGATTAGATGAAAGACTTACGGCAGCGAAAAATTATTATAATAAATATACTAGTTTAGAAAATGCTATTATTAGAAGATTTCCAACAAATATTATTGCTAAGATTCATAATTTTAAATTAAAACTATTCTTTGATGGTAAAGATATGGATGATGAAATAATTGATGATTTTAAAATTTAGATAACACTTAGTGTTATTTTTTATTTGTTAAATTATATTTCTAAAGTAATTAGCAATATTTTCTTTAGATATTGTCTCTTCATTACTTAAACTTGCTTGAGATAAAAGCCATGGTTCTTGATTTATAATTAGTTCTTTTAAGGCAGCACTATCATAAAAAGAATAATTATCTTTAACATAGTTTAAAATCTCTATTATATCATCAAGTGATGTATTTAGATTATAAGTTACAGGAATAGGATTATGACCATAAATTTTATATTTATAATAAATACTAGGTATAATTGGTCCTTCTTCCCAAGCTTCAATACTTTCTTCAAAAAGTGGTTTATCATTAAAAGCATAAGATATTCCTTGAGCTAAATATAGTAATTGTTGAAGTTTTAAGGGTTCTGGGTGAAGTTCATTTACAAACCATTTAGCAATATCTATAATATTATATTTCTTTTCCATTTATAATCCCCCTACATATAAAAAGTGAGTTTTTATTCTCACTCTCTAAGTAGATAATAACATAATAAATAACTATTGTCTAGATTAAAATAAATTAGAAATTAGCTTTAATTCTTTTCTATTTTAAAGCTATTAAATACTATCGAAATGATAATAGTAAACTATTATCAACCAATTCTAACTTAAATTCTTAATAGTGTTAAATTTAATAGTGAAACTATTAAGAATAAAAAGTTTGAACTTGATGTTTTAGTAGAACTAGAAAATGGTGATTTAATAAATTTAGAAATGTATAATGATTATGATGTTAATGCCGAAAAGAAAAGTTTAATTATATATATCTAAAGTACTAGGAAATAAATCTTTAAAGATAGGTGAAAAATATGACTTAGCAAGAAAAGCTCATCAAATAAATTTTGTAAAAGATGATAGAGTACATAGTAATAAACTAAGTCCTATAAGAAAATATACTATTAATGAAGAAAATATGATTGTTAAATATACTAAACTATCCTTAAAGGAAGTTTTAATAGTTAAGCTGATTTCATACTTTTAGATATTTCTTCTATTTCTTTTATTGTTAAACCTGTCGCATCTCCTATATCTTCATATGATAATTTATTTTTTATTAAAAGATTTTTAGCTATTTCAATTGTCTTATTTTTCTCTCCTTCTTTTATTCCCTCTTCTTTTCCAGCATCGGTGCCCAGTTCATAGGCTTCCCTATCTTTAAAGGCTTCTAAATCATAATATAACCCATCCATAAAGTCTTTTGTTAAATCAACCATTTTATTCCTTACTCCCT
>JAMPHW010000022.1:11558-15310 GCA_023663235.1 Ruminococcus sp. | reverse complement strand
CAAGAATAACTAAATATTCCATTTATTCCTTTCCATCATAAGCATTCCCCCTTTTTAATAATTAACAAAGTTTATGCTTTTATAATATATTATGAGGTCACTTAACCGTTATATACTTCTCTAATAATATTTTAACATTTATTCTTTAGTGTGTAAATACTTAGCAAATTGGGATTAAATAAATAAAAAAATATTAGATACTTTTTCTAATATTCTTAATAATCTTATTTAAATATTTAATATTTCTTTTAGTATTAAGTCTTTTAATTATATGTTTTAAAGGTATTTTTATTAAAATATCTTTTTCTTTTGCAAGTAAATAGTTAAAATAGTCTAAGTTATCACTTTTACCATACTTTAATGTATACTTATTTTCTTTTGTTTCTTCCTTAGTAAATAACATAATTGGATAGTATTTATCTTTTTCTTTGACAATTAATTCTTTTTTTATATAAAAGTTTTTATCTAACATATATTTTCTTAAAGCATCATGATTATTATTACTACTTATAATATACTTTATTATGTTACTTGGAGCGTTATTTATAATATCAATTATAGTATTAGTGCCTACTCCTGATATTATCGCGGTATTAACATTTTTATCATCAATATCTTTAAAACCGTCAGATAAATAAGTTTTTATAGCTAGATTACTTTTTTTTATATTATTTCTAGCATTATTTAGAGCACTTTTGCTTATATCCGATGCCAAAACATTTTGACATAAGTCATTATCTTTTAAATAAATAGCTAAGTAAGCATGATCACAAGCTATATCAATGACATAATCGTTAGCTGAAATTAAAGTAGCAATAGTTTTTAATTTTAAATTAAGCATTAGTCAGATAAGAAATCCTTTAATTTTTTAGCACGAGATGGATGGCGTAATTTTCTTAAGGCTTTAGCTTCTATTTGACGAATTCTCTCACGAGTAACATTGAATTTTTTACCAACTTCTTCTAGAGTATGACAAGTTCCATCAACAAGGCCAAAACGTAATTCCAAAACTTCTTGTTCCCTTACTTGTAAAGTCATTAAAACACTTTTTATTTCTTCTTTTAATATTTCATTCGTAGCATATTCTTCTGGAGACATACTAGATTCATCTTTGATAAAGTCTCCTAAATGTGAATCATCTTCTTCACCAATTGGCGTTTCTAAAGATACTGGCTCTTGGCTAATTTTAATAACTTCTCTTACTTTGTCAACGCTTATACCCATTTTTTTAGCTAGTTCTTCTTCGCTTGGTTCTCTATTTAATTCAAGAGTTAATTGGCGTTGAACACGAGACATTTTATTAATTGTCTCTACCATATGAACTGGTACTCTAATAGTTCTTGCTTGGTCAGCTAAGGCTCTTGTTATAGCTTGTCTAATCCACCATGTAGCATAAGTTGAAAATTTATAACCTTTATCACTATCGAACTTATCAACAGCTTTCATTAAACCAATATTACCTTCCTGAATTAAATCTAGGAATAACAAGCCTCTTCCGACATATCTTTTGGCAATACTAACAACTAAACGTAGGTTACTTTCTGCAAGTTTATTTTTTGCTACTTCATCGCCACTAGCTACTTTTTCACTTAATTCAAGTTCTTCTTCAGGAGATAATAAAGATATTCTACCTATTTCTTTTAAATACATTCTTACAGGATCATTAATATTGATATCCTTAGTTAATTCAGCATCATCTAAAATTATTGGTTCTTCTAAAGCAATTGGAGGGTTTCCGTCTTCGCCTGTTGCATCGTCTTCTGCTACAACTTGGATTTCGTTTTCCATTAAAGTATTATAGATTTCATCTAAACTATCATTATCAATATCTAAACCTTTTAGGGCATCAGCTAATTGTTCAAATGTTATATAATTTTGTTTTTTGCCAAGTTCCATTAAATCTTTAATTCTATCTTCTAAAGACTTAATTTCACTTATTTCTTTAATTGTACTATTTTCGTTTTCTTTTTTCATTTCCTACACATCCTTTTTTAGTTCAACTAGTCTATTTACTAGTATAATCTTTTTATCAGCATCTAATTCATTCATTATTGCTTCTTTTAATTCTTTTATTTCTAATTTTTTTCTTTCAGTCTCTAAAACCTTTTTAATTTCTTCAAAATTATCAAGAGATAAATCATCAATATTAACTACTCTAAGCATTTCTTTAATATTGTTATATATTTCTTCTTCATCTTTTACGAATGTTAAGAAGGAGGATATATCAATACTATTATTTTTATCATAATAATAGAGTATTTCATTTACAATGTCGCGATATTTTCTAATAGTGAAATAACCAATCTCTTTTTTAAATCTTTCAATATAATTAAGGTCATTTAACATGAAGTAAATAATGCTTAAATGAGCGATATCATATTTAGATAAACTTATTTTATTTTCTTTTTTGGGAGGTTCTACTTTTTTAGGTACTTCTATTTTTTTTAGTTCGTTTTCTAGTAAGTCAAGAGAAATATCATATTCATCACTTATTTTTTTTAAGGTTAGTTTTTTGGTTAATTCATCATCAATATCTTTTAGACTTGCAACTAAATCTTTAATATATTTAACTAAATCTTCAGTTTTCGACAAATCTTTATTTTTCTTTAAATATCTTATTTTGAATTCTAAGAAACTTAAAGGTTTAGATAGATTATTTTTAATAGCATCAATACCATTTTTGATAATATAAGAGTCAGGATCTTTTTCACCACTTAAACGAATTATTAAAGGGTCTAAACCTGCTTTTTCTAGAATATTACCATTATTAAAAGTAGCATCTTCACCAGCATCATCATTATCAAGCATTAAAATAATTTTGGCTCTTAGATTCTTTAAGATATTTATTTGATTTTTAGTAAGACTTGTTCCCATTAAAGCAACAACATTTTTAATACCATTAATAGATAATCTTATGGCGTCCATATTGCCTTCAACAATGATAACAGTTTTATTCTTCTTTATAGCATTTTTAGCTCGATGATAATTAAATAAAATTTCACCTTTTTTAAATATCGATGTTTCTTTAGAGTTTATATATTTAGCTTGATCGCTATTATTATAAATACGGCCTGTAAAGCCAATAACATTACCTTCTAAATCATGAATGGGAAACATTATACGATAATTAAAAATATCATTTATATTACTACCATTAGCATTTATTAAACCTAAATCTTCTAAAGTTTTCAAGGGATAATTCTTTTTTAGAAGTAAATCATGAAGGTTATGTTCTTTTCCAAGAGCTAGTCCAATATCAAATTCTTTTATAGCATCATCATTTAAAGCTCTTTCTTTTAAATAATTTTTAGCAATTTCCCCTTCTTTAGTATTTAAATTATTTTGATAATATTTTAAGGCTAAAGACATGATTTCATATTCTTGCTTTTTAAAACTTTCCTGTTTCTTTGGTCTAATATCTGATACGAAATTAAGTCCACTTTTTTCTGCAACTATTTTTACAGCTTCAATAAAGCTAACATTTTCATAGTCACTTACAAAAGTAAAAACATTTCCTGCAGCGCCACAAGAGAAACATTTATAGATTTGCTTTTCTTCGGAAACACTCATACTAGGACTATGGTCTTCATGAAAAGGACAAACACCAAAGTAATTCTTGCCTTTTTGAGTTAAAGGTAAATAGCTTGAGATAATATCTACGATATTAGTATTCTTTTGAATATTTTCGATATTCTCATTAGAAGTCAAGATATCACCTCCTAAATAGTCCCTCTAATTATATTTATTACCAC
>JAMPHW010000022.1:0-11458 GCA_023663235.1 Ruminococcus sp. | reverse complement strand
GAAGAGAGACAGATAAAAAAAGAACACCAAGTCAGCATTGACAAGGTGTTCTTAAGCAAATATAAGAATCTGGACTGAGAATACCGATACGGTATCTCTTTTTTTATATCCATTTATATTATATACGCAAATCATATAAAAATGCAAGTAATTTATTGAAGTTTTATTTTATAAACATAGCATCTCCAAAAGAGAAGAAACGATAATTATTTTTTATAGCTTCATTATAAGCATTTAAAATGTATTCTTTAGAGGCTAAGGCACTAACAAGCATTAAAAGTGTTGATTTAGGTAAATGGAAATTAGTTATTAAACCATTTATAGCTTTAAATTCAAAACCTGGATAAATAAATATATCCGTATTACCGCTACACGCTTTAAAAGTATTATATTTATGGATGATTGTTTCTAATACTCTAGTTGAAGTTGTTCCTACCGCATAAATATTTCTTTTTTCTTCTTTAGCTTTATTTAGCTTGTTTGCTACTTCTTCATTCATTTCATAATATTCACTATGCATATGGTGTTCTAGAATATTATCCGTTTCTACTGGTCTAAATGTTCCTAAGCCAACATGCAAAGTAACAAATAAAACTTCTATTCCTTTAGTTTTTATTTCTTCTAGAAGCTCTTCAGTAAAATGAAGCCCTGCAGTTGGAGCGGCAGCACTACCAATGTTTTTAGCATAAACTGTTTGATAACGATTTTTATTCTCTAATTTTTCGTGAATATATGGTGGAAGAGGCATTTCTCCTAGTTCATCTAATATTTCCATTAAAATGCCTTCATATATTAATTTAGCTTCCACTAAGCCCTCATCTTTTTTCTTAATAATTTCTGCTTGTAATTTAGGACTAAAATTAATAATAGTTCCTTCTTTTAGTCTTTTAGCAGGCCTAGATAAACATTCCCATGTATCATTACCAAGCTCTTTTAAGAGTAGTAATTCTATGATAGCCCCAGTCTCTTCTTTAGTGCCAATTAATCTTGCTGGTATAACTTTGGTATCATTTAAAACTAAAACATCGCCTTTTTTTAATTCATCTATTATATTATTAAATACTTTATGTTTAATATTACCATTGTTTTTATCCAAGACTAATAGTTTAGATGTATCTCTTTTAGATAAAGGCGTTTGCGCTATTAATTCTTCTGGTAAATTATAATCAAATTCTGATAGTTTCATTTATCTATTCCTTCCTTAAAAACTTTAACGTTTTATTAAATATTTCATTGCTTATATCGTCAATACTTCTTAAATTACCATCACTTAAACAATTTACTTTTTCGTATTCATAGATAACAGCAAGTTCAATGTATGCTATTTCGGCCATATGAAGAAGAGTAGTATTCGCTACCTCTTTTCTTTTCTTTTTTAAAAAAGTTACATATTCATATGGAAGATAAAGAAAAATAACGTAATCAGGTCGTGGTAAATCAAGTAAAACAAATTCTAAGTTATCTAACCATTCATACATTAAATTTCTTTTTTTAATATCTTTTATCTTACCACCTTGAAAAGCCATATTAGATTCTACATAACGATTTAATATAACAATATAATCTTTTTTTAAATATTCTTTTATAATATCAATATTATAGGCTCTATCAGCAGCATAGTAAAGGCTAGAAATCTTAGGATCAACATTTTCAATTCCTTCTCTAAATAAAGATTCTCCATATTTGCCAAGATAACTTTCACCAATTATTTTACCTGTTGGAGAAGCATAATTAGGGAAACTAAAACTAATGGTTTTATAACCTAAGTTGCTTAAGTTTTCGACCAATTTTTGGGTTTGAGTTTCTTTTCCTGAACAGTCAGTTCCTTCAATTACTATTAATTTACCTTTACTCATATAACACCTTTAATATATTGGAAATTTGGAAGTTAAAGTAAGAACTTCTTTAGATAGCTCTTCTAATATTTCTTTGTTATCTTTATTTTTTAGAGCTTTAGATATCATTTTGCCAATAGTTCTAAATTCAGCTTCACCTAAACCGCGGGTTGTCATTGCTGGCGTTCCAAGCCTTATTCCACTTGTTTTGAATGGGGACTCTGTTTCATTTGGAATAGTATTTTTATTTACTGTTATATGGATTCCATCTAGTATTTCTTCGGCTTCTTTGCCAGTTATATTAAGAGATGATTTAACATCAACAAGCATTAAATGATTATCAGTACCTCCAGAAATTATTTTAAATCCTTCTTCTTCTAAAGTACTAGCTAAAACTTTAGCATTATTAACGACTCTTTTAGCATATTCTTTAAATTCTGGTTGTAAAGCTTCATAAAAACATTCAGCTTTAGCAGCTATAACATGCATTAAAGGACCCCCTTGAATTCCTGGGAATATAGTTTTATTTATTTTAGAAGCAATATCTTCATTATTAGTTAAGATTATACCTCCTCTTGGACCTCTTAAAGTTTTATGAGTAGTAGAAGTTACAACATCAGCATAATCGCAAGGATTTTCGTGGAGTCCAGCTGCTACTAAACCCGCAATATGAGCCATATCAACAAAGAGTATTGCCCCTACTTCATCAGCTATTTCTTTAAATTTTTTAAAATCTATAAAACGAGAATAAGCAGATGCTCCAGCAACTATCATTTGCGGTTTCTCTTTTAAAGTAAGTTTTCTTATTGCTTCATAATCTAACATTTCCGTTTTACTGTCTAAATTGTATGGAATAAATTCATAATCTAGGCCGCTAAAATTAATACTATGTCCATGTGTTAAATGACCTCCATGAGACAGATTAAGACCTAAAACCTTATCGTGAGGTTTTAGTAACGCACGATAAACAGCCATATTAGCACTTGAACCACTATGAGGTTGGACATTAGCATATTTAACATTAAATAGTTTAGTTACGTATTCGATAGCTAAATCTTCAACAGTATCGACGTTTTCACATCCTCCATAATATCTCTTCCCAGAATAACCCTCAGCATATTTATTAGTAAATATACTTCCTTGCAATTCTAAAATACTTTTAGATACATAGTTTTCAGAAGCAATAAGCTCAATATTATCTAATTGTCTTTTACTTTCTTTCTCTAACGCGTTTTTGATTCTCTTGTCCATTAATATCTCTCTCCTTTCGATTATTTTGTTTTTTAGTACATAAAACGGTATTATTTAAAAGCATAGCAATAGTCATTGGTCCAACACCACCAGGAACGGGTGTAATTAAACTAGCCTTTTTGCTGGCACTCTCAAAATCAACATCTCCAATAGTTTTCTTTTTTAAACCTTCCTCAGTTGCTACTTCGACTTGATTAGTTCCTACATCTATTACAACAGCGCCTTCTTTAATATATTCACCTGTAATAAAGCAAGGACTTCCAATAGCAACAATTAAAATATCTGCTTCATTTGTAACACTCTTTAAATCTTTAGTTTTTGAATGAGCGATAGTTACAGTAGCATCTCTATTAAGTAAAGCTAGAGCAAGAGGTCTTCCGACTATATTACTTCGTCCAACAATTACCACTCTTTTTCCTTTTATTTCAACATTTTCATGTTCTAATAATTTAATAATACCATAAGGTGTCGCTGATAATATATTTTCTTTATTAGAAGCTAATCCCCCTAAATTAGAAATGCCAAAGCCATCAACATCTTTTTCTGGCTCTATTAAAGAGACAATTTTTTCTTCATCAAAGCCTTCAACTGGACTTTGAACTATTATACCATTAATTTCTGGATTACTATTTAATTCTAAAATACAATCCATTATTTCTTGTTCAGTGCTAATATCATCAAAGCGAAAAACCATACCTCTTATACCAACTTTTTCGCAAGCAATAATTTTATTCCTAACATAAATTTCACTAGCAGGATTATGTCCTACTAAAACAATAGCTAAACCTGGATTTAATCCTGATTCGATAATCTCTTTTTTTAAATTTTCTTTTATTTCATCCGAAATAAGTTTGCCATCTATTTTTTTCATAATATTTCTCCTTCATTATAATTTATCTTTTATAAAAGAAATATTAAAAACGATAACACTCTATTCTTAATAATAATGTAAGCATATTAATCACTCCTTAAAATAATGTGTCTTGACGATTAATTTTTAAATGTTCATAAGCTTTTTCTGTAGCTACTCTTCCTCTAGGTGTTCTTTTAATAAAACCTTCTTGCAATAAGAACGGCTCTACAACATCTTCAATGGTTGTTACTTCTTCACCAATAGCGGTTGATATAGTTTCAACTCCTACTGGACCTCCATTAAATTTATTTATTAAAGCTTCTAAATATTCAATATCTATCTGGTCTAGCCCATAATCATCAACTTTAAGTCTTTTTAGACTGTCAATAGTTATAT
This sequence comes from Ruminococcus sp., assembly GCA_023663235.1. Lineage (GTDB taxonomy): Bacteria > Bacillota_I > Bacilli_A > RF39 > UBA660 > Caccenecus. The sequence goes on along the minus strand of JAMPHW010000022.1, from coordinate 7,123 downwards.
CGTCATCGATATGGCCCGAACCTTTTACTAAAGCAAAATCTCTAACTCTTTTAAATAACCTATTAGCAACGCGAGGAGTCTTACGACAACGCTTAGCTATTTCTAAAGCGGCATCATCATCAATTTCTACTCCCAAAACTCTACTTGTTCTTTTTACAATATCTTGTAACTCTTTATTATTATAATAATTAAGTTTGGAAACTATTCCAAAGCGATCACGAAGTGGGCTTGATAGGTCACCAGCACGAGTTGTTGCTCCTACTAAAGTAAATGGTGGTAAGTCAATTTTAATGCTTCTACTTTTACCATCAGAGCCAATAATAATATCAAGTTCAAAATCTTCCATGGCTGGGTATAAAATTTCTTCAACGAATTTGGGCATACGGTGTATCTCATCAATAAATAGGACATCTCCAGGTTCAAGATTAGATAAAACGGCTGCTAAATCGCCACTTTTTTCAAGCGAAGGACCACTAGCGGTTTTAAGATCAGATCCGAGTTCGTTAGCAATAATATGTGCTAAAGTAGTTTTCCCAAGACCTGGTGGACCATAAAGCAAAACATGATCTAAAGACTCATTACGCATTTTAGCTGCTTCAATGAAAACTCGTAGATTTTCTTTTATTTCATCTTGGCCAATATATTCATTCAAACTTTCGGGTCTTAGACTTTCTTCAAAAGTATCGCTTTCAAGTTCTTCCATATCGACTATTCTTTCTTCCAAAATCAGCACTCCCTTCGTTTTATATATTCTATTATATCACGCCAATTAGAAAATGTCTTGTATTTGCTAGTTTTATCTTCTGTGATTCTAATACACTCTATTCCAACGCTTGCTAAACTATCAAGAACCTCTTCTTTATCATCAATAAAAATTTCAACGTTATTTTCTAAAGCATATTTTCTTTTATCCTTCAAATCTAAGTCATCAAATACTAATTTATCGTACTTGATATTATTTTTATTTAAAAACTCCTTTGATGCTGCTTTAACGCCTGGTGTATAAATATCACTTCGAGCAGTTATTATAACAATTTCATAGCCCATTTCTTTTAAAGCTTTAAATGACTCTACAACATCCTCTTTTAAAATATTATTCTCAACTATATCTTTTAGGTAAAGATTAACAAAGTCCCTATATTGTTCTTGTGATAATTCATGATAATCATGATAATTACTATTATATTTAGCTAAATATTTATTACCAACTTCGCTAGTTTTAGTAATCGTATCATCAATATCTATTCCTATTACTTTCATAAAATACTCCTATTTTAACATTAATTTTAAAGCTTCTTTAACTTGATTTTCAATGTCGAGTGTTGAATCAACTTTAGGTAAGACTTTTTTAATTTCACTATTTTTGTAACCAAGGCTTTCTAAGACACTTACTAACTCATCAAAAGAGTTTCCACTTACAAGTTCTGGAGTTTTGGCTAATTTTCCTTTTAAATCAAGAATTATTTGACGAGCTAATTTTTCACCAATTTTAGGAAACTTCGTTAAATAAAGAATATTTTCTCTTTCAATAGCATCTACTATTCCTAAAATACTACCTGTTGCAAGCATTGGCATAATCATTTTAGGCCCTAGTCCCTTAACATTAATTAATTTTAAAAATAAGTTTCTTTCTTCAATACTTTTAAATCCATATAGGCTATATTCATCTTCTTTTATTTGATTATATAAGTATACCTTTGTTTCTTTATCTAATTCGTAACTAAAAGGATTAGAAACAAAAATTGTATAACCGATACCATTATTTTCAATTACAATATAGTTGCTTTCTTGAAATGTTATTTTCCCTATTATATAATTAAACATTTTTATCACCTAATTATATATTAGCATACATATGTTTAAAAGTATAGTAAAAATTTTAATTTTGTAATTAAAAAAATATAATTTATTTTAAAACTATATTTTTAACTTCTTCTAAATTATTCATATTAATTATATATTCTTTATTATTAAGCATATCTTTTAGCTTAAATTCTTTGTTTTTTAATTCATCTTCACCTAAAATTATTACAAAAGGAATTCCCGCTTTATTAGCAAAATCTAGACTTTTCTTAAGTTTTTTGGCTTGCATTTCTAAATCAATTTTTAAACCTAAAGCACGAAGGTTATTTGCTAACACCAAACTTTCTTTTTCAGTATTCATCGGAATAATATATAAATCAATTAATGATTGTTCTTCAAATTCAGTATTTGTTTTTAAAAGCTCATAGATAGAAGTTAGACCAAAACTAATACCTACAGCTGGATAAGCCTCACCATCACTTATAAAATCAGTAATCATAGCATCATAGCGACCACCACCACCAATGCTTCCTGATAACTTGCCATTTTTTTCGTATACTTCAAAGACATTACCTGTATAATAATCTTGTCCTCTAGCTAAGCTTGAATCAAATATACATACATTATCTATATTTAAAGATACTAAATAGTCTTTTAAATTCTTTAATTCTTCTAAAGAGGCAATTATTTCATCGTTTGCGGTTTCTTTAAAGGATTCAACTAATTCTTCTAAGGAATAAGAAAAATATTTAAGTAATAAAGATGACATTTCACTATTTAATCCTACTTCCATTAAAGCTTCTATGAAGGCTTCTTCTGTTAGTTTATTTTTCTTATCAACTACAGTTATAACTGGAGAAATCATATCTTCTTTAATGCCACATTCTTTAATTAAACCACGCATTAAATTTCGGCTATTATATTTAATAATTATTTCTATATTTAATTTTTTAAAAGCATTTACATATAGACTTAAAAGTTCGGCTTCAATCATCTGTCCAGATATTCCTACCACATCGACATCACATTGGGTAAATTCTCTATCTCTTCCAACTTTTACAGGTCCATCACGAAAAACTTTAGCAATTTCATACCTTTTAAAAGGAAGCTTAAGTTCATTTTTATTTAAAGCTATAAATTTAGCAAAAGGAACAGTTAAGTCATATCTTAACCCTAAATCCCTTTTACCTTGATCAGTTAAACGATATATTTCATTTAAAATGTCATTTTGTTCATCATATTTACCTGCTAGCATGTCATAATAACATAAAATTGGCGTTTCGATAGGTAAATAACCATATTCTAAAAAAGTTTCTTTTAAAGTATCATTTATATAATTTCTAATTTTTTGTTCTTTAGGTAAAAAATCATAACCACCTTTAACGTTTTGTATAAGCATTTTATTCTCTCCTTTACTTTATTATAATAAAAACTATGCAATAGGCTTGCATAGTTTTAGATATATGCAAGCACTAGAAATAGCACTTGCTTTTACGTTTTTAATGTCGCAAATACAAGTGCAAATTATTATGATGATGAACTAATACTATTTTTAACATAAAAATCTGCCCTTTCTTAAGTAAAAGATTACCATAAATAGTTGTAAAAGTCAATTAATGGTAAGTTAATCATAAAAATTTCATTATTTTACTTATTATTGTTATTTAAAAATTCAATGATTTTTTTATTATAAGATTCCTTTATGTTTCTAGTAAAGTCATAAGAAAATTGATTTAAATATTCCAAAATCAAATTTAAATGTTTATCAAACTCTTCGTCTTTATCAATATCTTTTAAATATTTTGAAACCATTTTATTTTCATTTATTCTTTTTACATAAAAATTTAACAGGTTTGTGTTTCCTATAATTTCTTTTCCAGATTTAACAATTGAAATTAAATATTCTCTAGAAGCAGAAGGTCCTGTTATTCCTTGTTCAAACATAATTAGAATACAGCCAATAAATATTTTATCTGTTCCATCTAACGGAAAAGTTTTTTTGGTAAATTCTATTAATTCATTTATTGATTTTGTTTTTTGATATTCTTCTGAAAATAATTGTAAAAATTTATTGATTATCATTCTAGACCTCCTTTAAGAAATTTTTATGTTTTATTTAGTTACATTAATCAGAATAATCAGGTTTCTTTTTATTTACTTAAAAATTTTACTTAATAAATTATTAATTAATCCTTTAGATTCCATTTCGTTAATAGCGAAACATTTATGGCCTAAATCTTTAAATGATGCTCCACACGAATATAATTTTTTTCTATCTATAATTATAAACCTATCATGGAAAATATCAATATTTTTAAATTCTATATTAGAATATTCACTATTATATTTTTTTATTAATACGTTATCCATATTTTTAGAAATGATAATTACTTTCTTATCTACATTTTTTAAAATTTTTAATAATTCTTTATTAGCATAATTATCAATAATAATTATTTCTTCTTTTGCAGTTTCTAATATGTCTAATAAAAGTGTATAGGCATCAAATATTTGTCCTTCAAAAAATATCGTATTAATTTTTTCTTTTTCTTTCATTCTATTAAAAGTAGTTTCTAATTTTAATATTCGATTTTCATGATTTAGAATCACTTCACTATTTATCAAACTACTTGAAATATATCTTCTCAATTTTACAAAAGCATCCATAATACTAATACTTACTTCTACTGCAACTTCAGATTTTAATATAGTCGCTAGCATCATTACCCCTTGTTCTGTAAATACTCGAGGATTACTTCTAGACATTTTACTATAATTTGTGGTCAAATTTTTTGACCGCAATTCTTCAATCTCTGTATCATTTAAAACCCACGAAAATCTATCAGGAAATTTCAATGGATTATTTTTAACCGCTTGGTTTATTTCCTTTGTACCATTTTTACATTGATATAATTTGGCAAGTTCTGAATCTAGCATTACTTGAATACCATTAATTTCATATATCATATTTTCTACATTATTATTAGATTCTAAATTATTTTTTTCTTTTACTATTTGTATAATTAATCAAACTCCTTTCATACATACAAAAAAGATTAATCGAAATTAAACTTTGTTTATTAAAAGTCGAGATATCCGGCTAATTTCCTTATGGTGTCCCAAGTGGGAGTCGAACCCACGATCTTTAGCGTCGGAGGCTAATATTCTATCCAACTGAACTATTGGGACCTACTGCTATTTTATCATTAAATAAAAAAAAATAAAAGAATTAACTTTTATTTTAAAATCTAATTATATCAAATACTGTAATATAAATCATTAGAAGTATAATTAAGACAAAGAATATGGTATGACACCAATTTTCAAAATTAGCATTTACAGGACTTCCTTTTATTTTTTCAATTATTAAGAAAAGAATTCTTCCACCATCAAAGGCTGGGATAGGTAAAATATTTATTAAGCCAACATTAATACTTAAGAATGCAATTAAATATACAACTTGAGCAAGACCTGCACTCATACTTTGTCCCACAACTTGATAAATACCAACTGGACCAGACAAACTACTAACAGAAATTTTTCCAGTAAATAGATTAACTACAGTAAGCCACATTGTACTAATAAGACTATAAAATCTTGTAAAAGCATATTTGATACTAGCTAAAAGGCCTGTTTCTTCTTCTTGTTTAATTTTAAAACCAAAGGCTCTTTCCTCTTCTTCGCCTGCTTCATTTTTGGTTATTTTAGGACTTATTTTGTAATCTTCAACTTCACCATCTTGATGTTTTATTTTAAAATTGTAAACATCATCTTTACTTTTCATAACTAAATATATTTGAGTTTGATCCCAAGTAGAAACCTTATGACCATTTATAGCTAGAATGGTATCTCCTTCTTTTATTCCAGCTTCTTTTACAGGATAATCATTTATTACTTCGCCAATAACAGGTTTTAAAGTAGTGGCACCCCAAATTAAAGCCATAAGAAACAATATTAAAATAGCTAAAACAAAGTTATTAAAAACGCCAGCAGCTAAAATAATTACGCGTTGATACCATTTCTTATTACACATGAAATCATTTTTCTTAAGCTTCTTGCTTTCGTCATCTTCATATACCTCACCAGCCATAGAAACAAATCCCCCAATAGGTAAGGCTCTAATATTATAGTTTATACCATCTTTACCTTTATGAGTTTTAAAAATGGGACCCATACCAATTGAAAATTCATAAATATGAACACCAAATTTTTTAGCAGTTATAAAATGTCCAAACTCATGAACTAAAATAATTATTCCTAAAATAAATATTAATAATAATAATGTTATAATCCACATATAAATTCCTCCTAAAAAACACTAAATAGTATTAAATATCCTAGCATTATAGCAATTGTACTATCAAGTCTATCAAGTATGCCACCATGCCCAGGAATTAAATTACTATAATCTTTAATACCATTCTCTCTTTTTAATTTACTAAAGATTAAATCTCCAAGTTGTCCAATCGCTGATAAAAACATAATTCCTAAAATAACTTTTATTTTAATAGGATCTATTAAAAAATGATAAAAGATACTACTACCTATTGTGCCCATAATTAAGCCAATTAAACATCCTTCAATCGTTTTATTAGGACTTACTTTTGGCAAAAACTTATGACGACCAAAAAGCTTACCACCAAAAAACGCAAAAGTATCAGTTAAAATAAAAATTAAAATTAAGAAGATAAATTTATATAAACTAAACGCTCGAACTAAAATCATCGTATTAAAGGCTGTTCCGATTAATAATACTGAACCAATTAAGAATAAAGCATCACTAGCAGTATAATCTTCTTTATAAAAGCAGCTTAAACCTAGTAATGATAGTAAAGAAACTGCTATCCCTTTATAAGTCATGCCATACATAATACTTAACCCTTCATAATCAGCATATATAAGTAATAATAAAGAAATCATAGCTACTAATTTTACAAGTATAGGTAAGTTATTATGACTTTCTGGTAAATCTAATATTTCTTTTAAAGCAAAGAGGCCTACTATTCCTACCCCTAGTCTAAAAATACTACCACCATAATAGATTAGAGGTACAGTAATAATAAGCATTATTATCGCACTTATTATTCGTTTTTTCATGTCTACCTACTTTCTAATATATATTATAAAATAGATAACAGAAAAAGAAAAGAATTATTATTTTCTTGACGCTTTTTTGACAAAAAGAAAAAGAGCATTGCTCTTTAAAATGAATCAATATTAATTCTAATTTTTTTAATATCATTTAAATAAGCATGAGCACTTATTATAGTTCTTAAGGCTTTGGCATTTTTACCGCCTTTACCAATAATAGCACCCATAT
>JAMPHW010000021.1 GCA_023663235.1 Ruminococcus sp. | reverse complement strand
CAACATGAAACAGAACTTAAAGAAACCGAAAAGATTGCTAAATCTGAAGAAAAGCTAGAAATAGTTAAATCTATGCTTGAAGAAGAGTTTGATATATCTTTAATTAGTAAAATTACTAAGTTATCTATTGAAGAAATAGAAAAGCTAGCCAAAAATATAAAAACAGAGTAAATCTCTGTTTTTATATTAATTTAATAATCAAAACATATAATAAAATATTATATATATTAAAGAATATAAATTAATTTATTTTTCTAAAAATTTCGTAAAATTTATGTAAAAAATAAGTAGAAATTTGTAGACATATCTGCTATAATAATTCTAAGATAATATAGTAGGGTGATTATATGAAGTGTCATAGAGGAAAAAATATCTTTTATTATATAGTTAGCATTTTAATTTTTATGCTATCTTTTTTTAGTGTGAATATTAATGTTAGTGCAGCAACTCATAAATTTGATTTTGATATTGTTAAGTGTCCAGTTGCGAATGAAAATGATATTTTTTCTAGTTATGATGATTGTTTAAATAATTATAAGGATGGCAATGCTTATATTTATAAAGATGGAGAAACTATAGAACCTGGAACTTACGCTTTGATGGTATTAAAATTTGTTTTTGGTGGCAATAAAGATGCATTAGCTTTTAATGCAAATGCAGTGATTGATACTAAATATTGGGAATTTGCAAACGATGCAGATGGATATTTTTATGAAATGGAAATAGCTAAAGAAGATTTTCCTTCTGCAGTAGTTAATAGAAGAACAGTTTATCCATGGAATAATTATTCATCCAATATAGATGAAGAGACCTTAGATACATATATTGTCAGATGTAAAGACAGTCAAGCAGTAGCTCCATTAGACGGAGACTATGATATAGGATATATTTTAATACATTTGAAAGAAGATGCTAAAGCTGGTGATATTACAACACTTTATTTTGACAATAGATCATCTTTAGGTAATGAAGATATGAATGTTATTGCATCAGAAAAAGGCAAAATAAATTTAGCCGTAGCCGGAGGCACAATCTCTGGTGATAATACTCTTAAAACTTTAACAGTTAAAGGTAATAATATTACTTATCCTTTAAGTCCAAATTTTGTTCCTGCTACTAAACCAACTGATGAAGGTTATCAAGTAATAGTTCCAAATAGTGTAACTTCTATTGATATTAGTGCTACTACTAATGATGAAGATGCAACAATTGCTTCTATTAATAAAGTAGTAGGAGAAACTGTTACTGCTGGAGATAAAAGTCTTACTGTGGGTAATAATAAATTCACTATTATTGTATCGGCTTTAAATGGAGACCAAACTACTTATACTATAAACGTCAAAAGATTAAATAATGATGCCGATTTAACAGGAATTAATTTTACTAATGGTATTTCAATTAGTGGCTTTAATAAAGATACATTAACATATGATATTAATGATGTTCCATTTGCTACTAAGAGCACAACTGTTACACCTCTATTAAGTGATAGTAATGCTACTATTGATAGTGGCGATGGATTATGGAATTTAACTAATGCTGGAAATACTGCTAATACCAGAACTATTACTGTTAAAGCCGAAAACTGTAAATATACTACAACCGATGTTCCAGGTAATACTTGTACAACTAAAACGTATACTGTTAATCTTAAAAGAGTTGAAGCTTCTAATAATAGTAAACTAAGTAGTTTAACTGTTGATGGCGTAAGTGTTCCAGATTTTAGACCTGAAGAAACAGAATACACTCTTAATGATGTTGCTAATAATAAAAATTCTGTCTTAATTGGCGCTACCGTTTCTGATACTAGTAAAGCAACTATTGAAAGTGGAACAGGAAATAAAACTTTAGGTGTAGGGGATAATGCTTTAAAAGTTGTTGTTAAAGCCGAAGATAATACAACAACAACTTATACAATTAATATCAGAAGAAAAAATAATGATGCTACCTTAAGTAGTTTAACTATTAGTAGTAACCCTCAAGGTACTTTTTCTCCAGACTTTAGTAGTACTTTCTTCGGTGACTATACTTATAGTTATGGAGCAGATGTAACAAGTGTTAATGTTACAGCAACTGTTACAGATACTGAAAAAGCAACAGTTTCTCTAACAGATACCAGTTCAGGAGCTACTGGTACTACAGGCACAAGTTCTACTGCTAGTGCAACTTATGGTACTAATACAACAAGTGCTGTAGCTTTAGTTACAGCCGAAGATGGTACTGTTAAGACTTATAGTATTAAATTTTCAAGAGCTAAGTCTAGTAATAATTATTTAAAAAGTTTAACTGTTGCTGGTACAAGTGTTCCAAGCTTTAATAAAGAAAAAACTTCATATAATGTTACTGTTGCGGCAAATATTACAAGTGTAGAAGTTTTAGGGGTACCAGAAGATGAACTTAATTCTAATGTTATTAGTGGTAATGGATCTCATACTTTAAATTTTGGTAATAATGATATTGAAGTAATAGTTCAAGCTGAAAACGGTCAAAAACTTTCATATTATATTCATGTTAATCGTAAAGAATCAGATGATGCTACTTTAAAAAGTTTAACTGTTGATGGTGTAAGTGTTCCAAACTTTGATCCTGATACTATAACTTATACTTTACCTGAAGTAGAATATTCTAAAACTAGTGTTAATATTGCTGCCTCTACAACTGATGATAATGCTAGAGTTATAAGTGGTACAGGAAATATTAGTTTAAGTACTGGTAATAATGCTTTAAAAGTTGTTGTTAATGCTCAAGATGGTACACCAAAAACATATACTATTAATATTCCAAGAAAGAAAAATACTGATACAAGTGCAACCGTAACCATTAAGGGTATTCCAGCCTCTTTAAATAGTGAAGGGAAATATGAAGTTACTCTAGATAATAGTGTTAGCGTTTTAACCCCTAGTGATGTCGTAATTAATTTAGGCGCAGGAGCTACTGTAAGTAAGCCAACTACTAATACTAACTTAAATACAGGTGTTAATAGTTATACATTTACTGTAACCGCTGAAGATACGACAGAAGTAAAAACTTATGAAGTTTTAATCACAAGAGAAGAATCTAGTGAAAATTCTATAAGTACTGTTACTTTAACTTTAGGTGATAATACAACTAGAACTTGTACAATGTCTGGAACAAGCTGTACTATTGAAGTTCCTTCTAATACAACAGGCTTTAATTTATCAGCAACTATTCCAAATACTGCTACTATTAGTCCTTTAAATGGTACATATCATACTATGGGTACTAGTGAAAGTACTAAAGCTATACCTTTAACTGTAACCGCTGAAAATGGTAATGAAAAAGTATACACGGTTAATGTTACTAGACAAAAATCATCTAATAATGATTTAAGTGATTTAACTGTTGATGGTGTAACGGTAAAAGATTTCTTATCTAGTACTCAAACTTATCGTATAACTGTTCCAGGTACAACTACTGAAGTAACTATTGGTGCAACTGTTGCAGATACTGGAAAAGCTACTATTACAACTGATTTATCTAATCCATTTAAGTTAAATTTTGGTTCTGGAAATGATATAAATATAGTTGTTAGAGCTGAAAACGGTCAAACTAAAACTTATACTATAAATGTAACAAGAGAAACAGGAGTAGATGCTACTTTAAAAGATTTAACTATTAATGGAACGACTATTAGTGACTTTAGTCCATCTACCAAAGATTATACTTTAGATAATGTTGATTATAATACAACAGGTATTAATGTTGGAGCTACTCCAAATGATAGCAATGCAAAAGCTACTGGAACAGGTCTTATTTCTCTAAAAACTGGTGATAATGCTATTATAATTACTGTTACAGCTCATGATGGTATAACAAAAGGCTATTATACTGTCCATGTAAATCGTGCTAAAAATAGAGATACAGGCATTAAAGGAGTTACTGTTGCTGGTAAATCTGCAACTTTAGTAAGTGTTAATACTTATGAAGTAACTGTTCCAAATAATATTACTTTTGCTGATAGTAGTAATGTTTCCGTTGATGTAAATGATCCTTTAGTTAGTACCGACCCTAAAGCTACTTATTCTATAGTTAGAACAGATTTAGTTACTGATAATGTAAATAATGTAACTTTTGTTGTAACTAGTGAAGACGGAAATAGTACAACTTATAATATAAATGTTACAAGAGAAAAATCTAAAATAGCTACATTAGAAAGTTTAATTGTAACTCCAGGTGGAAGTTTCTCTCCAAGCTTTAATAAAGGTACATTATCTTATACTGTAACTGTTCCTGAAAATACAACTTTCTTTAAAGTAATACCAACCAAAACCGACCCTAAATCAACTATAACTTCTGGTGATAATGTTACTTATGATATGACATCAAGTAGTATGACTGTAAATGTTGTTGTCGTAAGTGAAGATGAAAGTGTTACAACTACTTATGCTTTAAATATCGAAAGAGTAAAATCAACTGTTAATACTTTAAGTAGTATAACTGTTAGTCATAATGGTACGACATATGAATTAGACCCTGAATTTAAAGAAGAAGAAATAACTTATACGGTTAATGTTCCAGGTGATGTTGATAATGTTGATATAGCCGCTGTTTTAAAAGATGAAAAAGCCGAAATTGAAAGTGGAACTGGTAACCATACTCTAAATGTTGGAAATAATCCTGTAACTATTCGTGTTAGAAGCGAATCAGGAAGTCCATTTGTTTATAATTTAAATATTATTCGAGCTCCAAAAAGTGATGCTAAATTAACTGATTTAACTATTGATGGCGAAACTATTCCAGGCTTTGATCCTGAAATCTTAGAGTATACTATTTCTACTCCTTATCCTAATAGTACGAGTAGTGTTACTATAGGAGCGACTAAATCTGATGAGGATGCAACTGTTACTGGAATTGGAAGTAAAACTTTAGAAACAGGAGAGAATACTATTGAAGTTAAAGTTAAAGCTCAAGATGGTACTGAAAGAACTTATAAAATTATCTTAACTAAAGAAAAGAGTGATAATAATTATCTATCAATCCTTTCTATTAATGGTGGAATATCTTTAAAACCTGCTTTTGATAAAGAAACACTAGACTATGAAATAACCGTATCAGAAACTAAGACTGAATTTGGACCAACTGATTTAACAGCTTTACCTGAAGTTAAGACTGCTACAGTTTCTAAAGGTAATGCTATTCCATTAACAGCTAATAAAGATAATATTTATTCTATTACTGTTACGGCTGAAAATGGTACTAATAAAGTCTATAATATTAAAGTAATAAGACCAGAATCAACTGATGCCACCCTAAAAGATGTTATTTTAAAAGGAGCTTCCCTAAGCCCAGGATTTAATCCAGCTTTAGAAGAATATACTTTAAATGTTCCTTATGGTGCTACAAGCTTTGAAATTGAAGGTATTCCAAATGTAGATACAACCGATGTCGATGGTAATGGTACGTATAATGTTGCTGATAATAGTTCTATAACTTTAGTAACTTTAGCTGAAGCTGGTATGCCTCATACTAAGACATATACATTTAATATTGTTGAAGCATTAAGTAATGATGCCACTTTAACTAGTTTAAGTATTCCAGGATATCCTTTAGATAAAAACTTTGCTAGTGGAACTACAACTTATAATATTGGTAATATTCCTTATGGTACTACTGAATTATTAATAAATGCTATTCCAACTAATGCTAGTTCAACTTTAGAATATTTAGTTGGATCTAATACTCAAAGTAGTAATAGAGTAAGCATTCCACAAGCTATGGGTAATAATACTATAACAATTAATGTTACTGCCCCAGATGGCATAACAACTAAACCATATATTATAAGTTATAACATGATTCTTTCTGATAATGCTTATTTAAAGAAATTAGAACCTTCAGTTGGAAGCATATCATTTAATAAAACTACTTATGAATATGAAATAAACGTTGATGATAAAACAGATAGTATAAGTTTTGATATTGAAACTGAAGATGCTAATGCTGGAATAGAGGTTGATGGTGAATCATTTGCTACTCCAAAAACTATAACATTATCTGACTTAAAAACTGGAAATAATCTATTAAGTATTTTAGTTAGAGCCCAAAATAGCACAGCAACTCATACATATAATGTTGTAATTAAAAAAGCAGCACCAGTTGCAAGTAATGATGCGACATTAAGTAGTCTAAGTGTCGAAGATCATCAATTTGCACCAAATTTTGACCCTGAAACAGAAGAATATACAATCGGAACTATTCCTTATGATTTAGAAAGATTAACTATTCATGCCACACCAAATGTTGAGGGTTCAATCATAAAATATCTTGTAAATGGTGTAGCTCAAACAGGAAATGTTGTAAATATTCCAAAAGCTAATGGAGTAGGAACTGTTGTTGTTCAAGTAACAGCGGAAGATGGTACAACTGTTAAAAATTATAATATTAAATATACAAAAACAGCTTCTGATAATGCTTATTTAAGAGATATTACTCTAAGCGAAGGAACAATAGAGTTTGATAAAACTAAATTAGAGTATAAAGTAGATGTTGGAGAAAACGTAAATAGTATTGATATTACAGCCTTTGCTGAGGATACAAAAGCAACTATTACTGTTGATGGAAAAGATTTCACATCACCTCATACTTCAACTATATCTCCACTTCATGATGGTGCTAATACCTTAGTCATTAAAGTAACAGCAGAAGATGGTGAAACAGTTCTAAACTATAAAGTAATTGTTAATAAAAATACTTCTACACCACCTGATATTCCAGATAAGATAACATCCGTCGAATATGGACATAACATTGATGACGATTATATCTTAACAGTTACTCCAGGAACAACTGGTTTAGATTTAAAGAACCAATTAGATAATGATAACGAATATCTAGAAATTTGGGATAAAGAAGACCAAAATAAGATAAGCGATAGTGATAACGTCACAACAGGAATGATGATTAGATTGGTAATCAATGGTCAAGAAACAGATAGTAAAGTAATTGTTATACTAGGTGATACAAATGGTGATGGTAAGATAACAACAAACGATAACGTTAAAGTAAGTAATCATATATTAAATATAGTTTATCTTAATGGTGCTTATTTAAAAGCTGCAGACACTAATAAGGATGATAAGATAACAACAAATGATAATGTTAAAATTTCTAATCATATTTTAAAAATAGTTGAGTTATTCAAATGAAAGTAGGTATAATATGAAAAAAATTTCTAAATTAATTAAAATATTTCTTATAGTAGCATTACTATTAGTTGAAATTCCTGTGGTTAGTGCAGCGGGAAGTTCAACGTTATCACTTAATGGAGCTACAACAGTAAATGTTGGAAAAAACATTGATATTACCTTTGCACTTAGTGGAGTAAGTGGTGCTAATGGTGGTATTGCAGGAATTGAAGGGCATATCGAATATGATAAAACACAATTAGAACTCGTTGATGCTGTTAGTAAAGCTCCTTTTTCTGTTTTATTTGAAGAACCAGTTATTAGTGGAACTTCAGGTTCTAAATCAACGAGAATTACTGGTTCTACTGCTGATTTTATAACTTTTACTTTTAAAGCAAAAGCAGAAGGAACAGCTACTATAACAGTTAAAAATACAGAAGTATCAGATGGTATGGGAGACATACTTTCTTCAAATAATCCTACTAAAACTATTACAATAGGTACTGCATCAAATAATGCCTTTTTAAGTAGTTTAGGTGTAACTGGTTATACTTTAAGTCCTACTTTTAATAAGAATACTACAACTTATAGTGTAACTGTTCCTAATAGTGTTGCTAGTGCTACAATAACAGCAACTGCTGAGGATGGTAAAGCTAAAGTAACTAATACTGGTAGTAAGAATTTAACTGCTGGTCAAGTAAATAAATTTACTGTAAAAGTAACCGCTGAAGATGGTACAACAAAAGATTATATTGTTAATATTACAAGAGAAAAAGCTCCTGAGACTCCAAAATCAACTGATAATACCTTAAAAAGTTTAGGAGTAGAAAACTATGAAATAAGTCCTAATTTTGATAAAAATACAACCGATTATAGTATAAGCGTTCCAAGTGATGTTAACGATATTAAAGTTAATGCAACTGCTAATGATTCTAAAGCTAAAGTTGAAATAACTGGTAATACAGGTTTAAAAACAGGTGAAAATACAGTAACAGTTAAAGTAACCGCTGAAGATGGTTCAACTAAAGTTTATAATATTAAAGTTAATAAACAAGATGAAAAAAAATCTAATGATAGTGATTTAAAAGGTCTTGGCGTTAGTGGTTATGAAATAAGTCCATCATTTAATAAAGATACTTTAGAATATACAGTTGAAGTTCCAAACGATGCAACCGAAGTAATAGTAAATGCTATTCCAAATGATGGTAAAGCTAAAGTTGAAGTTACAGGTAATACTAATTTAAAAGAAGGCGAAAATGAAGTTACAGTTAAAGTAACCGCTGAAGATGGTACAACTAAAGAATATAAAATTAAAGTAAATAAGAAACCAAAAGAAAATGCTCCTAAACTTGATAATGATGCTACTTTAAAAAATTTAAGTGTTGGAAGTGGAACTCTTAGTCCTAAATTTTCTAAAGATAACTTTGTTTATTCTGTTGAAGTTCCATCAGGCACCACTAATCTTGATGTAAGTGCCATTCCAAATAGTGATAAAGCTAAAGTTGAAATAATTGGTAATACAGGATTAAAAAATGGTATGAATACCGTTCAAGTTAAAGTAACAGCCGAAGATGGTACAACTTATAATTATATTATTAATGTTAATCGTAAAAGTAGTACTAATACTACAACTAAATCAAATGATAATTATTTAAGTAATTTAGGAGTTAGTGGTTTTGCTATATCTCCAAGCTTTAATAAAGATAATCCTAATTATACTATAACTGTTCCTTATGATGTCGAAAAATTAGATCTTTATTATACAACTTCTAATAATAAAGCTAAAGTTAAAATAATTGGTAACGATGAATTATTAGTAGGTAAAGTAAATACTGTTCAAGTTCAAGTAACTGCCGAAGATGGTAGTGTTCGTGTGTATACAATTAATGCTACTCGTAGTGCTAAAGAAAGTGATAATAAATTAAAAGAATTAAGTACTGGCGAATTTAAATTAAGCCCAAGCTTTGATAAAGATATTTATAATTATACTGTTAAAGTAAAACCAGGTACTGATAAACTAGATTTAACTGCTATCGCTGAAAGTAGTGATGCCAAAGTTGAAATCTTAGGTAATGAAAACTTTAAAACAGGTAATAATACCGTTTTAGTTAAAGTAACAGATAAAAATGGTTTTACAAGAATTTATCAAATAGATGTTGAAAAACCTGCTCGTACAATCTTCGGTATGAGTATTGGTCAATTTATTATGACTTTATTATTATTACTAGGTTTATTAGGTTTGTTCTTCTTAATTCTAATCTTATTTAAAAGAAGAAAAGATGATGAAGAAAAAACAGTTGTTGTAAATACACCTCCACAACCTCAAGTACCAATTATTGATTTTAAACCTGAATTTAACTTTGGTTCTAGAAATGGTACCGATGATGATGTTGTCTTTGGAGGTGCTAGTCTAAATCAAGGAAGTACTATTGCTACTAATAGTGAACCTAAAAAAATGCTTGATGTTGCACCTGAAGCAGATTATGAAGAAATAGATGATGAGCTAGAAGATAGTTTAAATAATGCTGCTTTATATGATGAAACTATAACTAAAGATGAATTAGTAAGAGCTATTAAAGAAGGAATGAGAACTAAAAATCCTGATAAATTAAAGATGCTTTTAAAACAAGATGAATTAAATCAATTAAAAAAGAAAATAAAAAGAGACGAAGCCAAAAAAACGAGAAGTGGTAAATATGATGAATAAAAGGCATATAAAATACATTCTCTTAAGCCTTTGCCTCTTTCTTTTTCCTAAGTATGCTTATGCTGCTAATTTAAATTTTAGCGGAACATCTGTAACTAATGTTGATAGTAATTTTGAAATAATTCTAAATATTAATGCTATAGATGATCCTACAGGTATCGCTGGCATTGGTGGAGTTATAAACTATGATAGTGAGTATCTAGAATTAGTTTCTTATAAAAGTTTAGCTGTCTTTAATATCGCTTTTTCTAAAACATCATCTGTCTTAAGCGGCTTTTCAATGTCTTTAGATAGTCGCATTATGAGTAATAGTAATTTAATTAAATTTATTTTCAAAGCTAAGAAGATGGGTAATACTACTATTAGTATGTTTGATAGTGAATTATCTAATGGTGATGCTATGATTATTCCTTCAAATAATCCTTCTAAAGATATAAATATCGTAAATAATTTAGATAGTAATGCTAATTTAAAAAGTTTATCTTTATCTAGTGGTAAATTAAATTTTAATGAAAATACTACTAACTATGATGTTTCTGTCTCAGCTTCTACTAATTATGTTACCATTGATGGAATAACTAGTAGTAATAAAGCTACAACTATAGGTCTTGGTACATATAATTTAAATTATGGTAAAAATAGTGTTGAAGTTATTGTAACGGCGGAAGATGGTAGTACTAAATCTTATACTATTAATATAACTAGAAAAGAAAAAATAAATACTCCAAGTTCTAATAATACTAATTCATCTAAGAATGTTAGTTCAAATAATTCTTCTAATTATATCTTAAGTTCTAATAATGATCTAAAAAGTCTAACTGTAAATGGAAGTATTAGTCCCGTTTTTAATCCAAATATTAACGAATACAATGTAGTTCTAGCAAGTGATATCGAAAAACTTGTTATAAATGCTGTTCCAAGTGATAAAGCAACTTTGAATATAATAGGGGACACAACCTTTAATAATGGCGAAGAAAAAAATGTCAACATTGAAGTTAAAGCCGAAAATAATAATATTAAAGTTTATAAATTAAATGTTAAAAGGGAACTTAAAGAAGAAATACCTATAAATAATACTGTTTCTAGTGATTCCTTAGATAATACTATAGTTGATAATAAAGACGAATTAAATAGTACTGATTTATTTCATTTATTAATTGAAATATTATTATCCGTTATAAAAGAGTAAAATGTTACTCTTTTTTAATTGCTAAATTTGTCGGTTTAGCAGGTATTTTAGGAAGTTTTGTCGAGGGATAGGAGAAGTATTGTAATTCTTAAGATATTATTTATAATAAAGAGTATTTTAAGAAAGGGATATGATTAAAGATGAATGAATTAGAAAAATATGGAGAGAAAGTTTTTGATGATATTAAACACTTTGACGAAGAAGGAAATGAATATTGGTTGGCTAGAGAGTTAATGCCTATACTACAATACTCGAATTGGCAAAATTTTGAAAAAATAATTAATAAAGCAATTATAGGATGCGAAAATAGCAGTTTTGATGTTTCTGACCATTTTATTGACATCAGTAAAATGGTACCAATTGGTTCAGGAGCATATAGGAAACAAAAGGATTATAAATTGTCTAGATATGCTTGCTATTTAATTACGCAAAATGGAGACAGTAGAAAATCAGTTATTGCTTTAGGTAAAACTTACTTCGCCATTCAAACTAGAAAACAGGAAATTAGTGAGATAGAATATAATTCTTTAACAGAAGAAGAAAAAAGGTTTTATCAAAGGAATTTAACTAAAAAGGGAAATTGTTCTTTAAATCAAGCAGCAAAAAATGCTGGTGTTAAAAATTTTGATAAATTTCATAACTTTGGTTATAAAGGTTTATATAATGGTGAAACGGCTGATGATATTGCAAAAAGAAAAGGTTTAAGATATAGAGAAGATATTTTAGATAACATGGGAAGTGAAGAATTGGCAGCTAATTTATTTCGTATTACGCAGACTAAAGCTAAATTAAAAAGAGAACATATAGAAGGCGAAGGTAATGCTAATATTGCACATAACAAGGTAGGAAAAATAGTTAGAAATGCTATTAAAGAAGCTGGAGGCACCATGCCAGAGAATTTACCTACACCTGCAAAAAGTCTAAAACAAATAGAAAAAGAAAGATTAATCAAACAATAATCCATATCTAAAACTTTAAAATTAGAATAACATAAACTTTATATATAATAAAAAACTAACCTCGCTGGTTAGTTTTTAAAAAGATTTTTAATTACATTTTTAATAGTAATATAAATAGGTGTTTTTTCTTGCGAATTAGTAACATTTCTTTTGTTTAAAGTAAAACTCTTAAAATGTTCAAATAATTTATTGATACTTTGTAATGAAGTTTCTTTTTTATCTTTACTAGTTTCTAAAGTAGTAGATTTAATCTCTTTATCACTATCTTTATTTTTTTCTAAATTAACAGATTTTGTATTTTCAATCTCTGTAGTTTTATCTATAACAGGAATATTTTCTTTAACTTCATTTTCTTCTTTAACTACATCTTTAATAGATACTTCCTCTTTTACTTCGTTAGTTATTTTATCTTTACTAGTATCTTTTTGTACTTCTTCAAAGTTACTTTCTTTCTTTTCAGTTATAGTTAATAGATAAGGAACTTCTAAAACTCCCACAATATCTGCATTATAATCACTAAGCTCAGCTTCCCTAAAAGCTAAATTAGTAGATCCTTCTTTTAAAGCTTTAAATGTTAAAGTAAGTATATCTGCTTCTTTAGCTATACCTTTTGCTTCCATTGAAAATCCACTAAAGATATAATACTTTTCATTAAATCTCATTGGAAAAGGTTCTTCCATACCTTCCATTTTAATAAGTTCTAAATATTCATTATTAAATACTAAGTTTCCTCCAATACCTATAATAGGTAGTTCTTCAATATCGCTTACTTTTACTTTTAATGTAAATGTATCCCCAACATTTACTTTGTTTTCTCCAACATAACTAATTTTAGCTTGAGCATTAACTCTACTAATTCCCATAAATATTGCTATAAGGATAGCAACCACCTTAAAATATAAATCTTTCATCACCAAAATCCCCCTTGAAATTGCTCTATATTATAACATATTTTTTTAATTTGTCAAATTTTGGTTTTATAGTAGTGAAATTTACTATTTTTAATTATAATATATCCAAGCTCTATTTTCCTTAAAATATCTAAATAATTTCCAATTTTAATAAAAAATGAAATAAAAGAAAAATAAAAAAAGTTACTCTTCAAATAAACGATAAATATGAGGAAGTAGGAGAAAGGTATATTATCATCTATAAAGGGTAATTATCATATTTGTATATATTTTTAATAAGTTACATAGTATAATAATGAACATATTCTTAATTTTTGTCGAACTTTACATTTTTTTAAAACTTTTAACAATAAATGGTATTGACTATAAATAGGGAATATGATAATATTAATAACGAGAGGAGAAAGGATTTGTATGTTTAAAGAAAACATAATGAAAAAAATTGCTGGTTTATCATTAGCTGCTGTAGTTATGATGCCAGGTGTTGCTAAAGCTGCTATTACTATTGGAGATGCTCCAAATAGTGCATCAGGAGCAAACGATATGTGTACTGCTACTACTATGGCAGAATTTGAAGAATGTATGAGTAAGAAAGATCATAGCGGTGAAACACCTGCAGGAAATGATTATAGTAAAATTACTACTATAACACTTTCAGGAGCTACATTCACTATTGACAAAAGTCTTACAATTACAGATTATGACATTATTGCTACAAAGTTAATAGTTGATAGTAACAAAACATTAACATTAAAAGGTACATCAAGCATTAGTGCTACAACTATAGAAGTAAATAAAGGTACACTTAATATCACTACTAAAGCTAATACTGCAATTAAAGGAGCGTTAGATGTTAAAAGTGGTGTTGTATCTATAAGTGCAGATAACACTAATGGAAATGCTGCTTCAAGCGAAAACGGTGCTGTTGCTGTTACAGGTGATATCACTGTTGATGCTGGTACATTAACTGTAACTAGAGGTGAGTTATCAGGAGATATCACTAAAGTTAGCGGTGCATCTACTGTTAAAATCCAAGATATAACAGGAAGTGTTACAATGGATGGCGATAGAGCTGCAAGTTTAACTGCTGGTACTATTGAAGGTGGTTTAACAGTTAATGGTACATCTAAAGTAACAGTTGAAGCTAAAGAAATTAATACTAGCGTAGCTGTTAATAACGAAAAAGCTACAGTACAATATGCTGGTGATGGAGTTACTCCAAGTGTAACAAAAGGTTTAGTTAAAAAGACTAACATTGTTAGTGCTAATGTATCTAACGTAGAAGTTTATACTAATGGATTAAGTTCAGTTGAATTAGCTAAGAATGAAGTATTAGTAGTTGAAAACGTTAATGACTTAGGAGAAAACTTCAAAGTTACTGGACCAAACGGTGCTAAAATTGATAATAAATCAAATGTTGATTTAACAATTACTGTTAATGGTAATGCAGTAACAGTTAGTAAAGATGCAAATGGTGATGACGCTTATGTAATCGCTGGAGCACAAGATACTAACCCAGAACAACCTGGAGATGCTACACAAACTCCTGATGGAGATACAACAATCGACAAAAACCCAGCTACTGGAGACAGTATCATGAGTTATGTTGCATTAGCTGTATCAAGCGTTGCATCATTAGGCTTAGCTGTAAAAAAATTCTTATTCTAAGAATATAAACACAGTAATTAAAAAGTGATAGAGATATCACTTTTTTTATGTTTTTATTTATTAATTAATAACATAAAATTAATATATATGGTATTTATATGATAAATAAACCTCTTGCTACCTCATAATTACTGTGATATAATTTATTTATCGTTTGAAATAGAGGTAATAATTAAATGAATAAAGAAACAGAAGAAAAGCCAAAGAAGAAACTAAAACTTAAATTAAGAACTAAAATAATAATAGGTATAATTATTGTCGTTTTATGTTCTGCTGGACTTGCTTTATCAACAATAGAAATTCTTAAATGGAACAAAGATAACAAAGTAATAGAAGATATTATGAATGATTTAGACGATGTTGTAAAAGTCGATGAAGTGCCATCAGATCATGAAGACATTCAAATTGTAAATCCGCCAGAGACCAATCCACCTGTTGAAAGTGATTATTATAAATATTTAAAGTTACCATTAATAAATGTCGATTTTAGCGAATTAAGCAAAATAAATAGTGATACAGTAGGGTACATAACAGTAAGTGGTACAACTATTAATTATCCAATTGTTCAAACTAGTGATAATGAATATTATTTAAACCATGCCTTTAATAAAACTATTAATAATGGTGGTTGGGTTTTCTTAGATTATCGTAATGATATAAACAATTTACAAGATAATACTATTATATACGCTCATGGTCGAATGAACACTACAATGTTTGGTTCTTTAAAAAATATATTAACAAGCAATTGGTATCGTGATACTAGCAATTATGTAGTAAACTTATCTACACCATCTTATAATACTTTATGGCAAGTATTCTCTGTTTATAGTATTCCAACTGAGACTTATTATATAACATCTAGTTTTGCTACTGTTGAAAGTAAACAAAAATTCTTAGATACTATTGCTGGACGTAGTAAATTTGAATTTAGTACAACCGTTAATACTAATGATAAAATACTTACTTTATCAACTTGTCTAAATGATAATGAAAAAGTTGTCTTACATGCTAAACTAATTAAGCAACAAGCTAGATAATATAACTAGGGAATAACCTAGTTTTTTATTGCTAAATTTGTCGAAAATTGATAAGTTTTAAGAAGTTTTGTCGAGGGAAGGGAGAAATGTTGTTTTTTCAAAAAAGGTTGCTATAATAAGCATCATTATCTTTAAAGATTATTAAAGAAAGAAGGAACAAAT
>JAMPHW010000020.1 GCA_023663235.1 Ruminococcus sp. | reverse complement strand
AAATACTTTTTGCTATTATTCTTTCTTAATTTTTCTATTTTCATATTTGCTCCTTTAATAAGCAAATCCGGATTATTTTAGAAATTTCTAGCTTATACACTAATTATAATCTTCACTATAATAAAAGTCAAGAAAAATATTTGTATTTTTCAAACTTATTTCATTCATATATTCAACATGAGAAAATATACTTGGTGAACTAACATGATATATAAAGAAAGATTAAAGGAATTAAGAGAAAAATATGGATTGAAACAGACAGAACTATGCAAAATACTTAATGTCGATAATTCAGCATTATCACATTATGAAAATGAAGATATTATTATCCCAACCAAACATCTAATAACTTTATGTAATTATTATAACGTATCAATAGACTACATTTTAGGATTTAATGACATTTTAAATTATAATAATATATCTAATGAAAACAAAACAATTTCAGGTCAAAGGCTAAAAGAATTCAGAAAAGAAAATAAATTAACTCAAAATAAGCTAGCCACTATCTTAAATGCTGGTCAACCAACGATTGCCAATTATGAAAATGGAACTTATTTAATTGCTCTTCCATTCCTTTACACTATCTGCAAAAAATATAATATTTCTGCCGATTATCTTCTAGGTAAAACAGACGCGCCTAAATACTTGAAATTATTAATTAATTATGTTATTATGTATACAGATGAGGGAAACTTCATACAATAAAAAAGAGAGCATATAACTTAGTCCGTTAAATGCCTCAAAGTTTTTCTTTTTAGCACTTAGCGCTTCATTAGAAGAGTTAAGTGCATTTTTTATTTCTTATGATTTTTGAAATTGTCATCATGCATTAACATGTAAAGCAAAACAACAAGAATAACCAGATATTCCATTTATTCCTTTCCATCATAAGCATTCCCCCTTTATTATTATAAAGTTTATGCTTTTATAATATATTGTGAGGTCACTTAACCGTTATATACTTCTCTATTAATATTTTATCATCTATTTTATATACTGTAAACAAAAAAGTTAAGCTATAAAACCTAACTAATTTGTAACATAATATAACATTTATATAAGTCTTGGTCTTTTTCATATATTGCTATCTCTTCATTATCATACATTAATAATATATATTTACTATTCAATTTAAAGCCCATTTTAGATCCATTTCTAACTTTAAAATATTCATCATTGCTAAGATTATATATATCTATATTTAAAGCCTCTCTAGCACTTAATAACTTATAATTACCACTTTTAATATCATCAAGTGTATAAGCATCATCTAAAGAAAAATATCCTTGTTTAATTCTAGTTAAGTTATTCATAACCCCAACAGTATTTAAGTATTTACATAAATCTCTAATTAAACTTCTTATATAAGTACCCTTTTCTACTCTAGCTTTAAATTTTATTATATCATCTTTAAATTCTAATAATTCCAAATCATATATTTCTACGACTTTTATAGGTAACTTAACTTCTTCATTATTGCGAGCATATTCATATAACTTCCTACCGTTTACTTTTACCGCTGAATAAATAGGCACTTCCATCTCATACTTTCCTATAAAGCTATTAAAAGCTTTTAATATATCATCTTTAGTTATATTAAACTCTTTTTCATCTATTATATTCCCTGTGATATCTAAAGTATCTGTTAAAACTCCAAGTTTAATTTCTGCTATATATGTTTTTTCTAAACTACTAAGCATATCAACTAGTTTTGTATATCTACCTAAACAAAGAACAAGAACTCCTGTCGCTAAAGGATCAAGAGTTCCAGTATGTCCTATTTTTTTAGTTTCAAATTCTTTACCTACAATATTAACAATATCTCTAGACGTATAATCTTTAGGTTTATTGATAATTAAAATTCCATTATTCGTCTTCATGAATTTCTTTAATAATCTTTTCTATTTTTAAAGCATGTTCAATTGTTTCATCATAAATAAATTCTAAAATAGGTGTATGTCTTAAGTTTAGTTTATCTGCAACTCCAAGTCTTATAAAAGAACTAGCCTCATTAACTTCTTTTTCTAAAGTTTTCTTATCTAAACTACTTAATGATGTAAAATATACTTTAGCATAACTTAAATCACGAGACACTTTACAATCCGTAATAGTTATGGACTTTAAAATTTCATCACGAGCTTCACTAAAGATTATTTCACTAATTACCCTTGCCATATCAGAAGATATTTTGGCTATTTTATGGTTAGGCATTATCTCTTAACCTCCACCATTTCAAAGCATTCAATAATATCACCAGTTTTAATATCTGAGAAATTATCTAAAGTTATACCACATTCAAAGCCTTTTTTAACTTCTTTAACTGTATCTTTTTCTCTTTGAATAGAAGCTATCTTACCAGTATATATAATTACTCCATCACGGATTAAACGTGCTTCAACATTATTTTTAACTATTCCATCAAGAACATAACTACCAGCAATATTACCAACTTTAGAGAACTTAAATATTCTTCTAATTTCTGCACTACCTAAAACTTTTTCTTCAAATTCTGGATCAAGCATACCTTTCATAGCAAGTTCTATTTCTTCAATACATTTATAAATAATTGTATAAAGTCTTATATCAACGTTATATTCTTTTGCTATTTCTTTTACATTATTAGTAGGACTAACATTAAAACCAATAATTATCGCATTAGAAGCATTAGCAAGTACAACATCACTTTCAGTTATTGTTCCAATACCTGAACGAATTACGTTTATTTTAACGCCAGCTACATCAATTTTAAGTAAACTATTTTTAACAGCTTCCTCTGAACCTCTAACATCAGTTTTTAAAACAATATTTATTTCTTTTTGACCTTCATTTATTTTACTAAATAAATCATCTAAAGAAATAACATCTTTTTTATATTTACTTACCTTGGCATTATCAGCTCTTTTTAAAGCAATTTCCTTAGCTTCTTTTTCTGTTTCAAAGGCCATAAATTTATCACCAGCACTAGGATTTTCATTTAAACCAGTTATTTCAATCGGTGTTCCTGGACTAGCCATTGTTATAGACTCTCCTAAATCATTTTTCATCGTTCTTACTTTACCAAAAGTTGTACCAACTACTAAAGGATCTCCTAATCTTAAAGTGCCATTTAAGATAAGTAATGATGCAATTCCTCCAACATTTTTGTCTTGACGAGATTCGATAACAGAACCTATCGCATAACGATTTGGATTAGCTTTTAATTCAGCCATTTCACTCATAGCTATAATTGTTTCTAATAATTTATCAACACCTAACCCTGTTTTAGCTGATATTTCAATAAAAGGAACATTTCCACCCCATTCTTCAGGTGTTATATTAATTTCTGCCATTTCTGTTTTGATACGTTCTGGGTTAGCATCCCCTTTATCAATTTTATTAACAGCTACAATTATAGGTACTTTTGCGCTTATTGCATGTTCAACCGCTTCTTTAGTTTGAGGCATAACACCATCATCAGCCGCAACAATTATAATAACAATATCTGTTACACTAGCTCCTCTAGCACGCATCTCTGTAAATGCCGCATGTCCTGGAGTATCAATGAATGTTATTTTATGACCATCAGCCTCTATTTGATAAGCACCAATCGCTTGTGTTATTCCACCACTTTCTTTATCAACTATATGTGAATCTCTAATGTAATCTAAAAGTGTTGTTTTACCATGATCAACATGCCCCATAATCGTTACAATTGGTGGTCTAACACTTAAATCCTCTTCTTTATCAACTATTTCATATTCTTCAAAATTTGCTACATCTTGTGTTTCTTCTCTTTTTAAAGTTTTATGATACTCTAAAGCTATAATTTCAGCATTTTCAAAATCAATAGCTTGATTAATACTCACCATTAATCCTAAAGTCATTAGTTTTTTAATTATATCAGTACCACTTATATTAAGTTCATTAGCTAAATCTCCAACTGTCATACCATCTTTAAATAAGATAATACTATTATCTTTAGAGTTTTTCATTAATTTATCTTTATTCTTATACATTTCTTTACGTAATTTAGAATAATCTTTACTGTCTTGATCTTTTTTCTTTTTTAATTTTTGTTTCTTATCTGTTATATTAATGTTTTTTGTCATATTTGTTGATTCAACAATTGCATCAACAACTTCATTAATTGTATCAACTTCATCAAAATTTTCTTCTTCTGTAATTAAGTTAATGGCATTATCTAATGAAATAACATCATCATCAGTTAAGAAATCCTCTCCATTTTTAACTTCAATTCCTAAATCAGTACATTTTTTTAAAATTTCTGCAACACTTAAATTTACATCTAAAGCATATTCTTTTACTGTCATATATACTCTCTCCTTTCAAGTTATACTCCACTTTTTACTTATTTTATAATTAAACTCCTAGCTTCTTCATAAACACTAGCATCTATTTTAGTATCTAATATTCTTTCCAATACTTTAGTACTTTCTGCCTTATTTATAACTTCAACATCTTTTTTTAAATAAGCTCCATGCCCATTTACTTTACCAGTTATATCAGGAATGACTTCACCACTAGGGGTTTTAACTATTCTAAGTAATTCTCTTTTTTCTAATTTTTCTTTAGTTATAACACAAGTTCTCATTGGTATTTTCT
Source organism: Ruminococcus sp. (assembly GCA_023663235.1). Classification (GTDB taxonomy): domain Bacteria; phylum Bacillota_I; class Bacilli_A; order RF39; family UBA660; genus Caccenecus. The sequence goes on along the minus strand of JAMPHW010000020.1, from coordinate 13,217 downwards.
TCGTTTTCATTAAACCCTCTTTATACTTTATTTATTTCCCTCAGCATTTATTTCTTGCATTGTCTTAATATTAATATGATATTTAGTCAAACGGCTAGCAAGTTTAATGTTATTACCTGCTTTTCCTATAGCAAGTGATAATTGATCATCGCTAACAACTGCTAAAGCTTCTTTCTTTATAGGATCAATTATATTTACAATAACATTTTTAGCAGGACTTAAAGCACTAGCAATATATTCTTCTGGAGTATCACTATATAAAATAACATCAACTTTTTCTCCATTTAGTTCTTTTAGAATACTAGCAATTCTAGAGCCTCTCTCTCCAATACAAGTACCGATTGGGTCGATTCTTTCATTAGTTGAAGAAACAGCAACTTTACTTCTAACCCCAGCTTCTCTAATACATGCATGCATAACTAAAGTTCCATCTTGTAATTCAGGAATCTCAAGCTCAAATAATCTTTTAACAAAACCATAATGTTTTCTTGATAAAAGAATAAATAAACCTTTAGGACCATTTTCTATCTTTGTAACATATACTCTGATATTAGAACCCATTTTAATTGTTTCTCCAGGAATAATATCTTTTTTAGGTAAAATACCTCTTGTACGTCCAAAATCAATATAATAGTTACGATTATCTTCCATTGCTACTGTTCCAAGTAACATTTCATCTTGTTTATCTTGGAATTCTTCTAAAATACTATTTTTCTCAGCTTCTCTTATTTTTTGTGTTAAAACTTGTTTAGCCGTTGAAGCAGCAACACGTCCAAAATCTTTAGGTGTTACTTCTGTTTCAATAGTTTCACCAACTTTTATACCAGGAACCATTTCTTCTGCTTGCTCTAAAATAATTTGAGCATCAATATTAATATCAGGAGCTATTTTTACAATATTTCCTTCTTCATCAGTTTCCTCACGACCATAATCAACATCATCAACAACTACTAAATAAGAATAAACTTTAATTTCGCCTGTTTCACGATTAATATCCACTCTAACATTAGTTTTACTATCAAAGTTTTTCTTATAAGCAGTTTGTAAAGCTTGCTCCATACCTTCAAATACTATATCTTCACTAATTCCCTTTTCTTTTACAATCCCTTTAACTGCTTTAATGAACTCTTCACTATTCATTAATCTCACCTCTTTCTTTTGATACAACATCTAACATATAAGAATCATCTGTAAAGTCATAATCATCAACAATTGGATTAATAATATTTGTTGCCATCACAATGGTATCTAAATCAATGCCCCCAACTTTATCTAATACTATTTCTAATACATTATAATTACCACTATTTTTTTTATAAGTTACACTATCAACAATTATCTCTTCACTTGCCAATGCTTCTTTTACTTTACTTTCTAATTCATCTAATGTTTTTTTCATCATTCACCTCTATAACAATAATAAAAGTGGGAATTTTCTGCCCACTTAAATCTGTTAAAATAATTATAACATAAATTACTCGTTTGTCAAAGGTTTATTTTTAAACTTTATAAAGAGGTGTTTTAAAGAACATCCACCACTTATTTTCTTTAGCTCTTCTTTTTCTAATTCCTTTATCGATTTTCTAGGAGTTGAAATCTTCAGGCAATGTACCACCAACTTCTTTAATAACATTTCTTACCTTTTCTCCAACCATAAAATGTGCATTACTAGCATTCGCCTCTCCCATAATTCCTTCATTTTTTAATTTCTGATTTATTAGAGCAATTCTAAATTCATTAGCTATAAGTTCCTCACTACACATATTATCTAAAATTTCTTCCCGATATCTAAGTCCTTTTCTCCTAGCTATATCATTCGCTGTCTCACCATTATATAATCCCTTATAACCAGCATTGGTAAATTTATCATAATTTTTTACTCCAATATTTCTAGCAGTTCTATTTAATTCATAATTACCCGTTTTTATCTTCTTTCTTTTAAACTTTCTTTTTTCATCCTCACTCATATTCTCATATGCTTTCTGATTTTCTTGCAATAATTCCATTTTACGTGTTTGAATAGCAAAATAAGTCTGACCTAAAGCTATTTCTTTTTTTCTAGCATCACCATTCTGTACAATTAGATAACAAGCATATCTAGATAGTTTATAATCTTCTAATAACCTTTTGGTATTTGATCCAATTTGAACCATTTTCCTGACCTCAGGAAAATGGTACTCTAAAACATTATTGCTTTTCTTACAAGCCTCTTTAGCCTTTTCTATAACCTTATTAAAATTTTCCCATTTCGTATATTTTAAAACTTTCATTAATTCTCTAGCTTCCCAATACTCAACCCCAAATTCATCAATATGTTTAATATCCTCAAATATTTTCTCCTTATATAATTCTAATCCATTCATTTTCCAAAACTTTACCCTTTCTTTTTATAGAATAGCTATATGCTTAACTATATATAAATTATACCATACGTATATACGCGTGTCAAACAAAAACTTTTAAATAAAAAACCTAATAGTAATATCACTATTAAGCTTTTATTCACTAAATATTTTCTTCTCTTAAAGCTTCTAGAATATTTTCCTTCTTAATTTTTTTAGCTGCATAATTCATAGTTATAAGAACAATTATAAAGACCGCAATAACACTTATAATTAAACTATTCCATGGAATTATTAAAGAAGTATCTATAACATTATTTATAATTAAAGATATAAGAATATTTATTAGAATAGATACAGGAATACCATAAATAAGTGCTTTTAATCCAAAGAACAAACTTTCAAAAAATAGTAATTTGTTAAATCCTTTTGGTGTTAAGCCAATACTTCTTAACATTGCAAATTCTTTTCTTCTTAAATTCATATTAGTATTAATCGTATTTATAACACTTGTTACTCCAATAAGAGTTATTAAAGCTATAAACCCATAAAATAAGATATTAACTGCAATAATTATATTACGTTCACTAATCTCATCCATCGCAGGGCTAAAATAAGAATTATTACTTGTATTAAAATTAACTTTATCATTTTCTAAATCATCATAAATAGTTTTATATTCTTTAGAAGAAAGCATAATTCTAGCTTCTAATACATCATCTGTTATAAACTTATTTTTATAAGTAGTCTCACTTATTATCATAACTGGTCTAAAAGTCGTCTTATAATTTCTGAATCCATAAATATCTTCATTTGTAACTTTAGCATTTAAATTAATATTTTTTTCATTATAAGAAACATTTAGATTATATCTATCTTTAGTAAATACTTTTATTTCTGTAAACTTTCTAGTATTTTGATCTATCTCAGCAAAATATTTTTTATTAATTAATAAGGCCTCTTCTTGAGTTAACTTATTATAAAAACTATCTTCTAAAACTATTGTCAAAAACGTTAAATCTTCAATACTATAACGATTTTTATAATAACTATTTAAATCATTTTCATCTAAATTATTTAAATCAACATCCATTGTATAAAGTCTAACCATTAAATTTTCATATTTATATTTACTAGTAATACTTTTTACATCTTTTTTAATATCCTCTTCTTTTCCTCTTAAGTCAATTGCTATATCATAATCATAACTAATTGCTGTATCACTAGCTTTCGTAAAATATCCTAAAAAAGTTGTAAACGTATTAAACATAACAATACTTATAAATAAAGATATAATTGTTATTCGATACTTCTTTTTATTTCTCTTAATATTTTTAAAAGCTATCGCTCCTTCAACTCCAAATATTTTTGTAATAAACTTAGGCGTTTTAATGTCTTTTTTACCAACTTTTATATCATCATTGCCTCTAATCGCTTCAATCGGTGCTACTTTACTACTTCTTTTCGCCGGAATATAAGCCGAAACTATTATTACAATAACCATAAATATTAAAGGTATAATTATATATAAAGGCTCTACCTTAAATATTATTGTTGTAAATGCTCCAGCAAGCAAATAATTAAGAACTTTTATTAAAATATATATACCTAAAAATCCTCCTAAAACACCTAATACTATTCCGATAACACCTACAATTAAAGCCTCAAATAAAACAGTATGTTTAATTTGTTTCATTGTAGCCCCAATAGATGCATATAAACCAAAACTTTTCTTTCTCTCCATTGTTGAAATAGCAAAAGAATTATATATTACAATAATGCATCCAACTGATATTACTGTTAAAGCAATTATCATTAAAGGTATTAGTGTATTATTTATATTACTATATTTAGTTGCCCCATAATAATATAATAAGGCCTCATTTACATCGCTTTTTTGAATATTTAAATTACTTATAATTTCTTTGGTATATTGATAAGTCTTTCGTGGATCTTTATATTCTACATAAGTATTATAAATATCACCTTTTTGGGTATTTAAAGAAAATGCCATAATTCCTGCTGAGTTGTAATCCTCATAATGCGAATCACTTACAATTCCGACAATTTTATATGTTCTATTTTCCTTAACTATAATTTCCTCTTTTTGATATATTTCTTCATTACCTAGCCAAGATACTGGAACTGGTGAATTATCGCTTATCGGATGCTCATAATCCTCTTCTTCATAATATCTTGTACCAATATCTAAAGTTAATGTATCTCCTAATTTATAACCAGAATTAAAATCAATTAAACTTTTACTAACAACTATCTCATTAGAATTTTTAGGCATAACTCCACTTTCTAAAGATAATGTACTTAGTAAAACATCATTTCCTTCTACAACATATAAATATGGTTTACTCTTAATATCAGTTTCAACCCTTGCAAAACCAATCGGCTTATAATAATATAACTTATCTATATTAACGTTCTTACTAAGAACATTTAAATCATCATTACTTATAGCTTCAAAATATGCTTGGTAAGCCCCATAGCTCTCTTTAGCACTCTCTAGCATTGAACTCATAAAGCTAGATATTAAAAGCCCTAATCCCACCATTAAAGCTGTCGATAAAATAATACCAATAATTGTTACCAAAGTTCTCTTTTTATTCATTTTCAGATGTTTAAGCGTAAGTTTATTTAAAATCCTCATACTTAATCACCTACTCGTTCATCATTTATTATTTTTCCATCATTAATTGTAATAATCCTTTTAGCATGCATAGCTAAACTTTTATCATGTGTAATCATAATAATTGTTTGACCATACTGTTTATTAGAAATCTCTAATAATTCCATAATCTCTAAACTTGCCTTAGAATCTAAATTACCAGTTGGCTCATCTGCAAGTAGTAAAGCTGGATGATTCATCAAAGCCCTACCAATTGAAACTCTTTGTTGTTGTCCTCCTGATAACTCATTAGGTAAATGATTAATTCTATCTTCTAAACCTAAAGTATGAATTATACTATTTAAATATTTATTATCAACTGAAGCTTTATCAAGTAATACTGGCAAAGTAATATTTTCTTTAACATTTAATATTGGTATTAAATTATAAAACTGATAAATAAGCCCAACTTCTCGACGTCTAAATATTGCTAGATTATTCTCATTTAATTTATAGACGTCCTTTCCATTTAAATATACATGACCACTAGTAGGTCTATCTACCGCACCTAAAATATGAAGTAATGTCGATTTCCCACTTCCACTAGAACCAACAATTGCCACAAAGTCTCCTTTTTCTACACTAAAACTTACATCATCCAAAGCTTTAACTTCTATTTTTCCTGATTTATAAATTTTAGATAAATGTTCAACTTTTAAAATTTCCATAACATCATTCCCTTTCATTAACCATTATATTATTTAAAAGTGACTATAAGGTGACTTCTAAAATTACAATTTTGTCATATTACATTTTTTAAAAAAATTATCTTAAATTCTGTATATCTACCAAGCTCACTGGTAACCTCAAGTTTTGCATTTTGACTCTCCATAATTATTTTAGCCATATTAAGACCTATTCCAATACTATTACTCGTTTTATTTGTACTATAAAATCTTTTAAATATATTTTTAATATCTTTTTTAGAAATCCCTGACCCATTATCTCTAATTATTAAAGATTCATATAAAGGTGTTTTTTCTCCTCTTATAATTATTTCGCCTTCACTATCTACATGTTCTATAGCATTTTTTAAAATATTTATTAAAGCTTCTTTAGTCCAATTAATATCACAAATAAAATTAAAATCAAGTTTATCCAAAACAATACTAATATTCTTTAATTCAATCGGAATAGATAAAGACATAATAACATCATCTATTAAATCTTTAGCTTTTATTTTTTCTTTCTTAAACTTAATTGCTCCACTTTCAACCTTGCTACATTTTAAAAGTGTGGTAATTAACCATTCCATCTTTTCTAATTCTCTTGCTTCTTTGTCTAAAAAATTCTTTCGTTCTTCATCTGTTAATTCATTGTCCCTCAAAATATCATTAGTTACCATTAAAGCTGTAAGAGGAGTTTTTAATTGATGCGATATATCTTCTAAAGTATTCATTAAATATATCTTTTCGCTTCTTTCATATGAATTTAATTCTTTTAACTTTATTGCAACTTTATATATGTCGTTTTTTAAAACAGATATCTCATCTTCATTATAATCAGCTATATTAAATTCATAAGTACCATTTAAAATATCTCCTATATAATTATTAATTATTTTAATTTCTTTTTTTATTTTTTTATCATTAAAATAATAAAAACAACCTATAGTTATTATAATAATTACATCACCAAAAAGCATTACTATTAAAACCTTATTTTCAATATCTTTATAATTAGTTACTTTACTAAAATTAGCAATATCTATTCCAGATTTATTTAACGCCTGCTTATCATTATCTTTTAAAAGAATATCAATAATTTCTAATTCTTTATTAGGATAATTTTCACTTACATTATTAACCACTTTATCTATTATGCTATAAGTATAATTTTGATATAATTTACATATTAAAATATTTATCACCAATAATATTCCTAAAACTCCAAATATTAAAAAAAGACTTTTTTTATTTTTCATTATCCACCTTATAACCCATACCTCTTACTGTTATTATAATCTTAGGTTCTGCTGGATTATCTTCTATTTTTTCTCTAATTCTTTTAATATAAACCGTTAAAGTATTATCATTAACGTATTCCTCATTAGTATCCCAAATTTCTGCCAAAATAGAATCTCTAGTATAAACTACATTTGGATGCATAAACATAATTAATAATATTTTGTATTCTAAAGCTGTCAAAAAGATTTTTTCTTCTCCTTTATAAACACTTGCCTCACTTAGATTAATCGTAATATCTTTAATCGTTATAAGATTTTTATTTTCTTTTTGATATACTCTTCTTAATACTGAATTAATCCTACTTATTAATTCTCGCGTTTTAAAAGGTTTAGTAATATAATCATCTGCTCCAATATCTAACGCCTCTACTATTGTAAGCTCTGCATCATTAGCTGTTAAAAAAATTGTTGGAATGCCTCTATCTTTAATTTTTTTATACAAGTCTAAACCATTTACATCTGGCAAATTAATATCAAGTAGCATTAAATTAGGATTACTAATAATCTCTTTTAAAGCCTCTTCGCCTGTTTTCGCTGTTAATACATTAAACCCCTCTTTACTTAAGCAAAACTTTAAACCATCTAAAATCGTTTCATCATCTTCTACTATTAAAATTGTCATACTATACCTCTTTTCTAAAAAGAGTATAACATCTATAAAAAAAATAATCTATATCATAAGTTAAACATTTAATATGCTTAATAGACTTTTGATTGACTATTTGATATAATAAAAATAGGTGATAAAATATGAATAATAGTTATGATAGAACAGGACTGCTTTATAATATTGAAGAAATTATTAATAAAGTTAACAAAATAATTAAAAATATTGAGCAAAGCTCTAAAGGAACTATAGCTCTTCCTAATATAGGCATAACTTACAATAATAAATTAGTAAATATCATACAAATATATAAAAGAAAAGGCTTAAACGCAAATAAGTCTTCACTTTGCTTAGCCATTCAAAGATTCTTAATAGACCTTTTAACAGAAGGCATTAAATATATAGAAAGTTATGTCGAAGTAATTAGTAAAAGAACAAATGAACCAAATTTTGAGCAACAAGCAAATTCTATAGTCGAAGAAACTCAAAAATTTTTAAAAGCTTATAAAAGAATTGACCAAAAAATATTCGATTTTGATATAAGCAAAGATATTTTACAAGTACTACAAAAAGATATTGCTTTTTTTAAAGAAAACGGCCAAAAAGGTGGATATGACCTCTACCAATCGGACAATAGTGTTATCACTAATTATAATCAGGAGTTACAAACATTAGGATATAACCCCATTTCCCCTTCAATTTTATCAGAAAATAATCCCACCAAGTCAGAAACAAACGAATCAAGCCCAAGACAAGATACAGTTGATATAAAGAAATTAGTATATCAAAGAATTGAGCAAATAAAAATTGAGTTCAAAAGCACTCCTGTTATAGCTGCGGCATTAGAATCACAACTTATAGATTACCTAGATGAGGCTGCAAATTTTTATAGCCAAGGTGATATGTATAATTATGAATCTTGTTACAAACATATAAATCAATTTAATCCTAATGAAGAAATTACACAAAGTGTTAGTAAATACATAGCTTATTGGGCCGCCGCAAATTCATTTCATAACTATAATGAATTTGATAAGGTAAAAAAGGAATTAATTGCCCTTGGATTAGGAAATGCTATTCCTGAAATAGAACAAAATATTAATAGTAATAAATATCAAGACTATATAGATTATAGAAACAAAATAATAGATGAACAGACTGCAGCAACTTTACAAACTATTGATGAATCTAATGAAAATATAGCATCTAATAATCAGACCCAACCAAAAATCTAATAATACGCAATAGTATCACTCCCAATAGACTACTATATCTGCTAAATCTTTAGCATTAAACCTAAAATGTCCTGAAATAGGATCTTTTTTATTTCTAATCGCTAATATATCTTCCTCCCTATTTAGTTGTCCTGAATTATGAATAACATAAGGTTCCCCTTTTCTATTTCTTTTATCACTTATTATTCCTATATGAACTGTTCTTTCTCCAAAAACGACAATATCTCCAGGCTGCCATTCTTCAATTTTTGATATATCATTAGTTAGTACTTCTGCATACTTATTAAAAAACTTATACAAATTACTTACTCTTCTAAAATCAATATTACTATCAGGATGCTTTAAATTATAATACTCATCATTATACTTTTTTATATCATTATCAAGCATCTCTCTTAAATTGTATCCTGCCGCTTTAAAAGCTCGCCATATAACATCTGTACAAACACCAATATCATCAGGTGGATAACCAGTATCCCAATACCTAGAGTCATATGTAGGATGATTTTTAGCATCTATTTTAGCCCCTAGCAATATATCTGTATAATCATCAATTCCATTATTATTAGCATCCACTTCACTCTTAATATCCGCAATATTAAAGTCTTTATTACTATAATATGGTTTATACTTCTCGTAAACCGTTAATAATAAAGGACAAGAAACTGCTATAAAAAACATAATTAAAATTAATATCCATAAAAATCTTTTTTTAATAAACTTCATAACTTACCTCACTAAATTAAATATATCACACGAACAATTATATATCAACAACTATTTAAAATGAGCCTTTCATATAAAAATACTATTCCCACCAACCTGGAAATAGCATTCATATTAATTTTTAACTAACGCTTCCTTCTTACAATATTCATATACATAATTAGTTGTTCTACAATCATCAATACTTCTATGAGATCCATATTCTAATTTAAAATAATTTTTTAAAGTTGTAAGTTTATAGTTATAAGCCCGCGGAATATACTTACGAGCTAACTCTACAGTATCAATATTAGTATTTTTTATCATCTCTAAACCAAGAACTTTAATATTTTCTTCAATAAAAGATAAGTCAAAACTTGAATTATGAGCTACTAATGGCAATTCCTCAATAAAATCAATAAACTTAGGTAACACTTCTTCTATACTAGGAGCATCCTTAACCATTTCATTGCTAATTCCTGTAATTTTAGTTATTTCACTACTTATACTATTTTTAGGTTTAATTAAAACACTAAATTCTTCTACTAACTTATTATCTTTATATTTCAATGCCCCTATTTCAATAATCTCACAAAGTTTAGGTTCAAGTCCCGTTGTTTCTAAATCAAATACAACATAACTATCTACTAATTTTCTTTCTTTATTTAGTTCTAACATATTTCCTCCTTAATAGCCTCTAGCACTTCATCTCTTCCTTTTTTTGAGATTGTTGAAAAAGTTATAAAACTATCATCATCTTTTATTTTCAAAGTATCCTTAATTAGTTTATCTTGCTTTTCTCGCATATTCTTTTTTACTTTATCATATTTTGTTGCAATAATAATAACTTTTAAATTATAAAACTTTAAAAAATCATACATTAACTCATCATCCTCAGTTGGCCTATGTCTATAATCCACTAATAAAAAGACACATTTAAGATTTTCTCTAGCTTTTATATATTCTTCTATCATAACACCAAATTTCTTTTGTCTTTCTTTACTAACAGATGCAAAGCCATATCCTGGAACATCAACAAAATAAAATTCATTATTAATTAAATAAAAATTTAAAGTTTGCGTTTTTCCAGGTTTAGAGGAAGTATGAGCAAAATTCTTTCGATTAATTAAAGTATTTATAAAACTAGATTTTCCTACATTACTTCTTCCCACTAATAAAAATTCTGGCAAATTATCATCAGGATATTGACTAATTCTTACTGCAACATTTTTTAATTCTACATTATCTATTTGCATACTTTCACCTTCTAATATTATCTTACCATTAAATAGAAGTTTTGTCTAATATAAATTAATTAGAATAAAATTATAAATAAGGAGGAATAATATGAACCATAAAACTATAAATAACTTTCCTCCTAATATTAATCCTCAAGTATTTTCTTGGCTTGCTGTTTTAATAGGCGCTGCTTGTGTTGATGACTATACTGCCCTAGAACAAAACAGTATTGGAAATTGGCTCATTTTAGTAGGACAATTTATTTTAACCAACGCTGCTCAACAACAGTTAATTGAAGGAAGAATCGAAAATCATAATATCAATATTAACAGTAGACAACATAAAAATGGTGGTAGCTATTATACAGATAACAGCAAAAGTAACCAAAACCAAAGAGATGAAATAAACTTTCTATTAAACGCTATCCAAAATATAGAACAAGAACTTAATAATTTAAAAAATAAGTAACAAAGTACTTATTTTAAACGACTACCTTAAATGGATTAAATTGAGTACCATCACCTATAAAACTAACATCAGAACGAAGATTAATAACAGGTCTTATGCCATACACTTTATTAACACCAAAACTGCCCACTTTCGTATCAGATAATGATGTAACAACATTAACATATGCCCTATTTCCGCTACCTCCACTATAATATGGCGTCATCGTCCAATAACTAGCATCAGTATATAAATAATTTGACTTATCATAATCTGCATTCCAAACTCCAGCATATGACACTTCATCTGCAGTTATTAATCCCACAGGATTTTCTAACAATCTATTACCTTGATTAGCTTCTGAGTATGTATATAAATCTTCACTATTTGCACATTTATATGATGGTTTAGTACTAACATTAGTATAACCATTTGAAGTACTTGTTCCAGGAAATATTCTTACGAACCCTGGATAATAAATACCATTTTCATTATTAATTTCAGTAGTGCTTGAACTTGTCTGTCTATCACCGCAAAAACCAGCATTAAAATCTATATAATCAAAATATACGCTTCCTTGCTTTATATTAGAAGACTTGAACCAATCATTTAAAGTTACATAAACTGTTGAAGGTTGACTATTGTTACCTTCTTTATACCAGTAGCCTATATATTTAGCATCTGTATTAAGTTGATTAAAAGCACTTTTTCCTATTTGCGTTTCTTCACCAGTTTCATTAGGTTCTGTTCCTTGATATATCATTCTAATTGAACCATCACCATTTATTCTTATAATTCGCCAGTAATAACCTCCAAATTCGACCCAATTATCAAGAGGATTGCCAGAAAAATAATAAGTTTTGCCATTATCATCTTCTGCCTCATACACTATTTGCTTAGTAACATCTAAAATAGTTTGATGAAAAGTTCCATCAACCTTTATCTTCTTATTTATATAATAATCCTCTAATAAGTTAGCCATTGTTCTAATATTAGTATCTTTTTCTAAATATAAATAACATTTTTCCCCATGCGATATGCCACTAAAAGTATGCAACCCATTAATTGTTTCTAATGTAGCTTCAGAACCACCCCTATTATCTTTATTACAACTTGCTCCCTTACAACAATAGCTTTGTTCTTTATTAATAATATATCCTTTGGGTATAGCAACATTACTCTCTTGTTTTACATCATCAAGATAAATAGCTAATATATTAAAATCATAAGAACCAGCAGTTACTTTACCTTCCGTTAAAGGTATAGATGCGGTCATTCTATAATTTGCCTTACTTCCTACAAAAGTTACTGTAACCGTAAGCACTACTGCCAATATTAAACCACACAAAAAATACTTTTTGCTATTCTTATTTCTTTCAAATTTCATTTTTATTTGCTCCTTATAATAAGCAAACCCAGGTTATTTTAGAAATTTCTAGCTTATACATTCATTATAATATTTCATATAATGTTTGTCAAGAAAATTCTCGCAATTTTATCGTTAATCTATAAACATTATCTTTAACATGAGAGAATAATTTAGGTGATATTATAATGATTTACGGTGAAAAATTAAGGAAACTTAGAGACAATAGTAATTTAATCCAAGCAGATTTAGCTAAAATATTAAATATAAACAAAGACGTTTATGGACAATATGAAAGAGAATACGTTATAATACCTATTAAACATTTAAATACATTATGTAACTATTTTAATATTTCTTTAGATTATATTTTTTCCTTTTCAAACACTAAACAATATGAAAATAGCACTGAAAATATAAATAAAATTGAAGTTGGAAAAAGATTAAAAGAATTTAGAAAAGATAATAATCTTACCCAAGTTAAACTTGCCAAATTATTAAACATTGCTAACGGAACAATTGCTGACTATGAAACAGGAAGACGCTTAATTGCTACACCTTTCCTTTATACTATTTGTTCTAAATATAAAATATCTGCCGATTATCTTTTAGGCAAAATTGATAATCCTA
>JAMPHW010000001.1:254984-278426 GCA_023663235.1 Ruminococcus sp. | reverse complement strand
ATTCTAATGTTGCTGTTACTCTATAAGCTGCTCTACTTACAAATAATGTTACTGTAATAGTAAGTACTACTACCATTATTAAACCATACAAAAAAATTTTCTTATTTTCGCTATTTACTTTTTTAAGTTTCATTTTTTATTCTCCTTAAATAAGCAAATCCGGACTACTTTAGAAATTTCTAGCTTATACTCTAATTATAATATTAGATATTATAAAAGTCAAGAAAATATTCTATTTTGAACCATAAAATTTAAATATATTATTATAAATGAGAAAATAGTCTTGGTGAATTATATGAACTATGGTAAAAAATTAAAAGAATTACGATTAAAAAACAATCTCACAGAAGCAAAGCTTGCCAAAGACTTAAATATATCCAGAATTACTTATTCTCATTATGAAGTACAAGAAAGAATTATCCCTTTAGAAAGACTTAATGATTTAAGTAATTATTTTGATGTTTCCATTGATTATTTATTAGATTTTTCTAAGAATTTAAAATATAATTCAACTAATAAAGAAATTGATAATCAATTAGTTGGTAAAAGATTAAAAGAGTTTAGAAAAGAAAATAAGATTACTCAAGCTAAATTAGCAAGTGAATTAAATACCGTTCAATCTGTAATTACAAAATGCGAAAATAATAAAAATGTAATTGCTCTGTCATTCCTTTATGACATTTGTAAAAAGTACTATATTTCTGCTGACTATCTTTTAGGTAAAGTTGATAATCCTAAATATTTAAAATAATGTTATATTTTAGATAATATAACTAAATCTTTACTAACATAAAAGTCAACAACTTTTTAAATTTTTTACATAAATATAATATTCATATAAAAATTTATTGTTAGTTTGAACATTTTTTATATCCTTTTCTATTAGACTAATTAATATACTATTTGCATTACAAATATCTTGATTCTTTAGTAATGAAATTTTTTTCGGTTCTATAATTTTATTAGAGTATGTATGCATATTCCAATATTCCATTTTACAATTATTTAAATCACTATTGCTAGGATATAATAATTTTAAAAAACTTTCGTAATATGTTCTCTTTACCTCATCTATATCATCATAAGAAAAATCAATATTTTCTTGTAAATCTAAAATAAGAAAAACACTATTATCTAAAATTTCTTTCATTTTCGCATATGCTACAACACGTTTTGATTTAGATGCCAAAGATTTTTTTACCATATTATTAGGAATACTCTTAATGCAAAAAGGTATTCTCATATAGATTACTGTTCCTAGCCAATACTTAAATTTACCAGTACTAATTTTAGCAGTTAACCATTTTAACCAAACATCCATAATAGTTATAATACCTTTTTCACCTATCGTAAAAAATACTTTAGGAGTTTTTTCAACATACAAAGAGTTTTCTCCAATTCTTGGTTCTAAGCCATTTTTTAGAATAGTTTCTAAATTTTGCTTACTAGTATAATGAAAAAAAGAATGTTTTAAATCAATTTTAGAAATGTCTTTAGAAATTATATCAACTTTCATAATAAAGCTAAACTCCTTTAAAATGTTCTCATTTTTATTTATAAAGATCTATTCATTAATATACATAATAACATAAAAACGACCTTTTAACAAGTCGCTTTATATTATTACTCAAAAGTTAGAGTTTCCTATCAATTTGGTGCTCGTACTCGGACTTGAACCGAGACTTCTTTAAGAGAAAATAGATTTTGAGTCTACCGCGTCTACCAATTTCGCCATACGAGCAGATATCTAGATTATACCACAAATCTAGATAAAATAATATAATTACTTTTTAAATTTATAAATTATCAATAATCTCTTTAAGTTTATCTTCATCCCATATTTCAATATTTAATTCTTTTGCTTTATCATATTTACTTCCAGGAGAATCTCCTACAATAACTACATCAGTATTTTTACTGACGCTATCAATTGATTTTCCCCCATAAGACTCTATTAAGTTTTTTATTTTATCTCTAGCCATAAAGCTTATAGTTCCTGTTATAACAAACTTTTTGTCTATAAAATTCTCATTTTGTTTAACTTCTTCCCCAATAAATGAAACATTAACACCTAAATCCTCTAAAGCATTAATAAGTTCTATATTATCAGGATTAGCAAAGAAATTAACTATATTTTTAGCTAAAATATCTCCTATATCTCTAATACTAACTAATTCTTCATAAGTCGCATTAGCTAAATTATGAATATTTTTATAACTGCTTGCTAAGACTTTAGCATTTTTAGCTCCAATTCCATTAATGCCTAAACCAAACAACAATCTTTCTAAACTATTATTTTTACTATTTTCAATTGCTTCTAATAAATTAGTAATTTTCTTTAAACCATAACCTTCTAAATCAATTATATTATCTTGATATTTCTTTAAATGGTAAAAATCTATTATTGTTTTTAAAAATCCTTCATTATAGAAATCTTCTATAATTTCTGCTCCTAAGCCATCAATATTCATCGCATTTCTACTTGCAAAATGAATTAAACCTTCAATATTTTTCTTAGGACAATCTTTATTTTCACAAAAATAATCGACATTACCTTTTTTGACTAAGTCGCTTCCACAAATAGGACAAGTTTTAATCATCTGAAATGGCTTTTCAATTCCCAGTCTTCTCTCAAATTTAGCTTCTACAACCTCAGGAATAACATCTCCTGCCTTTTTTATAGAAACAATATCTCCAATTCGTAAATCTTTTTGTAAACAATAGTCTTCATTATGAAGAGTTGCTCTTCTAATTGTTGAACCCATAACTAATACTGGCTCTAAAACAGCATTAGGTGTTATCTGTCCAGTTCTACCAACAGTAAACTTTATATCAATTAACTTAGTTAAGACTTCTTCTGCGGGAAACTTATAAGCTGTAGCCCATCTAGGGTATTTAACTGTTGAACCTAGTTCTTGTTGCATTTTTATATCATTAACTTTAATTACTACCCCATCTATTTCATAAGGAAGATTACTTCTTTTATCAGTATATTCTTTTATAAATTCTAATATACCTTCTTCATCTTTAACTAATCTTGAAGCCTCATTAACTTTAAATCCCAAATTTTTCATAAATTCTAATGCTTCATAATGAGTCTTTAAACCATAATCTAATGGATTAGGTAAATGATATATCCATGTATCTAAATGTCTTTTAGCTGCAATCTTAGGATCTAATTGTCTAATTGAACCAGCCGCTGCATTACGCACATTCTGAAGCTTAACCTCACCAGTTAATTCTCTTTCACGATTTATTTTTTCTAAAGTTGCCTTATTCATGTATATTTCACCACGAACTTCTATATCAATATCTTGTTTTAAATCTAAAGGCACTGTCTTTATCGTTTTAACATTATGGGTAATATCTTCCCCTGTTACTCCATCTCCACGAGTTGCTGCAAATACTAATTTCCCATGTTCATAATGTAGTGAAACACTTAAACCATCTATTTTAAGTTCACACACATATTCTGGCTTAAATCCAGCATTTTTAATTCTTCCAGTAAAATCTCTAATTTCTTCTTCATTAAAAACATTTGATAAACTAATCATAGGTATTTTATGATTAACCTTTTTAAATTTATCTATAGCTTCTCCCCCAACTCTTTTAGTAGGACTATTAGGATCAGCTAAATCAGGATATTTATCTTCTAAGTTTTTTAATTCTCTTAAATATTTATCATATTCTTGATCGGTTATAGTAGGATTATCTAAATTATAATATTCATAATTAGCTTTCTTTAAAATCTCTGTTAATTCAACTATTCTTTTTTCAATATCTTGCATTTCTAATCCCAAAGCCTTTCAGGATAAGCTCCCTCATCAATTAACTTCTGAATACTTTCTTTTAATTCAACTAAATCTTCTTTATATGTCATACCTAACCACTTACTAGGTGAAACAATATTTACTAATGAAATTTCTTTTTTTTCTAATTTTTCTTTTATTAAATCAGTTAAAAGTGTTTCATTATTTCTAACATAATCATCATTATTATTAAAAAATTCTATATAATAATCTCTTAAATATTTAAAAAATTCGTGTTTAAATACAAACATATTAACTGCCACTGGTTGATCTAGTTCTATTTGAAAAGATTCATCACCGTTTAATGGTTCACATAAAGCATGTTCTCCTTCTACTGTAACTTTACTTTCAACAACTTTTTCTATTTCTCCTGTTTTTGGAAAACAAACACCTCTTTTAACACTCCCAAACTTTGAAGCTGTCATACAAAAAGGATAAGTTATACTAGCATTTTCTCTTTCATCATTGCTACTATCTAAAAAGTCACTTGCAAGTTTAAATGCTTCATATCCATAAAAATCATCAGCATTTATTACTAAAAAGCCATCATTTACTTCATCTTCGGCACATAAAACTGCATGTCCTGTTCCCCAAGGTTTTTCCCTGCCTACAATTAAATGTTCTTTACCTTTTGGAACATCCTCTATTCTTTGAAAAGTATACGCTACTTTTATTTTGTCTTCTATTCTTTTACCTATTGTTTCTTTAAAAGTATCCTCATGCTCTTTCTTTATTACAAAAACAACTTTTTCAAAACCTGCTTTCTTAGCATCATATACAGAATAATCAATTATAAATTCTCCACTAGGACCAACAGGTTCAATTTGTTTTAAACCACCAAAACGACTACCCATACCAGCTGCCATTACTACCAAAGTCTTTTCCATATATATTCCTCCTATAATTATTATATCATAATATTTAACATTTAAAATGTCCTCTAATTACATTTTCTTTAAACTTTTATGATTTTTCATTAATTTTCTAATTCCAAAATTACGCGCAAAAGCTATACTAACAAACTTTTCATCAACATCTATTACAACACCCCTGCCATAAATCGTATGCATAACAACATCACCTTTATTGTATTCAATATCGCCTTCACTATACATTGTACTTTTATCTATTGTTTTCTCTTCTTTAATACTCATATTGCTTACTTCTAGCAAATCCTCTTTTATTTCACTTATAAACCTTGAAGGAGGATTAGCATTTGTTTTACCATAAAGCATTCTTCTTTTAGCATTCGTTAAATATAATCTTTCTTTAGCTCTTGTAAAGCCAACATAACATAAGCGTCTTTCTTCTTCTATGCCTTCATCTCCATTCATAAAAGAATTTTGATGTGGAAAAATTCCTTCCTCCATACCTGTTATAAATACAACTCTAAATTCTAAGCCCTTAGCACTATGTAAAGTCATTAAAGTTATTACATCATCATTATCTTGATGTTCAGAAACATCAGCAACTAAACTTATTTCTTCTAAAAAGTCTCCCAAATTAACTGAACCTGTTCTATTTTCAAAAGATGCTGTAATACTCTTAAATTCCATTAAGTTTTCTATCCTTAACTCACTTTCAAGCGTTTTCTCGCTTTCAATTTCCTTCTTTAATCCACTTTTTTCTAAAACAACATCTACTAATTCCGTTAAAGATAAATTTAAAGCATCATTTTGTAATTCTCTAATTAACTCTCTAAATTCTACTGCTTTACCATCTTCTATAGCATCAAACATCGAAGAGTTTTTATCACTTGCAAGCTTTGCCAAATCTTCAATACTTTTATTACCAATTTTTCTTTTAGGTACATTTATTACCCTTCTTAAACTTATATCATCATTAGTATTATTAATAAGTCTTAAATAGCATAATAAATCTTTAATTTCTTTACGATTATAGAAATAAAAGCTACCAAATACTTTATATGGGAAATTATTTTTAAGCATAACCTCTTCAACATTTCTCGATTGGGCATTAGTTCTATAAAAAATTGCTATATCACTATACTTATAACCTTCACTAACTAATCTTTTAATCTCATCTGCTATTAAAGTTATCTCATGCTTTTCATCATAACTTCTTAAATATTTAACTTTTAATCCTTCACCAAGATTACTATAAAGTTCCATATCTTTACGCTCTTTATTATTTTTTATAACAGAGTTAGCCGCATCCAAAATATTTTTAGTACTACGATAGTTATGCTCTAAAGCAACTACTACTGCATTTTTATAATCCTTTTCAAAATTTAGAATATTTCTAAAATTAGACCCTCTAAAACCATAAATACACTGGTTTGAGTCGCCCACAACAAAAATATTTTTATATTTATCACTAATTAATTTACTCATTTTATACTGAACTTCATTTGTATCTTGATACTCATCGATTAAAATATATTTATAATGTTCTTGATAATTATCTAAAATATCTTTATTATTCCTAAACAATTTAACTGGTAAAGCAAGCAAATCATCAAAATCAACTGAATTATTCCTTCTTAAAACACTCTCATATTCTTTATATATTGCTATCACTTGTTTCTCTGGTGGTGTATTAAAGAACTTCTCTAAATCACTTTCTGTTAATAATTCATTTTTAATAAAACTAATTTTGCTTTTTACATAATAAGGACTAGTTTCTTTTGGATCAATATTAAGACTTTTCATAATTCTCTTAATCAAACTTAAAACATCATCACTATCAATAATTGTGAAATTTTTATCCATACCTAACTCTTTAACATTTTCTCTAATAATCTTAAGTCCAAAAGAGTGAAATGTCCCTACAAAAACATGATTATCTGGAACTAGTAAATTAAGTCTTTCTCGCATCTCTTTAGCAGCTTTATTTGTAAAAGTTATCGCTAAAATATTATAATCGCTTATTCCTTGCTCTAATAAATAAGCTATACGTGTTGTAAGAACTTTAGTCTTTCCTGAACCTGCACCTGCTACTACTAAACAAGGACCATCAATATGTTTTACTGCTTTTATCTGTTGTTCATTTAATTTATCAAACATTTTAAAACCACCTTACTACTTTTTAAATATCTCTACCATTAATTTTAACATAGAACTTAAAACTTAACTACTATTTATCATAATTCTATATAAATTAATTACATTTCAAAAAATATATATTAATAAAAATTAACCCAAACAAAAAAAGAAATTAATTTCTAATCTCTTATTTACGCGGTTTATCCTCTTGAAAAGGATCATAAGATGGAATTATCACAGCCTTATCATCATACATATATCCATGTATTGCTTGTAAATGTCTTATTAGTTCTCCAACTGCATCTATATTACTTCTCATTGTATTCATATAATTTCCATCTTTATCTCCATAAGGAGCTATAGGGTTTCCACCCATTTTAGATAGTTCTATTAATAAAACTCCTGGAAATAAATTATTAAAAATATCACTAACACTTGTAAAATCTGGATTACTAAGCGTTAATAGAGGTTTTTCTTCATTTCCCATCAAATATGAAGTTTTACTTTGATATATATGAGCCATTGCTTGATTAATACCAGCATATCTAAATCTAGTTGCATCATCAATTAATTCGTCAGGAGCGCTTGCACTAAGACGATTATATATCCATCCTGCTGTTCCATGATTTAACAACATTCCTGCATACTCACCTTTTCTTATTAAATCATCTAGAAAATTAATCAAAGCTTGATTTTCAATAGCAAATTTAAAATTTAAAGGATCTTCACTACAAACTCCAATTGGACTAGGAACTCTTGCTAAAAGATTACTATATCTGAGAGTATTCCAATATTTAGGTGGTTCTTCATTACGCATTTTTGCTTCTGCTATTTCCTTTTCTTCACTTAATCCTTTATAATAGAAAGGACTATTACTATTTAAATTTACACCATCTGCTGTTGCTTGCCAAAAAACTGGATATCCTGGTATCATTTTTCCTGGATAATCATCTACAACTTTTTTAACTGAATTTCTTATCTTTTCATAAGCTAAAACTCTATTTTGATATTCTAAATCGGTTTCTCCATCATACTGTTCTTGAGGTACTATACAATTATAATCAGCATTCTTAAATAACATCTGATATTCAAAAGTATGTTTATCATGTAAATCTGGATTTTCTCTGGCAGCAATGTCCGCTTCCCTAAATTTAGACCAATAATTTTTACAAAAACGAGTTATTTCCTCTTCTGAAAAAGAATCTTTAATTTCTGTTTTAATTCCTGATGTCGATATTACAAATGACTCAGGATTTTGTATTGGAAAAAAATCAATAGTATAAGTATTTTCATCAAAATTAGCAAAACTACCTTCTCCATTTGCTATCGTTGCCATAAGTTGTGTAACAAAATCAACTGATATAATCTCATTACCATGTGTTCCCCCAACAATCGTTAAATGAAGCGGACCATTACCAATCGCATAATGCATTATAGGTAAACCGCATTTTGAATAAGTTATCGGAGCAAATTCTCTTACTCTAAATTTAGACTTAGTAAGTACTAACTTATTTAATCGCTCCATTATAAGTTCATAAGTTGGAATTTCATACTTTATATTATAATCCATTTTACCCTCCATATATAAATTATCTCTCCTTTTAGATATATTATACATAACTGTCTCTATTTGTCTAGTCAATTTACTCAATTTTATAGAAAAAAAACATAGATTTATCTATGAGTTTTTAATTATTATTAGTTATTTTAACTTTAACAGTTGAAGATACAACATAATTAACTTTTGGGTCATTACTATCAATCTTAACTTGAACATCATATTCTCCAGCTGTATAGTTTTCAAGATCAATATAAGCATTTATTGTATTTTCTGTTACTGTATCAAGAACTGATTGAACGCCTTTAACAATTACTTTAATACTATTAGTTCCAACTATATTAGCTGTAAGTCCACTAGCTAAGTTCTTTTGTGAAACTGTCGAAACAGCTACTTCTTTTTGTTTCTCATCACCAAACGTAACAGTAATATTTGCTTTTGTTTCACTTATTGCTCTAACTCCTGTTGGCTTACCAATATTTACATTATAAGTTTTTGTATTAGTTCCTTGTTCAGCAACATTTATTGTTACTGGAACACTAGCTATATTATTAATTGCTTCTTCTTCACCAAAAATAGTTATTGCATGACTATTACTATTATTTATTAAAATAGATGCTATCGCTTTACCAGTAACTAAATTACCTGTTGTTAAAACTTCTATTGGAACACTTTTTGAATATGTATCTAATGTTATTGACGCTGTTAAAGTAGTAGGTATTATCTCTGCATCTTCCACTATTCTACCTTTACTATCATAAGCTAAAAGTGAAATACTATCTACTTCATAAGTTCCAGCTTCACTTAAACTACTATTATTTAAGTCTATCAAAGCTTTAATTGAAGCAATTCTATTTATTGTATCTTTACTTCCCTTTACTACTACTTCTGTTTTAGATAATTCTACACTTTCTACACTAAGTTTATCATTTAAAGCATCTTCATTAACCAAATCATAATCAATTGCTTTTGTAACACTTATCTTATCCTTAATTGTTACTGAAACATATGAAGGATCTAACTTATAATTAATACTATCAATTGATTTCGTATAAGATAAATATACTTTATATGCTGAATCTCTAGCTTCATATTGTGATAAATCTAAGATAACCATATTAGTTCCTAATTGCTTAGCTAAATATATATCACTCTTACGCCCAATTAAAACTATATCTACAGTATCAGGTATTCCTTCTACTACATAAGCTTCTTCATTATAGTTAACTTTAACTGGAACATCAGTTATAACTTCTGCTTCTGATTCCACTAAAGTAATAACTCTTGAATCAATTAAAACAAACATTAAAACCGCAAGTATAAGTGATACATATATTATAAAATTCGGTCTACTTATAATATAATCGAGTTTTAAATTATGTGTTTTTAAATATCCATTAATACTAAATATTACTCTACTTATTGGTGTAACAATAAATTTATCTATTAAACGATATATTCCTAGAAATATCATTTTAAATAACTTAATTATAGCTTTCATTATTCTTCACCTGCACTTGTCTTTTCATCTGCTTCATAGAAAACTTCAGGTTGTGGATTTAAAGCCTCTATTAAAACCATTCTAAATTCATCTAAAGTTAAATTGTAATTTAATTCCCCATCTAAAGCAATACTAAGTCTTCCATTCTCTTCTGATACAACTAACGCAATCGCATCACTTTCCTCAGCTATGCCTAAAGCTGCTCTATGTCTCGTACCTAAACGCTTTGAAATATTAGGGTTCATACTAGTCTTAAATACTGCTCCAGCTGCCGTTATTCTGTCTCCTTCAATTATTACACCACCATCATGTAATGGCCCGTTTGGAAAGAAAATTGTTTCTAGTAAATCACTTGTTAAATCAGCATACACTTTAGTCGCAGGCTCAATATACTCTTGAAGTGATATTTCTCTTTCAATAACCATTAGAACACCAATTCTATTTCTCTTAAAGTATTCTATTGCTTTCATTATTTCATATACAACTTTTTCTCTTTCATCTACAGTCAAAACTTTATGACGACCTAGTAGCTGTGTTCTACCAATAGACTCTAAAACACTTCTAATTTCTGGTTGAAATATAACAATAATCGCTAAAGGTCCCCATTCTACACAATATTGTAAAATAATACCTACTGTGTAAAGATTTAATAAATCACTTAAAAGCTTAACAAGTAAAACTAAAATTACTCCTTTGAATATTAAAACCATTTTAATATTATTTTTTATATTCTTTAGTATATAGTAAAAAACTAACCATACTACACCTATATCAATTATTTTCGTAACAACTTCCCATATCATACTTAATGTCATAAATACACCTTCCTACTCGGTTATTAAATTATATCAAAAAAAGAGATTTAATACCATATCTTTTTATGCGGTTTTTACTTGTGCTTTAAACATTCTTGTTAAAACAGTCATAAGCTCAGTCTCAACCACTTTACTAACATATGTATCAAATCCACTTACGTATTCTTCTAAAATTGCTACTTTTTTCGGAATAACTTCTCTTTTTTCATCTAACCCAACTGCTAAAAAATATTTTTTACCTAAATACATCGCTTCATTTAAAATGATATACTCTTCTTTATTTTCTAAAACCACAATCGTATTAATTTTAAGACCCATTATAAATCACCTACAGTATCTTTCTTTGTTGTATCAACTGGTATAACTTCTACAACTTTAATTAATTCTTTATTTTTAATATCATCATCTAATTTATCTATTGCTTCGGCTTCAATTATATCAACTATATTATGTTTTTTAGTTTCTTTTTTCTCTTTCTTTGTTTCTTTTACTAATGGTTTATAACTTTCTAGTAACATATCAATTTGATCAAATACTTCATCAGGTGTTCTATCATACTTTTGACGATTTTTAATACATTTAATCTCTTCATTAATTTCTTTTAATTTATCTTTATCCTTTTCTTCTTCAACATAATCTTTTGTCTTAAAGTCTTCAACTGATATTTTCTCTAAATCTTCAATCTCTCTATTGTAATTATCATTTGTTTCTTCAAAGTTAGCAATTAATTCTTTTAATACTCTTGTATAATTAATTTTACTTAGTAAATCACTTTTATAAGTATCTAAAACTTCATTAAGAATTCTTTTTTCTTCTTCTTTTTTACTTATATTTCCTTCTAAATTAGCTTTATCTCTTAAACTAATGCCTTTCTTTTCTTTTAAAATAATACTATATTCACTAATACCTTTTTCAAGCTTTAAAATTTCATTCTCAAGTTCATTTATATTAACTCCTAAAGTACTATTAACAAACTCATCAGTATCATCAATTTTTTTATTTAAACTTGCTATTTCTCCATTATTAACTTCTATTTCTTTCTTTAAATACGCAAGTCTTTTTTCTACTAAATTAGTATCTATTTCTTCATAGTTTTTATTATCAATTAAATTAGCCAATTCTGAACGAATCGCTTCTTTTTTTTCTAGTTCTTCTTCTAAAATACTTGGACTAGATATATCCATATAAGGCTTAGATTTAACTATACTAACAAGTTCTCTAATTTTGTTTATTGCCTCAAATATATCATTAGAAGCTACTAACTCTTTAGCATCTGTTCCTACCATATTTGGATCTGTTAAAAGCTCAACTTTTCTTTTTTCTAACGTTTCTATTTCTTTTGTTAAATGAGCTAACTTTTCTTCATCTAAGCCCTTTAATTCTGTATCAATATAAGCATTAGGATTAGATAAATTCTCTACTACATCATTTAATCTATTACGTTCATTATCTAGTTTTCTGGTTAAATCTTCACATACATTATTGCTATTTTCAAGTTCTTTTAAGATAGCGTTATGCCTTGCTTCTTTTTCTTTTAATTCTGTTGTTAATAATAATACATTATTTTCTTCTTTTTCAAGTAAATCACTATAATAATTGTTAGCTTTAGCACTACTTGCTTTCCCTCTTAAAGTATCTACATAAAGCTCATTTTTATCTAATTTATCTTTTAAAGAAACAATATAATCATGAAGTTTATTTTCTTGTTTTTTTAAATCTTCAATAACTCCATTAAGCTCTTTTATTTGTCTATTTAAATTATTAATCTTATTTTTTAAACTTATCTCTATATTTTTATCAACGAGTTCATTAGAGGCATTAAAATAACGATGATCTGTCATTATATTCTTTAAATCATCTATTTCCATTTGTTTATTTTTTATTTGTCTACGTAATGATATCAGCTCTAAATTAATATCTTCAATATTTAAAGGAGAGTTTGCCATATCAATAAGTAAATCTATATTCTTAAAGACTTCTGTATGCACACTAACGTCACGCCCTTCTCTTATTCTCTTTAATACTATCATAATTTAAAGAGTTTTGCAACCAATTAAGAAAATAAAAAATAAGAAAAAAGATTAAAAAAACTTTACAAACAGCATATAATATAATAAAATATAAATACAAGCGGGGCTTTAGCCAAGTGGTAAGGCATGGGACTGCAACTCCCCGAGCACCGGTTCAAATCCGGTAGGCCCCTCCATTGGGAAATCTGTCCGAACTTTTATAAGTTTAGACTTAAATAGATAAGTATCAATTTCAAAAAAAGTTGGTACTTTTTTAATATTTAAGTTTAGAAAGGACAGGTTTTCAATGATTAATATTACTACAAAAAAATTAGAGATTGAAAGTGAGTTAAAAAGGAAAAATTTATATGTGATTTTTGTAATACAAAACCTACTATTATTAATGGGAATATTCGTAATATTACTCACACAAATTTAAGTTATGTTAAACCACATAGAATTATTAAGGAAATAACATTTCTTGCTTTTAACTACTCTAAAACTTTATATGTAGGTAATTTATCAGAAAGAATAGAATTTAAAGATTTAGAAGCCTTTATAAAACAACTAAACTAAAATATAAGCATTTGTTCTAACTTCTCTTAAAACAGCCTTTAAATAGGCAAAAAATGGTAATTATGTCTTGACCTTAACTATAAACTCTTTATAATAAGAAAGCAATAAAAAAAGTTTTATGTTTTTGAGGGGTTAATATAAAACAAATTTAATATAATAACTTAGTTATTATTAGAGGTGTCAAAGACATAAAACCAATAGTGTCTTTGTCGCCTATTTTTTGATGAAGAATAAGAAAGGAAATTGAAGTATGAATGAAGAAAAGAAAATTGCTGGAATATACATAAGAGTTAGCACCGAAGATCAGGCCAGAGAGGGTTTTAGTTTACCAGAACAAGAGAAAAGACTTCGTGCTATGTGTGAATATAAAGGTTATGAAATTTATAAGATTTATAAAGATGCAGGAATTAGTGCTAAAACTGGAAATCATAGACCAGCATTTGAAGAACTAAAAGAAGATATTAAAAAGAAAAAAGTAAATACTATTGTTGTATTAAAGTTAGATAGATTAACTCGTTCAGTTTATGATATGGAAGATATAATGAAATTTTTGGAAGAAAACAATGCCTATCTAGATTGTGCGAATGATGATATAAATACAACTAATGCTAATGGTAGAATGGTTGCAAGACTTTTAACTACTGTTTCCCAAAATGAAATTGAAAGAACAAGTGAAAGAACTAAAATATGTTTAGCAGGAACAATTAAAGCTGGTAATATTCCACATAAAGCCCCTTTTGGTTATAAACATGTAGATAAAACTTATACCAAATGAAACAACGAAAGATCAAATTATTAGAATATTTAATTTACATTATGAGGGTAATTCTTATCAAACAATTAGTAATTTACATAATAAGGAAAAAGTATTTGGTAAAACAAATTGGTGTGATGGTACTATTTTAAAGATAATAGAAAATGAAATTTATAAAGGTGATTTTGTTCATTGGAAAAGAACAAGTAATCCAACTTATTATGAAAATGTAGTTGAACCACTTGTATCAAAAGAATTATGGGAAGAATGCCAAGTACAAAAGAAAAAGTAGCAGAAATCGTATTTACCTTAAGACAATATTACAATGTAGGTTATTTTGAAGCAACTTACTATTACGAAGATAAAGTTATGTTCTTTAATGATTATGAGAATAGAAACATTGTAAGAATATTCCCAATAGAAGATTATAAAAAAATGGATAAGATAGATAAACTACAATTAGGTATTATCTATATAGGCAATAATGAAGAATGCTTGATAGATAACAAAGCAGATTTATTTACTACTATACCCGAAAGAACTAATTGTAGAATATATGAATTTGAAAAGACTAAATCTAAATTGGATGATGTTAAATAAAATTATGAGAAATTTTA
The DNA here is from genome assembly GCA_023663235.1 of Ruminococcus sp. Taxonomy (GTDB): domain Bacteria; phylum Bacillota_I; class Bacilli_A; order RF39; family UBA660; genus Caccenecus. Next base: position 263,782 of record JAMPHW010000001.1, on the reverse strand, counting down.
CTTACGAAGTTTGTAAAAGATACGAATAATTTTCAAAGATAAAATAAAAAGTAGTGCTTTTTATTTTATCAGAAGTCTAGTGTAGTTTTATTTCATTACGAAGTTTTGAAATAATACGAAATAAGACAGGTGGATTCTAAGGTTGCCTAAACCTTAGCCCCCATATTTTGATACTTGTGTCAAAATATATAGGAGGTTAGAGATTTTGACAAGCAAAATATATCTTCTAATTTAAAGGGGGTAAAAAAATATGGAAGAAGAAAAAATTTTATCTTACTCACTACATTTAAGTAATGATAAAAATAAAACAAAAAAAGCAAGAAGAAGTGCAAAAATACTGAAAACGGAACTACTTCTCTATCTAATAATGCAATTCAAAATGCAGATAATGAGATTGGTATTATTCAAAATAATAAAAATAACGATAAAAATGCTGATTTTGAAAGATAAATGTGTTAAAATAGTAAGCAATTAAGAGAGGTTTTCTTTATGAAATGTTTTAGATCAACATCAATTAATACAATAGAAAGAGTTTATGCTGAAGGTATAGTTCCTTCTTGTGGACGAAATTCTAGATTAATTGGCGATAATAGAAAAAAAGTGTTTTTTTCAGAAGGTTTTTATGGAACAATTGCACTTTTAATTGATTTTAATATTGTGTATAATAAAATAAAAAATAATAGAATGCAACTTTCCGACAATGAATTATACTCAAGAGTTATTAACTCAAAAAACATAAGGGAATATTTAGGTGAAGGAGTTTACTTGACCTTTGACAGCGAAAATGTAGTAAATGAAAACAATGAGGTTGATGGCTTTACAAGTGAAAAAATAAATCCTGATTTGTTAGAAGTTGCAATGATTGTAGATATTAATGATGGTACTTTTTCATATTCAAGATTTGATGTAGTTCATTTTATGATGGCACAAATAAATCCTGATGATATAAAATATAGTGGTATTAAATGGCCAGATATTGAATTGTATGAAAAGCATAACAAAAAGTCAGAAGAAGAAAAAATTAGAATAAATCAATTAAAAATAAGGCAATATTATGAAGAAAATCAAGAATTGATAAATAAATTTAGAACGAATCAATATAGATTAGTATATATTTCGTTAAATGATTTTATTAATAAAATATATATAAGTAAAGAAACTGAAGAAACAGAAATGTTGCACAAAAAGTATTAACTAAAAAACATATAATTAAAGTGGTTAATTTTTGATTTTTACTAAATTTGGCTGTGAATAATAACTAAAAATAAGCAAAAAGTAGTGAAATTGTATTGCTACTTCTTATATTATTTGTTAAAATATTAGTAGAAATTGATATTAAACTATTAATTTCTCATTAGTGAGAAAAAGTTTGAAATAACTTAACCACTCGCTCCAAATTGAATTTAACCGAACTTTATAGTTCGGTTTTTTAAATAAAAAGAAATATATTTATAAAATATACTTCTAATTTATTCATCTTTTGTTTTATCAATAATAATTAATGGAATATATATTTCATCATCAGTATATCCAGCATGTTGCGAAAATAAAACTTCATCACCATCCATCAATAAAGCCTTATTTGAAGTTTCTGCTATTGCAATATAATCGCCTATAGCACTTCTAAATAAAGAATTTTCTTCCCCATCACCAAAAAGTTTACTTTCTATTATATCCGCTTTATTATACAAATTAAAATATTTTCCAAATAATTCATTAAATCTTTTTTCAAACTTTTCATGCATTCTATCTTTTATTTTAAAAGATACAGCTCTTTGCTCTATTGATGTTGTTCTCTCTAACATATCAATTATATCAGGATAATCTTTTAAAAACATATTATCAACCTTTATATGCCCATGATCTGCTATAACAAAAACAATTGTATCATCAAGCTCCTTACATAATTCTTCAAGCTTATCATTTCTAATTTTTATGAGCTTTTTTACATCTTCATTATCAGGGCCTAAATCATGCATTGTATGATCTGGTTCATCATCATAAGCATAAATATATTTTTTACCATCTGACTTACACTCTTTTTTTATAATTGATAACATATCATCTAAATCATCATATTTATTTTCTCCAAAAGGAAATAAAATTCTACTTTTATATTTTCCTTTTTCATTTATTTCGTCTGTAATAGTTTTGTTAACAAAATATTCTTCCCTTACTTCTGCATACTTTTCACTAATCTCTTGTGTTTCTTTATTAATTCCAAAAAATAACATTATAACTTCATCTAACGGTTTAACATAAGAATACCAGCCTAAATAGCCATGCTCTACTGGATTTAAGCCACTCATAATAGAATTAGTCGCTGCTGTTGTAGTAGCTGGAAAAACAGTTGTAATCTCTTTAACTTTATTTTTAATAAAAAAATCATTATTATCAAGAGTTCTATCTAATATTCTTGAACCCATACCATCAAATAAAAGTACTACAACATTTTTAGGTTGTTTTTTACTTAGTAGTTCATCAATATAGCTTAAAGTATTATGCTTATAATCTAAATCAAAGTATTTTCTAATTGAACATGCTAAATTTGTTATACATTCATTATAATTATTCCTAACTATCATTTAATTCACATCCTACTTACATTATAACTTAAATAAATATATTTTGAAATATTATTTTAATTATTGACAATAACTTTTTTATAACCCATAATATATTTAAATTTAGGATGTGATAGTTATGTTAGATGAAGTTAAAAATAAAGTTTACGAATTACTTAAAGAAGAAGACTCAGCCCATGATATAAATCATATAAATAGAGTCTATGAATTAGCTATAAAATTTGCTAAAGAAGAAAATGCCAACTTAGTAATTGTTGGTTTAGCGGCTCTTCTTCACGATGTCGATGATTATAAATTAGTAGGAAAAGAAAATGCTAATAAGTTTTTAAATACCAAAAGAATATTAAAAGAAGTTAATGCAAGTGTCGAGGTAAGTAATACTATAATTGATATTATAAAAAATATGGGTTACAGTAAATGCTTAAAAGGAATTAGACCTAAAACTATTGAAGGAATGTGTGTAAGTGATGCTGATATGTGCGATGTCTCTGGCACTATCGGTATTGTTAGAACTATAACCTATCACTTAAGTAGTAAAGGTAACAAAGTAATTTTTGATAGAAATTTATACCCTAAAGTAAATATTACTGCCGAAGAATATACTATGAAAGGAACTACTCATGATACTGATGGTGCAATTAATCATTGTTTTGAAAAAATATTAAAAGTTAAAAAGCTTATGATGACGAGTGCTGGTAAAAAAGAAGCTGAAAACCGCCATGAATTTATAATATCATTTTTAAGACAATTTTTTAAAGAAGAAAATGCTCCTGAATGGGAAAAGTTTTTAGATAACTATCTAGAAAATCTTAATTAATTTAACATATAAATAACTATATCTCTTAAACTTCCTATGATATAATATTATTGGTGATTATATGAATAATCTTTTCTTAAAATTTATTGAAAATTTTTCTAAATATGATATTGATATCAAAAACAATTATGAAACTTATCGGAAAATTCAAAATAAATCTCCTTTAGCCAAAATAAAAAAACCTGATTTAGTAACCGAAAGTAATATGCTATTTAATGTTTTTAAACCCAAGAAACCAACTAGTAAAGTATTAATATATATTCATGGTGGTGGCTGGAGTGTTGGAAGTACTAGCAATTATAATTCCCTACTTAATAAACTTGCCAAAGAATTAAATAGAAATGTTATATCTATCGATTATCCTCTAGCTCCTGAACATCCTTTTCCTGAAGGCTTTAATTATTGTTATGAAGCTATAAAGATCATTTTCAAAACTGCAGATAAATATAAAATTAAAATGGATGACTGTTATATCATGGGTGATTCTGCTGGTGCTAATCTTGCTACATCTCTTTCTTTAAAAGCAAAACAAACAAAAGATTTTAAAATAGCTAAAGAAATTCTTATTTACCCTATCGTTCAAACTAACTTCGATAATAATAAAAAATGTAAATCTATTGAAGAAAATGGATATAAATATTTCTTAACCAAAAAAATGATAAAAGATTATTTATCCTTGTATTTAACTAATAAAAAAGATTATAAAAATAAATATGTTGCCCCTCTTCATGCTAAATGGTTATTTAATATGCCAAAAACTCTAATTATAACCGCTGATTTAGATCCATTAAGAGATGAAGGCTACTTATATGCTAAAAAACTAAAAAGATATTTTAATACTGTAACTTATTATAATATGCCAAAAGTTATCCATGGCTTTATTAATAATCCTATTTATCATAAAGAAACAAATAAAGTTATAAATTTAATTAAATACTTTGGAGGTAATAAAAATGAATCAAACTAAATGGTATAAACTAGATAATGCCGCTAAAATATTTCCCCCTACCACAACTTATTATGACCCTAAAATATTTCGTTTCTCTGTTATTTTAAGTGAGAACATAAACAAAAATAATTTAGAAAAAGCACTTAATTTAACCTTAAATGAATTCCCTATCTTTAATTCAGTTTTAAAAAAAGGTATATTTTGGTATTATTTAGAACAATCTTTAATAACTCCTCATGTTCACGTTGAAAATACTAGTCCTTGTGAAAAACTAAATACCCCTCTTCTATTTGAAGTAACTTATTATAAGAATAAAATAAATTTAGAAGTTTACCACGCTTTAAGTGATGGTTCTGGATGTATATCCTTCTTTAGGGTTTTAATCTATAATTATTTAAATATTAACTATAATTTAAATGATGAAATTGATTTAATAACCAGTTCTAAAAACGAAAAAGAAACTAATAGCTTTGAAAAATATTATAACCCCAAAGAAAAAATAAAAATAACTAAAAAACCTCTATCATATCAATTAAAAGGTTCTTGGTATCCTGAAGGAAAATTAAAAATCATTTGTGGAGTAACAAATACTAGTGATATTAAAGATATCGCTCATAAATATAATACTACTATAACTGGTTTCTTAATCGCCTTAATTATTAAGAGTTTAGAAAATATGATGTCCATTAAAGATAAAGCAAAACCAATATCTATTACTGTCCCTATTGATTTAAGAAAATTCTTTAATTCTGAAACGGTTCGTAATTTTTTTAATGTTACTAATATTAATTATAAATTTACAAAAGATAATACCCCTTTAGAAGAAATCATCAAAAGTGTTGATAAAGATCTAAAAGATAGTTTAAAGCCTGAAGTTATTAATTCTAAAATGAATAAAATGATTTATCTTGAACATTTCTTTATTGTAAGATTAATCCCTTTATTTATTAAAAATATTATTTTAAAAATTAGTTATAAACTAACAAGAAAAAAACAAACCATGGGTTTATCTAATGTTGGTATTATTGATTTACCTAAATCTTGTGCTAAATATATTAAAGATTTTCTCATTTTTAATAGTACTGATGCTCTAGAATTATGTATTTGCTCTTATAATAATAAAATAAGTTTTAACTTCTCATCTCATTTTAAATCATCTGAACTAGAAAAAAATTTCTTTAGACTATTAAAAGAATATAATTTAAATATTAGTATTTATACTAATGAAATAGAAGGATGTGAAAATTATGAATAAATGTTTAAAATGTCATGTTGAACTTTATACATCTACCCCCATTTGTCCTATATGCCAAAATCCTATTAAATTAGAAAAAGATAATTCTTTATTTCCTAAAGTAAAATCTAAATATAAATTTCATCGTGAATTAATTTATATATCCCTCTTAACTTCTTGTTTAGGTATTATTATATCAACTATCTTAAATCTTTTAATAAGTCATAAACTTTCTTGGTGTATTATTGTTGATTTAGGAATTACTTCTTTTTGGATAACTTTTATAAGTGGCATTAAAAAAAGAAAAAATTTCATGAAATTATTATTTACAGAAATTATTTTAATTAATATTCTAGCAATATTCTGGGATTATTATACAGGATTTTATAAGTGGTCTTTCATCTATGTTTTACCATTCTTATGTATTGCCTATACCATAACTTTTCTAATTCTACGTGTATTTACCAATAAAGTTGATAAAGATATCATTATTTATACTTATGTCAATGCTTTAATAGGTATTATTCCTTTATACTTCATTCTAAAAAAGACTTTTAAAACCTTATGGCCATCTTACATTTCTGTTATTACAAGTATTCTTGTTTTAATTATTCTTTTCATTTTTAATTATAAGACTTTAGAAAATGAACTAGCTAGACGTCTTCATATCTAATTTATAATTGTTATTATAATATCTGTTACAAATAAAACTATAAAAATAATAGTTATATAAACAGGTATTTTTTTTGCCAATTTATTTATAATTGGCGCAAGTAAATAGTTAACAAATGTTGCAAATAATCCCCATAATAATGATATTTCTAAAGCTATATAGTGACCGAAATTAAACTTTAAGTTAATATAATCCCAATATACTACATGAAATAATTTTTCTATTAACATTCCTCCACTAAATTCAATTAATGTCATAAGTACTGTTACTCCTAAATAAAGTAATAGTACTTCTAACCATTTATTCAACTTAAATTGCTTTAAAAATTTGTCATAAATCATAATAACAAATATTGCAATTCCATAAATAAAAGTCCAAGGTCCATATAAAACCCCACTATTAAAATTAGTATTCATAACTAAACTCAAACCATTTTCAAATAAAAATCCTAAAAATGAATAAATAAAAAAGATATTTATATAAAACATTATAATTCACCATTACTAGTATAAATTTTTTTCTATTTTATATACCCATTATGAACTACTTTAGTATCTTTAACTACTATAAAAGCATTCTTATCTATTTTTTTTATTAGATTAACAACTTCATTAGTAAGCTTACTTTTCACTCCAATAATTAATAAATCTTTTTTATCCGCTTTAGTATCTTTAAGTGATATAACCGATACCGCATAACCTTTATTCCTTAAAGTATCTATTAATTTATAATTATTTCTTTTAGTTGTAACTTCAACAGTATTAACATTTTTAATAAATTTATGAGATAGAAAGCTTCCTATATACGTCCCTGTTGCATATCCTAAACTATAACATATTGGTATTAAAATACTATCAATGTTTGTTGTCAGTGCTTTGCGAGCAGCAAAAAACCAAATAAATACTTCACAAAAAGCTAAAATAGGTATAATAAAACTTTTCTTCCTAACCATCATCATTGTTCTAAATGTGGATATCGAAACATCTAATATTCTTGCAAAAAATATTTCTAAACAAGTAAAAAGCATAATATCACCATTAGATATTATGCTCTAAATAACTTTTATTATAGCAAGTATTATTAATATAAAAAGAATTAAAACAATTACTAAAGCTCCAATAAATTTATATTCTTTGTGCTTTTCATAATTTCTATTTATTGGCTCTCTACTATATTTATCTGATAAAAGATTAATTTCATTATTATTGTTATTCTTTATATGTTCCTTTTGCTCTTTTATTTGCTCCATATCCATCATTGCACCACATGACTTACATATAAAACCATGACTAGGAAGAGCTGCCCCACACTTCTTACAAAACATACACATCACCATTTATATTGTAAACTAAATATCTAAAAATAGTAATAATATAACATTTAATTTACAATTATTTACATAACTACTTTATATGGATTAGATATTGTTCCCTCACCAGTAAAAGTAACATCAGAACGTAAGTTAATAACAGGTCTTATGCCATATGAATTTCTAACCTCATACCAACCAACTACATCAACTGCAACAGCCATATTTCTTGCTGCTGTAAGATTAGCACTCGAAGTATTAAATCTTCCTGGTGTTATTGTCCAATACCAATTTCCTGTATAAAGATAATTATTTGGCTTAGAATTAATTTCATAAATGCCAGCATAACTAACTTCATCAGCAGTTATCAATCCAACTGGATATATTAATGCCCTATTTCCAAAATCCGCATTTTTAATTGTAAATAAATCTTTACTTATTCTATTACATTTATATGATGGTTCAACAAATCTTAATCTAGAATAACCAGAATAATTTGTAGTAGGCACGCTTCCATATCCATTTCCATAGGTTATACTTCTATCGTTACAAAAGCCTGCATTAACATCTATATATTTATCTTGCAATTCCAATAATCCTGATGTAACATACCAATTATCTAAAGCTATTTTTATGGCACTATCATTTGTATTAGCATGAGTTTCTTCATAGCTAATATCTAAAGATCCATACATATATCCTACATAAGCATTATCATCGCGATTAGAATTAAAAGAACTAGTTCCTATTTGAGTTCCATCACCTGTTGTATTAGGTTCTGTTCCTTGATATATCATTCTAATTGAACCATTGCCATTTATTCTAATTATTCGCCAGTAATATCCGCCAAATTCTACCCAGTTATCGGTTGGATTTCCGGCATAATAATATGTTACTCCATCATCATCACTTTCTGCATATATCTTTCCTGTTGTTTCTTCACTTATTGTTTGATTAAATGTTCCTCTTTTTCTATGTGTTACTTCTGTTATATGACTTAATATATAGCTTGCTGCACTTGTTGTTGCTTCTCTTCTTTTAAAATATAATACACATTTTGATGACTTACTTAATTCTGATATGATATGTTCTCCATATTTATTGGTTTCTAATATTACACTCGTATCTTTATTATTTTTATTTGTACCTTTATAACAATAACTATCACTTGTTAAAACATATCCTTTTCCTGGCATTGTTGTTTCTTTAGATTGTTCTACTCCATCTATAT
>JAMPHW010000001.1:239672-254884 GCA_023663235.1 Ruminococcus sp. | reverse complement strand
ATCTTCTATATACATTATCTCTATCTTAAAATCATATGGTGTTGATTTTACTGTTCCTTCTGCTAATTCTAATGTTGCTGTTACTCTATAAGCTGCTCTACTTACAAATAATGTTACTGTTAGTATTATTGCTAGTCCTACTATTACTCCATACACTATTTTTTTATTATCTCTTAATCTTTCTACCTTCATTAATATCTTCCTTTACTTTTCTTATTATACCCAAGTTTTTATTATCTTTCATCATCTTCGACAAAACATTACAAAAACTATTATATTTTTCTAATATATTTTCATTATACAATATTATTGATAACTTTTCAATTGGTTTGTGAATATATATTATAAATTTACCAATAATATATTTATTTATTGCAGCACATCTATAAAAAGTGATAATTATATTCCATGAGAGAGATGGAATAATGGAATATATAGATAAAAACTTAACAATAATTGAAAAAAGAATTAAATTTTTAAGAGACTTAAAAGATTTGACTCAACAAGAAATTGCGAGTGAACTAAATGTTACTCAAGCCTTAATAAATAGTTGGGAAAATGGTTATAATAATATCCCAATAAAACAATTAATAAAATTATCCTATTTTTATCAAGTTCCTGTTGATTATATATTAGGTCTAACTACCCATTTTAACAGAGAAGATTACCACTTTAAACAGGACTTAGATCTAGTTTATCTAGGTAAAAAAGTAAGAATCATTAGAAAGATAAATAATTTAACTCAAGAAGAATTTGCAAGTCGCATAAAAACTAAAAGAAGTAATATTAGCTATTATGAAATAGGAAAAAACTCTATGTCTAGTGCCGACTTAAAAGATATATGTGATACTTTTGGTTTTAGTGCTGATTGGTGCCTTGGAATCACAGATATTTGTATTAGACGTAATCCAAAAGTAAAAATTAAAGAAGAAGAAATAAAAGAATATATTAATATATAAAAAAACATGATAAATATCATGAATTTTTTAATTTAATTTTCTTTTTATTAACTAAAATACTTGCCATAATATAATGTATTATTCCAAGTATTAAAGCAGGCATAACTAAATAACTAATATTCATATTAAAGACTAATCCACATATAAATACACCAACCGCATTACCTATTAAAGCACTTATATACTTTAATACCACTAAAAACATTGTATAATTATCATTTATATTATTAATAAAGTAAGCACTAAATATAAATCCATAACTAGTATCACTAAGAAGTAACCAAATAAATAATACTAAATATAAAGTTCTATTACCTGTTAAAAACACTAATAAATATAGTACTATTCTAATACCATACTTAAAGAATATATTTATATGATCATTTTTAAAATTCAAATACTTAACCACAATTAAAGCTAAAACATTAGCAAGAATTCCACAGCCCAAGACTATAAAACTAGCTTTGTTAGGTAAAAACCCCATTCCAGTTGTAAGCCTCATCATTGGCATTCCAAGAATTATACTATAAACAATTGAGCCCATTAAGTTGGTAATTAAATAAAAATATAATACCTTATTATTATTAAAATATTTGAGAGTTTTGCTAACATCAACTCTATTATTATTTTTAAATTTAATATCTATATTAATTAAAATAACAAAAGCCAAAAACGTAAATACTATCGATAATAATAAACATATATTGTAATCAATTATTATACTACCAATTTTTTTACCTATTAAAATCGACACTATTAAAAAACCTAATTTACTAGCAAGACTTTCTACAACATCCTTTTTAGTATATACCAAATCATTTTTGCTTATATTCATAATTAAAGGATATATCGAAGACAAAACTACCTGATTAAAAGCAATATTAAAAAACATTAAAAACTTAATCAGAAAAGCATAACTAGTATTATTTAAACAAACAAGTACTGTCCCTGTAACCATTACTAAAACTAAAGATACTAATATTCCATCTTTAAGCTTATTACTAGGAACTCTAATTGTAAAATAAAGTAATACTAATACTGTTACTAAATATGAAACACTTATTATCTTACTAATACTAATCGTACTTATTCCATTACTATTCATCCATAAATCACGATAATTATCAAATAAACCTATAGAAAAGCCAAATATTCCAAGAAAAATAAGAAGTAATAAACTTTTATTATTTAATATTTTTGTCATACTCTATATCATTAATTTCATATTTGCGTCTATTCGCAAATGTATTCATAACTTTATTAACAATAAAACCTATCGCAGCTAGAACTAGAAAATAAATTATACCAAAAATACTTAACTCAGGAGCTGAATCAGTAAATAAGCCTATTAAAGATGCTCCAACACCCATAGATGTTACAATTGTTAAATCACTTATTGATTGATTAGTAACATCACCTTTTAAATCACTAAATAACTTTTTCGCTGAATTAACATAATTTTCTGTCATATTCCATAGTTCTTTAATATAATTTAAAGTATTTCCTAAAGTTTCATAACGATATCCTATTAAATCTAGACTTTCTTTTAATTTATCATCATCTTTAACTAATTTCTCTCTTGTCTTTAAATAAGTACTCATTTGATTTATACGACCATCAATTAAAGTTACCGTTTTAGCATAACCATCAATCTTATTACTGTGTTTGATAATATCATTACCTGATATTACTGCATTTTCTTTAACATCAGCAATTTTCTCCCAAATAATACGGTGTAAATTTAAATATCTGTGTAGTTGAGCTTTAAATTCTCTAATAAATATTTGTTCTTCAATATATCTTTCAACTTCTTTATTATTTTTTGTCTTATTATTAATAAAATAATACTTATCCCCACGATGTACTTCATATTTATCATTATTATAAACAAAATACTTCTGATTTTCTGTTTTAGATATTAATGTATCAATCACACTACTCTTACAATTATTTAAAACAATAAAATATGGATAAACAGTTTTAATATTAGCAAGTTCCTTAGGGATTGGTGCACCTAAACTAAATATATAACTTATCGCTGGGCTAAGTTTATTTTCATAATAATCTGAAATATTATCAATATCTTTAAACATTGTAACATCCATTATATCTTTTTTATTCAAACTAATTAAACCATCTTCAAATATTTTAACCGAAATACCCATATTAGTTGTAAAAGTTAAATATTCAAGCCCATCAATATGATAACTAGTTCCAATCGCTTCATTAATATCTAAATTTTTATGTAATTCTGTTAACTTCTTCTTACTTAATGCAAGTTCAGACTTTGTATATTTTAAAAAATCATATATTTCACTTAATTGTAAAGTTGTTCTTTGAAACCAAACGCCAATATAAATACCATCTATTTTCATTATTCTACCTCTTTTGAAAAGAATCCTGCCTCTTCTAATTTAAATCCATATCTTTTATAACATGCATGAGCAGCTTCTCTAAAATTCATACTCCAAAGCTCCACTTTATTGCATCCTCTATCTTTGCAAATTTTAAACATCACATCAAGTAAATGTGTCGCAATATGATGTCTTCTTAAATTTGGATTAACACAAACATGATTAAGTATTGCATATGTTTCCATTGGTTTATACATTGTTTTAATAATTGTTATTTTAGCATGAGCAATAACCTCTCCATCACAAATCCCATTTATATAAATACTATTAGGATCATTTCTCGTTTCTAAAAATACCTCTTTAGCATATTCATAATCTGTATTTTCATTAAAACAAAGATTACATAAATCAATAGTTTTTTCTAATTCTTCTAACTCTAAACTTTTAAAAATAACTTCCATCTTGAACCCTTCTTTCAAACTAGCTTCCTACTATTTCAAATATATCATAAGTAAAGTTTAAAATCAATATTAGAAAAAGGTTATAAAGTAAAATTACTGTCTTTATATAAAAAAAACTAATATAATATTTTATATTAATTTTTTAAAATTTCTCTAAACCTTTTTTCCTTAAAACTATCATTACTACTATCAATAAAAATTATTTCCCCTTTACAATCACTTAAAACATTTAATTCAAGTTTTCTTTTTAATTCTCTAGCTACTCCCACACTTCCATCAATAAAATTAACATCACCGAGTACTTCTCTTAATTCCTTTTTAATTAAAGGATAATGAGTACATCCAAGTATTACATTTTCAACTCCTTTAAATTCACTTATATTTTCATTTAAAAATTTTTTAATCAATTTTTTATTTCCAACTTCAATTAAATCAGCAAGACCAACACACTCATAAAGTTTAGTCTTTTTATTATCATACTTATGAAATAAATTACTAAAAGCTTTTGACTCTAACGTACCCTTAGTTGCCATTATCAAAGTTTTACCATCACTATAATAATCATTAACTACTTTATAAGCAGGCTCTATCGCTATAATCGGAATATCAAATTCTCTTCTTAAATATTCCTTACATATAGCGCTTGCTGTATTACACGCTATAACTATAATCTTAGCACCTTTATAAATTAAAAAATCAACAATACTTTTGGTTATTTCTAATAATTCTTCTTTTGTTTTATCACCATAAGGATTATTTAAAGAATCACTATAATATAAATATTTATAATTAGGCAAAATTTTTAGAATTTCTTTTAAAACTGTAACTCCTCCAATACCAGAATCAAAGATTCCAATCATCTAATCACCTTCATTAAATAAGTCATTTAAAATATTTCTTATTGCCATCTTACCATAATTGTAAGTAACACTTCCTTGTTGATAAGCAATATAGGGACTTCTAAGCGGGCCATCACAAGATAATTCAATACTAGAACCTTGTGTAAAAGAACCACTTGCCATAATAATCTGATCGCTATATCCAGGCATATCTCCAGGTATAGGTAAACTACTCGCATCTATCGCTGAATATTTTTGAATACCTTGAACATATTTTATAAGTAAATCTCTATCATTAAAAACTATCTTTAATACTATATCTCTTCTCTCATCATTATATCTAGGACTTACCATAAATCCTAATTTTTCTAATAAATAGCTTGTTAAAACAGCTACTTTAAGACTTGATGCTACAACAGAAGGTGCCAAATATAACCCTTGCAATATACTTTTATTAGCTCCTAAACTAGGTCCAACATCTATTCCCTCACCAGGCAAATTAAGTCTTTCACTACATAACTTAATAAGTTCTTTTTTACCAACAATATAAGCTCCATTATTAGCTATAAAACCACCTAGATTTTTAATTAAAGAACCTACAATTATATCTGCTCCTACTTCGAGTGGCGAAGTCCTTTCTACAAATTCACAATAACAATTATCAATCATTATATAAACATCTTTGTCCACTTCTCGAATTTTTTTAATAACTTCTTCAATATCTTTAATTCCTATACTATTTCTTGTACTATATCCAATACTTCTTTGAATCTCGATTAATTTAATCTTTTTATTTTTTAAAGTATCTACTATTTTAGAAATATCAAATTTATTATCTATTAAATCTATTTCTTCATAATTAATATTAAAACTCTTTAACGAACTAGGGTTTTCTCTAATTCCAATTACTTCATGTAAAGTATCATAAGGCTTACCACTTATTGATAAAAGGGTATCACCAGGCCTTAAAATAGCAAATAAAGCAGTACTAAGAGCATGAGAGCCACTTATAAATTGATTTCTAACTAAAGCAGCTTCCCCTTTTAAAACGCTTGCAAAAACTTTTTCTATGGCCTCTCTACCTAAATCATTATAACCATAACCTGTTGTCATATTAAAATGACTTTCATTAATATTATATTCATGAAAAGCATTCAAAACTAAAGAACTAAAATAATATTCATTATCATCTATTCTTTTAAATATTTCTTGACATTTAAGTTCTGCTTCTTCTATTAACTTATCAATATTCATTACTTTCTCCCTCTTTCCATATATTCACTTTCTATAAGATTTAAAAAATAATCTACAATATTACCCTTAATACTATCATTTTTATATACATAATATTTATCAATTGGATAACTACGAGCCTAAAAATAAGCAAATGAAGATAAATAATCCCTATATGATTTTAAACTTTCTAGTTGCTTACAAGTAACAGGTAAATTAAACCAACACAAAGCTGTATCATCACCAACTATTTCAATTATAATAAAACCTTCCTCAAGTAATCTTTTAAATACATTTTCATAATTATAAGGGCTTGCAAAATATGGAAGATGATAATTTTTAAAAAACTCATTTAGAAGTAGATAATGATATGTATCATAATCTTCAACTAAGAATAGTGGAACATCTAAAATATTATCATTAGCTATAACTACTAGTGCTTTCTTCATTCTCTAATGTAACCTTTAAATTATCTTGTAACGGTAGTTTTTAAAGCTCTATCTCTTAAATCGTTATAAAAAATATCCAACCAATTACCATCATCTTCACTATAATTCTCTTCATAAATACAAGTATCACCATCACTATATATTCCTAAAGTAATCGCTCCATAATCAGGAAATAATTCTCTATAATCTTCTAATATTTCATATTGCTTTAATGTTATAGAAAGGGGGCACAAATACTATCGCTAAATTAACTCCATCCTTTTTAAAAGCATTAATAACAACATAATTATAATTAATAAGTTCTGAATTAAAGTTAGTATTTTCATGATAATCTAAACCATGTAAATCAAAATATACTTTAGTAAGTTCTGGATGTTTTTTAGATTCGCTTGTAACATCATAATAATCTTTTTCATGAGGTATAATAACTAATTGTGCTTTATTATCCATAAAATCCTCCATCAACTCTAATAACTTCATTATTAATATAACTGGCATCTTCACTCGCTAAAAAGAAAACAACTTTTGCTATTTCTATAGGCTCTGCAAACCGTTTTACTAATATACGTTCACATTCAGTTTTTATATATTCACTATCTAATTCTTTATTCATATCAGTATTAATCCACCCTGGCGCAACAGCATTAACTCTAATATTAGGAGCAAAAAGGACTGCTAAATTATGTGTTAAGGAAATTAAACCAGCTTTAGAAGCATCATAATCCAAACCATAAGGATAATAAGCATCTAATGCTGTATTAGAACTTATATTAATAATACTACCTTTATCCATTATATCTTTAGCATACTTACTAACTAAAAAAGGTCCAATTAAATTTACATCTAATATTTCTTTGAAATTTTCTTTTGTTTTATCTTCAAGCGTTGTATCAATCGCTATCCCAGCATTATTTACTAAAACATCTAAATATCCTTGTTCTTTTTTTATTTTATTAATCATCATTTTTATTTCTTCTTCATTTTTTAAATCTGCATTAACTAAATGATAATCATCATATTTCTTAAAAGCACTCTCTACTTCTTCTTTAGAAGTGTTATTATAATTTATATAAACAATATCTTTATTTTCTAAAAAAGCTAAAGCTATCGCTCGCCCAAGACCACGACTCGCACCTGTAACTAAAATTACTCTTTTCATATTATATCATCTGCCTAAGGAATTATTATACTCATCAAAAACTGAATTGTCCAGTTTATTCGTATTCGTTAAAGAAACTTCTATTAGTTCTCCTTGATAGTAATACCTAATCATAACACTACTACTATCACCCATATCAACATGTTTTAAAACATTCCATAAATAATTGGGATCTCCATAAACATAAGTTGGATCACCAGTTTTTACTTTATAATACTCTTGAATTAAAGTAGTCCAAGAAAAATCATTAAAATTATTTTTATAATACTCTAAATCATGAGGAACTTCTATAAGGGGATTATCATATAGATTAGTAAAAGCGTAAAGACCTTTATTGTAAGAATCTATAACGATAAATACATCTTTATATCTATCAATACATCTTCTAGTTTGAGCACAAGATATTTGAAAATTATCTTCTACATTTTCAATAATTAATATCTTATCATTAGGATGTTCAGCAATTCTTGGGTCATCTTTAGAAAAAGCATAAAACGAATCATATTCACCAGTTAATACTCCATTACTATAAACCGGAATATTAGAAAAATATTCTCCACTCATTCCATTTAATTGCATTGGATTATCAACCTCATCATTTTCTAAATGACTATCTAAAATTCCTTTTTCTAACGTACATATAGCATACATAATATTACTAGGCAATCCATATCTATCAATATATTTATCTAAATATGAAGAACAATTTCTTGTTACAACATCAAGCTGACTTTCACCAGCACTATTAATAGCCCTATCAGTCATATCATCAAATGCAAGTTCTGCATAAATAGTTGTATCTATAACATCAGTTTTAAACTTTTCGTATGTTTCATCTTCAACAAGCATACCAATACTTTGTGATGGTTCAGCATCATTTAAATATTTTTCTTGTTCTTTTTTGGAAAAATAAGCTACAACCATTGGAATAGTAAGATGTAAAGATATAGCACCTGCTACAATTAATGAACCAAATTTTATACATTTTCCTCTATTTATTGGTGGTATATAACCATTAAATCTCTTCTTAAAATCAGCTATACTTTGTCTTTCTTTTTCTTCCTTTAATTCTAACATTCTATTTCTGACTTCTAAAGCAAAAGGTGTTTTTTTATCTAAATATTCCCCTTCAATTGTAACTCTATCATTTTCATAAGTTAATTGTAATGTATTATTATTAAATGCGACATTGTTTATTGCTGCTTTACCCACTTTATCTAAAAAATCTTGAGCCTCAGCACTTGTTAATTGATAATAGGTTCCTCTCTTCTCATCAATTAATTTAAAGACCCTACCTTTATCATTAATATAAAAACTATGCATAATTTTCTCCTAACTTAATATTAATCTGTCTATCTAACATGTCGTATTCTTTACTAGATAAATCATTATTAATAATATATTTATCTTCTACTGTTTCATAAGAGGAAGCAAGCAAATCTTTATCAACTAAATAAATTATATAGTTTTTACCAAAAGTATAATCAAAATGGGTAAATAAAATTTCAGCTTTAAATTTATTTCCATCAATATCAGTTAAAATAATACTATCCACTATTATCACCATTATAATTATAAGATAAATTTCTATTTAAAGCAATTTTATTTAAAAATTATTGTATATAAAAAGTAAATATTTAACAATAAAAAAATAGTATCTAATAAGATACTATTATATTTAAATTTATTTTTTAGTTACAATTAATTTCATAGCCGTTTTATCTTCTCCGTTTATAACTACATCATTAAACGCTGGAATGACAACCAAATTATCTCCACTAGGTGCTACAAAACCTCTTGCAATAGCTATTCCTTTAATTGCTTGATTAAGAGAACCTGCCCCAATTGTTTGTATTTCTACACTACCTTTTTCTCTAAAAATGTTAGCTATAGCTCCCGCTACTTTACTTGGATTAGATTTACTAGATACTTTTAATATTTCCATATATTTATTCCTCAACTTTCTAATTAAATATATGTTTAATATTATAAATTATTCTCTTTCTAAATCTAGTTTATCTAGTGCTCCTAAATCATAAACATTATATCCCATACTCTTAAGTTTAGTATAGGCTATATTACTTCTTTTACCACTTCTACAATAGACAAATATTAACTTTGTACTATCAAGAATAGTATCTTCATCTATTGTATCATAAGGAATATTTATTGCCTCTTTTAAATGACTTTCATCATATTCTTCTTTTGTTCTAACATCAACTATTAAAAAATCATTTTCTTGCATTAATTTTTCTATTTCTTCATTGCTAGAATATTTAAAATTTGCACTTTTGCTACAACTACAAGAAATTAATACTATACACACTATAACTAATAACTTTTTCATTTCTTTTCCCACCTTGCATAGACTCCACACGGAAGAATTAACTTAGAGTTATTCATTGGAAGACCTAATTCATCACTTGAAATGATTCCTTCTTGTTTAATATTTAAATATAATAAATTTTCTAAAACTATTTTCGATAAACCTGTTGTATAAGAGTTTATAATAAATAATAAAGCATCATCACTTAAAAGTAGACTTGTATCTTCTATTAAACTTGCTAAATCATTTTCAATATTCCAGACTTCTTTTTTACTACCTCGACCGAATGTTGGTGGATCCATAATTATAATATCATATTTATTTCCTCTTCTTATTTCTCTTTTAACAAATTTTCTAACATCATCAACTAAAAAACGAATAGTTTTATCTTCTAAATTATTTAGTTTAACATTTTCTTTTGCCCAATCAATCATTCCTCTTGACGAATCAACATGCGTAACTTCTGCATCTTCCATTAAAGCAGCTATTGATGCTCCACCTGTATAAGCAAAAAGATTTAAAACTTTAACTTTTCTTTTAGTATTCTTAATTTTATCTCTAATTAAATTCCAATTATAAGCTTGTTCTGGAAATAAACCTGTATGTTTAAAACCCATTAATTTTAAATTAAACTTTAAATCATGATAATTAATAATCCAAGAACTAGGAACTTTATTTTTAATATCCCAAGCCCCTCCACCGGTATTACTTCTTATATAACTTGCATCATATTTCCAAAAATCAAAATCATTACTATTCCATATTATTTCTGGATCTGGCCTTTTTAAAATAACATTATTCCAACTCTCTAATTTATATCCACTACCCATATCTAATATTTTATATTCTTTAAAATCTTTTATTACTTGCATTTTTCATCACCTATTACAATTTTTACTAACACTTCTATTGTATCTAGCAAACTACTTATTAAAAAGAAATAACCAATTGCTACTAACTGTGTCATATTACTAAATAAATTTATACTTGTAAATAAACCACTCAAAATAAATATAAAAAGTAAAAATAGTTTTAAAATCCACATTCTGTTTTTTCTATCATGATAATAATCTACTTTTTTTAATTTAACTAAAGCATTTACACCCATCCATATTAAAATTATTAATAAAAGCTTTTTATCATTTAATTCTAAAAAATAAGTAACTATCATCATAATTAAAGATATTATACCCATACTTAAACTTTCAAATTCATCTTTTTTTCTAATTAATATAAAACTTGTAATTTCCATTAAAGCATATAATCCTAAAATAAATAATAATATCACTTTTAAATCATAAAACTTAAATATTGGCATTAATAATATTCCATAACTTAATATAACTAACGCTAAATTAGTAATAAATAGTATTGTATTTCTTTTTTTCATATAACACCTCAAGATTATTCTATCAAAATAACACACCAAAATCTATAAATTTTTAAAAATAAAAAGCAGATATAAATCTGCCTATATTTGAGTGCTTATATTAGTTTAAAGCATCTTTTAGTTTGCTTCCAGCTTTAAATGAAGCAACGGTCTTAGCAGGAATTTTAATAGCTTCCTTAGTTAAAGGATTAATTCCATCACGAGCAGCACGTTTCTTAGCACTAAAAGTACCAAAACCAACTAAAGCAACTTTACCATCTTTCTTAAGTCCAGTTTGAATGCCTTTTAAAGCAGCATCAAGTGCTCTTGCAGCATCAGCCTTAGTTAAATTTGCATCTGCAGCTATAAAATCTACTAATTCAGTTTTTGACATAAATAATTCCTCCCTTTCAAAAACTTAGTTTATAAGGACATTTACCTTACATAAATACATTATCAAAAAGTTCCTATAAAATCAAGAAAAAATGGTAAAGTTTTTAAATTTTTAGCTAAATTTACAATAATATTAAACAAAAGAAAAAAAGACTTAATATTCGTCTCTCTTATTAGGTAAATCAACTCTTTTTGGTAAGTCCATATCATTAGAAACATATCTAGTTGGTTCTTTTACATAAACAGAACTAAACTGTGTTTTAGGTTCACTATAACTTCTGGTAGGCATCTCTGTAGTTGTTGTTTTTTCTAATTTTTCTAATTCTTCTAATTCTTCTGATATTGATTTAGCAATAGCATCAAAATCTATATTAGGAACCTTTACTTCTTCTGGAACATCTCTTTCTACAGGTTTATAATAAGTTCCTGTAACCTCAGGTTCTTCAATTACAGGCTTTACTGTTTCATTTATAACAGGTTTAACAACAGGAGCCACCTCAGGTTCTGGTATACTAATTTTAACAGGTTCTACTACTGGAGTAGCAACTTCATTAGGTATTTCTATTTTAGTAGGCTCAACTCTTATTGGCTCTACTTTAGGAACCGCTGGAGTAACATTATTTACTACTGGCTTAACAGACTCAATTGGTGTTACAACGGGTTCAACATAAGTTTCTTGTGGTATATTAGGCATAATAGGACTATCATAATTAATAGGCTTTGGTTCAATTGGAACATCAAAATTAATAGGTGCTACTGGACTAACATCAGGCATTGGATTAATAGGAATATCTATTTTAGGAGCAGAAACTTCTACAGGTTGTTCTTTGCTAGTCTCATTAAATGTATTTTGAATCTTATGAACATTCATTTTTCTTTCTTGTAATTTTCTCTTTTGCTCATCTTTTTTACCAAAAAATAAAACTACTAAAAAGGTCACAACTAAAAAAGAAATAACGGCAAATAAACCTATGCCAAAGTAGTTACTATCATATAATTTATTAAGGAAGTCCATCCTTACACCACCTTTTATTCTATTAATAAGTCTACCATATATATATGTTAAAATCAAGAAAAAAATACAAATTTATAAGATAGAATTTAATAGCTTTTTTATTAAATATAGAGATTTCTCTATTTTATATAAGAAAGTATATAATACAATTAAAACTTTTTCAAGAGTATTTTATATTTATTATTAAAAAGCTGCTTATAAAAGCAACTCTTAATAATTAGCCTACAACTCTATATGGATTAGAAGTTATTCCTGAACCAGAAAATTTAGTATTAGCCTTCAGATTGATTACTGGACGCACACTAAACGTGCCGTCCGCGATGCTGCCGTTGACGAGGTAGCCAGACGAATGCACATAGAACACGCGAGCAGGATACGCAGTGCTAGAATGATAGTAATACGGAGACATAGTCCAGTAGTGACTATCTGTATCTAAGTAGTTACCTGATGATGAGGCTCCGTATACCATTCCTGCGCATGCTACTTCATCGCCTGTGATTAATCCTACCGGATTGGCTAACTTCTTATTTCCTTGATTTGCTCCTGAATATGTATACAAGTCATCACTATGCGCACACGTTAATGATGGTGTCACTGTTGTTGTACTTGATGTTACTGCAACTCCTCCTGGAGCTAATCTTAAATATGCGCCATAATATGTTGTAGTTGTTCCAGTTCCGCCTTTTCCATCTCCTGTATTTAGTCCATTACTTACTGTTGGTGTGTTTGTAGAACTTGGAGTTCTATCACCACAGAAACCTGCATTTGGATCTATTTTATCAAAGTATGCACTTCCTTGTTTGATATTTGAACTTGCAAACCAATTATTTAACGCTGTATATATTGTTGATGCTGTTCCTAAACCTCTTAATTGATTACTTGTATAGAAGTATCCTACATACATATTATTATTGTAACTACTATTAAATGCACTTGTTCCTGTTTGAGTTCCTTCTCCTGTTGCGTTGGCACTTGTTCCTTGATATATCATTCTATAACTTCCATCACCATTTATTCTTATGATTCTCCAGTAATATCCGCCAAACTCTACCCAGTTATCACTTGGATTTCCTGCATAATAATAACTTGTTCCATCATCATCTTGTGTTTTATATATCTTTCCTGTTGTATCATCTACTAATGGTACATTAAAATCTTTATTTGCTGTACTTCTTGTTAAAACACTCTTATTTGTTAATATATCTGGTAATACCTCATATGGATCACTTGTTGTTCCACTTCCTGTTAATCCTATATCTGCCTTTAAGTTTATTACTGGACGAACACCCCGATTATCAGTAACATAATTACTACCAAATGCACCGTATGGATTAACAATAAATGTATTAGCAATATTGTTAACATATCCAAACGGAGTAATGGTCCAATAAACTCTATTAGTATATAAATAATTAGTTATAGATACAGCTACATCACTTATAACTAATCCTGCGTAATTTACTTCATCGGCTGTTATTAATCCCACTGGATTAATTAAATTTTTATTTCCTCTATTTGAATTGATATAAGTTTGCAAATCTTTATTATTCGAACATTTAAAGGTTGGAGTGGCTGCTACAGAACTTGATGTATGCATAATTCCTCCAGAAAATAATCTTACATAAGAACCGTAATAAGTTGTAGTTGTTCCAGTTCCGCCGATTCCATCTATACTTGTATTACTTGAACTTGGTGTTCTATCATTACAAAAGCCTGCATTTGTATCTATCTTATTAAAATATTGTTCTGATTTTAATCCTGATTCATTTTCAAACCAATTGTTTAAATATGTATATATGGCAGATACTCCACTATTTCTATTCCCACTTTCATATAATCCATGTACTTTATCTAGCTCATATTGATACCCTACATACTCTGCTCTATCGTAATTTGTATTAAACACACTTGTTCCTATTTGTGTTCCTTCTCCTGTTATCTGTGGTCCTTCTGATACTTTTCCTTGATATATCATTCTTACTGTTCCATCGCCATTTACTCGGATGATTCGCCAATAATATCCTCCAAATTTTACCCAGTTATCACTTGGGTTTCCTGCATAATAATATGTATATCCATCATCATCTTCTGCTTTATATATCTTTCCTGTTGTATCATCCCCAAATGGTACATTAAAATCTTTATTCTCACTTGTTCTTTCGAGTATTTGTTTATTTGCTAATATATAATCTCTTGCCCTACTTATATCTTTATCAAAATATATTACACAATTACTATTCTTTTTGACATTACTTATTACATGTTCTCCATTACTATTTGTATATAACTTTGCTTCATTATCTGTTGCTCCATCTTTTGTTTTACAGTAACTTCTACTATTTATTTTGTATCCACTATCTGGCATTCTTCCTGTTAATTCTTTATACTTTTTATTATTGTATTCTATTGTTCCACTGCTATCTTCTATATACATTATCTCTATCTTAAAATCATATGGTGTTGATTTTACTGTTTCGTTTGCTAATTCTAATGTTGCTGTTACTCTATAGGCTGCCCTACTTACAAATAATGTTACTGTTAGTATTATTGCTAATCCTACAATTACCCCATACACTATTTTTTTATTATCTCTTAATCTCTCTACCTTCATTAATATCTTCCTTTACTTTTCTTATTATACCCAAGTTTTTATTA
>JAMPHW010000001.1:220853-239572 GCA_023663235.1 Ruminococcus sp. | reverse complement strand
TTCTGGCTTTATTTTCTTTAAAAATCTAAAAGATGTTAAACCAACAAGTAAACCAGGAGTAAGTAGTATTAAAGTAAAACCAATATTTATTCTAAGTAAATATATTAAAGAGCCTAAAAAGGTTAAAAGAATAGCCCCTATTGTTTTGATATTAAAAGCTAAATGTTGTCTTAGACGATTAAAGTCACTGGTGAAATTAGTCATTAATTCACCTCTATTGTTATGTTCATAGAAATAATAATCAAGGTTATTTAAGTTTTGATAACATTTTTCTTTTACTTCACTTAACATTTTGTTAGTAATAGTATCAAGTTTATAAACAGATATATAGGCACCTATACTTTTAAATAAAGCGATTAAAATAATACTTATGGCAATTAAAAATAAATGATTATAATTATGGTCAATAATGATTGTATCAACTAAATAACCTGTTAATATAGGAATAACGATTCCTATTGTATCAAAGAATATTAAAAATATATTTGATAAGATATAAGGCACTTTATATTTTTTATTACTATTAATTAACCATTTCATATTTAACACCTAATTAATTATATATTAATAAGTAGGAAAAGTCTACTAAGAAGATAAGCAAAAAATATAATTAATCCTACTAGTATTTAGAAATTATTATGATATAATAAATTTATTAATGGAGGTTTTATTATGAAATTTAAAGAGATTGGCGGAATTACCCATGTTATTTTAGAAGAAAATGATAAAGTGGTTTTAAAAACTGTAGAAAATAAAGATAGTGAAATAGAAGTAACTAGTACTAAAGATGGTTTAGATATTGTTGGTGATGCAGCAATTATAAACAAAATTACTGGTAATGGGATGCTTGAAAAAATATATATTCCACCTATTTTATCTAGTGAAGAAATTATAGCAAAATGTGATGAATGGTTAGAGATGTTTAAAAAAGTTTATGGTAAATTTAGTGAACTTGTTTTAACTGAAGAATATGATAAACAAAGAATTGCAGTGAAGTTAACATTTGGTACGTTTTTTCAAGTGAAAGATACTAGTGTTAAAGGTAAAACTATTGATTTAGACTTACATTATTATGGCACAATTATTAAAGAAGGTATGACTATTAGCATAAATGACAATAACTCTGATATTTATGATTATTTAGCTATTAGTGTTTTAAATTATTTTATTACCCAAAATTTCGATAATAAAGTAATTGACATAGTTAGATTTAATGGAAACTTAATTTCCGAAAAAGGTGGAGAAAAAGGTCATGGTCCTAAGTTTACTGCAAATATTGCCTCATATATTGAAGATTATGATGGTAGAAATCTTGTTACAAGCTTAATTACAAATTATAATTTAGGTAATTCACTAGACCAAATAATATCTAATCTTAAAGCTAGAATAAAACCTCAAGCTATACCTGAAAATCTTGAAAGAGGAATTAACTATTCTAAAAAACAATATGATGCTATCTTTGCTCCTGAAGAAGGAAATCAAAGTCGAGTTCGTCGCATAACTCCTCAATCCTAATTTTAAATTAGGATTTTTTTATTTATTAACTAGTTATATTTTTAAATCCCCTTTCATAGTCTTAATTAGAAATAAGAAAGATGGTGGAATTTTTGGAAAAAAAAGAATTACTTGAATCTATTGCCAAAAGAGGAAATGGGAGTATATATTTAGGGGTTGTAGGTGCTGTTCGTACAGGAAAGTCAACTTTTATTAAAAGATTTATTGAAAATTTAGTTGTACCAAATATAACTGATGAATATGAAAAGAAACACTGTTTAGATGAAATTCCTCAAAGTGCAGCTGGTAAAACGATTATGACAACAGAACCTAAATTTGTTCCTTCTAATGGAGCTGAAGTTCAAGTTAATGAATTTAAAACTAATATTAAATTAGTTGATTGTGTAGGATTTGTTATTCCTGGTTCTAACGGATATGAAGATGAAGAAGGAAATCCTAGAATGGTTAAAACGCCTTGGTTTGAAGACCCTATTCCTTTTATTGAAGCGGCAGAGATTGGGACAGAAAAAGTTATTAGAGATCATGCAACAATTGGTATTGTTGTAACTAGTGATGGTTCATTTGGTGATATTCCTCGTAATAGTTATTTAGATGCAGAAAATAAAGTCATTGGTGAACTAAAAGATATTGGAAAACCTTTTATTGTGATTTTAAATAGTATACATCCTACTAATACAGAAACTGTTAGATTATCTAAGGAACTTGAAGAAACTTATAATGTACCTGTACTTCCTATTAGTGCTGAGGCTATGAACGAAATAGAAATTATGGAAATATTAAAGAAAGCTTTATATGAATTTCCAGTTTTAGATATTAAAGTTAATATTCCAGAATGGATTGATGCTTTACCTAAAGGACATGAAATAAAAGAACACTTCTTAGATAAAATAAGAGAAAGTGTAATAAGTGTTGAAAAGATAAAGGATATTGATTTTATTTTATCCCATTTTGAAGATAGTGAATATATTGCTAAATCTTATATTAGTGAGCTTGATGCAGCTAGTGGAACTGTTAAAATAAATCTAGAAGAAAAGAAAGAACTATATGATGAAGTTTTAAAAAGTATTATGGGAGATTCAGCGACTTCTAAAGCTGGTTTAATTAAAATATTTGCAACATATAGAGAAAGCAAAGAGGAAATGGAATCAATAAAAAGTGCTTTAAAAGTAGCTAGAAATAGTGGTTATGGTATTGTATATCCAACAATTAAAGATATGAAATTAGAGACTCCTGAAATTGTAAAACAAGGTTCTAGATATGGAGTTAGATTAAAAGCGACTGCATCTTCTGTTCATTTAATGAAAGTAGAAGTTCAGTCAACTTTTGAGCCAATTATAGGTAGCGAGCAACAAAGTAAGGAGCTTATTAATTATTTAATGAAAGATTATGAAAAAGATCCTAATTCAATTTGGCAAAGTGAAATATTTGGAAGAAGTTTAGAAGCAATAGTTCAAGAAGGTATACAAGCAAAACTTTCTATGATGCCTGATGCTACAAGATATAAATTATCACAAACAGTTACTAAGATTGTTAATAAAGGATCAAATAATTTAATAGCTATTGTACTTTAAAATATCTAAAATAATTATTTTAAAGAAAATAAAAATAACACTTATATATAAAACTTAATAGTGTTATTTTTTTATTTTAAACTACTTTATATGGGTCTATAGATGTTCCTGAACCAGTAAGTGTAACATCTGAGCGTAAATTTATAACTGGTCTTAGACCACCACTTGACCAAGCGGCATTTACTGATGTGCCATTATCTATATTTCCAGATGGATTTATGCCAAATATTCTTTCTTGACCATTATTATAAGATGGGGATATAGTCCAAAAATGTGCTGTTGTTGTTAAGTAGCTTGGAGACCACTGTCCATAATTGCCTGCAAATAGCGCTTCATCTATTGTTAAGTATCCGATTGGGTATTCTAATCTTTTATTACCTTTACTAGCACTTGAATATGTATATAAATCTTCATTATTAGGGCAATTAAAGCTAGGTGATAAATTAGTATATCTTGTATATGCTCCGTAGTAATATGGCGTATTACCTGAATTTTGTATAGTTCCCTCCTTATCTTTGTAAGAGGTTGTATCATTGCAAAATCCTGCATTTAAATCTATTTTATTAAAATATTCTGGTTCAGTTAACTTAGCCGTTTCTTTAAACCAAGTATTGGCAACATTATAAGCGTTTGATGGAGTTAAAGTATCATTATAATTGTACCAATATCCTACATATTGATATGAGGTGAAAGCTCCTCTACCAATTATAGCTGCTTCTTCTTTTGTATTGGTAGTTTTGCCTTGATAGATTAAACGAATTGATCCATCGCCATTTACTCTTACTATTCGCCAGTAAAAGTTAGCAAAATATACCCAATTGTCTAAAGTATTACCTGCAAAATAATAAGTTTCTCCATCATTATCAGCATCAACAAAAATTGTATTTTTACTTGCTGCATTAACTCTTTCATTAAATGTCTCTTCAATTCTAGTTTGTTTATTAATATAGTAATTTTGCAGTAGTTCTTTCATAGTTGTTGGCTTATCAACATCTATGAAATCAAAATATAAATAACATTTATCGCTTTTTGATACCCCACTAAATGTATGTAATCCTGCAACTGTTTTTAAAGTCACATTTGTGTCTTTATTTTCTTTTTTACAATTACTGCCTTTACAACAATAACTTTCACTTTCGTTTAATATGTAGCCTACACTTGGTACGAGTTCTGTTTTATCTAATTCTCTATAAGTATCTGTTTCTTTAATATATACTGCCATAACATTTATATCATAGGGACTAGATACAACTTTTCCTTCGGTTAAGGGAATAGATGCTGTCACCCTAAACTCTGCTTTTGATGCTATAAATGTTACTGTAATAGTAAGTACTACTACACTTATTAAGCCATATAAAAAATACTTTGTGCTATTCTTATTTCTTAGTTTTTCTATTTTCATTTGTTTATTTCTCCTACAAAATAAGCAAATCGCGATTATTTTAGAAATTTCTAGCTTATACATTTATTATAATATTAGATATTGTATTTGTCAAGAAAAATGTCATTAAAACAGTCCATTTATGTTTTGATTAAATTATCGTGAGAAAATTATATTACTTGGAGGAATATTATGGACTATGGTAAAAGACTAAAAGAACTTCGAGAATATCATAATCTATCACAATATGATGTCGCTGACTTATTAAATATTAAAAGAAGTTCTTACAATCAATTTGAGCAGCAATATGATATTATACCAATTAAAAGATTAAATGATTTAGCTAATATTTTTAATTGCTCTATTGATTATATTCTTAATTTGAATAATGATAAGAGTTATCCAAATAGTAAAAAAGAAATTGATTCAACTAAATCAGGCATTATATTAAAAGATTTTAGAAAAGAGGTTAACCTTACTCAAGTAAAACTGGCTAGTATTCTAAATACTGTTCATTCAGTTATTACTAATTATGAAAATGGCAAAAATTTTATTGCCACGCCTTTTCTTTATGATATATGTAAAAAATATAATATTTCTGCTGACTACTTATTAGGTAAGATTGATAATCCTAAATACTTGAAATAGTTGGTTTATTATGATATTTGTATATAGATGAGGGAAACTTCATACAATAAAAAAGAGACATATAAATTTGACCGTTAAATGTCTCTATATAATTCTAGAATGCACTTGACGTTCTTAGAGATTCTAAGAATAGTTAAGTGTTTTTATTTGCTTTTGTTTTTGGATAGTTGTCACGTTGTATTAAACAAATAATCACAACTAGTAAACTTTAGTAGTCCATATATCCTTTCCACCTAAGCATCATCTCCTATGGTTAAGAGGAACTTAACAGTTATACATCTCTATTAATATTTTATCATTTATTTCTATTATGTAAATAAATCAGTAGTCCTGCAAGTCCAGTATTTATGCGGTCTAAAAATATTTCACAAAACTTTCATATAAAACACTGTAATGGTTTTATATAATTTTAAATTTAAACTAA
The DNA here is from genome assembly GCA_023663235.1 of Ruminococcus sp. Lineage (GTDB taxonomy): Bacteria > Bacillota_I > Bacilli_A > RF39 > UBA660 > Caccenecus. Next base: position 234,033 of record JAMPHW010000001.1, on the reverse strand, counting down.
AGATTAGTATACAAATAAAAAGAAAGATTATTTAAGTCTTTCTTTACATAAAACGATTCATTTGTTGCATTACTTGATTTACTTGTTTTTTACTTGGTTTACGACCCATACTAGTCATCATGGCCTCAATCATTTTTTCATTTATAGGCGGATTTTTCTTAAGATATTTCTGCATTATAAATCTTGATACAAGAAAGCCTACTATAAGACCAACCACTAAACCAATTATACACCATAATATTTCGCCCCACATAAACATCCGTCCCTTTCATTAATATATTACTATAAATAATACTTATTTACAAGCATACAAGCTCATTTAACCAAAAATAATCTTTATTTTTAAAGTCACAAACAAAAAGGTTTTTATATTCTTTTAATGTTTCAAAAAATGCTGGTTTTAGAATATTTGTTTCAAGTAAGAGAAAGGTTTTATTAACAATTAATACTGAATCTTCGGGTAAATATTTATTTTGAATACGATGAACATTGTGAAATTTAGAATAAAAATCGTTATTTTTGGCATCATTAAACACTTTATTATTGATTAAACTTTTATCGAATGGTTTTGTTATTTGGATAAAAAGATCATAAGCTAGATTGACGTCATTGGTATCAAAGTTATGGATATCTTCCATAGCACGAAATAAATGATGAGGATTTTTTTTCATTAAATTAGAGAATTCTTTATTAATATTAAAGATATAAAATGTACGCATAATTAATCACCTATTAGCATATTATCATAAATATAGTGCGGATTTTGTCGAATTATGGTAGCAATTACAAATTTTTAAACCCCTGTTTTTAAATGATGTCTTCTAAGATAGGTTTTTCTTAAAAAATCAACTGGGAAGACAGTTAAAGCTAACAATAAAACAATTAAGAATTCTTTGGCAGTTAAGCCATATGTCCGAAATAAGTCGCCCCCATGATAGATTAAATAAATTTCTACTAATATTATAAAAGTTATAATAAAGATAAAGACTTTATTTTGTTTTAAGTTAGCTAAAATATTAATACGTTCACTTCGTGCATTAAAGGAATTAAAAATACCAATAAAAATAAATAAAGCAAAGTAAGCTGTCATTAAATATTTATAATTTTCACCAACACGAATATATTCTCTTACTATAGGTAATTTTAAAAATAAAATACATAGTATAGCTGAATATAAACCGGTAAACAGAACTTCTCCTATCATATAAGAATTAATAATAGGCTCATCTTTAGACTTAGGTGGTTCATTCATGTAACTAGACAAAGCTGGTTCAAATGAGAAAGCTAGGCCTGAAAATGTATCCATTATCATATTTAACCAAAGCATTTGAATAATAGTTATAGGAGTATTTATACCTATAAAAGGACCAACAATAGACATGATTAGAGCACACATATTAACAGTTAGTTGATAAATTATAAATTTACGAATACTTTTAAAGATTGTTCTACCATAAAGAATAGCTTTACTAATAGATAAAATATTATCATCTAATATTACAATATCACTAGCTTCTTTAGCGACCTCAGTTCCGCTTCCCATAGCAAAGCCGACATCAGCTTTTTTTAATGCTGGAGCATCATTTACACCATCACCTGTCATGCCTACAACTAAGTCCATCTCTTCGATAATTCTAACTAGACGTGATTTATCTTGAGGGAGAGCTCTAGAGATAACTTTAATACTAGATAACTTACTTTTTATAGCATCATCAGACATATTATTAAGCTCATTGCTAGTTAAAACTAAATCGCCATTATCAAGGAGTCCAACTTCTTTGGCAATAGATGTTGCTGTTTCTTTAGCATCTCCTGTAATCATAATCATATTGATGCCTGCACTTCTAATTAAGCTTACACCCTCTTTAGCTTCCTCCCTAAGTTCATCTTTGATGGCAATTAACCCAATAAAAACGAGATTTTCTAAAGATTCTTTTTTATTATAGCAAAGAGTTAAGACTCTAATACCTTTTTTAGTTAAATTATCGATATTGTTGGTAATTACTTTTTTATTTAATAATAGTTTTTCTTCACCATTTTTGGTTAAATAATGAGTAACTAAAGGAAGGAGTTTTTCTGATGCTCCTTTAATATAAGTTAGGTTATTATTAAGTGTAGACAAACTATATTTGTCTTTACTATTAAAAGGAACTTTTTTTATAACTTTAGCATTTATTTTATTATCTAGTTTTAGAAAATTTAGACAAGCTTTATCAGTTAGATTACCCCCGATAGGCGTACCTTCAGGGCTCATTTTACTTTCATTATTATAATACATTGCTTCATAAAATTTCTCATAATATTTAGGATTTACTTTAATACTTTGAAGATTTTTATAATGAATGTTATCGCCTGTTATAATTTCACTCACTTCTAGTTTTCCTTTAGTTAGAGTACCAGTTTTATCAGTTAGTAAAACATTAATACTTCCTGCAGTTTCAATACCTACTAGTCTTCTTACTAAGACTTTATCTTTTAACATTTTTTTCATATTACTAGATAAAACTAAGGTTATCATCATAGGAAGACCTTCTGGTACAGCAACGACAATTATAGTTACACTTAAAGTTAAGGCATATATTAAGTGATCCATCATGAGAGGAAAATTAGTTAGCGTTTTAATAATTAAGGAAATATCAAAATTATTAGAAATAACAATTACAGAAAAAAGATAAGATATTGTTACTAAAAAGGCTCCGATATACCCTATTTTACTAATAAATTTAGCAAGACCTGATAGCCTTAATTTTAGTGGAGATGTAGGTGATGCTTCTGCAACCTCATGAGCTAGAGCCCCATAAATTGTTTTATCACCAACACTCGTTACAATCATACTTCCTTCACCATTATAAACAACAGAGCCTCGATACAACTTATTATTATCATTAATATTATGAGAACTTATAGGAGGATATTTTTTAGCTTCTTTAGTCTCACCATTAAGACTAGATTCATCAACGCTTAAATTTCCTTTTACTAAATAGCCATCGGCAGGTATTTTATCGCCACTTCCAAGGAGTACTAAGTCATTTACAACAATATCTTCAATGGGAATTTCAATTATTTTACTATTTCTTTTGACTTTAACAAGAATTTTAGAACTTTCTTCTTGAAGACGACGAAAGGCAGCTTCACTTCCATATTCAGAAATAGTAGAAATAAATGAGGCTAGAAAAACAGCGATTAAGATACCTAGAGTTTCAAAATAGTCATGGTCTTTAAACAAGAAAACAATTTTAATAGCTAAAGCTACTAATAAAATTTTAATTATGGGATCACCTAAGCTTTCTAATAAAAGCTTTAGAAAACCATTCTTTTTTACATTACTGATATTATTACTGCCATATTTTTTACGATTTTTTTCTACTTCTTCATTATTTAGTCCGTATTCCATAATTCCTCCTAAGAATATATATGAGACTAAAAAAAGAAATAGTACTGTTTTTACTATTTCAAGTTATTTAGAACGATTGGTGGTAGGTTTTAAAGCATTTATTATTTGTGATGCTAATTTCTCTTTAATAACTTCAGGGTCTTTAAAAGCATCAATATTAATTGGAGGCGAAAGATTAAAGGCTGATAAATTAGGAGAATACATCATTTCTAAATTAGATGTATCTTTACCATTATGACAGTCTCTTTTTAAAGTTAGATAACTAAAGTCATTTAAGCGATATAAAAGAGTTATAGATGCTTGGAAATCACTATTATAGCACTTCCATATTAGGTTAGGTAAAGTAAGAAAATTATCTAAAGGGATAAAGCTTTTTAACATTTCTTTGGAAACATCTGTAATAGTGACTTCATTATTGTATAGACACGCCATTTTATAAATATTGCCTTTTTCTTCTAAAGGAAGATAAATACTACTATAGCTATTATCATCAACATACAAGGTATGATTTTTATCTTTTCTGACACTTATCGTTATTAAAGATATAATATCATTATCTATTTCATCGTTAGTAAAAGTTAATTTTGTTAATTCTTCTAAGACTTTTAAATCAATTTTAACATCATTATTATAAACAGCTTTTAAGATAGCACTTACAATATCTAATTTTCTTCTTATAGATTCAATTCTTTCTAGTTGTTCAGGATCTATTTTGCTTAGGACGCTATTAGCTTTATTAAATACTTCTTTATATATTTTATTAACTGATATTTTCATTTGATAGATAGCTTCTTCTTCGGCAATAAGTCTATCTAGGTCTTCTAATTCTTTAATTATTATTTTAGCAGACTCGCCATTATTTAAATCTTCTTCAATTTGTTTAACCTTTTCTAGAATATGACTATTAAATTTATTAAGAACTTTTAAAGCTCTTATTTTAGTTACGATATATTCATAATCAGTAATTATTTTTTTAATTTCTTTTTCTAATTCTTTAGCTACATCATCTATAGATTTTTTATCATCAGTTACTTTACTTTTGGCTTTTTTTAAAGCTTCATTAATACTATTTTCAGCATAATTAAAGTAATTATTATTTTTATAACTCTCGACTAAACTATATAATTTAGATAAGCCACTATATTTATTTTTAATGGTTAATAAGAACTTATAAAAAGCATAATCATTTTGTTTATAATTAATAATCTCAGAAATTCTATCAAAATCGATACATTCACTAGTACAAAACTTATAAAAAAACTTATTATAGATTTTATGAATACTTTTATCAAATTCTTCAAAAAATTCTTCAACTTGAGAGATAGAATAGGAATTTTCAATTAAAGGTACATATTTATCTATTTCGGCTTTTATTTCATTTTTAATCGTATGATAAAATTCATCTTTACTATTTGTAGGTGAATTATAAGATTTTATTTTAGTTACATAATCTTGTTTTAAAGTTCTTAAGTCTTTTGAAGAGGTTGTTACTTTCGGTTTTCTTTCAAGATTTTTTTCTAAAGTATCATGAGCAGAATTAATTTCTTTCATAATACTTTCAATTTTTTCTTTTTTAGTATCTCTATTTAAATCAGGGTGATAAATTCTAGATAAGGCATGATAGGCCTTTTTTAAATCATTTTTAGTATAACTTTCATTCAAGGTTGGTTTATTATTTAATATTAGATATTTATTAAGACAATCTATTGCTTCTTTAATCATTTATCTCCCCTCCTTTAAGCGATGTTTATTATATCATTACTTGCAGAATATGTCAATTTTGGATATAATAGCGGTGGTGATGTCAATGTTTAAATATTCTCTTGATAATAAAAGATATCATACCTTAAATTATTTTTATCGTAAAAGGTTTGGATGTAAAGTGTTTAAAGTTGGCTTAAATGCTGGATTTAGTTGCCCTAATAAAGTAAATGGTAAAGGTTGTATTTTTTGTAAAAATGGAAGTGGTAACTACTTTCAAAATAAAGATTTAATTAAACAATTTGAGTTAGTTAAAATCCCTTTAGATAAGAAATGGCCTAATGCTAAATATATTGCTTATTTTCAAGCGAATACTAATACTTATGCAAGTGTAGATGTATTAAGAGAAAAATATGAGCAAGTATTAAACATTCCTAACGTAATTGGGATTGATATTGCTACTAGGAGTGATGCTTTAAGTAATGAGGTTTTAGATTATTTAAGCGAACTTAATAAAAAGACTTTTTTGACTGTTGAAATTGGGTTACAATCTAGCTATGATGAAACTTTGAAATTAATTAAAAGAGGTCATGATATTAATAATTTTGAAGAAGCAATAAATAAATTAAAGAATAGAGGAATATTTACGGTTGTTCATATTATTAACGGACTTCCAGGCGAAACCAAAGAAATGATGATAAATACAGCAAAATATGTAAATAGTTTAGGTGTTCAAGGAATAAAAATTCATATGTTATATATAAGTTGCGATACAGAATTAGAAAGTATGTATAAAGAGAAGCCTTTTCATATTCTTACTAAGGATGAATATATTGATATAGTGTGTTCTCAATTAGAATACTTAAATGAAGAGATGGTTATTATGAGAATTACAGGAGATCCAATAAAAGAAGAAGTTATTGAGCCTTTGTGGTTAGTTAAAAAGTTTTGCGTTTTAAATGATATAGACAAAGAGATGAAAAAAAGAAACATTATACAAGGTGATAAAGTAAAAAATTAGAGGTTAACTCTAATTTTTATTTAATCTATTTTTTCATAATTAACTTTTAAGCTTTCATTAACGGTCATTTTATATTTACCAATATATTCTCTTTCACTAGTATCTGGGTTACTAACTTCGAATGTCACATAAGTTGTTCCTGCTTTTAAGCCATCAAGCAACATATAAATCCCTCTTGTTCCATCGCCTTTATCAATTAATTGCTTAATATTAATTTTAAAAATACTTTCATCTTCTATTTTGTAACTAAAAAGACCATTATTTTGATAATAAACTGTTAATTCAGTTTTCTTTACTTCAACTTTAATATCTTTACTTAGTCTTATTAAAGTATCAATTTCAAAGTTATATTTACGATCATAATTATTATTTAGCATATCTTTTAAAGAGTATTTGTCTTTTCCATCAAATAAAATATAAACTTTATCACTTTTAGGACAATCGAAGGATAAAATATAATTATCATCTTCATAAAATATTTCTTTATCACCATAACATTCTGTTGACTCATCAATAAATTCAATACTATAACCTGACGTATTATTATCTAACATTATTTTTATACCTAAAGTTAAAAGAAGAAATGCTAAAACAATAATTAAGCCCCCAATAAGTTTCTTTATTTCTATTTCCTTTTTCTTTTTTTCTAACATTAAAACACAAATTAATTCTTTTAAACAACCTTTATTAAATAATGGAAAAACAATTAAAGCACCTAAAGTATTTAAAATAATATCATCAATATCAAAATAACCACTTACGGTTAGAAGCTGAGATGTTTCAATAAATAGACTAGCCAAAAAGACTGCGAGAGCATAATTTCTAAATTTCTTAAACTTTTTAAAGATTCTTGGCAGGAATAAGCCTAAAGGCATTAAACATATTATATTACCAATTAGATTATAGAAGACAATGCTTAAATCAAGGGTATCATTTAAAAAGCCTTTTATAAAATGCATAACAGTATTAAACGGAATTAAATTAACAGTCTCTTTAATAAAATCAAGTTTATTCAGATAAGTAAAGATAGTTATAAAACTTCCATTATTTCTAAAGCCGGCGAATAAAGTTAAGTTTATCATAACAATGATATAGACAGCAAAAATAATTTTTAGAAATATTTGCATTGGCTTATTATTTTGTTTATATTTAGATAATAATAAACTTCCAATATAAAGAAATGTGGTAAAAAAAGCAACATAAATAAATTCATGCTCGACATCTATAAAAATTCTTGGATTAATGATTGATAAAAAATAGAGAATGGCTATAATAAAAGCACCTAAATATCCTAATATAGATGCTATAAATAATAATTTTTGTTTCATACTACTACTCCTTTTTATGCTATAATATCTTTTATTTTATGTTTAATTCTTTGAATGGTATTATCTATTTGTTTAGGGTTACGTTTGGTGAGTTCTGCGATAGTTATATAATCGAAATCGTTAATAATAAAATTAAAAACTTCGTACTCACTATCAGATAAGCAGGCTTTAATTTTTTTTATTAATTCATCATAATTCTCTTTATTAGTCAAATTATTTAAAGGGTCATTTTGATATTCATCGCTAATTATCTCTTTTAGACTAGATTCATTGTTATAATCGTAATCTAAAGATATGGCTGTATTTAATACTTTAGCTTTTTCACTAGTATTACTTCTAATGACTTTTTTTAAACGCCTATCAATACATAAAGATATAAAGGTACTTAAACTAGTATTTTTATCTTGTCTATATGTTCTTAGGGCATCACTAAAGGCAAAATATGCTTCTTGTTCTAGTTCATTAAAATCAATATTATAAGACTCAGTAATATGACGATATTTTTTTAGAATAGCAATAACAACATAACGATATTTATTATATAAATAATTTTTGGCATCTTCACTATCAGCGAGCGCTAAACTTAAGACTTCTTCATCACTATATTCCATTTTTACCTCTTAACATACCATAAATTAGAATACCAGCAGAAACACTTGCATTTAAGGAATTTATTTCGCCATGCATAGGAATACTTATGATTTCATCAGTAGTTTTTCGGACTATAGGACTTACTCCACTACCCTCAGCGCCAATAACTAAAACTTTTTTATCAGCATAATCAATAGTATTATAAGCCTTACCGTCCATATCAGCTGTATAAACAAAAAACATATTTTTTTGAAGCTCTTTTAAAGCATTATTTATATTAGGGACTAAAATAATTTTAACATTATTTATTGCACCAACACTTATTTTTACAACTGTTTCATTTACTCTTACACTACGTTCTTTAGGAATAATTATACTTTTAATACCCGCACATTCACAAGTTCTAATGATAGCACCTAAATTATGAGGGTCTTCTAAGTGGTCTAAACAGACAACAAAATCTTCATCTAAACAATCATTTAATTTATAGTACTCGTATTCATCAGCATCTATTACAATTCCTTGATGGTTACCTTTTACCATTTTATCTAAACGAAATAAAGGAACAAATTCATATTTTATTTTATTATCTTTTAAATAGCTTATTATGTTATTATCTTTAAATTGTTCTTTTAAATATACTTTATGTATTTTGTTAGTTGGTGTTTCTTTTAAAACATTGCGGCCATAGATAAGCATAGTATCACCTAGATATCTTTCTAGTGCTTAGTATAACAAAAAATTTAATAATTGTAAAGAAATTAAATGAGCTAGTTTTTATCAAGAAACTACTTTGTAGGGATTAGAGGATGTACCTAAGCCTGTTAATTTGACATCAGAACGGAGGTTGATTACTGGACGCATTCCATACTCACTATGCACACCATTTATGTTACCACTGAGATAGCCATCTGAATGTATAAGAAACACACGTGCATAATCGCTACTTCGATACCAGCAAGGAGACAGCGTCCAATAGTGGCTATATGTATCTAAATAATTGGTTGATGATGATACCCCATATACCATTCCTGCATATGCCGCTTCATCTGCAGTTATCATTCCTACTGGATTTTCAAGAACTTTGTTTCCTTGGCTTGCGAGTTCAAAAGTGTATAAGTCGAATTTATTGCTATAATTTAGTGTTGGTGTTACCGTTGTTGAACTTGCTGTTGGATTACTTCCGCTAGGCCTTAATCTTAAATATGCTCCATAATATGTTGTGGTTGTTCCTATTCCACCACTTCCATTTCCAGTATTATATGGGTTTGTAGTGGTTGGGATATTAATTGTGCTTGGCATTCTATCGCTATAAAAACCTACATTTAAATCAATCTTATCAAAATAGGTAGATCCTTGTTTTATATTTGAACTCGCAAACCAAATATTCATCGCTGTATATATAGTTGAAGTATTTTTTAAACCATGTACTTGGTTTTGCTCATAAAAGTATCCTGCATAGGCATTATCATCATCTTCTTCATTAAATGTGCTTTTTCCTATTTGTGTTTCTTCGCCTGTTGCCTGTGGTTCTAATTTATTTCCATTTTCATCTTTTGTTCTGCCTTGATATATCATTCTGATTGAACCATTTCCATTTACTCGTATGATTCTCCAATAATATTCACCAAACTCTACCCAATTGTCGGTCGGATTTCCTGCAAAATAATATGAAGTTCCATCATCATCTGGTGCACTAAATACTGTTTTAGTTGTTGTTTCTTCAAATGGTACATTAAAATCTTTATTTTCACTTGTTCTTACTCTTTTATTGGTATAATAATTAGCTAGTAATTCTTCCATAGTATATGTTTTATCAAAATATAAGATACATTTATCTCCTTGAATTAGATTTGATATAACATGTTCCATATTACTATTGGTATATAATTTGGCTTCTTTATCTATTTTATCTTTGGTTCCTATATAACAATAACTTTTATCTTCATTTATGGCATAACCATTACTTGGCATTGGTGATGTTTTATCTAATTCTTTATAACTTCCATCACCTTCATTTATGTATATTGCTACCCTATCATAATTACTATTATCTTTTACTGTTCCAGATGCTAATTCTGATGTTGCGGTTACTCTATAGTTAGATTCACTTACTAGTAAAGTAACTATTAGTATTAATAGTAACCCCCCCCCGAGGGCACTTATTACTTTTTTATTATTTTCTAATTTCATTATACCAATCCTTTTTCTTTTATTATACCCAAGTTTATAATATCTTTCATTATCTTCGACATTATATTACAAAACTTATGGTATTTTTCTATCTTATATTTCTAGTATACAATATTATTGATATTTTTTCAATCTTTTATGTTGAGTTGTGGTTCGTTTTTCTAGACACTTATAAAAATATATTATCTAATTAACTTAGATACATTTGATAGTTAGGTGTTTTTACCTCAGTCCATTATTTTAAAATTTTATGATTAATTAAACTTTTATTATTTTTGGAAATGGGGTTGGTCCTATGAATTTAAAAAAGAAAGGAAATTTCCTTAGTGGAATATCTTGTTATTGCATTATTGTTAATTTTAGCAATGTGCAAATTTTTAAACAAAGACTAAACAAAAAACATCTACTCAGAATTTTGAATAGATGTTTCAAGAAAACTATAATATAGTGGACTGAGAAACATCTAACAAAGGAATATCAAATGTATCTCTTTTTTTATATCCATTTATATTATATACATAAATTAGGTTAAAATGCAAGTTATTTAATCTATTTTAAATCGGAAACAAGACTTTTAAACTCATCGCCTCTATCTTCAAATTTAGCATATTGATCCCAAGAAGCAGCTCCTGGAGACAATAAAACAATATCTCCTTCTTTTGTATTTTGTGGAATAGATTTAAAGGCATCTTTTAAATATTCATTTACTTCAACAGGAATATTATTTTTAATCGCAAATTCCTCTATTTTAAATCTAACTTCGCCAATTGCATATATTTTTTTAACCCTATTTAATAAAGGTTTTAAATCATCATATACTTGATTACGGTCCATCCCTCCTAAAATAAGATTAATATTATTATCAAAACTTTTTAGGGCTGTAACAGTAGAAGTGGGATTAGTTGATTTAGTATCGTTATAATAACTTACACCATTAATAGTTTTAACAAATTCTAGACGATGTTCAACACCTTTAAATTCTTTTAAAACTTTAATAGCATATTTAAAATCGATATTTAAAACTTTTAAAACAAGGAACATAGCTAAAATATTTTCATAATTATGAGTGCCTTTTAAAAGAATATCTTTAGTGTTTATAACTAATTTGTTATCAACATATATAGCATCACTTGTATAATAATTTTCTTCATTATTAAAATAATATTTAGTAGAATTAATATCTGTAATTAAATTCATACTTTCTTCATTTTTATTATTAATAATAGCTGTATCGCTAGATGTATGATGATTAAAGATTTTCTTTTTAGTATTTTTGTAGTTTTCAAAAGATCCATGATAATCTAAATGAGTGGGACAGACATTTGTTAAAACACTAATATTAGTTTTAAAGTCATGAAAATCTATTAATTGATGGTCGGATATTTCAAGTAAAAGAATGTCATTATCTTTTATTTTAGTAACAAAATTAGATAATGGAATGCCAATATTTCCTCCAAGATAAACATTTTTTTGTGCTTCTTTTAAAACTTCATAAATTAAACTTGTTGTAGTTGTTTTACCATTAGAACCTGTTACACCAATAATGGTACAGTTTTTATTTAGATAATGAAAAGCGATTTCCATTTCATTTACAACTGGTATATTTAGTTCTCTTGATTTTAAAACACATGGATGACTTGGAAAAACTGCAGGATTTTTAATTAATAAATTAAAAGTGTTATCTAATATATCTTCTGGTTTATCGGTTTTAATAAATTTAATATTTAGTTCTTCTAATTCTTTTATTTTAGTTTCATCTTGATCTTTAGAATCAGTTATAATAATTTCATTATCAGATGGAAGAAGTTTAGCTACTTCATAACCACTTCTAGCCATACCTAATATTAATATTTTTTTATTATTATACATATCAATCACCTAGCTTATTATATGTTAAAAAGTAAAAAAAAGCAATTAGCTTGCTTTAATTAAATTCATGTAGTGATAGACATTTTTATACCAAGACGGATTACTAGCATACTTTTTATTAATAAGTTCGGGAGTATTAAGCCCTTTTTTATAATAGTTTTTAGATAGGTTAGTGATAAAAGCATTTATTCCTTCTTCAAGGTTTGAAAACTTCGCATAAGCTCCACAGCCTTTACCTTTCATACCACCAACATTATTACAATGTTTTACTAAATAACTACAATTATAAGTACAACCAGTTTCCACAAGAATAATAGAAGTAGCAACTAATGGATCAACTTCTTGTTCTAAAGAACTCTCAGCGATAGTCCTTCCATAGTCTTTTAAAGTACTTGATAAGACATTATTTAATTTATCTTCTAATTTAGATAAAGTTAAATCTTGATAAACAATCTCCTCTTCATAAACATTATAACTTAAAATTTTGGTATATATTAAACTATTTTCTACATGATTTTCTATAACTACTTTTTTAGTATTCTTTTCCATATATATAGTAGTTAAACTGCTAAATAATAAAATGACTAGCGCCATTTTAATAAATAACACTTTCATACTTCCTCCTTTATGCGAAGTAATAAACATTTTACTACATGAATTTTTGCTTGTCAATTTGCTTATTCTTGACATATATTCAGGATATTTGACATTTTATATAAGACTTATTTTTGACATTTAAAATTAAGATGTTTACAAGCGTTTGATATCTTCAATACTATTAATATTTATTTTTTCACCAGAAAGCGTTAGAAGATTGTTACCACTTTTACCTATGATGGTTGTATCAAATTCGTCATTTACAGTTTTAATATGAACTTTACTTTTATAGACATGGTGCGAAGAAGCAAAAATAGAGTTTATTTGATAGTTAATATCAACGTTATTGACACTTCTAGTATCTTTTTTAGTACTATAATAAACGTCTTTATTATTAGTTAAAGGTTTATTTATAGGATTTGCGTATACTTTAGGTAAATCTTTATTCATTATAAACACCTCTTAGTTTATTTTATGATAATTATT
>JAMPHW010000001.1:188194-220753 GCA_023663235.1 Ruminococcus sp. | reverse complement strand
CCAATAGGTCCAGTTGCTCCAATAGGTCCAGTTGCTCCAATAGGTCCAGTTGCTCGATTGTTTTATTCTTCTTTATTATTTTTAAATGGTAAAGTTCCATAATACCTTAATTTCTCTTGATCCTGTTTCATCGTTGTAATGACCGATTAATACTTTATCTATAAAGTCGCCAACGATTTCAACATTAAGTTTATCTATATGTTTATATTTTTTAAAGATATTCTTCTTACTTTTTAAACTTTCTTTTTTAGCGGTAGTAGAAGCTATCTCTTTTTTTATAATATTTGATCGTTCTTCTAATTTAGAATTATCATCTTTATACTTGTTAAGTAAGATTAAAAATTCTTTTTCCGGAAGTATCCCGTTTGCTCGATCTTCATATAGTTTTTGGAAATATGTACTTTTACCTTGTAATTCCTTATTAATACTTTTTAATTCTTGTTCTAATGAATTTAATTTGTCTTTAAATAAATCTTGTTCTATTTCTTCGTTATTCATTTCTTTAAGACTATCCTCATCATAAAACCTAGTTAACACATTATTTATTTTTTCTAAAATGAAGCTATGTAATTCTTCCTCGTGAAGATATTTTTTATTATCACAATTAGCCCAACTATCTTTTTTATCTTTACAACATAAATAACAATATCCGTTTTCGTTTTTCTTACCACACTTGAAGAATAATCTATTACAATTCATACAATATACTTTATTACTAAATGCGTGAACTTCGCCGCCTTGACTACTTCTTGATTTTTCTTGCATTCTTTCTTGAACTGTATAAAAAACATTTTTATCAATAATCGATTCATGAGTATTGTCTTTTCTGATTCTATCTTCATCATCATTTTTAATAACTGTGTGATTTTTATAACTTACCGTTGTTGTTTTAAATTGAACTAAATTACCGATATAGACTTCATCAGTAAGTATCTTTTTAACTGTTTGACTACACCATTTGAATTTTTTTCTTAAATTATGTGTAAACTCTGATTGTAATATTCCATTAGCATTGTTTTTTATTATATTTATAAAATATTCCTCATGAGCTCTGTTTTCTTTTAATGTAATTTCAAATTGGTAATCAATAACATGCGTACGATCAAGTTCTTTTGTAAAAGATATTAATACTTTTGCATTTTTTGGTAAAACATCGTTTTCATTTAATAAAACACAATCATCTATATTAAAATTGTTAATGTCTAAATTTTCATCTTCGCTATAATATATTTTTGTTTTTTTATCTGTGAATTTTCTTAAAGTAATATCACATTTATTATTAAGTGTTTTCATATCAGTAGTAATATAGTTAAAACTAACTAAATCTTTTAAAATATGATCTTCATTATTTGTAAAACTTATATTAAGCATATATGTACCAGCTTTTTCAATATAACCAAAGTCTAAATATTCTTTTATTAAAGGTATCTTTAATTTGCACCCATTTAAAAGTTTATATTCATAAGGACTTAATATTTTGTCTTTGTTTAAATTGTCGGCGATTTTTCCTAAGCCATTACCGGCCATATATTCATCAAAAATTCTTTTAACAACTTCACAAGCGATAGGATCGATAAGCAAATGATTTTTATTTTCTGGATCTTTCATTACACCATAACTAGCAAAACTTGCTGTTAATTCGCCATTCTTTCTTTTAGATCTAAAAGTTTCACGAATATTTAATGATGTATCCTCTAAATACCATTGATCTGTCATAGCAGTTAATTGACTTGTTTTCTTTGTTTCTTTTCTTGTATTGTCAATTTTTTCAATATATGTTATAAATCTGACATTCCATTGGTGGAAAAGATTATGAACGTACTTTTCTACTAATTCCATATCACGAGCAAATCTTGCTTGTGTTTTAACTAAAACAATATCAACATTACCTTTTTCACATTCAGCAATCATTCTATTAAAATCTGGACGAGTAGCGTCCGATCCAGACCAGTCCTCATCATTGTAAACGCCAATAACTTCCCAGCCCATTTCTTCCGCATATTCTCTTAACATCGTTTCTTGATTCTTAATACTTTCTGATAATTGTTCCTTTGTTAACTTGTTTCTGTCTTCATCAGACAATCTTAAATATAACACCACCCTTAAAATAGATTTTACAGCTTTTATTATATTACTCATAAAAATACATCTCCTTATTTTTAATCGTAATTTCAAGCTCAATAAAATTATAACGCGCTTGTTTCAATAATTCAGCCCCCTAAAGTTCTATTTTCAAGTCTTTTTATATATTTAAAATATTTCTTGTTGAAAATAGCTTTTAATTCTTCTTCGGTGGGGTTAGTGGTGTTAGTTATAAATTCTTCACTATATATAAATTTTGTTTCCTTTTTATTCTTTCTCTTACTAATTTCTAAAACCCCCTTAAATTTATAGTATTTGTTATATAATATTCGCCCACATAAAAAAAAGACTAGGCCGTTGACCTAATCAGTTTGTTAAAATGATACTTCATAATAAGATTTTAACATATTACTTAAATCTTTAAATTTAATATATAAATTAAAATAATCTTTTTCTTTAAATTCATCATCAAACTCAAATTTTCTATTTACAATTATAGAAAGCTGATCTCTTGTTACTAAATCTTTTGTTAAATAATCTAAATCTTCAATCTGTGATATGTAACAATCTGAATCATTTTCAAAAGTATTATCAAGTCTTCCAATTAAAAGCTCTGTTCCTGTTTTAGTTTTTAACATTTCTTTAATTTCTTTTAAAGCATGTTCTTTGTTATTACATAGAAAGATAAAATACATTGTATCTTCCATATACCATTGTTCTGTTAATGCTCTAATTGCATTTTTTGAATTTTTATCTTTAAATAAATATTTAGAATTTTTTTTATCATCTTTATTACTTTCATAGTTAACAACAAAATCATAAAATAAATTAGACATATTATTTCTATTAAAATCTTTCATAATATTTAAACACTCACTTTCTATTTTTTGAAATATCAATACTATATTTTACTTTAACAAGTTCGATTGCATTACCAAAAATAGTATCAACTTCCGATCTTTTTAGTTCTCTAATAGTTAAAAGTTCCATTAGAATATCTTTTTTTGAAATATCTTTTTTATTCTTATAATAGATATAGATAATATCACTCAATAAATCACTATAAGAATTTAATGTTTTTTCTTTTATTTCATTTTTATAATTCAAGAATACCACCTCACAAATCAATTATAACGCGCTATAAAAAAGATGTCAGCGCCCTAAATTGAAAAAGAAATGTCATCATATAAACTAACTTTTTCATAAATAAATTTTTCTTTTTCTATATCAAAGAAACGATTAAAATTAGTAATAAATTTTCTACCTTTAGAAGATAACAATTTTAGACTTTTTTCTACTTCTTTTATATCAGTATTTTTATACCAATCTAAAAAGGAAAAATTATCAGTAAAATTGTCTTCCATACCAATATTTTTATGAATTGCATAATTAAGTAAATTTTTATCAAATTCATTTGAAGTTATATCAGAAGAGTAGACCTCAAGAAGACACATCATTTTCATTTGACAATTAAGGCCATTTTTAATATTGATAGTTTTGTTTTCTTTGTCATAGGAAAACTTTGTATCTAAATTATCACAATAACTTATTTTATAACCGTCAGCATATAAAGTTTTAACAAAAGGCGTATAAATATCATTATAATCATGAAAATAAAGAGGCGGTAGATCTAACTTCATATAATCTTCTTGTTTCATATCAGTATCTTTACAATCATATAGTTCAATAACATTTAAACCTTTAAAGTCTTTATGATGAAGTGTGATTGATGTGTCCTTTGGATCGTTATATCTTTTTAATTCTTCCGGTGATAGCTCATCTAATTTTTTTATTTCTTCTTTATCAGTATCATTAATTTTTATATAAATATCATTGTTAGGTGATAATATATTAATTACTTTTGCATTATCTACAATATTAACACCTTGTTTTGCATATTTGTTTTTAGTTCCTAAATCTAAAAAGAAAGGGTACTGATAATCAATTAATAAACTATTAAAAAAAGAATAGTTACTATAAGTTGTAATGACATCTATTAATCTAATAAAGTCATGATTGCTTTTGTAACTATCCAAAATATTTTTTTCTAAATCAAGAGTAAGTGAATTGATCCTATCAAAATTATTTTGTTTGGAACAATTACTTATTTCATTTAAAATTTTCTTTATTTCTATAATTTAACCCCCTTATTATATAACACAAAAAAAGACTAGCCAACGCTAGCCAAGTTTTGCATTTCAATTTTTAAACTTTTTATTGTATTTTTAACACCAATAATTAATGTTTCTATTAATTCATCAATATTGGTATTTAATATATTTTCTTTAAGTTCCTCAAACCAGTTATGAGCTGATTCTTTATCTTTATTTTCTTTACCACATAAATTATCAATAACATGATCGTCTTTTAAATGTTTCATTGAAAGATATGTAATAAATTTATCATCTTTTTCATAAGTATATAGGAAAAAATAAATATCATTTTTTGTATGATTAAAACTTTCTACTAATTCTTTTTGCGGTATTTGTACTTCACAATTTACATCATCAAATAAATAATCAAGATTACCATTTTCTACTTTTAAAAAAAAGTCTTTCATATCTTCGACACTATCAAATTTGACACCCTCGTCATTATTAAATTTAATAAAACTAATTTGATCGTTTAGATCGTTCATTTCTGTTATAAGATCTTTCAATTCATTAAAATTTGACTTCATAATATACAGCTCCTTAAAAGATAGGACTCTTGCGAGGTGTGTTTTCTTATCATACATTAAACTTAAGGTGAAGTCAACAAAACAAGCAAGTTATTTTTAATTGTTTTCAGCAATTACTATCAAATTCATTATAACATAAATAAATATAGAAATATATACAAAAAGAAAAAGATTATCAATTTTTGTGATAATCTAATAGGAAACTATTCACTAAAACTTTTCTTGTATGCAGGATATATTTTTTTAATAATCAAGAAAATATTTATTATTGCAATAATTCCATAAATAAGTTGAACTACAATTTCAGGTATTCCAAATAATAAAATACCGTTCATATCTCCGCCACCTACAAACTTGTATAATATTGTTAAGTATATTGGATCTAATAACATAAAAGCAAGTGTAGTGTAATAGCAAATTGCTTTTAAAATTTTATTTTTACTATCTACTATTTTTTTAACAAATAAAACCAATAAATATGATACCAATAATGTACTTATACTTCCCACAACACAAAACATAGCCGTTTGAAAGTCTGTTAAAAGTTCTGTTTTTGCAACTACTTGAACGCCTAAACCTAATATTCTTATTTTTTCAAATACTCCGTAAAGTATTGCTACTATAACATGACTACCTTCATGAATTATATAATATAAAAATATAGCAATAATTAAACTTAACCACTTTCTTGAATTGTTTGATATTCTTTCTTTCATAATTTACCTCCAAATATAAATTATCATTTATCGTTTTGTTGTTACAAATAATTATATCACATTATTGGATAATTATATATATCATTCAAGTACATTCTAAAATAAATTTTTTAATATATGATAAATTACATTTGTTGCAATACTATTACCAGCTTGTTTATATAACTGGCGATTTGAAGTACCAACATTTTTTGCTTTGTAAAAATCTTCATCATTAAACCCCATAAGTCGCCAGCTTTCAAGTGGACTTATTTTTTTTACAAAGAAACAATTATTACGATAAATAATCATTTTGCTAGTATCTTCGGTAGAATTAGCGGTTAAAGTAGGACAATAACCGTTCATCGACCATAGTCTAGCCGTTTGATTGTACCTAGAGGAAGTATCACGTCCACAATAATTTTTACCCTCGATAAATCTATATAGATCAATAACATATTTTTTCTTTTTATTTTTTAGATTACGACAACACAACTTACTATTTTTAGAATAGTTTTTATTCTTAACAAAACTTTCTAAATCAAAGTGAACTTTTTCAGATAATATTAAATCTGAATCAATCTCTTTTTCTAGTAGATCCTTTAATCTTAATTTAAGTCTTTGTCTTTCTGGAAAATGATATAAATATTTTCCTTTAATTGCAATTAAAAAATACCTTTCTCTATTTTGAGGGGTATTATAATCTAAAGCACATAAAACATTATCATATAAAGAATAACCTAAATCTTCTAAATCTTTTTTGAATAAATCTAAAGTTCTTTTCATTTTGCTTTGGGTAATTGCAGCCACATTTTCAAAAATGACAACTTTCGGTTGTTCTTTTACTTCTCTTAAAAATTGTATCATCTTCCAACCTAAAGAGGATCTAGTATTGCTATTAAAATCAAAACCACGCCTTACACCAGCTATTGAAATATCCTGACAGGGAAAACCACCGATCCATATATCCGCATAAGGAATTTTAGATCCGTCAACTTCTGTAATGCTACCTAAATTATCACTTGGACTTTTATCATGAATAGCACAATAACTTTTAATTGCGAATTTGTCTATTTCACAAAAGAAAACAGGATCATAATTTTCAATGATACCATTTTCCTTTAATCGTTTAAAAGCCATTTCTGGACTACCAATTCCAGAGAAGAAAGTACCCACCTTAACATTTTTCTTATCTAATTTTAAATATGGATAATTAAAATTAAAAAGATTAATCGTCTGTTTTGGATACGACATCTTTCTTTTTCCTTTTAGTAGGGTTTGCTTTCTTGGTAGGTGTAATCTGGATAATTTCATCATTGGTATTACTAAATAATTCTTGTTCGATCCTAAAAGTATCTAAATCAAATAATTCTAACTTATAAAATTCATCTTGTTTGAAAATTATTTTATCAACAACTTTATATTTGATAGGATAATCACTTATTTGTTTAAAATTAGTTTTAATAGGCGACATACGAGTTCTTAATATAATTGCCTCGCCAACTTTTATATTCATAAGTTCATCTGGCGTTCTTAAATCTCGACCAGTCAATGAAGTATCAGAAGAAATATTAAAATCAGCTTTGCCATAACGATTAGATGTTGATGTTCGAGTAGTGCAAGTCGTATATTTCCCCATGCGGTTTGAAATCTCGCGAGCCGTACTATAATCATTCGTAAGTAAGTAAACTGTATTTCCAGCGTTTGCTTTGATTGTTCCGGCTGTTTCTTTATATGTTTCATTAAGCATATTGTAGTCTTGAATTACCATATAAAAACGAATTTTACGGGAACGGGCTACTGTGAGTTTTTTAGACAGTTCACTAATTTTTATTGTATTACAAAATTCTTCAAGGATAAAATTTACTCTAATAGGAAGAGAGCCACTAGCATTTTTCTGGGCCTCTTCAACAAGTGTTTGATATACTTGATTAACAAATAAACCACCAATAAAATGACGAGAAAGTTTTTCATCTGGAACAATTAAAAAAATAGCCGTTTTTTTCTTTCCAATATCCCTTATATTGAATGAAGACTTACTTGTAATGTAACTAACCCCAGTATCGCCAAACACCCTTAATTTTGACGCTAAAATAGAAAAAATAGTAGCTCTTGTTTCCCCACGAGCAAAATTACCACTTGCGTATAAATTTTTAGCAGTATTACCAAAAGGACGATCACTGAAATACTTATCTAAAGAATTCTGATCGCCGTATTTTTTAGATCCATGCTCGACAAGTAAATTATATATGGAATGAAAATGTATTTGACTTTGTTTCTTTGCGTCTTCAATTAAAGCTAAGCATAAAGCACTTAAAACAGAGGAAGACGATTCTTGCCAGTACTTATCACGACTTGTTACATCTTCACAAATTGCATTTGATAAATCGTTTATTGTTTCAATTTCTTTTTCAAAATTATTCTCTTTATAATATTGATATGCAATTTCTAAAGGATTCCAGAAACTACTGTTTGATGTATCACGTAAATTAATAATTTGAATGTCATAATCTTTTTTCTTTAAATAATCATAAGTAGTCTTATAAATTTCGCCTTTAACATCATTTATAATCATACTTTCGCCATTATCAGCTAAATTATAAATGAGAGGAAAAATAACACCGACCGTTTTACCTGATCCGGTACTTCCGACAACTAAAGTATGATTTGATGAAGTATCAACATAGTATTTATTATTTTCTATTGCAATAACCATTCCACCAGCACCCTTATTTTTCCCAAAGTGCCAAGTAGAAAAGTTTTCTTTTATCTCTTTTAAACTAGCAAAGTCGCTACTACCAAACTCATTGCTTTTTATTCTTTTTGGAATGCCGTTATCATTTGCATTATTTTTAATCTTAAAATTATATTTATAATAAAGTAAAAACAAAATAAAAAGACATTCCGAAATCAGAATGCCAACAATTAAATTCTTATCATCTATTATCATTTTTAATAGCTCTATAAAATTAAAAATAAAATGTATTTCAAATTTATTTTGAATAAAATATATAAAGTTTGGAATGATGAAGATAAGAAGCAATAAAGAAATAATAACTACTAATATGTAATTAAAATATTTCTTTATTTTTATAACCCCCTTAAATATCTTTTCCTTGTAATTCTTTTTCTAAAATTTCTTGTAAATATCTTTCTTCTTTTTTGTTTTCAGTAAGTAAAAAATTATTTGCTTTTTTCATAAATTGTTTAAATTTTATGTTCTTATAAAATGACTTTGACTTAAAATTATTATATCTTTCTTTGGTGTATCCTAAATGAGAAAGTGCTTTATAAAAGTCAGTAGCATTGATCGTATCACGAGAACTACTAACCGCACTATATAGAATATCAACATCATAATCAATATTAGACTTCTTGATCCATTTACTTAATAACTTCTTAATATCTGATTCCGATAAATCAGCAAGTTTTCCTAACTGGTAAATTTCTTTTGCATGTTTTAAAATTGTAGATTTCTTTTTTGGACTTTTACTTTTAAATTCCATATTCATTATATTAATTTTTAAAAATTCTTTTTGACGATCTAAAAAATCAGTAGAATTATAAACTTTAAAATTATATAAAATATCATTACCAATACGAGAATATAATCTTTTCATTTTATTTTCAATGTACTTGTTATTTGCTTTTTCCCCATACATCTTTTTTTGTTCGCGTTCTATTGATTCTAAAGAATGATAATATTTTTCAAATTCATATTTGATTGTATCATGATATAAAATTTTTTCAATTATCTTGTCAATATCTTTTCTACAATAATCTAAATGTTTTGAATTATATTGAAGACGGCCACGACTAGGTAACTTTTTATATAATTCTAGTAAATCTTTATTTAATGATTTTCTAAACTTATTGCTAAAGAACAAATTATCTTCTGTTTTAGTAAAATTACTTTTTCTAATTTTGTTATCTAGGCCTAAAAATAAATAATCTTGTTCTTTATAAAAAGAGGTATTATCTACTAAATAAGAAGCTATATTACTTTTTAAATATTTAAGTGATGTTTTATCTAAAGTATCTTTTTTTCTTCGTTCTTCCATTTCAAAAAAAGTTATGTGCAAATGTGGGTTTCCAGTATCCCGATGAAGACTTGCATACCACCTTGTATTAGTTAAATCAAAATCATTGTCTAACATAAATCTTGGAATAACAGACTTTGTCATCAAGTAATAATCTTCTTTTGTTTTAAGGCCATTTTTTAGAGCAAATTCTGGAGGAAATGAAACAACTAAATTCCACATACGACCAGACTTGCCATTCGGTAAATCTTTTAAAATATCTCTTTTAGTAACATTACCATTTTTACCCCAGATATGAAATTCCTTTGTTTCTTCGGTGTCATCAAAAATATTAAATTCTTTCTGATATAATTCATCAATAGAAGAGAAATCTTTTAGGGAAGTGGTATCAGCTCCGTCCTTTGAAACATACTTACACCAACCACCAACCAACCTTTGAAAATTTACATCTTTCTTATAACGAACACGAGTAACGATATTACTACTCATCTACATTGTCCTTTTTACTTCTTAATTCACGAATATTTTTTAAGACTTGTTCGCGAGCTACTTCTGTTATAGGGTGATTAACTAGATGAGTGTTAAGTTCAGCCCTAGTTTGAGGAATATCAAAATATTTATATGTCATATCATTTTGTAAAATAATCGTTTCAATACCAACATTATTTTTATTAATCATAGTAAGTATTTTATAAAATTGTTTTTCGTTCGCGTCCTTAACCGTTTCAATGATAAGCTCTCTTAATTTTTTTTGACTATCTAATAACATTGATTGTTCCATAAAATCAAGTAAAATATTTTTACAATATTCACTAACTTTCATATTGTTTTGTTCGGCCTGATCTTGTAATAATTTTTTCTTATGAGGATCTAATCGAAAAGCGATAATGTTCGCATTTTTATTTTCCTGATCCATTAGCACCCATGATACAATCAAGGTTTTCAAAGATGTAATTTTTAATCATATTTTCCAAAACACTTTGAATTGTAAGACCTTTCATTTCTAAAATCTTTTTAAATGCTTTTTCTGTTTTGGTATCAACTTGTAATTTTAAATATACACTTTTTTTATCATTCATTTTAACAACCCCCTTTAAATAATTTAATTTTTATTTTTTTTATTCATATATTCTATTTGTCGATCAGCACGACTAGACAACACACAAGCACAATACAAAAATAAGATAGTAAATAATGCTAGATTAATACCTAAAATAATTAAAAATAATTTCATATTATATTCCTTTCTAAAGGCCATAACTTCGGCCTAACTCTCGGCCACAAAATACTAAAAAATTCTTAAATATTTGCAACCTTTTTAAAGCAGGATAAAACCTGTTTACAAACAACTAGCCAGTGGCTAGTTTTACCTTATTTCATAAGGTATTTGATGAAACACAAGTGTTTACATTTTAAAAAAATGTTATACAATCGTTTACATCACAACCCTTTATTTATAAGGGGGGTGTAACAATCGTAAACACTTATTTTTTTGCTTTTTATAAAATTTTCGCCAAATTATAAATAAATATATGAAAAAATTACGGCCTAAAGTTAGGCCATAATTTTAATCATATAATTATGGTGTTAGAGTAGGTTTTTGATAATCTGGTGTAGGTAATTTATTTTTCATATAATCATTATCTGGGAAACTAAATTTATTATCCGTATAGTCGAATAGTGAATATTCTTTTGAAGTAACTTTATTATTTATAATAATGCTAGGATCGGTGTACTCGAATTTCTGATCTTTAACATTATATTTTTGAAGTGAAAAATGCAAATGATCGCCAGTACTTCGGCCAGTCGATCCCATAATACCAACTTGTTGTCCTTGTGTAACTACATCGCCAACTTTTACTGTTCTTGAATTTTCTTTTAAATGATGATAGAAAGTTCGGTACAAAACGCCACCAAGTTTATGTTCTATGACAACCGTTTCGCCACCTGATTCTTGCATTTCACTTATAACAACTGTTCCGTCAGCTACGGCCACAATATTTGAAGAAGTAGGAACAACATCTATACCACTATGAAAGGCCGTAGTATTATTGATAGGATCTGTTCTTTCCCCATAAGGCGATGTAATCGTATAAGTATTAGTATCGAATGGAAGAACAAAATAAGATCTATAAAATGTTTCTTCATTTCCAAATACAGCAGCTATGACAGCAAGAATAATCAAAACAATAAAGATAATTCCAGCGACCGGTAGAAGAGCAATCAGCATTTTACCTTTCATGATTTTACCGATTACATCTTCTATTATCGGCCACCACCTTTACCAAATAATTCTTTTTCTTCTGGACGAAGATGTATAAAGATAGGAACTCTTTTATCATGAGAGATAACAAGTAAACTTTGACCTTTACCCGCCGTTTGTAAGTAACGTCGTTCATTCTCACTTAACCTTAATACTTTTTGAAGTGAGATAATTTCTTCGCTACCTTGTGCTAATACAAATTGATAGTCAGAATTATCAACTATAACTTGACCGTATCTAACAACTTCTGGGGAAGTAAAGTCAATCATATTTTGAGTACAGACAACCATACTACCCGCATACTTTCTAATTCTTTTACTCGTTCTTTTAAGAAATTCTAGGCCGTCTTTATTGTTAGGATCGATTAAAAGATGAGCTTCATCTATAATCAACATAATTTGTTCGTCGCGATCTTGACTAATTATATGCCAACATAAAGATAGGATATTAAAGAATTGAGTTCTTAATATGGTATCATCACTTTCAAGCAAACTATGTATATCAAAAACAATAAAATCAGAACTTAAATCAACATTACTTGGAGCATTCCATAATTTACTATCAACGCCCGTAGTCATACGTCTTACTATGGCCTCGATTTTTTCTAAAGACTTAACATTATCATCATTAACACGTTTATCATTTTTAGCTTTCTCTAATTCTTTAACAATCTCATTATGAAAGTCTGTAATGATTGGATAATCATTAGAAGATAATTTGCTAACATCAGTATCTAAAGTAATACCTTTATTTTTGTAAGTTCTTAAAAGTAATTCTTCAATTTTAGTAAGTTCAAGTTCTGTTAGATCCTTAAAATAATACTTGATGAAAGTTCTAAATGTTTGTAAATGTTTAATTACAGCGACATTATTATCTTCATCATTAGTAGAGTTTTTTATTTCAAGTGGGTTAATTATAAAACCTGATCCACTACCAGCGTCGATCCAAGTACCACCCACAGACAAACACATTTCTTTTAGTTCGCGTTCTGGATCAATACATACAATTTTAGTTTTTCTGGCCCAGTTACCACGTATTAATTTCTTAATAAGGGTGGACTTACCAGATCCACTTTTACCGATGATACAAACATTAGAATTAGTTCTCTTATTTGTTCTTTTCCATAAATCAAACATGGTAAGACCGCCGTTTATATCATCGCCTAGTATGATTGAATTTCCGTCATCTTGGATACTTTCAAAAACAAAGGGAAAAGAGGCCGCTACCGTAGTCGCAGGCATTGGAAGACCAAAATTTTCTTGTATTGGCATATCTAAAGTAGGAAGTGCAGTCTTAAAACCTTGTTCTTGCTCGAATATTAATTGTGATCCACGAAGATTAAGAGAAGACATCGCAGATTTTATCTCTTTAATACGTTTTTGTAATTCTTCTCTTGTATCCGCATAAGAAAAAAACACTACCGACATTAGTAGCATTTTTTCATTTTCACGATCCATTTTATTTGTAAGTTGCTCGTAATCTTGTAATTGATTTTTAAGCATGATTTGATCGTTCCTATCGTTTGTATTGATATATTTACTTCTTGTTTCTGACATACCTTTCTTTAATGTTTTGGAAACCTCGACATTATCCATTGGCTTAACAGAAATAATCATACGAGTATCTTTAATGTTAGATAGCATACCTAACCAACTTCCCCTAGTGTAAGAGGGGAATGTATCGATAATCATACTTGTAGCGAAAACATCGCCTAGTAACATATCTTTTTCATTAAACTTAATAGCAATAGGTGCGATTTTTTCTTTAATTGATTTTATACTAGAATCTTGTTTAAAAATTTCTAGTGATTCTTGAGGGTTAAGGTAAGTAAAAAGTACTTCCTTAATCTCATCAGTTTTAGCTTGTTCTGAAGCTAGACCGATATTACTTAATTGTGATGTAATATCATTTATTTTAGATTTTAACAATTTTGCATTGTCTTTATCTTCATCAATAAGTAAATAAAATTCACGATTATTGACGATGTTTTTATTCATAATGGTATTTGCAAAATGAATATCTTCATCAAGCAATTTCTTTTTTATCTCATCATCTGTATTTTGTGATAGATAATTTAAGTTTTCGATATGATCCGTTAAACTAACTGGCTTATCAAGTGCTAGAATTTTAAACGGATATTCTAAACTTAATAAAACTTTCCTTAACTGAAAAATTTTTGATGTTTGTTCTTCGTTAGAATATAATTGTAAATTAATGCTATTAACACGAATAAGTCCAACGACCTTATCATTATCAAGATATAAAAGATCGTTCCAAACTTCTTTAAAAGGAAGTAAATTTAAGACAGACTTTTCAACTTTTTTCTTTTTATTCTTTTTCATATCTAAACCTCTTATTTTTAGATATTCATTTTTATACTACAATAAGTTTCGTGAAAAATACTGTCCTTATTATCCGCTCCAACTTCAAACAAACAATTTAAAATTTCTTCCTCTGACATTTTTGTAGTGATTGCATAATCTACGATGATGTCATCTTATTAAAATATTTACTATTTCATTTCTTTCATCTTCTGTCATCCCTTCCTTTATTGGAAAGTATTTATAAATATTAACTTCTTTTTTAGGTGTCCCCTTTTTATTATCATTTAAAATCTTTTTTCCATATCTATTATAAGAAGCTTGCATCGATACCAAACAGCTTCTAAATTTTTTATATTCAGAACTTTTAGTCGAAATTTCATCCTTTATGTATTTATCTATTAAATCTTTTTCTTCCTCAGTCCTTTTACCTAATAAAATATCAACTATCTCTTTTCTTACCTCTTCATTTATATCATCTTTTAAAGGAAAAAATTCATAAATATTTTCTCTTCTTTTAGAAGATTTAGCACTTTTATGATTATTTAAATTAGCTAAAATTTCTGAACCTCTAGTATTATAAAATTCTTCTAATTCTCTCATAATTTGATAAAATGTATCATCAGGAAGAGATTTTTTAGATAAACAATTAATAACCAAATTCCTTTCTTCAGGAGTTCTTCTTTTAAATAAAACATCCACTATTTTTTTATGCTCTTTTTCTGTTAATCCTTCTTTTTTAGGCATATATTCATAAATTGTGTTACATGTAAATGCTTTAGAACCATCTATTGCAATTTCTTTTTTATATTGCTCTCTAAGATAATTAATTATTTCAAGCGCTTCATTATATTCCTCATCACTATTAGACTTATAAGATATAAATTTTTTTATAATTTTCTTTTTATTAATATCTAAAGCATCCCACAATCGATTAATAATACTTCGATGGATATTTTCATCTATTTCATTAGGTTTATTAAAAAGCCCATATAAATTAGTTTTAATTTCATTTTCATTAAGATAATGAATATTTGCATTTTGGATTGGTTTAGTTGTTTCTGGTTTCTTTACTGTTGGAACTGGTTCATCTTTCTTTTTAGGTTCTGCTTTTTCTTTTGCATCTTTAGATAAAGAAGTACTTGACTTAAAAGTATAATTTAAAGGTGTTTTCCTTGAAGTTATTCTTAAATTGCCAATTTTATTTATAATTCTAAGTATAAAATCATTATTATTAGTTGTCGCATAAGCCCAATATTCATTAAAAGTATTTTCCATTTCTTCACAACTAAAACCCATAATTACTCTATCAATATCCCTACTATCTAAACCATTATACTGTTCTTTAATGAGATTATGTATTTTAACAATAGTACTATAGTTATTAACAAAATAACTAAACTTTCTCGTTTCTTCATTATTTTTACGGTCTAAAAAATTATTTTTTATTCTTTCTTTATCATCAGTTAAAGAAAGCGCATAATCTAAAAGCTTCTTTTTTTCAGCATAAGAAATTCCTCTTAGTCTAAATTTATCATAAAAATCTTCTTTTTTATTTAAGCAATCTTTTAAATTTTTTAAACTTAAGTCAAAAATACCTAAATTAATCAAAGTATTTTTTAATAATTCTGAATACTCTTTTAATATTTGATAATACTCTTCACTAATTATAAAGTTATCTACTTCCAGTTGTCTTATAAACCGCTTTAATAATTCTTTACCTCTTAATCCATCTTTATAAAGCATAATTAAGAAATTAGCTATAATTCTTGGTTTATTTTCCTTAATCTGTTTTCGAATATAATTATTAACATGTTTAGTTACTTCTATAGAAATTAAAACATCATCAGTTTTAGGCAAATTTGCAGTTATAACTTTCGAAAATAACTTAACCCATGTATCTTCAGGCAACCCTAAATAAGCATATTTAGTTAAAAATGACACATACAAAACATCTATTTTATCTATAAACTTATCATAATCTTTGTCACTACCAAAACGCTCTTTTAATCCAGGAACATTTAAGCCTTTCATAATAAACCCACCCATTCATATAAATTATTATATCATAATTCTATAAAATAGCAATTTCTTATGAAAAAGCTTGAAAAAAAAGTAATTGTTTGATAGAATTGATACTGATATATGAAAGGAGTGCAAAATATTGGCAAATATTAAAAGCTCTAAGAAAGCTATAAAAGTAATAGCAAAGAAAACTGAAAATAATCATGAACTTAAGGCTAGAGTTAAAAATTTAATAAAAGATACTGAAAAAGCAATCGCTAGTAATGATAAAGAAAAAGCTAATACTTTATATAAAGACGTTCAAAAAAATTTAGATCAAGCTTTAAGTAAAGGTCTAATTAAAAGTAATACTGTTAATCGTCAAAAAGCGCGCTTATCAAACAAAGTTAAAAATATGAAGTAACATTTATTGTGAACTTCTTTTTTTTTTGCTATACTTATAATATTGGAGGTGTTTATGAAAAATATTATTACATCTTTTTTATGTATCTTAAGTATTCTCTTAGTTTTACTAAACATTAATACTATAACAGATAAAATTATAAATTTTATTAATCCTCCTAATACTTTTAAAATAGAATATCATAATAATTACTATAAAAATAATAATTATAGTTTTGTCACTAATACGAATGACTTTACTCCCTATGGAAAACAAGATTTATTAAATATTATATATACTATTATTAACAGTGGAACTCTTAATTTTACCTTTTATTGTCCTAAAGAATATACTAATTGTATTATGGATATGAATGATATAAGTAAAGATGCTAACTTACTTACTCATTTAAATAATTTTGTCCACCCTTTTAATTCTTTTACAAGTATTAATACAACTTTAAGCGATTCTGGCGAAATTAATTTAAAAGTAAGCTATTTATATAGTGATGAAGAAATTAAAGCTATTAATACCAAAGTAAATAATCTTTTAAAAGAATTAATAGAAGATGATATAGATAGCGAAACACCTGATTATGATACAATTAAAATAATCCATGATTATATAATAAATAATACTAAATATGATATAGACAATAATAAAGAAAATAAAAGCTATAATGCTTATGGACCATTATTTAATAGTTTAGCAACCTGTAATGGTTATACCGATTTAATGGCTATCTTTTTAAGTAATATGGGCTATAACAATTTTAAGATAGCTACCACTAATGGTGATGAAAAAAATGTTGAAGGTCATGTTTGGAATGCAGTAGAAATTAATGGTGAATGGTTACATTTAGACCTTACTTGGGATGATCCTGTAAGTAGTGATGGCAAAGATTACTTATATCACAAGTATTTCTTAATAAATACCGAAGAACTTAATACTGCAGATAGTAATATAACAAGCACCGAACACAATTTTGATCCTAGTATTTATACCGAACTAAAAACAGAAAAAGAAACTAATTAATAGCTTCTTTTTAAATTACTTTGTATGGCTTAGATATAGTTCCATCACCAGTAAAATTAACATCTGAACGTAAATTAATTACAGGTCTTATTCCAAACTTATTTCCTACATACCTGTTATCAAGTTGACCATTATAATTAATTTGAAATACTCGAGCAAAGTTATCACTAAAACAAGCAGGTGATATAGTCCAATAAACTACTTCGGTGTTTAAATAATTAAGCTTCGATATAAAGGGATATCCTAATCCTGCATAAACTGCTTCATCATAAGATATAAAACCAACTGGACTCTTTAATACTTTATTACCTTTAGTCGAGGCATTATAAGTATATAAATCAGAGTTATTTACACAATTATATATAGGTTTAGTTAATCCGACTTCTGCTCTTACTCTAGGACCATAAGCAGATAATACTTTCTTATTTCCACCATTTCCATTTAAATAGCTATAAATTGTACTAACTTGCCTATCGCCACAAAATCCTGCATTTAAATCTATTTTATCAAAATAACTGGAACCTTTTTTTATATTTGAATTTATAAACCAATTATCTAATTCTTTTTTAATAGTACTATCATTAATATTTTGATGTGTTGCTTCATAAGTATCTGAATTTGGAGTTCCATACATAAAGCCAACATAAGCATTATCAGTACTTTGAGTATTAAATGCACTTATTCCAACTTGAGTTTCTGATCCAGTTGCTTGTGGTTCTAACTTATTTCCATTTTCATCTTGTGTTCTTCCTTGATATATTATTCTTATAGAGCCATCACCATTTATTCTTATTATCCGCCAATAATATCCTCCGAACTCTACCCAATTATCTAAAGGGTTACCAGCAAAATAATATGTTGTTCCATCGTCATCTTCAGCTTCAAATATCATTCCATATGTTGTTTCTTCATATGGAACATTAAAATCTTTATTCTCACTTGTTCTTTTTGCTTTATATTTATAGTGTGTATTTAATAATTCGCTCATTGTTTTAGCAGTACTTGTATCTTTATCTAAGTAAATAAAACACTTATCACCTTTAGATATACCTCTAAAAATATGTATTCCCCCTATTGTTTCTATTATAGCATTTGTATCTTTATTTTCTTTTTTACAATTACTTCCCTTACAGCAATAAGTGTTTTCCTTATTTATTATATATCCACTAGGCATAGTTGTTTCTTTAGATAATTCTTGATAATTGCCATCCCCATCACTGATATATATAGCCATTACATTTATATCATAAGGGCTAGATACAACTTTACCTTCTGTTAAAGGAATAGATGCTGTCATTCTATAATTTGCTTTTGATGTTATAAAAGTAACTGTTACAGTAAGTACTACTACACTTATTAGACCACAAAAAAAATACTTTTTGCTATTTATATTTCTTTTAAATTTCATTTTTTATTTGCTCCTTATAATAAGCAAATCCGGATTATTTTAGAAATTTCTAGCTTATACATCAATTATATTATTGAATATTATATTTGTCAAGAAAATTCTCATTATTAGGACCACAAAATTTAATACTTAATAAATAAATGAGAAAATAACATTGGTGAATTATATGAATTATGGAGAAAAATTAAAAGAACTTAGATTAAACAATAACTATAGTCAAGCAGATATCGCTAAAAATTTAAACGTTTCTCGAATAACATACTCTCATTATGAAGTACAAGAAAAAATTATCCCAGTAACAAGACTTAATGATATTAGCAATTACTATGACACTTCTATTGATTATATATTAGGATTAAATAATTTATTTCAATACAAGAACTCAAATAAAAATATTAATAAAGAAAAACTAAGTATTAGATTAAAGGAGTTTCGAAAAGATAAAAATCTTACCCAGATTAAGCTTGCAAATATATTAAATATTGCTAATGGAACTATTGCAGAATATGAAAGAGGCACAAATATTATCGCTACTCCATTTCTTTACGATATTTGTAAAAAATATCACATTTCTGCTGATTATCTCCTAGGTAAGATTGATAATCCTAAATACTTGAAATAATTAGTTAATTATGGTATTATGTATACAGATGAAGAAAACTTCATACAATAAAAAAGAGACATATAACTTGCTTCGTTAAATGCCTCTAAAAAATTAGATTTGCACTTAGCGCTTCAAATTAAATTGAAGTGTTAAGCGCTTTTTTATTTGCCCTAATTTTTGGGTGTGTTGTCTTGTTTTAGTACTAAAATCAAAACCACTAGAATAACTAAATATTCCATTACAATTCCTTTCACTCATAGGCATCACTCCAATCTAGATGCAGTAACACCAAGTTTGAAGGCACTTAACAGCTATACATCTCCTATTAATATTTTATCATATATATTATTTAGTGTAAAGAAAACGGGCTTTTCAGAATAGTCTTCAAGCTTAGTGTTTATGCACCCTAAAACGATTTCACAAAACTTTCATAAACAATTAAAAAACACTGTCATAGTTTTATATACAAGACATAAAAACATCAGTGTTATATATTTAAAGTAAAAACTTAAGGACTAATCTTGTATCCTAATTCTTTTATATTAAGCCTTAACCTAAATATTTAAGTTCTAAAAGGATATTGGACGCACACCATTCGTGCCGTGCACGCCGTTGTTGTTGAGGTAGCCATTCGTACCATTCACATAGAACACCTGAGCGTTGCCATAGTTAAACGGATACTAATATCCTCATAGCATTCAGATTAACCCTAAACTAATTTTAATTTTTTATTAACTATCTTACTTATAATATAAGCAATCAATAACATAATTAAAACTTTTAAAAGATATATCGGATGCTTAATACTATCAATTAAACTAACACCAATAAATCCCCAAAAATAAACTAAAAATGCTTTTCCTATCATTAAAGTTACTAAAAATTTCTTATAACTCATTTTAGATAAACCACAAAGAATATTAACTAAAAAAGCTGGTGTAAAAGGAATAGCAATAACCGTTGCTAATTCTTCAAATTTAAGCGATGTAATTTTATTCATTGTTTCTTTACTTATAATACCTCTACTTTTTAGTCTCTTATACCACCAAGTCTGAACCTTTTTCCTAAACAAAAAAAATGATATGGAGCATCCTATACATGTAAAAAACCATGATATAATAAAACCTAATATATTACCAAAAGCCAAAAAATTAAGCGTTATGAAAACAAATAAAGGAAGTATTGGTACCATTGATTCAATAGTTATGAAAAAACATCCTACAATAGGTCCCCATAGTCCTAAATTTTGTAAAGTCGTATCAATAAATGTATCAATCATTTCTAGCATATTAATCACTTTTTTATTATAATACAAAATGCTTAAAAAAACACTATAAATTACTCTTTAAATTCAAAAATATAATCACAAATTTGAACTTCATCGCCTCTTTGGGCTCCAAGTCTCTCAAGTTCTTCTTCAACACCCATACCTTTTAGTTTTCTAGCAAATCTAATAACTGCTTCATCTTCATTAAAGCGAGTCATATTAAATAGTTTTTCTAATTCTCTACCCTCTAATACCCATACATCATCTACCTTGGTTATTGTAAAAGGTCTTTCATTCTTAAATTTATATATAACATGACTTTCTAATTCTTCATCTAAATATAAAGGATCTTCTTTAACACTATCTAACATATCTGCAAGTTTAACCATTAATTTATCATAATATTTTTCATCAAAAGAACTAAATTCAATAACTTCTTTATCTGGATAAAACTTTTTAAAATTTACCAAATTCTCTTCTGCCGTAGATAAATCCATTTTATTAGCTATAATAATTTCTTTTTTATTAGCAAGCTTACTATTATAGTTTTCAATTTCTTTTCTAATCGTTTCATAGTCTTCAATTGGATTTCTATTTTCTTCAGCTCCCATATCAATAACATGAGCTAATATCTTTGTTCTCATCGCGTGTCTTAAAAACTTAATTCCAAGTCCTACACCCTCATGTGCACCTTCAATTAATCCTGGTAAATCTGCGACAATAAATGTTCTTTTATCTTTTAATGTAACAACGCCTAAATTAGGACTTAATGTTGTAAAATGATATTCCGCAATTTTTGGTTTAGCATTGCTAATCATCGATAATATTGTAGATTTACCAACGCTAGGAAGACCAACTAATCCTACATCTGCAAGCATTTTAAGTTCTACTTTAAGGATTCTTTCTTCTCCAGGTTCTCCAAGTTCACTAAATTTAGGAGCTGTATTACTGTCTGTTTTAAAAGCAGTATTACCTCGTCCTCCTCTACCTCCATGAGCAACAATCACCTCCGTATTTTCTCCTACTAAATCTGCAATAACTAAATTAGTATCACTATCTATAACTGTTGTCCCCTCAGGTACTTTAATAATAATATCCTCTGCATTAGAACCGTTTCTATTAGAACCTTTACCATTTTCTCCTTTTTTACCTTTAATAATTTTCATATATCTTAAATCAATTAAAGTTTTTAAACCTTTATCTATTTTAAAAATAATATTGGCTCCTCTACCTCCATTACCTCCATTAGGTCCTCCCATTGGTTCACATTTCTCACGTCTAAAAGAAGTGCAGCCATCTCCACCTTTACCAGCTATAACTTTAATTGTTAACTCATCTACAAACATTATAATTCACCTCTTTAATTTTACCATAAATACTAAAAATAAGGAATTATTATTCCTCATTAACGACTAATTTAATATTTTCATAAGTATTTATTAATTCTTTATTAATCTTATTATTATTAATATTATACTTATATTCTTTAAACTTTAAATTCTTCCCATTTTCTAATTCTAAAACAAACATTTCATTATCTAGAAACTTCACATAATAATTATTTTCATAAAATATATCTAAAAGTTCATCATTTTCATTAACATAATTTTTATTATCATAAGCAAGTATTGCTTTTTCATTTAATAAATTACCTTTATTATTAAATAAATAATATTCACCATAATTATTTAAATAACCAATTTTTATAGAAAGATAATCTTTATCGCTATTAATAATTTTAAAACTATCCTCTGTTAACAAAACTTTGTTTATAATATCTTCATTTCTAAAAGGTTCTTCTAAATCTTTAACAACATTTACTCCTACAACTTTACTTAATATTTCTTTACCATCAAAATAAATCTTTAATTCTAAATTTGTTGTTTCATCTTCTAAAACATTAAATGTATAATCAATCTTTACTTTATATCTTACTTCATTTAAATATATATTAAAAACATCAGAAAGCATATTATCAACTTCATTTGAGCTAACCTTTCCGATAATCCTATTTTCTTTAGTTTTAACATCTACTTTTATGCCATTATCAGTCAAAATATTACAAGTAAGTGTTATAATAAACCATAAAGAACCAATTAAAATGATTAAACTTAAAAACTTTTTCATTCATCTTGCTCCTTTAATATATTATACCAATAAACACTCTTTTTTAAAACATATAATTTACTTAAAAATATTAAATAATTTAGCACGACTAGAATTACTACTATTAAGTCTTGAAAATCCAAGTGCTACTAAAAAGTCATCTAATACTTGTTCTCTTTCTTTTTTATCATCTAAATAAGGAATATTAAAGAAAACCTGTGCTCTTGCCTCTTGTTCAAAATCACTAATATCTTTACTATTTAAAATACTCTTATTTAAAACAACTTTTTTCTCTTTTAATTTTAAGAAAGCTTCTCTATCAGCCCTAATAAGTTTATTCAATTTAATTAAACCTGGTTCAACTAAATAAACTACTTCATTACATAAATTAGCTTGATTAGAATCATTTAAATCTATTAATATCACTTCTGTATCAGGATTATTGGCAATGTTAAAAGATAAATCTAGACTAGAAGATGACTTTAAAGACTTATCATTAAAATAAATAAAGTCTTCTTTATCTACTTCTATTGCTACTACATTATAAGCTACTTCTAAATGTTTTTTCAACATATAAACAAGTGTAGTTGCTCCTGCATGTGATGTTACATTTTTAAAACCAATTATTCTAAGACCTGCACTACCAGTTCCTGTAAATGTATCACTGCTAGCACTATTATCATCATTATTATTACCATTTAAATTATGATATTGAGCAACATCTTTATAAGAGTTTGGATTATCAATTAAGAATTTAACTGCATTAATATTTCTTGTAAAATTATAAATACCCATACTAACTAGTTTAGATAAATAACCTTTACTATTAACCATCGCTGAATCATCCAATAATAGAATAATTTTACTCATATCAAAATTAACAGATAAATTCTGAATTGTCTTAATATTTTGATAACCTTTAATCGCTGTAATATCTATAATCATTTTATTAAAATAAAAATTAGTAAATATTTTAACAAGTTCTTCTACTTCAAATTCTCCATTAATATTCTTTATAATATCAATGTCTAAAGTTGCTAACATATTTTGATATTTATTTGATACAATTACATTCATTAATAACCTGCTTTCTATCTACGACAAAAACCTCTATTTTCATTAACCATCTTACAATATGGACTATTAGCATCATCATCCGATGTTTGAAAGTTACTTGTAGTTCCTCTAACTGTAAATCCTGAAATATTACCTAAAATCGGTAAATTAAATTTATAAAATAATGTTACTTGATAGTATTTAGTCGTATTAGCCCCTTTAAATTTCTTTACACAATAATAATATTTTTTATTAGGTTGCGCTTCTTCTAAAGCCATTATTTTTAAATCTGTTGCTCCATATACTCCCGTTCCGCTTGTTGCAGTACAGTTTCCTCTAGCGGTATATCCAGAAGAAGATAAATAATTATTAATAAGTGATACACTTTCATCATGTAATCCATTATATTTTTCCACCATAGTTACAACTTCGTTTTTTAAACGTATAGATTTAGAGTAACTCAAAGTTAAAACAATATACCCAACAAATAAAAGAATAAATAATATCATTAACTGCATTAACCATGTTCCACCAATTGTCTGTCTCATTTAAACACCTCTATTTACACCAAGTATATGAATCTTTAAAATATTCACATTCATTAGGCTTATATATTCTTGAAGTTTCTCCAAAAATCGAAAATTCAAACAAACTATTAATAATTGGTAAATCTAATTGATAAAAAACTTTTATTTGATAATATAAAGCATTAGGAAGTTCTGTATTAGATTTAGGTTTTACTGCTTTAACACAAAAAGCTGAATTTTTTCCATCTCTAAGTAAATCTCCACTTCTTGAATAGCCAATCCAACCATCACTAGTATTACAGTTACCAGTACTTCTGTAACTAGATTCTTTAAAATAATCTTGAATTTGCTCAGCAAAATTGTAACAATTATTATTGTTACTAGGTCTATCAGAAGTACATACACCACCCTGATTTTTTATAATATTTAAAAGCTCATTTTTGACATTATATGCCTTAGAATAGTTAATTGATAAACTTATATAACCTGTAAAAAGCAATACAAAAACTATTACAATATTAAATAAGGATACGCCACCTACTGACTCTTTCATCCAATATCACCAATTAACCCTTCCAAGCGCACGTAATAGTATGTGCTTGATTATTCTTATCACGATAATAACATTCTATCATACCATTTTTAGGTTGAACTTTATTACCATTTACATCGACACCACATATCGCTTCATTACATTTAGTATTTGAAGCAAAATTATTTCTTATCTGTGGCCATAAAATTGAAAAGAAAAAGAAAGCAAGCATAGCAACAACAATAACTACAACTACTGTTAAATTAAGTTCTCCTGATGCTTCTTTCATTTTCTCCTACCTCCTATTATTATTTTGTTACAGTTGTTCCTGTTGTAGTACCTGAATTAGATTGATCTGGACATTTTATTTCTTTTGGATCATTACATTCCATATCTCCATCTTCACAATAACTACAAGTACAATTCTTACCATCACAATTACTACAACCCCAAGAAGATGCACATATTGTACTTCTATTAATAGTTGTTTTAATGCTAGGCCAAACAAAGGCATAGAAGAATGCCGCAACCGCTGCTATTGCAACAACGGTAATAACTGTCATATTTAATTCACCTGTTGCTTCTTTCATATATTTCAATTCCTCCTTTATATTATATAAATTATTATAACTAATTTTTTTTAAAATATCAACACTACCCAATACATTTTTGTAAATTAATCGAAAAGAAAGTGTATAATAACAAATAAATATTACAATTTTATCATATAATTTTAAGACAGAACTCAATTCTTTAAGTTTATAATTCTTAAAAAGACTTGTCTTAACCAATCTTTTTTGATATATTTATCATTAGAAACAGAGTGATTAAAATGGAAAAAGAAAAAGATATTGAAACTATAACAAAATTCGATAAAATAAAAACTAAAACCATTGAAATTTTTAAAGGATTTGGAACTATTCTTTTATATATTCTTACAGCTAACATCGCAGCCTATTTTCTAGGTGAATATTATAAAAGTAATAATCAGTTTATCGCTGAAGCATCTCAGCTTTGTACTTATCTTATCTTATTAATTGTTTTATTTATTTTCTATCACAAAAGACTAATAAAAGACTTTAAAGAATTCAAAAAAGATAATATTAATGTTGCTTTTAGAAATTGGCTTATTGGTTTAGGAGTCATGATTATTAGTAACTTAATTATAACAATGATTGTCGGTAACATTGCTGCAAATGAAAGCGCTAATAGAGAATTATTAACTAACTACCCTATAAGTAATATTATAACCATGGTTTTTGTAGGGCCTTTAATTGAAGAAATAACTTTTAGAGCTTCTTTCCAAAAAGGCTTTGATAAATGGTACACTTTTGCATTATTTACTGGCCTAATATTTGGTGCAGCTCATATTTTAACAGATTTTAGCCTTTTAGGATTATTATTTATTATTCCTTATGGTGCCCTAGGTTTCTTCTTTGGTAAAGCAATGTACGAAACTAATAACATTTACACATCTACCCTAGCCCATGTTATTCATAACGGAATGTGTGTCCTACTAATACTATTATTCTAGGTGTAATATGAAAAAAGTTGCTCTTAAAATATTTTTATGTTTAATAATTATTTTTGTCTTAATTTATTTAGATGCTAGATATATTAATACTGTTGGTTTAAAAGTTAATGAAATACCTATATATACAGAAACTTTAAGTGCTGATTATAATGGTTTTAAAATAGCTCATTTCTCAGACTTATTATATGGAAGTACTACCAATAAAGATACTCTAAAAGAAGTTGTAACTAAATTAAATGAGTTAAACGCTGATATCATTATTTTTACAGGTGACTTATTTAGTTATGATGATATTAAAAATGAAACCAGTGAAGAAGTAATTAATGAATTAAGTAATATAAAGGCTAAACTTTATAAATTTGCTATCATTGGTGATAATGATCAGAAATATTTAAGTACTTATGAAGAAATCTTAAATAAAAGTTATTTTATTCTTTTAGATAACTCTAATAAATTAGTCTATAATAATAGTTCTACACCTTTAAACTTTATTGGTTTAACTAATACCGATAATATGGAATTATATAATAATGATTATTTTAATATTACTCTAACTCACTATCCTGATACTATAAAAAAGTTAGATAATACGTCTCTTGTTTTTGCAGGTCACTCACTAGGCGGTCAAATAAGAATTCCTTTTATAGGTGGCTTAATAAAAACTGAAGGAGCTAAAAGTTATCTTGATAGTTATTATGAAATAAATAGTTCCAAGTTATATATTTCTAATGGTCTTGGAACTACTAATTTAAAACTAAGACTATTTAATAAACCATCTATTACCCTATATCGTTTATATAATAGTTAAAAGGAAATATCATTCAAATATTTCCTTTATTTTATTTTGGGCATTTATTACAGTTTCATTATTAGGCCTCATAATATATAATTTAGCACCTTGATAAGAATAGGTATAATCATAATCATCATATCCATCTAAAGAATAAGCTTCTATCTCCCATGAACTCATATCATTAATCTGCTCTTTTATAAACTCCGTAATATCTTTTATATCAATATTAGTTAAAAATGATTTACCTAATGTTTTTAATAATGAATTATACTTTGTAATTATCGATGGACTAAGAGCTTTATTTATTAAAGCTTCTAACATTAAGCCTTGATTCTCAATTCTAATTCTATCCCCACCATCAAAAGCTTTACGTTCTCTAACAAAAGACAAAGCCTCTTCTCCATTTAATTTATTATAACCCTTTTTATAACGATAACCATCTCGTGATGTAAAAGCATAATTAGAATTAACTTCCACTCCACCTAAGGCATTAACTGTATCTACAAGCGATGTAAAATTAACTTTTAAATAATAATTTATTTTAATATCTAATAAATCTTCTAATGCTTTAACACTAGTTTCTACTCCATAAATACCTGCATGTGTTAATTTATCTTTTCCTTTACCATCAAGCTCAATATAATAATCTCTTGGAACCGATGTAATTAAAACCTTTTTTGTTTTAGGATTAATAGAAACAACCATATTAACATCACTTCTAGCCACACTAGATACTGCACCATAAGTATCTATTCCTGAAATATAAACATTAAAAGCATCATTTGTAATATCAACATTTTTAGTTATATCTTTAGTTTCTACATCAATAGCAAAATCATATATAACTTTATAACTACTAGCAAGTTCCTCGTTATCTTCTGTTAATATCGCTAACATTGAATTCTCAATTAAAATACCATCTATCTCTTTTTTTAAAAATTTTTCTTTTAAATCTCCTATATCATCATATGTAATAAATTCTGGCTCTATTTTTTTTAAAGTTTTATCTTTAGCTTTCTTAATTCCTTCAGTTTTAAACTCTAAACTACCTATTTTCTTCTTATCTAAATCTTTTAATTCTTGGTATCTATTTTCCTTTAAAACCAAAATACTATAATTTTCTGTTTTATAATTATGATATCCCACTCTTTTTAAAAATCCAATTGTGTTAATTTCATAAACTATTACTACAACTAAAAAAACAATATATATAAGCGATAAAAGCGTTCCAATGACTCTTTTTCTAACTCCTCTTCTAGTTAAAATCAAAGATGATATAAATACTGTAAAAATACCTAAAAGAATAAATAAGATAAATAAATATTCATTAGGTAGTACATTAATAAATTTAAATAAGCCTAAAGTAATAAGCGTAAGTAAAACCATTACTACTGTTAGATATTTAAAAAAAGGTAATATTTTTCTTTTCTTATTATTTTCATTCTTTATCATAAACATCACTATAATTATAGCATGCTTTTAATTTGTTGTTAAAAAATATTTAAAATATCATACACAAAGTAGACATAAATTATAACTATACTTAAAGAAATAAGTACTGCTCCTACAATATCGCTAAAATAATGAACCCCTAAATAAATTCGACTTAATGCTACCATAAAAATATTTAAAATTAATATAATCATTAAAAGTATTTTTAAACTAGCTATCATTGGACTATTTAAAACTAATATAAATAAAAAACTATAAAAACAAGTAGAGCTCATCGTATGCCCTGAAGGATAACTATATCCTGTTTCCTTAACAAGCCTTTTAATATTTGGTCTATCTCTTCTTATTATTCTTTTTATTAAAGCATTTAAGCCCCATTCAAATAACATAAATATTCCCATAATAATAGCTAATTTATTTCTTAAATTTACTATAATTATTATCGAACTTATAATTAAAAACCAAGCACTACCAATGTTAGTTATAATTCTAAAAAATGTTGTAAAGGGCTCTTTTATCACTAAAAAATTATATATTTTATCATCTAAATTTTTAAATTTATCTTTTTTCATATAAAAAGTCCATATAAAAAATAAAATTAAACTAATAATAAAACAAAATACTATCATAATCATCACTTAATAATTATATCTTATATTATCTTAAATTACGACAGTTTTTTCTTTAATTATTTAAATTGCCACTATTATTTTTTCTTACTCTTCCAAAAGAGTCTTTATCTGCTAATTTTAATAAAGCTAACATTTCCTGAAAATCTTCTAAAGTTTTTCTAAAATTAGCTCTTACTTCATCATCTGTTTCAAATACTAATTTAGTTAAAGCTTTTGAAGTTCCATACTCTACTGCATCACCGAAAACGGTTGGAGCTAATCTAACTGTATCTTTTGCTATTTGTATTAAATCATCAATACTCCTATTAATCATAAACTCTATAGTTTGCTCTCCAAGTAATTCTAAAGCAGTACCATCATTCCCGATAAAATGACTTATTCCATTAAGACAAATAAAAGCTTTAGCCATATAAAATAAAAAAGTTGGTGGATTAAGTTCACATTTTGTAAAAGCACCAACTAAATCCATAAAATAATGTGTTACATCTTTAGATTGAGCTTCCGCGCAATATCTTTTACAATCAAGTTTAAATATTTCTTTTTCTCTTTCGCTCAAATCTCCATATCCAACAAGTAAACTATATAATTTCTCATAGTTACCAGAATAAGCAGTTAAGAAAAACTCTCTACATAAATTAGTTTCATGTTCATTTAATGCATATAATAATCCCATGTCTAAAAAACAAATATTACCATCATCATCAATTACTAAATTACCTACATGAGGATCGCAATGATATACAACCGTTTTATCATTAAATAAAGCCCAAAAGCTTGCTTTTATATAACTATTAATTGCAAGTAAAATTCTTTCTTTATTTTCTTCGTTTAAATCTAATTTACTAATAGTAGGACCTTTAATAAATTCCATCACTATTACATTATCTGTACAATATTCTGGATAAAGCTTAGGAACTCTAATTAACTTGCTATCAGGAAATTTTCCATTAACATTACATGCAAAACCATAATAAATTTTAATGTTTTCCATTTCATGTCTAAAATCAATTTCTTCTTTTATCCAATTTAAATATAAATCTAAAGCATGGTCACTACCAACAAAATTTCTAAAATTAACTATTCTACCTAATATATGTATTAAATTCCTTATTCTGTTTAAATCATCTTCAACAGTTTGAGTAATATCTTGCCTTTTTATTTTTATTGCAACTTCTTCTCCACTTTTAAGTATCGCTCTATGTACTTGTGAAACTGAAGCTGAACCAGCAGGAACTTTTTCTATAAAACTAAATATATTATCCAAATCCGTTTTATACTCTCTTTTTAATATTTCTTCTATTTCCTCATAACTAATCGGATTACAATCATCACATATACTTGAGAGTTTTTGACGGTCATCTTCTGTAAATAAATTACCAAAATTTTGAGTAGCAAGAATTTGAGCCAGTTTAATATAAACTATCCCCATATTTAAAGCAAACTTCTTTATTGCTTCGCCATTACTTTCACCTTTAAGTTTATTTAATAATAATTTAAATACTTCTAAATATAATCTCATCAACCATTATCCCCTAACAATTTAATTATTTATGTCTTTATACTCATTTATTCCATCTTGAATTTTATCAATAATTTGAGAGCTTTCTTTATTAAGTTCTGCTAAACCTTCATTAAAGCCTGGATTGTCTTGAACAGCCTGATTAATTGCTTTTCCAACCTCATTATCTGTTGCAGTTCCAATATTACTTGTAGCTTTCATTAAATGTTCAAAAGCCCCTGCTAAATCCTGTGTATTATCATTTAAAGTTGTATCTTTATTA
Organism: Ruminococcus sp.; assembly: GCA_023663235.1. Classification (GTDB taxonomy): domain Bacteria; phylum Bacillota_I; class Bacilli_A; order RF39; family UBA660; genus Caccenecus. Next base: position 189,538 of record JAMPHW010000001.1, on the reverse strand, counting down.
TAAAAGGTATTAATAGCGTCTGTCGCCTCATTTATTTTATCAACAATTCCTTTTTCTAAAATACTAGCATTATTAGATAACTCATCTCTATTCATAATATCTTTTTTCTCTAAAATATTGGCTACATCAGAAGCAATAGATTTACTATCACCATTAACTACTTGACTATTATTAGGTTGATTATTTACTGGAATATTATTTGTTACTTGATTAACTCCATTGGAAATAACCCCATTATTTTGTGGCATTACATTATTAGGAACGACTGTATTATTATAACTTTGATTATTAATAGTTTGAGTTCCAACATTATCATTTACGGTACTATTACCAATATTATCAATAGAAGTCTTAACATTATTTTGGAATTTATCCCCTACATCATTAATTGTTGAGGTAACTTTATTAGAAACTGTCTCTATTGTATTTTCTGTTTGTTCTTTAACCTCAGCTTGTATTGCTTTCTTTCCCGTATCAACTACTGTTTTTACTATATCTTGAATAAATCCCATAAACTTCACATCCTAATATCAATAATACTAAACAAGTTTTTTAAAGTCAATAAAACTACTTAAAAGGACATTTAATTTACAATTTAATCTAATACTTGATAAGGTGAATTAACAGTCCCATCTCCTGTTAAAGTGACATCTGAACAAATATTAATTACTGGTCTTACTCCATTATTATAGCTTACAGTTCCACCATCACGTGAAATATATCCTTCTGTCCAAATAGCAAATACATGTGCAATGTTATCAACAAAACGATTTGAAGTCATAGTCCAATAAGGCATATTAGTATACAAATAGTTTGTAGAGGTCTGATTTACAAAACCATATACCATACCTGCAAAACTTGCCTCATCAACCGTTATTAAACCTACAGGGTTGACTAATTCTCTATTTCCTTGTATTGCCTTAATATATGTATACAAATCTGAATAATTACTACATTTTAACGTCGGATTTACTGTTGTCGATGTTGCTGTTGGAACATTTCCGGCTGGTCTTATCCGAATGTACGCTCCATAATATGTCACCGCTGTTCTAGTGCCTCCGTTTCCGTCTATTTCTACTTGACTACTGCTTGGTTGTCTATCATTACAAAATCCTGCATTTATATCTATTTTATTATAGTATTGTTCTGATTTTAATCCTGAACTTTCAAACCAATCGTTTAAATAGGTATATATTGTTGATGACTCTTTTAACCCATGTACTTGGTCTTGTTCATAAAAGTATCCTACATATTTGTTATCATTATTTTGTTCGTTAAATTTGCTGGTTCCTATTTGTGTTCCCTCTCCTGTTGCTTGTGGTCCTTCTGATACTTTTCCTTGAT
>JAMPHW010000001.1:138836-188094 GCA_023663235.1 Ruminococcus sp. | reverse complement strand
TTTAATGGTAGAGCTTCAGCCTTCCAAGCTGATAACGTGGGTTCGATTCCCATCATCCGCTCCAGTGGAAATTCTGCTCGAACTTTTTAGTAAGAGCTTATTGATAAATGTCAATTCTATAAAGGAATTGATTTTTTTGTTGAAAAAAAGGGAGGAGAATTTTTATGCTAAATATAATTAAACAAGATATTGAATTAGAACAAGCACTTAAAAATAAAATAGAATTTATTTGTAGTTTCTGTAATGTTAAGCCTATAATTAAAAATGGAAGCGTTAGAAAAATTGATAAAACTAATTTAACTTATATTGAACCTCACCGAATAATTATCAATAATACAACATTTCTTGCTTTTAATTATGAAAATAATATTTATATTGAAAATTTAAATAAAAGTATTTTACTTAAAGATTTTGAACAATATATCAAAACAATGTATTAAAAATATATAGCCAATTCCTTTACTGTTACATTATATTTATTCCCTATTAGTAATATTAAGTACCAGAAATTATCCATAACATTTCCATAAAAAGTTAGAAAAAAGACATTATTTACCAAAAAGTTATGTTATAATACGCTAAACTAGACAAGAAATCTAGGAAATGTACTTAAATTTTATTACGCAAGGGAAAAAATCTCTTGTTTTTTATTATAGAAAGGATTTGATTATATGAATGAAGAAAAGAAAATATGTGGCATATATACCAGAGTTAGTACAGAAGATCAAGCTCGTGAAGGCTTTAGCTTGCCAGAACAAAGAGAACGTTTAGAAGCTATGTGTAAATATAAAGGTTACAAAATATATGATTATTATGAAGATGCCGGAATTAGTGCTAAAACAGGAAATCATAGACCAGAATTTGATAGATTATTAGAAGATATCAAAGCTAAAAGAATAAATACAATTGTTACCTTAAAATTAGATAGACTTACTCGCTCTGTTTATGATTGGGAAAATATAATGAAATTTTTAGAAGAAAATAATGCTTACTTAGACTGTGCTAATGATGAAATTAATACAACTAATGCTAATGGAAAATTAGTATCAAGACTTTTAATGAGCGTTAGTCAAAATGAAATTGAGAGAACTAGTGAAAGAACTAAAATCGGTCTTGCGGGAGCTATAAAAAATGGAAACATACCAAATAAAGCTCCTCTTGGTTTTACACGAAAAAATAAAAAGCTAGTTCCTGACCCTCTTACAAAAGATATAATCATAAGACTGTATCAATTATATTTTGAAGGCAACAGCTATCAAAAAATTGCTAATATTTTTAACGAAGAAAAGATAGCTAATAAAAAATGGTATGATACAACAATATTAGAAATGATTGAAAATCCACTATATAAAGGCGATTTTATTCATGGTAAAAGAACAAATCACCCTACTTATTATTATAATGTTATAGAGCCAATTATTAGTAAAGAAATGTGGGAAAGTTGCCAAGTCCAAAAAAAGAAAAATTCTAAAAGTTATATGAGGAATCAAACCTATCTTTTCCTTCAAAAATTAAAATGTCCTAAATGTGGTAGAATTTTAGGAGGTAGAGCTTCTTATAAAAAGAAAGCTGATAAATGGTATCATTATTATGGTTGTAGCCATTGCAAAAATAATATTAAGGAAGATAAAATTGAAAAATCTATTATTCATTTATTAAGTGATATTTTAGAATATGATGCTGTAGTTAATGAATTTTTCCTCCCAATGCTAAAAACTAAAATTGAAAATCCTAAAGAAGAACTATCAAGAGAACTAAAAGTTCAAGAAATGAAAAAAGAAAGAGTTAGAAATGCTTATATTAATGAGGGTTTTACTTTAGAAGAATATAAAAATGAAGCTAAAATTATTGATAATAATATTAGAATATTAGAACAAAAAATATTAGAAAATAATCAACTAGAAAATTTAAAATTTACTAAAGAAGATATACTAATTAAACGGGATATAGACTTTATTAACAAAATAAAACTGCCAAATTTATATAATCAAATTGTCATTGTTTGGAAAGATTTATCAAGAGAAGAAAAAGCCAATATAATTATGAACTATATTGAAGATATAACTTTAAAACTTGATGAAGATGGTGATTATATAGTTGATACTTTAAATTTTAGAAATACATTTTATAAAGATTTTAAATCATTATTTAATGAAGGCTTTATTGATTGGAAAATTCCTAAAATTGATTATGATGATATTGGATATGTAAGATATTCTAATTATTTACCATCCGAAAAAGTGAAACAACATATTATACGTTTGAGAGAATTTTATGAAGTTTATTATTATGAAGGGGTATTCGATTTTGAAAAGAAAAGATTTGATAGCAAAAAATATGATGATACAGAAATTGTAAGAATATTTCCTTTAGAGAAAATAAATTGCCAAAAAAACAAAATAAATATGGGTATGATTAGTGTTAAAAAAGATAATAAAACACTAGTAGAAAATGAAAACCAATTATTTTCTACTATCCCCAAAGTTATTAGTAAAAATATTTATTATTTTGAAAAGAATAATGTCAGTCAAGGGCAACAAAGTTGCTTGTTACCACCCTTTACTGACAACAATGTTAATACATAATGGTATAAGTTAAAACAAAAAAATCCTTTTTTGTTTTGCTTATCAATCAAAAAGAAAATGAATAATATTAGGAGATTTTTATAATGAAAGAAAAATTATTAGAGGTTAAAAATTTATATATAAAAGATTTAACAAGAATTAGATTTAGAAATATTCTTTATGGTGATTGCATTATAATAAAAGCAGTAGAAAAAAAATATCTAGTTTATGTAGAAAATTGTTTTAATAATTTTATCGTTTGTGATTATATAGGTAGAGATGGTTCGATGATGGGACAAAATTTTTTTGAAACATTAAAAGAAGCAATTCAATTTTTTGATAAAAAATAATAAAACTAATGAGCCACCAAATTTATTATAAAATTTATATTTGGCTCAACAGAAAGTGCCATATTTTTTTAGATAAATACGGAAAAAAACAAGTTAATTGTGCCACAAATATAATGAAATGAGCCATTTTTGCAAGTGCAAAAACAGATAATGGCGTCATAAAAAAGCTAGGTTCTGTAAGAAATCTAGTTCTTTTTGACGTCCACCATCTTATGCTCGTTTGTTTTTTCACCCTTAAAATTTAAAGAATTTTTGAGCCACAATTTTTTTAACACTTAAAAAGAATTATGTTTTAAATGTGTTATACATTGAAATTTTTCTTTTTCTATTCCACTATGTTTTTTGTTATATTCTTTACCATATAAAATCCTATAGTGATAATTCATTAACTCATTTACTTTCTTTTTTATTCCTTCTGGAACATCCTCTGATATCATTTCCAAATAATATATTTCAAATAAGAAATATCTTTTTAAATCGTTAAAATCCAAGTCAGTTATAGCTATATTTTCAATGCCAAAACTGTTGGAGTCTTCTTGAACAAGAAGTTTATTACCAGTATTTTTTATAGTTACTCCACCCTTACCATTAATGATTTGTAATTCTTCACCTTTTTTTAGTTTTAAAATATTCTTATCCATTTTATCCTCCTATTATATATACATTATACTGGTTATATAGCCAATAGTCAAGTGACATAATAAATTGTTATGATTTTACTATGGAAGGAAAGTAAAATTATGATAAAAGTACAAATGGAAAAAGGATATTATGAATTTAAGTTAGATGATTTATTAAAATCTAAAAATTTAAGCATCAACAAATTAATGAAAGATACAAATACAGATTTTAAAGTTATTAAAAGAATACTAACTGGTGAATTAACTAGAATTGATATAACCGTTTTAGCTAGACTATGTGATTATTTAGAATGTGATATTGATAGTATTTTGAAATACAAAAATAATATATAAAATTAAACTGTTTTTAGTTTTATACAATTAAATATTAAAATACTAACAAATTTTCAATATTTAAAAATTATAATTAATAAGAGGTGTTTTTTAATGGCAAAGATGCGTAAAAGTGCTACAAAAACTGAAGATAGAGGAATTACATTTTTAAAGTATCAAATAAGTGAAATAGCTAATTTGCGAGAAGATTTAAATTACAATGATAAGACTGAAAGCTATGATGGACCAATTAAAGTTTATTGTGACAATCCAGACTTAAAAACTAATAAAGTCGGCGAAGTTCAAACTCAAATTAAAACAACATCTAAAAATATAAAATCTATTAGAAAACATATGTTTTTTAAAATTGATAAAGCTGATATAGACAACTACTTTAAAATGAATGGTGTTTTATATTTTCATATATTGATTCTAGAAAATGGAGAAAAAGTTGTATATTATAAAGTTTTATTACCTTTTGATTTAAAAAAAATTATTAATAATAATTATACTGAAATAAACAGATTAAAATTTAAAATATTACCTAATAATGAATTTTGGAGATTAGAAAATATATGCTTAAACTTTTTACGTAACCAAGAATTACAAATATCATTTAAAAACTGTGATTTCGATTTTAACAATTCAATTATATGTGATGAAAATAATCTATTATACACTCCTACTATTGTTTCTGATTGTTCATACAATTCTTTAATTGGTGAAGAATTTTACTTATATAAAATAGCTAATATTAATGGAGCAAAAATCTACTTACCTTATGAAAAAGCAACCCTAAATTCTATTTATAGTAGTAAAATTATTAAACAAGATATTATTATCGATAATATAATTTATTATAGGGAAATTACTATAATTAGTAAACAAGAAAATACTATAATAAAAATTGGTAAATCTATAATATTAAATGACACAACACATGAATTAAAATTTGAAATTAACGGAAGTTTAGAAGAAAGAATAAATGATTTAAAGTTTATACTATCATTAAATGATTTAAAAGACAAAAATACTGCTTTCATTTTTTTAGAGCAAAAAATGAACAAGAATGAAATAGAAAAATACAAATCCCTTTTACATTTTTATTTAGATATTCAAAAAACACTAGAAATCTTAGATATTAATAAAGAAATTGATATGTCTAATATGTCTGATACAGATAAAAAAAATATTAATTATTTGATTGATTATTTTATATATAAAAAGAAAATAAAATCAAGTGCTCCTACTTCTATGTTTTGGGATGTCCATATTTCTAATTTACATTTTATTTATTTACTCTTAAAAACGAATAAAAACGAATTTAACATTATTGAATTTAATTCAAAAAATCAATTTCATTTCCTGCTAAAATATAAAAATAATTTAAAATATAATTTTAAAAATGGTTTTTTAATTTTAAAAGCTGAGCAATTACTCGCAGATAATATTAAAATTGAAGATTATAAAAAAGCATTTGATTTAATGGAATTAAACAACGATACTATACTTTTAGCAAATAAATCTTTATTAGAAATTATTAAAGCATATGACAATAGCAAAAATGAAGAGTTACTAATAGTTGCAAAATATTGCTTTTTAAAGCTTATAGATATAGATAATAATAACATAACATATAAAATAAATTTATGGCAAATTCAATATAGATTAAATAACTTAACCAAAAAAGATATTAGTGAAATGAAAAGTATTCTATTAAACCAAAATGATTTACTTATAAGATTTGCAATTAATATAATTCTTAAAAATAATCAGGAAGCTATAAGCGTCTATGAAAATCTAACAAAAGAAGTTAAGGAGTATATTGCAGATCAACCATTGTATAATCTTTTTCTAAAAATACAAGCTAAATTAACATAAAATTATTGAAATAATAAAAGAATATGATATAATTTAAATGGATTTGAAATTTATCAATTTCATTAGAGTTAGAGTTCGAAATAAGTTTTACTCTTGCTCCATTGAGAGAATTACTCACACCCTCGTGTGAGTTTTATATTACAAAAATATCCTATATCACTCGTTGATATGGGGTTTTTTCATGCTTGAAGGGAGGTTTCTTAAATGAAAATAACCATAGAACCTTTAGAATTTACTTTATGTGTTAAAGAAAAACTTATGAAGATACCTAAAATATCAAAACTACATATTGAATTTGTAAATGGGAAGAATATTCATTTTGATAAAACTAACCTTTCAATCAATGAACCACATCAGATAGTAATAAGCAATAAAAGTAGTTATTTTGTATTGATTGCTTATGAAAATAATCCTACTCTTTATGATAAATCCACTATGCAAAATGTAACTATGGAAAACATTAAATTTTTAATTTTTAAAATGTTGGAAAAATAATTTTTTTGAAATTTCTACAAACCCTTATAAACACTGGGCAAAATGGGTATCAAATTTTTTTCAATTTCCGTTTACCTTCCGCTTAAAATGTGCTATTATGGTATTGTAGTAAAAATAGGTTTTATCTTTATACACAAGGGAAATTCTCTTGTGTTTTTTCGTGTTAAAAATATGAAAGGAGAATGGAATGAAAAACGAAAAAAATGTTGTTGGCTTGTATCCTCGTGTTTCAACGGAGGATCAAAGTAGGTTTGGACATAGTTTAGATGAACAAGAAGATAAACTACGAAAGCTATGTGATTTTAAGGATTATGAGATTTACAAAGTCTATCGTGAAGAAGGAGTTTCAGCTAAGAATACGAATCGTCCTAAATTCCAAGAAATGATACAAGATATGAAAGATGGTAAGATAAACAAAATAATTGTTTATAAATTAGATAGACTTACTCGTTCAATTAAAGATTTAGAAACAATATGTTCTCTACTTGAAGAGTATCATTGCAGTTTAGAAAGTGTAGCTGAAGAAATTAATACTGAAACTGCTAATGGTAAATTCTTTATAAGAATGCTTACTATACTTGCTCAATTAGAAATAGAAAGAACTTCTGAACGAACTAAATTTGGCTTAACTGGTGCTGTGAAAAAAGGACATTTTTCTGGGAAGTCTCCACTTGGATATAGAAAAGTCAATAAAGAATTAGTTATTGATGATTTAGAAAGTGAAATTGTAAAAAGAATATTTGCCTTATATGTAAAAGGAAATTCAGTTTGTTCTATCGTTAAAACATTTAATGAAGAAAAAGTATTAAATAAAAACTGGCGAACAACTACCATTGATAATATGTTATCTAACTATATTTATGTTGGTTCTTATCAACACAAGAAACGAGTTAAAGATGAAGAAACTATTCTTTTTGAAGATGTATGTCCTGCCATTATTGATAAGAAAACATTTGAAATAGTTCAAAAACAAAAGGAAAAGAATCAAAAGAACTATAAACGAAAATATACTTATATATTTATGCAAAGTGTCGTCTGCTCCCAGTGTCATAAGATTATGGGAGGTACTTCTTGCTCTTCTAAAAGCAAGAGAAAGTATATTTACTACCAATGTAATAATTGTGGAATGACTATTAGTGAGAATAAATTAGAAGATAAAATTATGTTATTTTTAAATGATATGTTAAATTATTTTTTATTGATTGATAATACCTTTAAGCCATTTTTAAACCAAGATATTGATAAAGAAATTAAACGATATAACAAGATGTTAAAGGAATTAAATAATCAAGAGCAACGAATTAAAACAGTTTTTGTTAAAGGTAATATTGAACTTAAAATGTTTCAGGATGAATTGGATAGTATTACCATTCAAAAACAGGATATAGAATTGAAACTAAAAGATTTACAATTTTCTAACCAAAATTTAGATCATAGAGATGATATAAAATTAGTTAGTACTTTAAAAGAAATTGAAAAATTAAAATACAAATCTTACTATGTTAGAAAAAATGGGTTATGGAATAAACTTACTAAAGAGCAAAAGTATGACCTTGTTAATAAGTACATTGATACCATTGAAGTTTCTAAAGATAAAAAAGAAATTATTATTAAAAACATAAATATTAATAGTAAGGAATTAGAAAACTTTGGCTATCTATTTCGTAATGACTGTTTTGACATGGTTATCAATATTGATGAGCAAGATATTATTTTATCTAATGCAAAGACAAAAGAACAGATTAAAGACTATATAAATTCACTAAGTGAATTTTACAAGATTGCTTCAACTACTATTGATAAAGAATTGTTTAATCTTGATGATATTAAAAATGATAATATTTTACAAATAATTCCTAATAAGAAAGAAAATAAATTTGAAAAAGATTCTTTAACCTTACTATCAATAAATGCCTGAATATAGTATAATTATATTAATATGAAAGGAGTGTTACAATATGTTAGGAAAAGTTTTGATAACTGGAGGTGGCTCTGGAATTGGAGAAAGTATTGCAAAAACATTTTGTGATAATAATTATGATGTTTACATTTTAGGTAGAAATGAAGATAAACTAAAAAGCGTTACTAATAATTCAAACAATAGAATTAAATATTTTGTATGTGATATAAATAATAGCAATAATTTAGATAATATATTATCAACCTTAAATGACATAGATATTCTAATAAATTGTGCTGGAATTATAAGTAGTAATGAAGAATCAGAACATTTTAACAGTTCGGAATTAAATGATATTTTAAATACAAATTTAAAAAACACTATTTCTTTGTGTTTAAAAGTTATTGATAATTGGAAAGAAAATAATATAAAGGGAAATATAATAAATATTGGTTCTATTGCTGCAAGGAATGGTTCAAAATATTTTCCCATTTATGCCTCATCAAAAGGAGGAATTATTTCTTTTTCAAAATCTATTGCATCACGATATGGTGAATATGGAATAAGATGTAATGTTATTTCTCCTGGTGTTATAAAAACCCCTATGTCCTATATAGAAACTCCAAATTTTGATGATTATATTGAAGAAATAGAAAACAAAACACCATTAAAAAGATTAGGAAATCCTCAGGATATAGCAAATGTTGCATTATTCTTAGCTGATAATTCTTCTTGTTTTATAACAGGTCAAGAAATTATAGTTGATGGTGGATATACTCTTAGTCAAGAATAAAAAAGGTGAAATTTATGAGGAAAAAATATTTAATAATCTCTTGTATTTGTGTCATAATTTCATTGGTTTCAGGGATAATTTCTAATGATATTATAGTTGGTGGAACTATTTTATTAACAGGATTATTGTGTGCTTATTTTGCTAGTGAAGGAAAAAGAATCAATTATATTTTAGGTTTAATTAATTATCTTTTAATGGGATATGTTTCGTTTAAAAATAATTTGTATGGAATATTTTTCTTCTATATATTTATATTCTCACCTCTTCAGGTGAAAGGTTTTGTAACTTGGAATAAAAATTTAAATGATGAAAATAATGTAAAAGTGCGAGAATTTACTTTAAAAAATTCTATAATTATTACACTATCTTGTATAGTTGGAAGTTTATTACTGGGATATTTACTTACTTTAATTCCAAGTCAAAGACTAGCATTTATGGATGCAAGTTCAAATTGTATTAACTTATGTGGAGTAATACTTATGATACTTAGATTTAAAGAATCATGGTGGTTATGGCTAATCAATAATGTTATAGATTTAAGTATTTGGATTATAACTTTTATCAATAAAGGTGAAGGATCAACTATGATGTTATTAGTATCTACTGGATACTTACTTATTAATGTTTATGGAATAATTAAATGGAATATAGAAGCAAAGAAAGGAGCAAACAATGGAAATCAATGATAATGATTATAAAGAAGTAAGTCCCACTGCTATCGTAACTTCTTATCCGAGAATATTTACAGATATTCCTTATGAAAAAGAAATATATAATTGGTTAGAAAGCCATTGTGATATTGAGGTTGATTTACGTAAAAACTTAGCACCCGAAATAGAAGCAAGATATAAATTAATCAATAAGCTTTTAGATAAAACTAATATCAAGCAAGTTTTAGAGTTAGCATCTGGCTATTCTTCAAGAGGATTAATCTATTCAAAAAAAGGATATGATTATATTGAATTAGATTTAGAAAATGTTACTAAAAATAAAATAGAATTATTAAAATCTATTGAGCAAAATATTCCTCATAATTTAAATATTCTTAATGGAAATGCGTTAAGAAAAAGTGATTTTGATAAATGTGAAAGGTATTTAAAAAATAATGAACCTTTAGCTGTTATAAATGAAGGGTTACTGAGATATTTAAGTTTTGATGAAAAAAGAATGGTAGCAGAAAATATTTATGATCTACTATCCAAATATAATGGAATATGGATTACTTCAGATGTTACACCTAAGAAATTCATAAAATCACAAGACAATGCTCTTCAAGATTTTAATAAGAATGTATCTAATATTACTTCAAGAAATAACTTAAACGATAGGTTTGAAGATATAAATCATGTAAAAGAATTTTTTGGAGATATCGGTTTTGAGGTATTAGAAGTTCATAAATTTAATGAAATAAAGGACGAATTATACTCTATTAATACATTAAAAATTATAGATGATAAAATAGAACAAACATTACAAGATGCTATAGTAGTAGTTATGAAAGTTAAAAATAAATAAGTATATTTTGGGCAAGCAATTGCTCTTTTTTGTTGCTCGAAAGGAGGTGAATTTTATCAATTATTTCTTTGAAATAGTCATACCACAAGTATTAGAGTATTTTAAAGGAAACGCAAAAGACATACCAAGTTTTCTTCTATTAGAAGTATTATTAAAGAATAAAAATTATGAAAAAGATGTTCAAAAAATATTTGAAATATCAGAAGAAATAAGTAACAGAAATACTAAAAAATAATTAATAATATTTATCAATTTTATGAAAAAAATTGATCCGTCGGAGACTAATTTTAAGGGGTCTTAGGGGTGTCCCCTAACAAGAAAATGGGTGTGCAGACACCATGCTTGATAGTTTGTTTTTATATATTAAGTAACCTCAAAGTTTTAAAGTCAAAAGAAAGGAGAAAATAAATGGAATTCAAATGGCAAGATAATTACTATACACTTAAAAAATATAACTTAACTTATGATGATTTAAAGAAAATAATTAAGAAAATTTATAAACGACATCCGCTTGAAGATTGGACTTACCTAAGACATCCAATAAACAATCAGATTTGTCTTTACTTAAATATGGAATTTGTGGAATATTTAGAAGAAGTTTATTTCAATAAGAATGGTTATTATTTGGATTTAGAAATAGCATTTTTTGAAAAACAAATATTAAGACTTGAACAAGAATTTAAACTCGAACATAGTGAAATACATTATGAAGATATTTCACTATATGATCTAAGAGAATACTTTGGAAAAAGTAAAAACACCATTGGTGTAGCAACTAATAGAATGCAACAATGTTTTTCTTATCCTCTAAAATACTGTAAGGATGGAAAAGTTTATGTAAAAGCTGAAGGTGTTAAATGGCTTAATGAAAAATATTTTAGAAAAACTTATTTAGAAGAACTTGAAAAGTATAAACTAGCACTTCAAAGAGCAAAAAAGATTAAACATAATAAAATAGTAATATAAAAGACTATGAAAAATTACCATAGTCTTTGCTACATATAATACATTAGTAACACTTTCTTAATAATATAAAAGAGGCTTTTATTAAATCATATAAAGAATAAAGAGATAAGCAAAATATAAATGACACTAAAAAGTTTAAGGAAAATTGTTTTAGCGATGGGATTACAAATAATCCAAAATCTAGATTTCTAGGATTATTTAGTAACGGAAAATCAAAATAACAAAAGATATTTATTATAATTAATACAATAGTAGCATAAAAAATTAAAAGTATATCTTTTTGAATACTATCTAATAATTTATCTAACCTTATCCTAAGAGCTTCATCAGTATTTTTATTAGATTTTTTTAAAATATCGTTAATTGAAGCTGATATAAAACTGAAACTTGTAAAACATAATCCTAATAAAGTTAACAATGTTTCAATTAAAGATTTTGAGTCTGTCAAAAATATATCACTACTATATGATAAAGAGGCTAATATCGAAATTATTACACATAAACTAATAATTAAATATTTTTTCATTTTAACCTTGCTCCCTAAATTTTTCTATAGTTTCAATTTTATCAAAAGAATCAATAATTATTTTAATTTGTTCTGCAGACAATAAACTATTTTTTAAATCTTCATAAGTAATTGGAATATTTACCTTAGTACTTTTTTGTTGACTACTTATACTTTGTTTTTGTCCATTGGAATTAAGCATCCTAAGTTTCCATGTTCCACCACCAGCACTTATGTATTTTATAAAAGAGTCAATTCCTACCTTATTTGGATTTAAATTTCCTTCTTGATTACAAAAATTTAAAGTTACAATATCTGAACCTACATTTTTTTGTGCTTCTTTTAAGAAATTATTTGCATCGTCTTCAGCATCAAACATATTTGGTGCAACTAATTTAAATTCTATATTAAATATTTTAGAGTTTCCATCAAAATAATTCCAAAAATTTTCTTCTTCAATTATTGGATTCAATTCAATTCTTATATCTTTTTCTTTCAAATTGCTATTTATTATATTTTCCATAACCGTACTACAAGTATTGTAATTTTCAAAAACTTGAGTATTAGATTCTATTAAAAATTTTTGTGAGTTTAAATCAATAAAAATATTTACATAAGGATAATCATTATCCTCTGTTTCTATAATATCATTTTCTACCAATTCTCTTTTATTAAATTGTTTTTTTCTTGCTAATCTACAGTGTAATAAATCTTCATATTTGTTTTTAAAAATAAGATAATAAATTCTATTTTGATATTGAGATACAAACTTTTTTTCAGTTTCAATCATATCAAAAAAATCTCTAAAAATTTTATTCTTTGAAGTAGAATCGTTTTTTAAATCTAAATTAAATATACTTGCTTGATCTGGAAATAAAATATTTCCTCTAAATCCATAAAATAAATTATTATTCATAACCTCTCACTATCCCAAAAATTTATAATTGTCAACTATATTACCATAAAAAGCAAAAATTGTCGATTAAACTTGGTAAATTTTGGATTTTTCTTGTATTAAACACAAAAAAGTATTATAATCTATTTATCAAGTAATTATGAATTTTATATTTGTTAAGTGTTCAGAACCTAACAAACAATCGCTCCATTGAGATTAATCGAACTATTACTAGTTCGTTTTTTATTGTAAAAAAGCATTATCATAGAAATCACACAACACCATAAGAAAATCAAATCATACTTTCTATACACATTTCAATTTTTATCAGAATATCCAAATAAATAATTAGCTAAAGAAAAAATAAAATTCCTAATTTATCTTTTTAACAAACTCATCATCTATATCATAAGAAACCAAATCACCTGAATTAAAGTACTCTGTAGCATTTTTACATCCCATCAAACATGGAATACTAAATTCCCTAGAAAATATCGCTGAGTGACATAAAATTCCTCCACTATTAACAATCAAAGCCTTAAGATTTTTTAGGTATTGAATATCTTTAGCAGTAGTAACTTCACAAACAAGTATTTTCCCATTTAAATTAAAGTTAGATATATTTGTACAATTATCTTTTATCACTATACATTCTCCTGTTATAATCTTCCCATTCTTAAACGTAGACTTTCCTTTTATTCCATCTAAATTAATATCTTCTCCAACTTTTCCTTGCAATATACTAAATCGCTCTTTAACTATATTAATCGTTTCTTTAGAATTAATAACTTTATTACCATACTTTTTATTACGAAGATTTAAAAGAATAAATCCTTCTTTTTCCCTTTTATTAATTCTATTTATTAAAGTTGTAGGTTTTATAGTTTTATTACAAAGGCTTATTAACTCATTAACATGAATATACATTTTAAATAATTCTATACTAATATCTAGATGAAAATTATCATGGATATATTTAAATATTTTGTTATAGATAGGAAAATAACTATTGCTGGTATCATTACGCCATTTTTCAATATTTTTAATGGTTTTTTGATCTAGTTTTTCATATAAAGCATTGCCTAATGAACTAATTAAATATTCATATGAATTAAGAATAGCATTTTGCTTAATTAAATGCTTTAAATTTATGTTAAAATCATGAAAATTATCATCTTCAATATTTATATCAATGGTATGAGATAATTTTATTATATAATCTGAAATACTATAAGACTTAATAATATAATTATCAACATCACAACTAGTATGATTTTTTATCGTAACTTCATCAAGAGGAAGCTGATTACCATTAAAACCCCTTATTTGTTTTTGATTATAAGGATAATATATAGTAATATCCTCTGTTACATCATTAGTAATTCTCTTATTTTTATATTTAGTCGCTCCTAAAATCCACAAACTTCTATTAAATAAAGTCCAATTATTATTTTTAAAACAACACCAGAATTCTTTTCTTATGTAACTATTTAAAGAAAAATAAATTTTAGTAATTGCTCTTACTTGAAATAAATAAAATACATCATTTTTAAAACAAAACTCAATTTCAATCTCTTTTTTAAATATTTCTTTTAATTTATTGATATTCTCAGCAACTAATAAGAGTTGTTTTTTAGAAACCAAGTCATCTCCTCTTATTTCATTATCTATATGATAAATATTGGTTAAAACATTTCCTCTAACTAACTCTTCACATTGCCCTTTAGAAACCTCTATTAAAATTTCATCACTTCCATTTGTAGGATTAATAGAAAAAGCCACCCCTGAAATATCTGATATAACCATTTCTTGAATTAAAACATCAAAAACGTAATTGTAACTTATCTTTTTTTCTTTTAAATATTCTTTCACATTATCTTCAAATTGTGATGCCAAACATTTTTTAATATTTACAATCAAAGAACTAATATCTGTATTTGTAAAAGATTCAAATTGGCCTGCAAAAGAAAAATTATTACTATCTTCTAAATATGCACTTGATCTCACAATTACCTTTTTATATTTATTTTTCTTGTAATAATCTAATAATTTATTTTCTTCAGGAAAAATACCATTCATAATTTCTGTTTTAATAGTATTTAAATTATCACTTAACGATATATTATTAATTTCTAAAAATTCTAAGAAAAAACTATTTGGAAGTATAAAGCCTCTAGCTATGTTAAAAGCATTATATAAATTATTAAGATTACCGGCTTTACCATTATGATAATTTGTACCTTTCCCTAATTCAATTATTTTCATTGTAATCTACTCCTTTTTATTTCTCTTTTTACCGTTTCTTCTAGACTGTCTTTCATATTATATTCTTTTCCAATTATTCCACATTTTATAGCATTTAAAACATTCTGGTAATTATCATCTAAAAATAACACCTCTCTTGGATTATTTTTTAAAAGCGTTAAGGCCTTATAATAAAAATTTATATTAGGTTTATCAACCCCTAAATAGATTGAATTAATAATATCCTCTCTTCTTATATATTTATATATACCAACTTCTTCAAACCAAGCATTAATCTCTTTTATGTTATTTGTCCAAATAGAAGGTCTAATTCCATCTTGATGTAGCATTTCTAAAGTAGAAATAGCAGTATTATTTAATTTATGTATTTTTAGATATATTTCCTCTATCTTACTTTTTGCATATTCTAATAGTTCCCTATTAACACACTTATTCCTATTCATAAATATTTTTAATAAAAATAGTTCTTCTTCTGTTAATATAAATAAATCTTGATAAGCCAAAACTCCACCTAAATCAAACGCAACAGTTCTCACTTCTTTATTCACAAGAATCTTTCCTTCCTTTATCATTTTAACAAACATATAGTATTTATATCAAAAAAGTAAAAATAGTATTTTAATGTTACCTTGACTATGCTATAATAAGCCCATATGAAAAAAGTATCTCAAAAAAGATTAATTGAATTATTAAAAAATAAAGGCAATTATACTTATAAAGAACTTGCCTCTTTAACTGGATATCATCCTAAATCTTTGATACGTATTAATTCTAATTTTAAAAAAAACAACTATACTTTAAAAAATAATGATAAATCATATATTCAAAATGAAATTATAACTAATTATTTAAAAAGTAGATATAAATCATACAAAGATTTTTATGATAATGAACTTGAATATAATATTAGTTATTCTACACTTTGTAAAATGTTAAATAAAGCCAAAAGAAATGAAGAGATAGTAATTATTAGAAAAATTAAAAATAAAGGTAAATACTATTTTGAGATAATAGATTATAAAACCGAAAGTATATTATTTTATTTTGACAGTTTAAAAAACGATAAAAATAGTTTCAAAAGAATATTCTTTTTTATTCTTAATAATTTTGGAACACCAAATAATATTTCTTTTGTTAACTTTTTTATAAACATTCCTAAAGAAATACTTACTTTATTAAATAAATATAATGTGAGCATTATCCCCTTTAAATCCATATATAGAAATGTTTTTAATAACTTACATACAAATAATAAAATTATTAGTTATAAAGCAACTTATATAGATAAGGAAGATTTCTATAATTCAAAAAAGAGAAAAACAATTAAAGAAAATATTATTCAATTTAAAAATGTTAGATATATTATAAAATCAAATAATAAAATCAAAAAAAATGAAGAAATTATTTTATTTTATAATGATCAAATGAATGATTTATTTATAAAATTTGAAGACAAGATTTATAAATTAAAGATATGTAAAAATCTTAATTCAAAAAAAGGTAATTCAAAATATAATTAATTTTTCTATAAATACCTATAAAATAATCATATAAAATAGTATAATTATATTAAGAAAGAGAGAATACACATGATAATAACCAAAGAAATATTAAATGAAAAAGTTCCTAAAAATATGATACCAACTAGACTTGATAGTGCTTTAAATCTATATACTAATATTAATTACAAAAATAAAAATGGTATTATTGTCTATAATACTAATCCTGATACATGGAACTGTCTTTATCCGTTTTATGAATTAAATCATAAATTTACAATCGATAATTATAATTTTAATAATGAAAACCCAACATACAAAGAATTAATAAATGAATACCAATCCACATATCAAAAAGTATATGAACAAGAAAAAGGATACACTAAAGAAAAAAGAATTGACCTTTTAATAAATGAATTTAAAAAAACATTTAATCTAGAAGAAGTTAGTATCAAAGATGAACTAGAATCAATTTACGAATTAAAATATTCCAAATCAAAAAACGTATGGACCTTATATTATTTTGAAAATTATGTAGCTAATAAAATCAGCAATATACATAATTTATTAAATCAAAACTTATATGATCAAAAAATATTACCATTAGATTCTACTATAAATAAAATTGATGAAGTAGAAATTACAAGTAATATCCCTCATCTTTTATCAATCAGATCTAACATAGAAAAATTAAATAATAATTTAATTAACTGCGATAATAAATAAAGGAAAGAAATATTATGAAACTTTTAAATTTAAACATTGGCATAAAAATCGATAATAACAAACAAGTTATAGATTTAATTTCAAAAGAAAAATATGATATTGTAACTATTCAAGAAGTTATGAGAGGAATAGATAAAACGGTATTTGATAAATATAACAATAGTAATACTATTAAACTTAAAACAAACTATAAATATAACTTTTTTGGCCCTTTATGGATAGCTAATCATCATGAAAAAAATGGAATTATCACTAAAGACTTTGGAGGTTTTACAGAACAAGGAAATGAAATATTATCCTGTCATCCTTTTGTAAAATCTAGCAATTGTTTTTACTATAAAAATTATGAGGAATTTAGCGATGTAACGAATTTAAAAAAAGATGATCATCCTCGCGCTATCATTGACTCAATTATAAATATAAATGGTAAAGAACTCCAAATAATTTGTGTACATGGTATTTGGAACGAAAATAAAACTGGTGATGATAGAACTATAAATCAATCCAAATTTCTTTTGTCAAAAGTTAGAAATGATATTCCATGTATAGTCGCTGGTGACTTTAATTTGTTACCTAATACAGAGAGCATTCAAATAATTAATGAAAAAATGATTAACTTAATTAACAAGTTCGATATAAAAACAACTAGACCTACATTTGATGATGGTCTTGATAAAGGTGATTTAGTTTGTGATTATATATTCATAAATAACAAAGTTAAAGTGAATGATTTTAAAGTAATTAATTCTAATGTTTCAGATCATTTGCCAATTATACTAGACTTTGATATTTAAAGTTATAACAAAAAAACTTACAATATTATTGCAAGTTTTTTATTTACTTCTCTTTTAATAAAATATCAATTAATTCTTTCTTTTGATCTTCACTAATCGGACTACTAGCTGCTTTATCATGCCCTTTTCCACCCATCGCTTCTGCTATAACTCTAACATTAACATTATCCTTAATATTACGATACGAAATAGTTCCATAATCTAAAGCAACAAGCATAACAAAATCCATATCAAAATCATTTTGTCTAAAATATTCTGCTAAATCATTCCTATACTCATAATCAATAAATACTATTCCTGCTTTCAAGCCTAAAACTTCTTTATAATAAATTTTTTTAGCATAATTAGAAAGTTTTTCTTGAACCTGATTAATTTTATTTTTAATTAACATTCTTTCTAACTCACTGAAATTATCAATTTTTTCTTCCTTTAGCTTTTGATACATTAATTCTATATATCCTTCACAACCAACAGAATCAAACAATAAAGTTAATTCATGTGGCATTTCATCATTATATCTTGTCTTCCATTCCCACGTATCATATTTTCTAGTTAATTCAGAAAATATCTCGATAACTTCATTATTAGAACTTAATAAGCCATTAGATACAAGATACTCATAAAATAGACTAGTTCCACTACAAAGTCCTTTTTCATCAGATACTTTTATCGTTGCAAAGGAATATTTATTAAAATTTCCTTCTAAAGCTGATTTATGATGATCAAAAATCAAGAACTTCTGATTTAGTTTTTCATCATTAGCTACTCTACTAAGAGTTGGTTCTTCTAACCATAAATCTGTAACAAAAATTCTATCATAATTATAAATACTTCCATTATCATAAAATTTTGATACCTCATCTTGAAGATTAAATGTTTCGCATAATACATATTCTACTTCATCAAATGCTAGTTTAGCTAAAACAACATTTCCCATACCATCTATATCGCTTTTATGAGTAAATAATAAAACTTTCATAAAAACCTCCATCATTATTAGATATATTATACTATATTTACTAAAAATTATATAGTAATCAAATTAAATTTAATCATAAATATCAATAATAATCATTAATCAAAAATCATATTTTATTTCTTTAAGAATATTAAAACCTATAAAACAACAAAAAAACAATATTTTTTAAAATATTATTTTTCTTAAAGTTCTAGCTATATCATCTTTGGTTTCACATGTATAATCTACTCCATTTTCACCAACAAAATATGCTGGATGCTTACCATTTCCTATCTGTGATAAATCATTAGCTATTATATATTTAGCTTGATTTTTAGCTCTAAGTCTAGATGCCACTTCTATAAGTTCTTCTCTAGATACTCCATCTAAAAGTTTAAAGCCAAATAAATCTGTATCAGGTGATAATCTTTTAATCTCTCCAATAACTTTAGGTGTAAGTGCCAATTTGAACATTAAATCAGGTTCATATGATGAAATCTTGTGCTCATCACTAACAACCACTTCTGGCTTTCTAATAATTTCTAAAATACCTTTTTTAAGTTCATCTAATGGAACCCTGTTTTTATGAGCATACTCCGCAATTTGTGAGGCAAGCATTGAAGCTGTAATACTATACTCACCTTTATAATCACCAACTGCTGCACTATGAATAACAGCATCTATCTTTTCACTAGTTAAAATTTCTCTGAGTGCATTTAATAGATTATCAGTCGATTCTACTGTAACATATTCGAGCTTGCTTGATTCTACTATTGGTTTTCTAGATAACTTAGTTGATAAATAATATATTTTGTTAATATCTCCTTCTTTATTAACAATAAAATCTTTAGCAATAGTAGCCCCAAGTGCTCCTGTTGACATATTGGTTATTTTCATAACTGCATCAAGCCTCTCATTAGTAGGACCTGATGTTATAATTATATTTTTCTTCATTTCAATTCCCTCTTTCTTACCGTTCCAACTTCCACACCTCGTGGATTGTTTAAATACTCATCACTTCTGCCGAATCTCGAAAATCCTTGCCTAAATTCACCGTAAAAATATTCAGAACTTTCCCCTAGTTTCAAAATAGAACAAGCATGATCATCCATCATTACGCCTTCTTTTAAAAGCCATTCTTTTTCATGCCCCTGAATAGGACCATAAATATAGCTTTCTCCTTTTCCATAAGGTTTCCCTTGATAATTAGATACTGAATTTATCATAAATGTATAAATATCTTCCACATGATTATGTATAACTCTACTTTCTTCTAAAAATACTTTCGGATTATTATTAGAACAAATACAGACAATACCAAATAAACCTGGAGCTTCTCTTGCAATATAATAAGCATTTTGATAATATTCCATACAATTAAGTACAATTAATTTTTTATCACCAAGCATAAAAGTATGTTCATCAAGCTTATATTTCAAAAAATCTTGAGGACTACACTTATCTATAAATCTAACCATTGGTTCTGCTCCGCTAGCATTACACTTAGGTATTTCATATCTTTTATTTCCGTTATATACTATAGTTTTGTTAACACCACTATCATATATACTTCCTGCAATAACTAATTTGTCTTTAGAAAGATCTCCATAATATGAACTCATACTGTCCAAATAACACATTTCTGGCAAAATAATTACATCAGGATTTTTAAGTGAAATAATCTCTTTTACACTTTCCATTTGCTCATTAAGTTCGGGAGTCCTTATTAAAAATTCATCTTTACTATCACAATCTAACTCCACTTTTAACTGTAACCCTAACACTTTTAAATAATCCATATATTTTACCTCCTTTCAATTGTATTTTATACCAAAATTTATTATAATTAAAATATATATTTCTTATGCTTATTATAAGGAGGACTTATGAATATAGATTTAAACTTATACTACACATTTTATATTGTAGCTAAATATCAAAATATCACAAAAGCTGCCGAAGAACTATATATATCTCAACCTGCAGTAACTCAAAGCATTAAAACTCTAGAATCGAATATTGGAGCAACCCTATTTATCCGTACTAAAAAAGGTGTAACCCTAACCGAAGAAGCTAAAGTGCTATATACTTATATAGAAGAAGGAATAACCTATATTAAGAATGGTGAAAATAAATTTAAAGATTTAATGTTTCTTCAAGATGGCACTTTAAAAATCGGTGCAAGTACAACTGTGACTGAACATATCCTACTTCCATATCTTAAAGAGTATACTACTACTTATCCAAATATAAATATTTCTATAACCAATCATTTAACAGAAGATTTAATTAAACTTCTAAGAAATGGAACTGTAGATTTATTAATATTAAATTTACCAACAACCAATCATCCCGACTTAAAAATAATCCCATTTAAGGAAGTTCATGATATCATAGCAGTCGGACCTAAATATAAAAGTTTAATCAAAAAAGACCACAATATCCAAGATTTATTAACAAAAGATTTTATTTTTCAAAAACTGCCATCTAATACTCGTAAATTTTTAAACGAATACTTATCAGCAAACAATATAAATATTACACCTAAATACGATGTTGTAAGTTTCAGCTTAGTTAAAAACTTAACCAAAATAGGACTTGGTTTAGGATATTTAACTAAAGAATTTATAAAAACAGAAATAAAAAACAACGAACTCTTTCCTCTTAAAGTAAAACCTGAAATCCCATCACGTGAAATTGGTATTGTAACTTTAAAGAAAAGTATTCCTTCCTTTGCTACTCGTTCTTTTATCGATTTAATTTTAAATAAAAATTCTTAAAAAGCATAAGAAATTATGGTAAAATAAATACATAGGAGTATTATTATGTTAGAAAAAATTACAACAAGTTGCGAATATGTCAGCGCAAACTCAAAACATGTATCAATAAATGTTGAAAAAATAAAAGAACTAGTAAAAAATATTGATGACATAAAAATGGAACATTGGCTATCTTCCTCTCCCTTTGGTTTATTAGATTTGCCAGTTGAAACAATCATAAATTTTTTATTAGTATATGAAGCCATTGACTTTTCTTTTTGGGGAAATCCTAAATGGACTATAGGTGCTAATAATAAACAATTAGATGGTTCTATCGCTCTATTGTTTGCTTTACTAAATTATGTTAAAATTAACAAAACCTTTGATTTCCAAACTATTAGTGAAGATGAATTTGCAAGTATTTTAAAAGGAAATATAAAGATTCCTCTCTTCCAAGAAAGATTAAATATAATAAAAGAAGTAAGCAGAACTGTTAATGAAAAAATGAATAGTAATTTCTATAAATATATAAAAGAAATCACAACTGATATAGAATTATTCAATTTAATAATAAGATATTTCCCTAACTTTAAAGATGAACGACTATATAATGGAGAACCAATATATTTCTATAAATTAGCTCAACTTTTGACCTCTGATATTCTTCATATCAGAGAAATAAAAGAACAAATAAGAGTCGATTATAGTCATTTAATAGGTTGTGCTGATTATAAAATCCCTCAAGTTTTAAGAAGTTTAGGCATCTTAAACTATGATGAAGAATTAGCACAATTAGTAGATAGTCAAATTGAATTACCAGTTAACTCTGAATATGAAATTGAAATTCGTGCCAATATGATAACAGTCATAAATATAATAAATAGATTGTTAAAAAATAGATTTAATCGCATTGATATTAACGATTTTCTATTTATGAAAAAAAGTGATAAATCTCTAGTCCTTAAACCCTACCATTTAACTAGAAATACTAATTATTAAAAAGGAGCTAATTATGAATAAACAATTTATATATGCATGGTTAAACAAATTAAAAGAATATTGGTTTAATAAAGATATTGAAAAGGCTATATCATTATTTAAACATACAACTTTTTATCAAGAAACACCTTTTATGAAACCATACACTACTTTAGAAGAAATAAAAAAAGAATGGCAACATGTTAAAGAAGAAAATATTAAAAGCATCAATATAAAAGTGCTAGCAATTGATGGTAATACAGTTATAGCCGAATGGCAGCTTTCTCAAAATGATACTAATTATGATGGCATTTATGAAATTAAATTTAATGATAATCTTGAATGTATATATTTCAAAAGTTGGGAAATGAATGACAAACAATATATCCCTGAAAGTGTTTTAAAATATGGATTTGAATTTGATTGGGATGAAGAAGATGTGTGGAAATTAGATTATCCAACTAAAGAAATAAACATTAAAGAATTAGAGTGGCATTTTAATATCCCTTTTTGGAACTGGAACAATGAATGGTATACTTTAAAACCTATTGATGTTATAAATAATCCTGAAAAATATAAAGAACAATATGATAGAATTATGGCATCTGACATTTCTTACCCAATCGATGTCATGGAAAATAAAGGAAGACTAGTTATACTTGATGGACTACACAGACTTGTAAAATATAAATTGCTAGGTATGGATAAAATTAAAGTTAGAATAATTCCTAGAAGTGAAATAAAAAATATATCAAAATAAAAAAGAGCATTATAGCTCTTTTTATTCAGGCTTATGAAGATACAACCCTTTTTTAAGTTCCTTATGGCCTCCAACTGGAAAACGCACTTTTTCTTCATCTCTAGGCATAATTACATGAGCATGAATACGTTTAAGTGAAGCACCTGAAAGAGCACAATCACCAAACCTCATACATATTCCACCACCAGACATACCATAAGATTCCTTTAATTCATTAAATATGACCATAAAATCTGCCCACATTTCTTTTGGCATATCATCAATACTTAAAACTGGTTTTTGAGCTACAATTAAGAAATGTTGCTCTGCTCCTTCATAAGGAAATTTATTCCGAGTTACATACCAATATTCACTATTTATTATTATTTCTTGATTTATAAAAGCTTGATCTAATGGATCTTCATTTTTTCCTTCTAAATCCATCATGATATCTAACTGTTCTTGATGTCGCGCATTAGGTGGATAAATAAAGTTAAATGAATTCATATTAACAACTTCATCATTAGCAAGCAAATCATCTCTTTCCATATCAGGTATTAATTTAATTGCTTTAATTCCATATTTTTTAACCATATTATGAGCTCGTTTACTCCAATTACGATTAGGATGGTCCTCCAAATAATAAAATTCTTTAAGTCCCTTGTCAATTAATGTTTTTAAACACTTATCACAAGGAAAAAGCGTTAACCAAAGTGGACCATTTAATTTTTCTACACCATCAAGTTGCTTAAGTAAATTTATTTCGGCATGTTCCGTAGTTGAATAATATAGTTCTGTTCTATTTTCTATATCAAAAGTAGATAAACTAAAATCAACTTTATTAGTTCCAAAGTACCATTTTCCATTATGACAATATCCGACACAAACAGGTACAACCCAATCTGTTGCTTCATTCAAATGTTCAATAAGCATTTTTACTTCTTCTGGCATACTATCATTGTAATTAATTCTTGCTTTAAAATCTTCAATAGCTCTTTTCAAATCTTCCACATGTGAAACAACATTTCTCATGCGCTCAGCAATAATTATCTTTCTTATTTTGTCAGAAGTCGAACTCTCAGATTGTCTAGGAAGTATGGTAACTCTTCCACATATTTCTTCTAGCTTTCCCACTTGTTCATCTGTATAATTTTCTTTTATGGCAATTAAAACATCAGGTTTAACTGTTTTTATTAAATTCCATTTAGGTTCATCAATTTGCTTTACCACAACTGCATCAGCAATCTCTAATAATTCAATAAAGGCTTTTCTCTCATCTTCTGGAATAATAGGTCTACTACTCCCTTTACGTTTCTTTATTTTTTCATCACTATCCATTGAAACAATTAAAAATTCACATTGCTTTCTAGCTTCTTTAATATATTTAAGATGTCCTAAATGAAATAAATCCCATGAACCTTGAACTAAGCCAATAGTTTTACCTTCCGCTCTCGCTTGGTTTATTTTATTTAAAGTTTCATTATTTAACATAGCTATACTCCTACAGGAATATCTTTTATAGGATCCCCAGCATGATAGTCACTAAGCTCAAAGTCATCCTTACGATAATCTGTTATACTCTTATGTTTTCTAACTAACTTTAACGTCGGAAATGCTTGACTTTCTCTAGATAAAATTTCCTCAGCCCAAGGTAATTGATTCTCATAAATATGTGCATCAGAAATAATATGAATAAATTCATAAGGTTGTAATCCTAGAACTTCTGCTTGAGCTAAAAGTAAAGCTGAGTATTGAGCCCAATTACTAACACAACCAACTAATACATCACAAGATCTTTGAAACATAACCATACTAAGTTTATCTCCAAGAATTCTAAAATGTATCCATCCATGACAAGGACAAACAACCACTTTTTGTTGATGGTCAGTATTTCTAATAGTATACTCAGGTATCCAAGGACTAATAAAATGTGTTTTTAATTCTGGATTTTCTTGCATTTGTTTCTCAATCTCTTTAAATTGATTAAAACTTTCTCCATCAGGCATTGGAAAATCAGCAAAAGCTGCACCATAAGAACCAGGTCCTAAATCTCCTGTTTCTAAACCTCTTTTAGCACATTTCTTTTCAGTAACCCATGCTTTCCACCATCTACAACCAAACTCTTCTAATTCTTTTTGTGTTCTAGCACCATTCACAAAAGCAAAAAGTTCTCCAATCGCCGATTTATAAAAACTACTAATATCCCTCTCTGTAATTATTGGAGCTCCATTTTCTAAAATATTAAAACGAATAGGTGTAGCTCCCATATAAGTACAAGTTCTAACTTCATTTCCATTATTGTCAACCATTCTTGACGGTGTCCACTCACCATTTTCTAATATTTCACGAATTAAATTTTTGTATTGTTCACTTGGTGTACGTTCTTCATAAGGTCTATATTCTTGCATATCACAAAACCTCCTTCAAAATATAAGCAACCACTTTTATTCAGTATAATGCTAGCTTTATCATTTTCTAACATTGTTATCTATATTTTAACAAAAGAACCTATTATAAGCAAGATTATTGACACATTTTTACAAATACTTTTTATCGATTAATCCTCAACAATTACTCCTTTAGTTCCAAGTATTTCCAAAACATTCAAAATTGATATTTTAGACCCAACTAATTCATCAAAATCTATATTAGTATTATTAAAATTACTCGTCCTTAAATCACAGTCTTTAAAGTTTGTAGCTATAAAATTTTCTTCTCTAAATTCACATTTATAAAACAAAATATCTTTATATTTATTATGATGGTGTATATTTTCTATAAAAGTCCCATCATCAAATTTAGCCTTATTAATATTAGTATTTGTAATCTTTGAATACTGCATTAAACTTTCCAATATCTCCAAATCTTCTATTTCTGAGGCCGTAATACTAAAGCTAGTAAGTTTACAATTAGAAAAAACTATTTTATTAAAATTACACTCTGTAAAAGTAACGTTTGCAAGTTCACAATTTATAAACTTAACCCTTATTAAATAATTGTTATCAAATACCACATTATTAAGCTTACAATTCTTAAAACAAACTTCTTTAAAAGAAGCAAACTTAATACTTAAATTGTTTACTTCATTTTTTAAAAATAAATTACTTGTTAAAGAAATATTTTCCCAATCATTTAAATTTGCTTCTTCTAAATTACTTCTAAACTCCCACTTCATTTTCTTCCTCTTTATATATTGATGTAAATAAATCTTTTTCTTCTTCTAAGTTTTGTTCTGTAACTTCTATTTGAGGAAGTTCATCCAAATTAGCAAGACCAAAAGCATCTAAAAATTCATGAGTTGTTTTATATAGATTAGGCCTGCCTGGAAGATTTGACTTACCAGCCTCTTTTATTAATCCTTTTGCTACTAATCTTCTTACTATATAAGCACTACTAACTCCTCGCATCTCATCTATTTCAATTCTTGTAATTGGCTGATTATACGCTATTATAGCTAACACTTCCATTGTTGATGGTGATATCGTATTATTATTAGGACTTTCCACCAACTTTTGATAATATTCTTTATGTTCTTCTTTAGTTGTAAGTTTAAATGCATCACCTAAATAACTAATTCTAATACCTCTATCCTCTTTTTCATAACTTGTCTTTAATTTAAGTAATAATTCTTTAGCTTCTTCTATCTCAACACTCATTACTTCACATAAATTGTTTAAGGTTATACCTTCATCTCCAACTACAAATAAAATACCTTCTAATAACCCTAACTTATTCATCTTGACACCTCACAATCATAATCGGCTTAAAATTACTCTCTTGTTTTAATGTTACTTCTTTATTCTTACTCATCGTTAAAATTGATAAAAAAGTTACAATTATAAAATCTCTGTTTGGCTCCTCAAATAATTCAAAAAATTCAATTTGTGGCCTAACCTTTAATATTTTTCTAATATCATTAACTCTTTTTTCAATGCTATATTCTTTTTTAGTAATTCTTGTACTAAGTGGCTTAGAATATATTTCTCTTTCTTTAAAATTTTCTAATGCTTTAACCAAATCTTCTATTTTAAGCTCTCCAAAATTAATACTATCTTCTTTTATAATATTATCAAGTATTGTTGGACTTTTTGTATAAAAATTGTTTCTTTTAAGCATTTTATCTTCTAAAGAAATAGATAATTTTTTATATTTTTCATACTCAATTATTTTTCTTTTTAAGTCTTCTTCTGATGTAATCGAAAATTCATCATCACTTGCCTCTTCACTGCTCTTATCATTAACTAACATTTTACTTTTTAAATGTATTAACTCTGCTGCCATAACTAAATAAGAACTAGCAATATCTATATTTCTATTCTTTTCATTTTCAATAAAATTTAAGTATTCCTCAATTACAATTCTTATATCAATTTCATAAATATCCATCTTGGAAGTTTTAACTAAATGTAAAAGAAGGTCTAAAGGACCTTCAAAGTCATTTATACAAAATTTATAATCCATTTAATCACTTCCCCTTAACTAATTACAAGTAAATCCTTGAGCTTCCATTTCAAATTTAACAATTTTAGGTTCTGTATCTAACTTAAAAGTATCAGCATTAAATATATATTGTCTACTAGCTTCACTTAAATTAATATTAGAAGTTATCGTATAACCTTCGTTATATTCAATAAAACTTGATACAACCCCACTTTTACTATTATAATTAGTAGCTTTATTTTTGTTTTCTGTATATTCTGTAGCATAGTTAACATCATTAATAGAATGTCTATATTCACTTGTAAGTTCTTTTAAAGCCCCACTCGTAAACTTATAAGTAATCGTTTCATTATCTGTCCTGCAAACCAAAGAACCCTTTCCATCTTCATCAGAATTAATTGAGAAATTAGGATAATCTTGTGCATCTTTTGTTACTAATAAAAATGTATCAAAATTAACTGCGGTTGTTGTTAAAATTTTCTTTTTATACTCTCTTGGATAATTAGGTGCAACACTTTCTGTACCCGTAATCTTTACTCTTTCAAGTAGTGTTTTATCTGCATTGTATAATTCTAAATAATAATTTAAATCCCCTAAAACTAAACTGCCTTGTGTAACATTAGCTACCTGGAAATTCATTGTATTACTTTCTAAATCAATACTAATATTACTTAAAGATATATCATCTCTTTTAACAACTAAATCAGAAGTCAAAGCATAAAATTCATTATTATAATCTTTAACATCTTCACCTGGATCTGGCGTTGGATTTGAATTTACTGGATTATTACCATTCGTTCCTGGTACATTTATAACTGGATTAAAATATGCATCAACATACTCTGATATTTCTGGTAGGAAAACAATAACTAATATAAAAATAGCCAAAATAAGAAATGTTCCTAAAGAACTCTTTTTTCTGTTTTCAAAAGCTCCAATCGTCGTTGGTTGTAATTCTTGCTGTTCTAATTTAACATTTTTAAACTTTTGTTTCTTAGCCATATTATCCCTTCTTACTGTCCTTATTATATCAAAAATAAAATAAAATAAAAAGGATTTATTAATAGATAAAACTAACAATTTTAATAAAATAAAAAGAATATCAACTTTATGATATCTTAAACTTAAATTTACTTTTGAATTTTAGATAATAATTCATGAAGTTTAATTAATTCCTCTTCTGAAAAATCAGCTAGAAGTTGATTAGCATTTAAATCTTTACTATGATGTAATAAATGACCACATTGCCTTAAATCCATAATAACTTGCTCATTTATATTTTTTACTTCATTATTAGCAATTTGACCACTAAAATACTCTCTTCCTCGTCCACAACTTAAATTATCTTTCAAACAATGATTTGAACAACAAGGACATACTTCTATATTCATGTTAGCCTCCCTTCTTGGAACTATATTAATGGAAAGCTACCATAAACCAAATACGCTTAAATTATACTACAAAAAACAAAATTTAACAAACAGATTTTATTTTTTTATATATTTAGGAACATCTGTTTTTCCTAAAAGATAATCAGCAGAAACATTAAAATATTTAGAATAAGAAATCAAAAAACTTGTTAATATCATATTAGTTCCATTTTCATACTTACTTATTAAAGAACGCGTTATATGAATATTTGAAGATAATTTATTTTGAGTTAAATTATTATCAACCCTAAGATTTTTAAGTCTATCCTTTAATTTATCTTTATTTATTTCTTTAGTATTACTATAATTATTAAAATCGATAAGACCTAAAACATAGTCAATAGATACTTCAAAATAATTACAAAAATCATTCAATCTATTTATAGGAATTAAATCCCTTTCTTGCTCCCACATCCCATACGTACTTCGAGAAACATTTAAAATATTAGCCATTTCTAATTGAGTCAATTCTTTTTCTTCTCTTATTTCTTTTAATCTCATATAAAATTCCCATTTCTAAATATATTCTACAAAAAATTAAAAGTATATTTATTTAATGACGCAAAATAGAACATTTTTCTTGACTTTTATTATATGGAATATTATAATTAGTGTATAAGCTAGAAATTTCTAAAATAATCCGGGTTTGCTTATTTTAAGGAGCAAATAAAAAATGAAATTTGAAAGAAATAGAAATAGCAAGAGATATTTTTTGTATGGCTTAATAAGTGTAGTAGTACTTACTATTACGGTAACATTTATAACAAGTAAAGCTAATTATAGAATGACTGCATCTATTCCATTAACTGAAGGCAAAGTAACATCTAGTCCTTATGATATTAAAGTAATGGCTATGTATATAAATGAAGATAATAGTTATAAAGAGCTTGATAAATCAACTACCATTCCTGACGGATATAAAATTAATGAAGAAGAAAGCTATTGCTATAAAGAAAGTAGAAGTAATAAAGATACTAATGCTAAACTTTATACTGATGAAATGGGAAATCATGTATTTAGCGGTATAAGTAAATCTTCTAAATGTATACTTTATTTAGACAAAACAAATGATAACTGCGGAATTGCTTGTAAGTATATCTTATCTAATATTAATAACATTAATATTAGAAGAAAAGATTATTTACCATTTAATGAAGTTGTAACAAGTGAAAACGCCCCAACAGAGAAGACAGTATATAAAGCCTACGATGATGATGGAACGAGTTATTACTTTGCAGGAAATCCAACAGATAACTGGGTTGAATTTGGCGAATACTACTGGCGTATAATCAGAATTAATGGGAATGGAAGTATAAGATTAATATATCATGGAAGAACTCAAGATGAAAATGGCAGTAAATTAGAAGCACAAGCAACAGGTACAGAAACACAAATTGGAGAAAGTACATTTAATAACCAAAAAGATGATAATGCCTATGTAGGTTTTATGTATGGAGTACCTAAATCCAACCCTATGAAGAAACTCATAAAAATATTAACAGCACTACTATAAAAACAACTTTAGATAATTGGTACAACAATGAAAATAACGCCTTGAAAATTTATGAAAATTATATTGACAAAAATACAGGTTTTTGTGGCGATAGACAACCTAGTAGCAACTTATCCATAATTAATAATATTGGAGGATATAATGACATTACCACAATTTATGGAAGCCGTACAAGAGTGTTTCCGAACGGTAGTGTAGCAGAAAATGTAAATCCTTCATTTAAATGCCAAAATGCTAATGATTACTATACTGTAAAAGAATCAAACACCGGTAATAAATCACTTACTAATCCGATAGGTCTAATAACAGCTGATGAAGTAAGTTATGCAGGTATGGTAGTTAGTGGCAGGAAAGTAACTAAAATAAATTATTTATATACAGAAAAAACGTACTGGACAATGACACCTGATTACTACAATAAAGGAACTAATAAATCATCTATATTTCGTGTTTTCTTTGATGGTCACTTAGATAGTGACGGTTTAAATATTACACATGGCATAAGACCTGTAATTAACCTACGTTCCGATATTACTCTAACTGGCGACGGAACCCAATCCAACCCATACAAAATAATCGATTAAAAATTTATTTAAAAAAATAGAGACTTCAAAATTGAACTAGTCTCTATTTTTATATGTATATTAATCTTTAGGGTTAAATAATAAAGTAACAAGTGTTGCAAATATAACTGATCCTACTACAGCTGCCCCACCTTTAGTAAACATACCTGTAAATATTCCTAAAATCCCCATTGCTTGATAACCTTCATAAGCTCCTTGATATAATAGATACCCAAAATTAGAAATAATTGTCGCTGCACCCCCTCCAGCAAGTTCTATTAATTTAGGATATATACCAAAAAAAGCTAAAATAGCACCTAATACTGTAAATAAAGATGTAACATGTCCTGGTGTAAGTTTTGTATTATCTATAATTATTTGTGCAACTACACAAAATAAACCTGCAACTATAAAAGCCCAAATAAATGTCATATTACATAACCTCCAAACTTACCGCATGTGCAATTCCTGGTATTCCAAGCTTCTGATTAGCGAGTTGTACTGATTGTAAGGAACCTGTTGCTATAATTAATATTTTCTTGAATTTTTTACAATTAAGTATATGGTCAAATAAAACAAGAGGAAGAGCAACTGGACCACTAGCTCCTGCATAAGTTTCTTGCATACTTGTATAAATTTCACAACCTGCATCAATATGTTTTTTAATTCTTAAATTATGAACTTTATCTAACATTTCTGTAAATATATCACGACCAACTAAACCTAAATCTCCAGTTATAATTAAATCATAATAATCAATATCTCTTTTCATTTCCAGTAAATGTGTATTTAAAACATCTACTACAGCTGGTGCCATAACTGCTCCCATATTATTTACATCTTTAACCCCCATATCAACAACTTTTCCAATCGTTGCACTCTCTACTTTAATATTAGTAGGTTCATTTGTTAAAAGAGTTGCTACCGCCCCAGTAGTTGTAAATGTTGTTGTATGTTTTTTTATCGCTCCATATTCAATAGGATATCTAAATTGTCTTTCGGCATTTAAATTATGACTACTTGTAACTGCCACAATATTTTTAGCAAGTTTTCCGCTAATCAAAGAAGCCCCAATTATAAGCTCTTCTGCATATGTTGCACATGCACTATAAACTCCCAAATAAGGAATACGAAACTTACTTGCATTATAACTAGATATACTTGTTTGATTTATTAAATCCCCACCAATTAAAACATCAATTTTACTTTCTGTTATATTGTTATGTTGAAGTAAATTATCTACAACTACTTTCTGCATCTTTATTTCTGCTTGTTCAAAAGTCTTCTCTCCATAATAATAATCATCAATTACAAAATCATAATTCTTAAGTAAACCATCTTGTTCTAAAGGGCCAACAATTGAAAAATTATCTTTTATATAAACATTATTAAATTTTTTACTAGCCATTATTTCACCTTATTTCCTTATTTTCTAAATTAACCATGAATTATCACCTTAATAACCACTAAAATAAAAGCACTTATAATACCATAAAGAATAACACTACCTGCTAATTTAAAGAAATTAGACCCCAATCCAGTTACTAACCCCTCTTTTTTATAATCTAAAGCACTACTAGATACAGAATGAGCAAAACCTGTTGTAGGAAGTAATAATCCTGCTTTTGCTTTCGTCATCCAATTATCAAAAAATCCTAAAGCTGTAAATAAAGAAGCGACAAAAATAATAATTAGACAAGTCCAAGTACTTGCTTCTACTCTCTCTAAAGCATATAGATTCATTAACATAACCGTTATTCCTTCTGCTAAAAATCCCACAAATCCCCCTATTAAAAAAGCATATATTGTATTATGAAGTTTATCTTCTCTTGGCTCATATTTTTTAACTAACTTTTGATATTCATCTTTATTCATAATATTTCCTCCATTTTTATTATGAAACATTAAAAAAAAGTTATACCATTATTTAGTAAAACTTCTCACCATATTAAACTGTTAATAAGTTAATCTTTATTAACAGTATCATTCTTTAATTCTCTTACTCTTTTAAGACCTTGAGCTTCCTTTCTTGCATTCACTAAAGACATAAATGCTTCATATCTTGCTTGTAATTCTATATTACAAACCTCTAAATAACCATTCACATCATGACCACTAGGTAGTTTTATTCCTTTTCTTAGAGCCCATTCATCAATCGCTGGAAATGCTTGATTTTCTAAATAGTACCACATGTTATCTTGTTTGTTAAGAATAAAATCTATTCCACATAATACCCCTATTTCCCTATTACAATTCATCATAATATTTTGACATACTTCTCTCACTGTATCTGAAACTTCTATATTATTTATATCAAATCCATGTTCTTTTAATATAGTAAGTTCTTTTTTAGAATAATAAGGTTTAAAAAGTGAAATATTTCCTCCACCAGAATAATAATTAAACATCTTTTTAGCTCCAATAAAGTATGGAGAACTTGGAACTAAAAATTCTTTTTCAAAAATTCCAGTTATGTTTTTATTAGCAGAAGCCTTTGAATATTTTAAACTAGCTCCCATTACCTCTCCAGTTCCTCCAACTAAAACTCGCATATAAGTCGCATGTACTGTTGGTGTTTCAATTAATTGTTGACATATAACTGAATCAAATTCTGTTTTATAAGTAGCATAATATTTATCATAAAATTCTTTTATTTTAGCTAACTGCTCGCTATTTTCAATTAAAAATTTATCTTCGCCACCGTTAGTCGCCTCATTTTTAAATACTGCTGGAAAAAAAGGATTAAGAAAATAATCCTTTAAGGGAACTGAATATGGAAATTTAAAATATTCACCTCCACTTTTAGCTATCTTTTCATACAATAGTCTTCTCCAGTCATCTAAACTAACATCTTTCCCAAAAGGATTAGGATCCATTACTAAACAAATTGTATTTTCATCTATCCTTGCTGAATTAAAAATAATTTTAAATCCTTCACTTCTAAGTTTATCAAGAAAAGCTCCTCTTATTTTATTTAAATAAGCATTCGCTCTCATTCTATCTATATAATTGTCTATATTAAAAGTACAAGTCTCACCACTTAACCATTCGTTAGGCACATAAACTTTAATAACATCTTCACTCATTAGTAAACCTCCTAAAAACTTATCTAGTATTATAATATAACATTCAATTTTTAGCAATAATGGTTTTATCTTTCATAAATTATAAAAATTAACATATTCTCTACTAGGAGGCTTTTATGTATTTTAAAAGTAATTTACCATATCCCAAAGTTCAAGTAGAAAAGAAAAATCCCTATTATGCCAAATTATTATTAGAAGATTATGCAGGAGAAAATAGTGAAGACACTGCTATTCATTTATATTTATATGAATCTTTAGTCTTAAGCGAAGAACATCAAGAATATAAAAAAATTCTAATGTCTATCGCTGAAGTTGAAATGCATCACTTAAGATTATTAGGTAAAACTATCAAAGAGTTAGGCTTAAAACCTATTTATGGTTCTATTATAAATAAAGATAACATTAGTTACTGGAATAGTTCCTATGTAAATTACAATATTAACATAAAAGACATTCTAATACTTGATATAAAAAGAGAAGAAACCGCTATTAAGAGTTACAAAAAACATCGTTCCATTATAAATGATAGATACATTTATACTTTATTAACTAAAATAATTTCTGATGAAGAGATTCACTTAAAAATATTTAAGGATTATCTAAACTATTTAACATGTAAATAGAAAAAAGGTTAGTTATCTAACCTTTTATTTAATATGTAAACTTCTTACTCTAGCTTTTTCTTCCTCTAATGATTGTATAGCCATTCCATCAAATGTACTATAAATATCAAAATCATAATTATATCTTTCTATCAAAGCTCTTATAACTTGATAAGAATTTTCATTTTCGCCTAATGGATTAATATATATTCCTACTCCATACTCATCTAAAGAAACATTATCTTCCAACACTATTTCTTTATCACAAAAAGACTCTTCGCTTATCTTTAACTCATCTAACAAAATAGAATTAAATAATAATCCAAAACTAGCATATGAAGTAGCCACTTTAAAACCATTATCATCTTTTATATCCTTAATAAATTTTGATGCCCAAATACTATCAGGATGACAAGCTAAAAACGTAAAATAATAAGTATACGGATTAGCCCAATCATTATGAACAATACCATGTCTTTTAAAATCACAAGGTCTATAAATCTACTCTGTAATATACTCTCTAACTTATTTAAACAAAAGCTTTCTTTTGTATTACCATTATCATAATTTAACCAATCAACAATACCATGATATAGATAGCTCCTTAAATCAATTTTTTTCATATAACCCCCAAAGTTATAAAATATTATACCATGTTTATAATATTTGTAAAGAATTTGTTATCTGCAAATATAACCTTCCTCTTCTAAAGATTCTTTCAAATCTTCATAAGTCGCTGTACTCGCATCATCACCTGTTATTCTACTTAAATCTTCCTCATTTAAATACATACTAACATTTATTGTATCAACACCATTATCCGTAATTTCAAATGACAAACCTTTTGTATCTTCATCATTTTTAATATACTCTTCAAATGTCTCTTTATAAATATCTAAATATTCCTTTAAAGAACTATCAAGCTGCATAACTTGCTCTAATCTTGCATTAGAAAATTTATTATACTTAAAAACAAAAGAATATGTTTGCTTAGCTGTTACGCCCTCTTCATTAGCCTCTATAATACATACCAAAGTTTTATTATCAACTTCTGAAGGTACCTCTTTCTTTGGTTTATCTTTTTCATAAATAATAACATTTTTGTGTTCTTCTTTTTCGTTACTTGTATCATTGCTAACTTCATTCTTATTTTGTGTATTATTATCTGTTTTATTTTCACTATTTTTTATATCAGAACTATTACTATTTTGATTTTTATTTGATGTACTATTAGTTTTACTAGAATTATCTTTATTACTTAAATTATTTTTATCGGTTGCAACACTTTTATCTTTCTTTATTTCATCATTTCTATTATCTTTTACAGTATCATCATCATTATTATCTAAAACTTTATCATCATTTAACTTTGTATCAATTACATCATTAGATACTTCTTTATTATAATAATTATAAACATAAATACCTAAATAACCAAAAGCCGCAATGAATAAGATTGCTACCATAACTCCTATAATAATATAAATTCTTTTCTTCCACATAATATGACCTCAAATTATAAACTCTATCCTTAAAATCATTGTATCATAAATTTGAAATCATTACTACAGATATCATTTAAATAAAAGCTATTTTAAAAAATCATGGTTTTATATTTCTCTTGCATAATTTAATTTTATTTATATACTTTGGAATATCAATAGAACTAACTCGATTAATAAAGTCATCTATCATATCAGTAGTAAATATACAATCTTGATATGGTATACCATTGTATTTTTCGCTAGGATAACTCTTATAGTCTTCGTCTGTTATTGTATACTTTTCAGATAAATACAAATTTAAACAATTATAAGCAAAATATAAATCTTTACAGAATTCTTCATAGCTATGCTCTAATAAATATTTAGTTGTAAAACATTCTTCAAAAAAAAGATAATCAGTTATTAAATGTAAAAACCATCCAAATTCAAAATCATCTAAGTTTTTATGTTCATTTAAAAATGCCCATAAATTAACCTTACCGCGAACATGACTGACATTATCCTCACCTCGATTTTTATCCGTATAATGCGATTTATCATTATCCACTACAGAATCGGGGTATAAAGTTCCCGCTATAAATTTATCATAATCTAATTCCTTATGATTTTCCAAATACTTTTTTGCAATAGCTAAATGAATTGTTGCACATGCCATAATTTACCTCTCTTATATAAAAACCGAACCATAAGGTTCGGATATTTACAAAATGGTGGCTCGCGAGAGATTCGAACTCTCGACCCTTTGATTAAAAGTCAAATGCTCTACCGACTGAGCTAGCGAACCATAAGATGGCTGCCTCGGTTGGATTCGGACCAACGGAATGTCAGAGTCAAAGTCTGATGCCTTACCACTTGGCTACGAGGCAATAATAAAGTGGTGGGGAGACATGGATTTGAACCATGGAACCCGAAGGAACAGATTTACAGTCTGCCGCGTTTGGCCACTTCGCTATCTCCCCATAAAAAATGGTGCCGACAGAGGGAGTCGAACCCCCAACCTACTGATTACAAGTCAGTTGCGCTGCCAGTTACGCTATGTCGGCAAAAATAAAAATGGTGGGCGCTATAGGACTCGAACCTATGACCCCCTGCTTGTAAGGCAGGTGCTCTAACCAACTGAGCTAAGCGCCCATTTCCACTTCTTGACGTAATTTAATATAACATTAATAAATAAAGTTGTCAATAACTTTTAGCTTCTTTTAAAGCAAATATATTAAGTTTCGTCAAAGAAGTGCTTTTTTATTTACGTTTTTTACTATCTTTGTCTTCTTTCACATCTTTTTTAGGAAGTGCAGCCTTACGCGAAAGATTTAAACGACCTCTATTATCATATCCTAGTGCTTTAACGATTATTTTGTCTCCCACACTAACAATATCTTTAGGTTTCTCTACTCTTTTATTATCAAGCTCTGATACGTGTACTAAACCTTCACAACCAGGCCATAATTCTACAAAACAACCAAAATCTTCAACTTTAGTAACTTTGCCATTATAGATTGTATCTACTTCAACTTCTCTTATTACTTCTTCAATCATTTTACGAGTTCTTGCAATAACCTCAGCATCAGTATGATAAATAATTACACGACCATCATCTTCTAAATCAACTTTTACCGCATCTTTATCATTTACTGTTTTAACATTGCTAGCCTCTAAAATAATTTTTGTAATCATTTCTCCACCACGGCCAATAACATCTTTTATTTTTTCAGGTTTAATCATAAATGTATCAATCTTAGGTGCATATTTGCTTAAGCTCTTGCGAGGCTCCTTAATACATTTTTCCATCACATCAAGTATTTCTAAACGAGCTTTTTTAGCCTGTGCTAAAGCTTCCTTTAATATCTTTTCTGTTACTCCTTTAATCTTTATATCCATTTGAAGAGCACAAATACCTTTTCTTGTACCTGCAACTTTAAAGTCCATATCTCCCATATGATCTTCTAACCCTTGAATATCTGTTAAAATAGTGTATTTCTTACCATTTTCAATTAATCCCATCGCAATACCGGCAACAGGAGCTTTAATTGGTACACCAGCCGCCATTAAGCTTAAACAACCAGCACAAATAGTTGCTTGACTACTACTACCATTAGATTCTAAAATTTCACTTACAACTCTAATTGTATAAGGAAATTCTTCTTCGCTAGGAATTACTTGAGCAAGTGCTCTCTCTCCTAATGCTCCGTGTCCTATTTCTCTTCTACCTGGAGCACCATATCTTCCAGTTTCACCTACTGAAAAAGCTGGGAAATTATAATGTAACATAAATCTTTTAGAATCTTCTAATCCTAAGCCATCTAATATTTGATGTTCCCCAATAGCTCCTAGAGTTGTAGTTGCAAGCGATTGCGTTTCACCTCTTGTAAACACTGCTGACCCATGAGTTCTTGGAAGTAAATCTATTTCACATGAAAGAGGTCTAATCTCATCCATTGCTCTTCCATCAGGTCTAACTTTTTTATCAGTAATTAATTCTCTTACTTGATTAGCTTCAATTAAATTAACAATCTTTTCAACTTGTTTTAATTTTGCCTCAGCATCTTCATCTTCATTATAAATTTCTGTAAAATTCTCTATCGTTTTTAATTTAACTTCATCAATTGCTGCATACTTTTCTAGTTTATCTTTTATTTGAATAGCTTTTAGCATATCAGAAGTTGCAAAATCTTCTACAGCTTTTTTAATTTCTGGGTCTAACTCAGCTTTAGCAAGCTCAAT
The DNA here is from genome assembly GCA_023663235.1 of Ruminococcus sp. Taxonomy (GTDB): domain Bacteria; phylum Bacillota_I; class Bacilli_A; order RF39; family UBA660; genus Caccenecus. Next base: position 148,699 of record JAMPHW010000001.1, on the reverse strand, counting down.
CTTTTCTTCGCCAATCTCGTCAATAATATCTTGTTGAAATTTACAAAGTTTCTTAACATTTTCTTGTCCAAACATTAATGCTTCAAGCATTTCTTTTTCACTTAATTCTTGAGCTCCAGCTTCTACCATACATATTGCATCTTTTGTACCTGCAACCGTTAAATTTAAAGAACTTTCCTCTATTTCTTCTGCAGTTGGATTAATAACTAATTTTTTACCAACTTTACCTACAATAACCCCTGAAACAGGGCCATCAAACGGTATTTTAGATATTCCAAGGCATAAACTAGTTCCAAATAAAGCCGCTATTTCTGGAGAATTATCTGGATCAACTGATAATACTGTATTAACAACTTGTATTTCTTGTCTTAAATTTTCATCAAACATTGGTCTTATTGGACGGTCAATCAAACGAGCTGCTAAAGTTGCCGCATCACTAGGTCTTCCTTCTCTTTTAATAAAGCCACCTGGAATTTTACCTACTGAATATAATTTTTCTTGATACAAAACTTGAAGTGGAAAAAAATCTTGTCCTAAAACTTCTTTTCCCATCACACAAACTGACAATACTACTGTATCACCATAGCGAACCAATACTGCACCATCAGTTTGTTTAGCAAGTTCTCCAACTTCTACTACTAAATCTCTTCCTAAAAAATCTAACTTAAATACTTTTTTCATATATACTCCTTAAAACAAAAATAGACACTAAAAATTTTAGTGCCCATTTTCTTATTTTCTTAAATTTAATTTCTTAATTACTTCACGATATTTTACAACATCATTTTCTTTTAAATATGCAAGTAATTTTCTTCTTTTACCAACCATCATTAATAGTCCACGATTTGAATGATAATCATGAGCATGAACTTTTAAATGTGCTGTTAAAGTGTTAATTCTCTTAGTTAACAAAGCTATTTGTACACTTGTAGAACCACAATCACTAGCATTTTCACCGAATTCTTTGATTATTTCGGCAGTAGTCATATTAATAATATCCATATTATCCTCCTTTTTTCTATAATCGGTTCAATCCAAGTAAAAATTTAGGAGAAATTTAAACTTAGAATAAACTTCAATTACATTATATTATACTTATTTCAAAAAATCAACTTAAAGTAACAATTTGACGTACTCTTTCCGATTTTTTTAATTCATTTAAAATCATTTCTTCATAAGGAGCCTCATTATATACAATCCCATTATTTAAATTATTCTGTAACTCCCCTAAATAGTTTTTAAACTCATTAGTCTTAACAACACTTAGAACATCTTTTGTAGCTCCACTTTCTAAGCCTCCATCAATAATTAATATAAAGCCATTTATAATCATATAAAATATTTTAAATTTCTTACCTTTAATATAAACTGGTATTGATAAACCTGTTCCTTTTAATAAAGGGTCATTACCAACATTACCACTAGATATTTTATTTAAATCGTTATATATTTGCTTATATTCACCTTTAGAGGTTCCCTCTATTTTAGGTAAAATAACAGGTACTAAACTTTCATTTTTATAATATAGTACTTTTGAAGAAATAGTAGACGCTTCTTCTTGAGAGTTAAACATTACATTCAAATAACTAAAATATAAACTAAGTTCATCTCTTAAACTATTTTGCTCTTCTTCCTCTGTTACCTCTAATAATAATTCTAGTATTGCATCAATTTCCTTAATTAACTGTGTAGCCTCTATATTGCCACTTCTTTTAGCCATAGCATAAAGTTCAGATTCTTGATTATCAAGCAATTCATTTTTTAATTCTTCTAGTTTTAAATCTTTCTCTTCTTGTTCTTTTCTATGAGTTAAATTTATCATTTGTTTTAAATACTCTTTTTTCATATACTCGACTATTAAACTATTATCAAGTAAAAACTTAAAATGTTCTAAATCACATATTCTCTCAACTCTACCATCTTTAATATAATGAGTTAATTCTTCTTCTGAGCTTATTATTAAAGTCATTTTAGTTATTAATCTATTTTTAGTTTCTTCTGCTAAATTAGTTTCTTTTAATAATTCTTCAAAATTTTCTAAAGGACAAATATTTATTATTTCTCCTTCTTTAACATAATCATCTAAACTATTCTTTACACTGTTAGTCTCTTTAACATCGTTTTGATAACCAAATCTAATATAATTACGCATACCTAAAAATACTATAAATAAAAGTTCATCAGCACCTTTATAATCATAAAGTTTATCTTTTTTAGCATTATCAATATATGTCATAATATATTTCTTATAAAGAGCCATAAATATATCTAAATATTCTATATGAATTGTTAAATCGCTTGCAATGAATGTTGCCATTTGTCTCTCTAAATGCTTTAATTCTCGTTCATTATCATCCATTAATCGTTCATCAAATTCTAAAGTTTCCCCATTTATTTTAATACCTGATAGAACTAAAGATGAGAAAAATGATGAATTATTTATACAAGTAATTATGACTCTTGGAAGTCCATAAGTTACCTTATTAAAACCATCAACAGTTAATGCATCATATACTGTTTGAACTTTATCAACATCTATTTGCACTTTATCCATTAAACCATTAACTACATTTTCTGTATTTTCTCTTAACTCATACATATCTATTTTACCTAACATAGACAAAATACCAACCATAAGTTTTTGCTTATCATTCACCATTTGATTCACATATTCATCCATTGGTAAATCTGAAACTTTTTTATTTTTTCTAATACTTTTCTTACCACTTCTAATTGTATATTTTAAACAATTTTTAATATCTTCTACTAACTTTCTATTACTCATAAAACCACCCTTTTCTATATAAGTCCTCTATCATACTTTAATCTTTTCATAATTATATCAGTATAAGTACTATCATTTATAGCTGTACCAGATTTAAATACTTTTTGCATATTTTTTAAATATTCTAAAAACTCTCTACTATTAACTAAATTTATCACTTTCTGGCAAACGTTTTTACCACTACCACCATAAATAATTAGAGGAATACCATTTATCATACTATAAAAAATTTTAAATTTATAACCCTTAAAAAATACTCTAATTGGTAAATCTCCTTGAAGTTCCCTACATTTAACTGTTTTACCATCTATAATCTTAATTAAATCCTGAGCAATAATATTAGCATCATTACCATAAACATTAACTAGATTTTCTTCTATATAAGGAATTTCATTATTATTCTTAAAATATACTACTGGTTTAGAAACATCGCTTTCTTGAGGATGCAAAATACTTTGTAAATACTCTAGAAGTGAACTAGCTTCCATAATTAATTCTTCTCTATCTTCTAATTCAGCTTCTAATAATAGCTCAAGAATTGCATTAACATCTTTAATAACTTGTGTTGCCTCACCATTATTACTTACTCTAGCCTCATTATAAGTAATTATTTCTTCTTTAGTAAATACTTCTTGTTTTAATGTTTCAATTTTCTTTTGTCTTTCAGCATTTGCAAGTCTATTAGTTAAATTAATCATTTGCGCTAAATATTCTTTTTTTCGAATATCAGGAATATCAGCACTATCAAGTATTTTCGTAAATTCTTCAATATCACACACTTTTACTACTTTACCGTTCGAAACATATTTTTGAAGTAAATCCTCTTTAGGCATAGAAATAGCTTCTTGTTTAACAGCTGATTCTGAGGGTTTATCTTTACCGCTAACTATCTCTCTACCCTTATTTATATAATCCCTCATATTTTCTAAATTCATATCTATTCTTTTATCCAAAGAAACAGCATAACTATTGCCAAAAGTTTCTGTAATAAATTTAGTAAAAACATATAAATAAGCATTATAAAGTTCTAAAAATCTTTTACAGCTTTCTTTTTTTATTACATAATTATCATCAATTAATGCTGCCATAGCTTTTTCAAGTTCCCATAAATCGCTTTCAACCTTATCCATTAAATATGTAGGTTTTTTAACACTTGATGCGTTAATTTTAATACCTGTTAATATAAAAGATTGATAAAGAGAATCGCTAATCATTAATGACATTAAAACTCTTGGAAAATTATAAGTTGGTTTAACAAAACCTTCTCTTGTTAAAGCATCAAGAATTGTCTCTAATTTAGCATTATCATCCTTTGCAATCTTGCATTTTTCCAAATACCACTTTTCTATTTCTCTTTTAGATGTTAATCTTGTAAATTTAGTATTATATCTTTTATTAAAACTTTCTATCACTAATGATTTTTGAGCTAACCCATCTATTCCAACATAACTTCTAGTAATTGCATTATAATATTTCTCTAACGTATTTAAATAACTAGTATTAGCATTTGTTATTTCTTTTATTGTATGGCGTATTGCATTAATATACATCTTAGGTACTATCACAAAACCAACTCCTTTTAATAAGCGCAATATATCTTATCACTAAATGCCTCGTATGTCAAATTATTTTACTTTTAAAACAAAATGTGCTACAATACTAACCATTAAAAAGAAGGGAAAACTATGAAGAATACTAAAAAACAAATAAATGGACCTTACCATCATGAAATAGAAGAAGAGCAAAAAACATTCTATTATAAAAGAAAATTCTATTCTGACCATAAAGATTTTAAATCTTTTGAAAACTTAAATAATAAAACGACAAATAAAATCCAAACTACTATTAAAATTCTTTTCCCTGAAACAGAATTTCCTAAAAATAGCAGTAAACGTTACTATGCAGTCATGAAATATTTAATAAGTACTAAAGGAGATAAAGAATTCCCTACATATGATGAAAAAATAGTCTTTTTAATAGAAGCAATAGACCATGAATTATCAGTATATTATTATCTTCTACATAATGGTTACTCTCCAAGTGATGAAGAACCATTAAAAAGTAAAAGAGCCCAAGATTTAATTAATTTCATAAAAAAAACTATAGGCGTTTTTGATAGTAATTTCCTTCGATATGAAGAATTATATTTTAGAAAGTTTTTAAAAGTAAGTGATATAATTTCTTATGTTAATAGAGATTATAGTACTAAATTTTTTGAAGGATTTAATGATATTAAATCATTTAATGAAATAAATAATATTCCATTAAGTTTTTTTCTAAAAAAAGCTGAATACTATATAGTAAATTGTAAAAACCCTGATAATCCTAACACTCTTTGCTTTAACATGAATAATCCTAATAGCATTCTAGAACTATGGCACCCTCTTTATAGAGCAATATTCTTTATTTTAGTTATTGATCCTGAATTGAAAGCCTTACAAATATATATCGAAGAATATCGCATTCCATACATAAAAAAACGTATGATAGAAGAGTTCGGCTTTTATCATGAAAACTTCATCAAACTAGAAAAAATATACAGAAAGAAATTCTATCCCGAAAATAAACTTAACGCCTGGTCAGAGTTAGACTTAAAATAATTTAACATATAAGCATTTTCTATAACAATATTACTCTGTCTTACTAATTCTTTATGTTCATCTTTAACCACATCAGAAACATACCTTAAAAAAAGAACCACTTGCTTATAATTATCACAACATCTACCAGTCTTTTTTTCTAACTTATCAATTGTTTTAAAAAACTATTTTATCATCAACTATTTCATATTCAAAATCAACTTTATTATTTTCAATAGATAAATTAATATCTTTAATTTTCTATATCTCCTCGATTTTAAAATTATTTATAAACTACAAAATTAGCTTTGTCAATTTGCAAGCGTGTTTATCAAATTGCCATAATTTAGCCATATTTATTGTTTTATGGATATTAATTTGTTATAATGCATATAGGGAAAACTTAACTGTTGAGTGCTTGCCAACTTTCTTATGAAAGGAGGCTTGGTATTATGAAGAAAAAGGATTTGCTAATCTCATTTCTAATATTAATCATCATTTTATTAATAGTCTCTTTAATGATTCTATCTATAAAGAAATAGCACTCAATCTAGCATAGATTAAGTGCTTAACCAAATTTAGGTAAGTACTCAACTTGCCAAAGTTAAGTATTTCCTTTTTTATTTTATGCAAGTTCCCTTGATATATTTATAATAACATAAAAACGTACTTTTATCAAGTGCGTTTTCTATTGTTACCCGAAAGATTCGAGTTTCCTATCAATCTGGTGCTGAAAAGAGGAATCGAACCTCCGACCTACGCATTACGAGTGCGTTGCTCTACCAACTGAGCTATTTCAGCATAAATTAATTATAGCATATTATTTCCAAATAAAAAACACTTTAAATAATTAAAGTGTTACATCATAGCCATTCGCATTTTCTCCAAACTTTTTTTCTCATAACGCGATACCATAACTTGTGTCATATTAAGTTTTTTAGCTACTTCAGATTGCGTTAAATCTTCATAATATCTAGCTCTTATTATTTCCCTTTCATCATCATTTAACATTTTAAAACTATCATCTAAATCAAGTTTTAAATCAATATTATTCTTGTGTTTGTCAGGTATAACTTCATGTAAGTTAAGCTCACTTGCTTCATCATCTATTCTAATCATTGCCTCTGCACTATTTATTGCCATATTTACTTTATCTATATCATATTCTAAAAATAAAGCTACTTCTTCATTACTCGGAATATATCCTAATTTTTGAGCTAAACTATAACGTGTTTTTTCTACCATTCGATATATTTTTAGTAAATCTCTGCTAACTTTTATTGATTTTGCACTATTAACAAGATTATACATTTCACCAAAAATATAAGTGTAAGCATAAGTGCTAAACTGTGTTTCTCCTGTATTTTTAAAATTTTTATATGCATTAAGAAGTCCAATTACACCAACCTGAATTAAATCTTCTTTTTCATAATTGTAAAATTTGTTTGCTATCGTTTTAATTAATCCCATATAACTATCTATTAAATCATTAGTTGTCATTAGATATTTATTAACCTATTCGCTGCTAATTCATTTGATGCAATATGCATTCTTAAACGTTTAATTTTTATTCTAAGATCATCACTTACTTCACATAAACAAATTTTACCTTTATTAGTTCTTATTGCACACTTAGTATTTAATAATGAATCTAATCCTGACTCATCAATATCTTTTAATTCAAATAAATTAAACACTAAATATTTTATCTTATGTTTTAAAACAACAGGAACAATATAGTTATTAATTTTGTAACAAGCTTTACGATCTAATACTCCTTTTAATCTTACATATAAAATACCTTTATCATATTCCATATCTACTTTTAACATTTCCATCACCTTTACTAATTAAATATAGAACATTTTAAAAACATTTTAAACACGTTCGACAAAAGATAGCAAAACTTATCATATTAGGCAAAAGAAAAAGTAATGAATTTTCTTTCATTACTCTTAAAATTTTAAAAATTATTTAACAAATGGTATTAAAGCCATTAATCTTGCATATTTAACTTGTTTTGCAATATGTCTTTGATGTTTAGCACATGCTCCAGTCATACGTCTTGGCATGATTTTACCTTTATCATTAATATATTTATTAATAATCATAACATCTTTATAATCAACGCTTTTACCAGCGCACATTTGACATATTTTCTTTTTCTTTCTAAAAAACTCTGCCATACTTATCCTCCTTTATTAAAATGGTAAATCATCATCACTTAAAGTAATTTCTTCACCAAAATCTTTAAATGGGTCTTCTGTTATATCAGTTGTTGGAATTGAATTCATATCAGGTTGTTCAGACATTGGATTTCCATAACTATTGTTATTATCGAAACCAGTTGGATTACCTTGATTATCCATTTTAGACCCTAGGAAAGTAATATTATCACACATAACTTCTGTTACATATCTCTTTGATCCATCATTAGCATTATAACTTCTAGATTGTATTCTACCCTCTATTGCAATTTGACTTCCTTTGTGACAGTATTTAGCCAAATTTTCAGCTTGTCTTCTCCATACCACACAATTTATAAAATCCGCTTCTGGAGTACCTCCGTTTTGTGGACTAAAAGGTCTTGAAACTGCAATTGAAAATGTTGCTACACTTAAATTAGTAGGTGTAGTTCTAAGCTCAGGATCTCTTGTTAACCTTCCTATTAAAATTACTTTGTTCATATTCTACTCCTCATCTAATTTAATAATTAAATGTCTTAAAATATTTTCATCGATTAATGCTTTACGATCAAATTCACTTACTACTTCTGAAGTAGCTTCCACTTTTAAAACATAATAGTAGCCATTTAACTCTTTTTTAATAGCATAGGCTAACTTCTTTTCGCCCATTTCTTTAGTCTCAACGATTTTTCCTTTACCATCAGTTATGATTTTCTTCATATTATCGATAGTCTTTTTTATTTTATCGCCTTCAATAGTAGTTTTAACAATGAACATTATTTCATAATTAGTCATTTTTCCACCTCCTTATGGTCTCTCGGCTTATAATCATAAGCAAGGAGTAATTCATTACTCGTATGTATTATATCGCTAAAAAGCCTATTTGTCTACATAAAAATCATATGAAAAAAACTTAAAGTTTTAACCTTAAGTTTACCTTTAATCTATATTAATAACTTTTTTAGATAAGTTTTCTTCTTTTTTAGGAGCTTTTACCTTTAACGTACCATCTACAAATTCTGCTTTAATCGCTTCTTCTTCGATATCACCTAAATAGAAAGAACGAGATAACTTACCATAAAACCTTTCACGCCTAATATATTTCTTGTTATCATTTTCTTCATTTTTTTGCTCTTTTTTCTCAGCATTTATTGTAAGAGTTCCTTTATTATACTCTATACTGATATCACCTTTAGTAAATCCTGGCATGTCTAATTCTAAATTATATACTCCATCTAATTCATAAATATCACATTTCATTTTAGAAGTCTCACTTTCTAAAAAACTATCAAACATATCATCTAAAAACATTTTCTTTGGTAACATTATATTATCACCTTTTCCTTTCATGATATTAATATATCATAAAAATTAGCACTTGTCAATTATAAGTGCTAATAAATTATTTTTTTGCAGAGTTCTTAAGTAATTTAGTTATATCTTTAGCTTTACTATAAAGCATAAATAAATTACATATCTCTAAAATACTACCTAAAATAATGAATATACCTGTTGCCTCAGCAATATCCATTGAAGCCATCGGATTAATTGTAATAAATATTCCAAATATTAATAAAAGAATTGCTATAATAAACATAAGTAACCATCCATCATATTCATAACTCTTTAACTTAAATGCCTCTAATCCTTTAACTAACGCATTAATAATTAAATATATTCCTAAGCCTATAGTTAATACTTTAATAAGTTTAAAAGGATTTAGTATAATAAATAATCCTAAAATTATTGTTAAAACGCCTAAAAATATTCTATAAGTAAATATTGGTGTAACTACTCTCATTAAGTATTCATAAATGTCAAATAAACCTAGTATTATAAAAGCTATACCGATTATAATACCAACTGTATTAAGAGCTATTAATGGTTTTAAATAAATAGATAAACCAACTATTAAAAATAATATATATAAAACAATATTACTTAAAATAATCTTACTAAAATCTAAACTTATCCTTTCTAAAAAAGTTTTTTCTTTTACCTCTTTTTTCATATTATCCTCCTAATTATATTATACTAAATATTTAAAGGCAGTCAAGATACAACAAATTAAAAAATTACTTTCCTGCAATAAGAAAGTAAAAAAGAATTAAATATTTATACACTACCAAAAACCTTATATGGATTAGATGATGTTCCTTGTCCTGTAAGAGACACTGTAGCCTTCAAATTGATTACTGGACGCACATCAAACATATTAGTCATATAGTTGATGTAACCGAGATAGCCACTCGAAGTCACATAGAACACGCGTGCATAACCGCTGTTATAGTCAGATGGAGACGCAGTCCAGTA
>JAMPHW010000001.1:50360-138736 GCA_023663235.1 Ruminococcus sp. | reverse complement strand
CTTGGAAGGCTGAAGCTCTACCATTAAACTACATCCGCATTTCTTTAGATAATATAAATTATATCATATTATCTAAAAATATCAACTATATTTTATAAATTTTTGTATTCTTTTTAACAAATTTGGTAATTCCAATAAATGATAATAGACCAATTGGTAGAACAATAAATCCATAATTAATACCAGTATCAGGACTATCAGTTGTAGAACATTTTTGCATAAATTCATTATAATCTACTGATTTACCATTATTATCGAAGTAATACTTGTTATCTATAACTGTACAAACATAATTGCAGCAGTCTTCATAATATTTTAGCTCACTAACAATAGAACCATCTTTTCCATAATATAAGTTATCAACAATAGCACATACATGATTATCATTTTTTTCTTCAGCTAGAGTTGGCATAAAGCTTGCTTCACATTCTGTATCATTAATATTCCCTGTAAAGTAAAGGTCAGCAACCGTAAAAGAACCAATATGATTTGTTGTTGATGTAAAACTTACATTTGATGAAAGTCCATTATTACTAGTCCAGTCGCTATGAGTTTTAATTTCTTTTAAATTAACATTTTTAAGAATTAAAGTTCCTTCAATATGATTAACATTAAAATCTGTTGTAGCAAGAATATGACATGTTAAAGAGAAAGTTCCATCTCCTAAATCTTTTTTAGAATCACAATAATATCCCCCAAAATTATAACTTTTAGCTTGTACTATATTAGGTAATAATAAAATACTTAAAATAATAGCACCTAAAAATAGTTTTTTCATACCAAAATCCTCCTTGTATAGTTGTCTATATTAAACAATAATAAATATTTTGTCAAGATTAATTTAATATTTATCTTTTTATGGGAGGGATATTGTCACTATGGTACAGTTTTCTTAATTTTTTTAGGGCTCGATGGTGAATATGATTAACATTATAATAAGTAATATTTAAGATACTAGCTATTTTACGATAAGATTTTAGTGGAGTATCATGTAAGCCATAAATAAAGTTTAGAACTTGTTGTTCAATAGGGGATAGTAAAGGAATTAATTCATGAAGTTTTTCTAAATCTATATTTCTTAAAGCTTTGTCTTCTGTATCGCGGCAATAGTAATCAGCTTCGTTATAAAAACTAAAATTCGGTGGTATTTCAGCAATGTTTTTAGCATTTATAAGACTTTTAAATCGGGCTAAAGATAAACGATCAATACTATAGCTAGAAAATAAAAGTTTAGAGCGATAAGTTCTAATCATACTATAAACGATATTATTTTGAAGATGAACTCTAAGTGGTGTTTCAATATTAGGATGATAAGAATTTATAGCCTCTATTATTCCTAATATTCCAGCTTGATATAATTCATCAAATAAATCTTTATCGTCGTCTTCAAAAACTTCTAAGCTTTTAAGAATACTTCTAATTTTTAAATCAAAGTTTGGGAAGTTTAAGCTAGTCTCATTTATATTTTGATTATACAGGTTATTATTCTTGTTATTAGACATGTTTACCCCTCGTTTAGTTTTATATAATAGCATTTTATATTATTTATTTCAATAAAAATGTGTCAATATAAATGTCAATACAGAGAAATTTGTTGCTTGACAAAATTAATTTAAAAGCATAAAATGTATAAGTCGAAGCTTTTTAGGCGTAGATTTATTTTAAGTCTTACGTCTTATTTTTGTCTAAAATTTGAAGGAGGAGAAAGTAATGAAAGAAGAAAGTAACAAGTTTTTAGGTGAAGAAAAAGTATCAAAATTATTATTTAAGTTTGCTATACCTTGTATTTTATCTTTATTAATTAGTTCTTTATATAATATTGTTGACCAAATATTTATAGGTAATAGTAGTTTAGGATATTTAGGAAATGCAGCGACAGGAATAGTTTTTCCGATTACAATAATATCAATGGCTTTTGCTTGGTGTTTTGGTGATGGTTCTGCGGCTTATCTTAGTTTGTGTCAAGGAAGAAATGATACAGAAAATGCTCATAAAGCGATAGGAAATAATATTTTATTTACTTTAATTATAAGTCTTATATTTGTATTAGTTTGTTTTTTAGGTATGGATAAAATTTTATTTGCTTTTGGAGCTAGTGATGCAACTATTAATTTAGCGAAAGATTATTTTACAATTATTTTAAGTTTTATTCCAATTTATATGCTTACTAATGCATTTACAAGTGTTATTAGAGCTGATGGAAGTCCAATGTATTCAATGGTTGCTACATTAGCAGGTGCTATCATTAATATTATTTTAGATCCTATATTTATTTTTGGTTTTGATATGGGAATTAAAGGTGCTGCTTGGGCAACAATAATTGGGCAAGTAATATCATTTTTAATTGCTTATAGTTATATTTTTAAAACAAAAACATTTAAATTATCTTTTAAAAGTTTAAAACTGGATTTTAAAGTATTTAACAATGTAATTAAACTTGGAGTATCAACTTTTATAACACAAATTGCTATAGTTATTATTTCACTTGTTTGTAATATTATGCTTGGTAAGTATGGAGCTCTTAGTAAATATGGACCTGATATTCCGATTGCAGTTATTGGAATTGCAATGAAAGTATTTTCAATTGTAATTAATGTAGTGGTTGGTTTAATAGTTGGAGCTCAACCAATTCTTGGATATAATTTTGGAGCTAAAAAGTATAACAGAGTTAAAGAAACATTTAGTTTAGTATGTAAATTAACAATTATAGTTGGATTGATAGCAACACTCGTTTTTGAATTATGTCCTCAAGTTATAATTGCTATATTTGGTAATCAATCAGAGTTATATAATGAATTTGCAGTTATGACATTTAGATTATTTTTAATGTTAGTAATGGTAACATGTTTTATTAAAATGGTTTCAATTTTCTTTCAAGCAGTGGGACAACCAGTTAAATCAGCTTTAGTGTCGCTTGCAAGAGATATTGTTTTCTTTGTACCATTAGTGCTTATTCTACCTAGTTTTATGGAAATAAAAGGAGTATTATATGCAGCACCTGTTGCCGATTTCTTAGGTTTAGTTGTAACAATTCCAGCTTTAATTATATTCTTTAAGAATATGGGTAAAGAAGTAAAAGAAGAAAAGGTAACTACTGTTATTAAATCTAGTAAACCTGGAGTTATTGTAACTATTGCAAGAGAACATGGTAGTCAAGGTAAATATATTGGTGAGTTAGTAGCTAAAAAATTAAATATTCCTTATTATTACAAAGAAATGACAGCTTTAGCGGCAGAAGAAAGTGGTTTGGCTCAAGATTATGTTTCAAAACTAAATGATAATTCACCAAAAGTTATGTATGATTTATATTTAAGTACAACACCAGCGAAAGAAGCCATTAAAGCTCAAGACAAAATAATTAGAAAAATAGCTGATAATGGTTCATGTGTAATTGTTGGTAGAGCATCAGATTATGTATTAAGAGATTATTCAAATGTAGTTAGAATATTTATTAGTGCTCCAGAAGATTATCGTATAAAGAAAGTTATGGAAATGTATAATGATAGTGAAGCTAAGGCTAAAAAGAGTATATTAAAGTCAGATAAAGCTAGAGCTAATTACTATAATATGATTGCTAACTTAGAATGGGGTAAAGCAGAAAATTATGATTTATGTGTCAACTCAGAAATTGGAGCAGAGAAAACAGCTCAAATAATATGTGATTATATAAAGAATATAGATAAGAAATAATTTGATTGATAAGATATCTTTAGATATCTTTTTTGTTTAATAAAAAAGAGGTAACCTTAATGTAAACCTCTAGTTTCCCAACTTTTAAGAACACTATTAATAATTTCATCATTTATAATATAGCGACTATATCCTTTGTTTAATAATCTTGTATAACTTTCAAGGACATTTTTGGGTATCTCTTCATATGATTGTAAGCCGTACTTGGGAGCTATTAGATTAATATTAATTTCTCCAACTAATTCATTTATAATATCATCAATACTCATAAAGTGTCTTTCTTCTACGTAACTTATAAAGTCTTCTAAGGGCATTTTAAATGAGGAAATAGAAATGTTTTTGTTTGCTAATTCAATGTTAGCGATAGCTTTAGCTCTTCTTTCTTGATATGGTTTTCCAACAATTATGAAACTTTCAGGATTAACATTATTACTAGCTAATATTTCTTTTATAAATTTAAAATTTTCATAAGTATTTGTAGCTTCATTCTCAACCATTATTTTAGTTCCAGGTACACCTAAAGACATTGCGCAATCTTTAAATATTTCGGCTTCTGTTTTAGCAATAACGCCTTCAGTTCCTTTACCACAATTTCCAGAAAAAATTAATAAATCACTATATCCTTTGGCATATAAATCGGCACATCTTTCAGGAACAATTTGGAGAATACTTCCTAGACCAATAATGCATTTGGCTTCCTTAGCATCTTCATTTAAACATAAATAATCCCATAAAGTTTTAACATCAAGTAATATATTATTTTCCATATTTTCTCCTTAAATTAAATTATAAATTTATTATAGCAATATTAAATATGCTTGTCTATATTTATTTAAATTACTATATATTTTTATGACAATTTTGTTATATACTGTAAAATGCTTCTAATTTTAATGAATAGTTGCTATAATTAAAGTGTGAAGAGCAAATGATTAGTAAATTTAAAAATTATATTAATAGTGATAAAAGAATTTTTGCAGAAGGTATGTCTTTTGCTAAAATGTATTTAATTTTTATAATAGGGAGTTTTATTGGGGTTATTTATGAAGAAATAGTTGGGTTTGTTAAATATTATCATATACATAAAGTATGGTTTTGGCCTAATAGACAAGGGGTTATTTATGGGCCTTTTAATCCATTATATGGAGTAGGAATTGTTTTAATTATTTTAATTTTAAACAGAAAGAAAAGAAAGCCTATTAAAACTTTTATTTATGGGGCATTACTTGGAGGTGCTATAGAATTTATAGTTAGTTATTTAATGGAATTAGTTTTAGGAGCAGCTTCTTGGGACTATAGTAATAGACCGCTTAATATTATGGGAAGAACAACCATTTTATATATGATATTTTGGGGTATAGCAACAGTCATTTTAATTCATTATATATATCCTTTTTTATCAAAATTAATTGAGAAAATACCTAGAAAAATTGGTAATATATTAGTTGTTTTTTTAGTTATATTTATGACACTTAATATGATAATTTCATGGACAGCTTTAGGAAGACAAGTGCTTAGACATAAGGGATATGAGCCATTTACTTTTATAGGTGAATTTTATGATAAAGTATATACTGATGAGTACTTAAAAAAGGTTTATACGAATATGAAGTTTGTGAAGTAGGTGGATGTATGTTAGAAATAATAGGGATAGCATTAATAATACTTGGGGTTATATATTTATTACTTGTCAGTTTTATAGTTAAATTTAATAATAACTATCCTAAAAAAACGAGAGAAAGATTAGAAAATTTCGCAATAATTATTCCAGCAAGAGATGAAAGTAGAGTAATAGAAGATTTAATTAAAAGTATTAAATTACAGACTAAAAAGGTCAATATGCAAGATGTTTATATTATTGTCGAAGATAAAAATGATAAAACTGTAGAGATAGCTAAGTCTTATGGGGCACAAATATTTATTAGAAAAAGATTAGATTTAAAGAGTAAAGGTTATGCTTTAGATGAGCTAATAACTTATTTAAGTGAAAATAATGTTTATTATGATGCTTATTTTATATTTGATGCTGATAATGTACTTGATAAATGTTATTTAGAGAGAATAGAAGAAACATATAAAAAGGGTTATGATATAGGAATAGGATATCGTAATTTAAAGAATGGTAATGATAGTTTAATTGCTGCTAGTTCTGGAATTACATTTGCTTTTTTAAATTCTAATGGGAATGAAACTAAAAGTAGGGAATCGCGAAATATTGTTTTATCTGGAACGGGTTTTTATATAAGTGGAGATATAATAAAAGATTTAAAATGTTTTCCTTTTCATAGTTTAACAGAAGACTATGAATTAACGCTTTATAGTATAATGAATAATTTAACAAGTTATTATAATAAAGATGCTATATTTTATGATGAGCAACCAATCAAATATAAAGATACAATTAATCAAAGAATAAGATGGGTTAAAGGGTATTTTACAAATAGATTTAAATATATTCCAAAGTTTTATAAAAGAATATGGCATAATCCTAACTTTGGGTCAACTATAGCAGAAATAATGGGAATGAAACCTTATATCTTAATGATTATAGGAGCAATACTTTATATTCTAAATCAAGTAATTATTATGATAAAAATTCATAAGTTGAATTTTATAACTTATATTTGTTTGAAAAAGATTTTTTTAATTATATTTTTAGCTTATTTTTTATTTATGATGATGACTTTTTTTGTTATTTATAATAATAAAGGTAAACTTAATTTATCTATGAGTATGCGAATAAAAACGATATTTTTTAGTCCAATATTTTTTGTAACATATATACCTTGTGCGTTAAAAGCTTTATTTATTAAAGATGTTAAATGGGATAAAGTTAAACATACAAGGAGATTTCAATTAGATAAATAAGACTTGTAAAGTTATATAATTTATTATAAAATTAGATTGTGGTGGTATTAATGGGACAAGTATATGATCATGTTATGCTTTATAAAAAGAAATTTCCAGGTGGGGTTTCTTGGTGGAGAATAAAGAAACATGCTGATGTAGTAGAAAAACATCTTAACCCAGGAGAATATGTTAAATATGCTTTTGTTGGTCAAAAAAATGATAAGTTTTATGATTTTACCTCAACAGCTGTTATAGCTTTAACTAACAAAAGAATTTTAATTGGTCAAAAGAGAATAGTTTGGGGTTACTTTTTAAGTAGTATAACTCCAGATTTATACAACGATATGCAAGTTTATCAAGGTTTAATATGGGGTAAAATTACAATTGATACAGTTAAGGAAGAAGTAGTTATAACTAATTTAGCGAAAGATTCTTTAAGAGAGATAGAAACAGAAATTACCGAATACATGATGGAAGAAAAGAAAAAATATGCTAAAAGATTAGAAGAGTAAATATGAAGAAATTAAAAGTATTGCAAATATTTTTAGTATTGATTATAGTATTTTTTATAGGTTTTCTTATTATGCCTAAAAATTATACGAAGAAATATAAAGTTAATGATATTGAAGTTATAGAAAGTTATAATAAATTTTCTAAATATTATTATTTTGTATTTAACTTTAATGGTGTTAATTTAGATTATTTAGTAGAGAGCAGATATAAAGAGCATCGAGGCTTTATAAAAGATATTGAAGTTATTAAAGATAGTGAAAATGAAAATAATTTTTGTTTACAAATTAATTCTAAATTAAATATTAATCCTTTATGTTATCAAGATGATAAAGTTATATATTATAAAAAAGTAAACAAGAATTTAAGAGAAGGATTAAATGTAACTTTAAATAAAGAAGAAAAAATAAGTAGTTATAATGATATAGACATATATAATGATAGCTATAAATATTTATTATGGAATTATAATGGCTTTTATTATATAAGTAACGAAGAAAAAAAGAAAATAGATATTTTTGATAAAGAATTATATACAGTTAATTTAATTGGGTATACAGCGAATTATTTAGTTGTTCCAGATTATGATGCTAGTTATACTTTTAATAGATTTTATGTGGTAGATTTTAAATCAGGTAATTTAAAAAAATATGATTTAAACAAAGATATTTATTTTGATAGTTATTTTATGGGGTATTTAAAAAATAAAATATATTTTGTGGATAAAAAAGAAGGCAGAATGTATGAGTTTAATGCTAAAAAAGGAAAACTTGATAAATTTAAAACTAAGATTTATAAAGATGGTGTTTGGGAAGAAGTTAATATTAAAACGCTTCAATATAAAAAACAAGAATTTAGTTATAAAACTAATAATGATTATACTTTAGATGGAAATACTTTATATTTAAATTATCATGATAAAGATATTAAAATGGAGATAGCTGATAATGTTACTAGTATAGTTAGAATAAAGGATCAAGACATATTTTATCTAAAGAAAGATAGCTTATATCATTTTAATAAAGATACAGGAGAAGAACTATTATTAAGTTATTTTGAATGGAATTTTAATTTTGAAAATATGATATATATTAATTAACCAAAAAGGACTTTTGTCATATCTTATACTAGGAGTGATAAAAGTGTACGACAATGAATCTTATTTTACTTATTATACGATAGAAAAAGGGGATAATTTATATGAAATATCTAGAAAGTATAACATTAATCCTAAGTTATTAGCAGCGATTAATGGTATAAATGATAATGAATATATTTATCCAGGACAAGAACTTATGATACCTAAAAGTGGGTATAGTTATTACATAACTGCAGAAGGGGATACTTTAGGTGGAGTAACTGATGCTTTTAAAACTAGTACTGATAATTTGCTTAGATTTAATAAAACAGTTTATTTATTGCCAGAACAAATATTAGTATTTAAAAATAGTAGATAGTCCTATATGGGACTTTTTTAATTGTATTTATATAAAAAGTGTGTTAAAATCAAGTTGTAGAGCAAATGAAAGACAAAATGCCTACAATTAATGTTTTTGTTTATAGACACTTTTTCTTATATCAATATAAATATTTATACTGATTAAGAAGAGTGTCTTTCTTATTTGTAAAAATAAGAACAATACTAGAATAACTCCTAGCATAGGCAATGCCTCCTTTCCTATAAAAACCAAAACCCCCTTATAGAGTTTAAAGAATAGTTATAGAAAAGAAAGGAAAAGCAGGCACTCAGTCTTCTTTTGCTCTGGTTATCTATTCTAAGATAAAAGATATATTTTGTCTATAAAAATCGTTCGTCAAAATTCGACATTATGAATTTTAAAATAAATTATTCTTTTATAATTAGCTTATCTAATTTAACATCAAGAGCTACAGAAATTCTATATAAAGTATCAACAGAAAATGTATTAGCTACTTTTTCACTTTCAATTTGCCTAATAAAGTCATGACTTAAATCAACCATTTCTGCTAATTCTGCTGATGTTATTCCTTTTAATTTTCGGTATTTTTTAATATTTTTTCTTATTGTTCCGTAAATATCTGTGTCAAATTTAATTTTTTCCATTGTTTTCACCTAAATAGATTGTATATCAATAACTAACAAAAAACTGTGAATAATTAATTCACAAAAATATATGTGAACTATTGACTAACATAAATATAAATGATATTATAAAACTGTAAAAATATCATAGAGGTGAAATATGAAAATAGAGAAATTAAGAAATAGCAAAAAATATTTTTTGTGTGGTTTAATATTGGTAGTAGTACTTATGGTAACTATTACATTTATAACTAGTAAAGCCGAATATAGGATGACAGCGTCTATTCCCTTAAATGAGGGAAAAGTTACTGCAAGTCCTTATGATATAAAAGTTATTGCTATGTATGTTAACAATGGTGATGGAAATTATCAAGAATTAAATGATGAAGTTTTTATGCCTGATGCAAGCTTATATAATATAAATGAAGAAAAAAGTTTTTGCTATAAGACGAAGTCTACAGAGCATGATGATAATATTAGATTATACACAGAAAATGGCAATCATGTTATAAAGAATTTAAGTAAAAAGGATAAATGTACTATATTTTTTGATAAAAAAGTAGCAAGAACTATGAGTGAAATATTAGATGACTATTATATATATAAGAAAATAAGGAAGTCAGGCACTTTTAATCAAGTGATAAGCGGCGAAACAAGTAAGGTTATATATATTGGTGAAGACGATGACGGAATAACATATTATTTTGCTGGAAACCCTACTGATAATTGGTTTAAATTCGGAGATTATTATTGGAGAATAATTCGTATCAATGGTGATGGAAGTATAAGAATGATATATCATGGTAGTACTCCTGCCAAAACTGGTAATACAACGCATATAGGAGGTACTAGTTTCAATATTACCAATTCTGATAGTGCATATATAGGTCTTATGTATGGAGAAACAGGATTAAAAAGTACTGATGTTAATGCTTACGAAAGAGCTCATGCTAATACAAATAAAAGTGTTATTTTACAATTATTATATGATTGGTTCAAAAATACTTCAGGACTAAATTCAGAGCAATACTTTGATAAAATTGATAAAAATGCTGGTTTTTGTGGAGATAGAACACCCAGTACTGATAAAACATTCGTTAATAATGAGGGCGGTATTTCACCGGCTTATACATATTATGGAGCTTATATTAGATTAAAATTTAATGATAAAACATCGGAACTTATTTCTCCATCATTTAAATGTCCTAATAAAGCTAATGATTTATATACATATAAAGGTGCAAGTCAAGGAAATAGTGTTTTAGAATATCCAATTGGTTTGATTACTTTAGATGAAGTGGCATATGCTGGTTTACATTATTCTATGTCAGCAGTCCAAAATAATTATTTAACAGTTAATCAACATTATTGGACTATGACCCCTCTTTATAGTGAATGGGCTGCCTGGCTTGGATATGTAAATTGGACAGGATATTATGATAATTCAGATGCTGGTTCTTCAAATAGAGTACGTCCAGTAATCAATATTCGTTCTGATGTTAAATTATCTGGAAATGGCACCCAGTCTAATCCTTATGTAATATCTTAGAAGAATTAAATAAAAATAATTCTCTTTTCTTTTTTCTTTACTATCGTATATATGTATGTTATACTGATGATAGAGAGTGATTATAATGGATTTAGTTGATGTTAAAGGAGTAGGACCAAAGACACTAGATAATTTAAAAACATTAAATATTGTTACTTTAGAAGATTTACTCACATATTACCCTTATCGTTATGATATATTTGAGCCAATAGATTTAAAAGAAGATTATGATGGAGAAAGAGTAGCGATAAATGCTAAAATTGATGCAACTCCAACAGTGGCTTTTATTAGAAAAAATTTTAATAAATTAAATTTAAGAGTAAATCATAATAATAGAATTATGTATGCGACAATATTTAATAGAGCTTTTTTAAAACCGCATTTAGTTTTAGGAAAAACAGTAACTTTAGTAGGAAGATATGATAAGGCTAAAAATGTTTTTATATGTGATGATATTAAGCTTACTCCTTTATCAAAAAAAGAAATAATTCCTGTTTATCATGTTAATAAAAATATAAAAAATAGTGAGATAAGAAAAATAATAGAAAATGCTTTAAATGATGCTTCTAAAGTATATAATTATGTACCTAGTGCTTTTATTGATAAATACAATTTAATAAGTAAAAAGCAAGCTTTAAGAATGGTTCATAGTCCGATAAAAATGGAAGAACTTAAAAAAGCTAATATATTTTTAAAGTATGAAGAATTGTTTTTATTTATGTTTAAGATTAATTATATGAAAATTGATAATGAAGAGCAAATAAAAGAAGAAAAGTATTTTAAAGAAAATGATATTAATAGTTTCATTGATACTTTACCTTTTTCATTAACAGAAGGACAAAATGAAGCTTTAAATCTTATTTTGGATGATTTAAGAAGTAATAAAAAAATGAACAGATTAGTTTTAGGTGATGTTGGTAGTGGTAAAACGATAGTTAGTTTTATTGCGATGTATGCGAATACTTTAGCTGGTTATCAAAGTGTTTTAATGGCACCAACAGAAGTTTTAGCAAGACAACATTATGAGAGTGCGATTAAATTTTTTGAAGCTTTTAATGTTAGGGTTGGACTTTTAGTTGGAAGTATGACAAAAAAAGAAAAGGCAAGTATTAAAGAACAACTAATAAATGGAGATATTGATATTTTAATTGGAACACATGCGATAATTGAAGAAAGTGTAATTTTTTATCGTTTAGGTTTAGTTATTACAGATGAGCAACATCGTTTTGGAGTTAAACAAAGAGAAATATTAAAAAGCAAGGGTGAAGTACCAGATGCTTTATATATGAGTGCGACTCCAATACCTAGAAGTTATGCGTTAACTTTATATGGTGATTTAGATGTATCCTTTATAACTAAGAAGCCTGGTGGAAGAAAAGAGATTATAACGAAGATAAAAAAATATAATGAATTAAAAGATGTATTAAATCATGTTTTAGAAGAAATAAAAAAAGGACATCAAGTGTATGTTGTTGCAAGTATTATTGATGATAATGAAGAATTAGATTTAAAAAGTGTGGAAACATTAAAAGAAAAATTTAGTATGGCATATCAAAATAAAATACCAATAGAAATACTTCATGGTAAATTAAAGCAAAAAGAAAAAGATGAAATAATGAGAAGATTTAAAGATAATGAAACTAAAATTCTTATTTCAACAACAGTTATAGAAGTAGGAGTAGATGTTAAGAATGCAACAGTTATGGTAATTTTTGATGCTGATAGATTTGGACTAGCAACCCTTCATCAATTAAGAGGCAGAGTTGGAAGAAACGAAATAGAAAGTTATTGTTATTTAATTAGTGATAAAGAGATAGAACGATTAAAAGTTTTAGAAGAAAGCAATGATGGGTTTTATATTTCAGAAAAAGATTTAGAACTTAGGGGTGAAGGAGATTTATTTGGAATTAGGCAGAGTGGAGAAAAGACTTTTAAAATTGCTAATCTTAAAACAGATTTAAAAATAATGATGCAGGCTAAACAAGATAGTGAAGAATATATTAAAAGTGGAGAGTACAAAAATAATATGTCTTATTATAAAATAATAAAAGAGTTAGATAAGCTTAATTAAAGTAATTATCATAATAATTTAATATGTGCATATACTATAATTGACAAATATTATATTTTTATGGTATATTATTTGTACCGAAAGCAATTAGCTTTGTCAGGTCTATAACTGATGTATGATTACAAATTTAGTGCTTAGCACCTTCTCAGTTAGAGAAAAAAGAACGTGAGTTCTTTTTCTTATGGTAGAAAAAGCTTTACTTCAATGAAACTTGTAGTTGAACTAATATCTTTTCCATTAATTAAAAATTTTTCGTATTCACTATGCATGTAATGTGATATAATGTCTGCACTTTGAATTCCAAAATTATATTTTGAATCATAAGTTTTATATGTGATTGATAAGCCATTGTGTAATATAGGATGATGAATTTTTGAGTAATCATAATTGATTATTCCATTAACTAGTTCTTCATAAATGCTATCTTTTAAATTATAATAGCCATTGCTTTTAGTTTTACTCTCATCGCTTTTAATATATATTTTTAAGGGGTTATTTGGATCAATGTAATTATTTGTTATGGAATATAAGATTATTTCTTTGACGATTCTTTTTTGAGCATAATCACAAAATCTACCTCTGGCTGATTTATCATTTAAAACTGATGGATAAACTTTTTTGTTTTTTATGAAAACACCGAAGTTTTTTTCTTTTTTTACTAAGTTGAAAATTCTTCTTTTATCTTTATTTTTTATATGTGTTATGCCTTTTATTTCCATACAATTATTATTACAATTAGGTGGCAATTGATTACAATACTTACATTTTATATTGTTAATAGTGCTTTTATATTTATTGATAAAATTCATGTAATCATTAGATGAAAAAAAGAATAAGCCACCATATATACATGAATTTTCATTTTTATTTAATTTTCCAGAGTCGTCCATAAGAATAAATATCTCTTGATTTTTCATTGACTTTTTCACCATCCTTATAAGTTTTTATTTATATATTATCATTAATTTATATTGAGCACAATAAAAAAGTTAAGAGTTTAAATTCTTAACTTTTAGTAACCTTTTTTCTTGTAATATTCATATAATTCTTTAAATCTATTAAAGTGTACTACTTCTCTTTGACGTAAGAATAATAATGGTTTTAAGACATCTTTATCATCAGTTAAATTAATTAGATTTTCATAAACAGCACGAGCTTTTTGTTCAGCAGCCATATCTTCCATAATATCAGCGATAGGGTCTCCAGTTACAGAAAAATAAGTGACAGTAAATGGAACTCCTGAGGCATCAGTTGGATATGTTCCTTTGCCATGATCGGCGTAATAACTTCCAAGACCTGCTTCTTCTAATTCTTTAACGGTTGCATTTTTAGTAAGTTGATGTACCATTGAGGCTATCATTTCACAATGTCCTAATTCATTAGAACATCGATGTTAGACGTTATATTTTTAGTTTTATTTCAAGCTCAAAATCGCTTCTAGCTTCTGTATTCCAACGTCCTCCTTTACTTGTTTTTTTATAATATACTACATCTATTATTGATGATAATAGTTTATTTTTCTGCTCTATGCTTGACTTGTCATATAATTCTAAACAGTTTTTTAAGATTGGTACAGATTTTATATATTTTTCTTTCTTTTCATTTTTTATTTTTTCATCTAATTCTAAAATCATATTATCAATTGATTTTATTTCGTTATTTATGTTGCCTATTCTAATTTTAAAAGTTTCTTCATCATAAGTTCCTGTTTCTAAAAACTCACAGCATTTTTGCTTTTGGGAATTCAAAGAGTTTCTTTTTTTATTTAGTTGTTCCTTTTCTTTTTTATATTCACTAATAAAGTCTTTTGACTGAATATTGTAATCTTTTAGATAGTATTCATAATCATTTAACTTAATTTTTAAATATTCTAGTATTTTATTTTCAACAATATCTAAATCGCAAGATATGTTTGGACAGTCTCCAGTTCTGCATAATAATGTATCTTTATGAATAGTACCATTTTTTACACTAGATGTATAATAAGCACGCCTTGACATATTGTGACCACAAAAACCACATTTTACTATATTAGCTAAAGGATTTTTAAGCTCTTTATCATTCGTTACGTTTTTGGATGCCATATTTTTTAACTTAGTTTTAACCATCTTTAATTCTTCCTCCGTTATGATTGCTTCATGTTTGCCTTTAACATTTATACAATTTTCGTTAATAGGTCTAGTAATTTTTACTTCGCCATCAACATATTTTTTTCTTATTTTTCTTTTACCCCAAGTGATATAACCACAATATCTGTCTGCTGCTTGTAAAATTCTTCTAACCTTATTATCATCCCATTTACCACCAGTAGCACAATGCATCTCTAAAGAATTTAATTTTTTAGCAGTTTCGGTAGTTCCTAAATTTTCATATAAATAAATGTCAAATAATTTTCTTACAATTTCACTATCACTATTTTTTATAAGCACATAACCTTTATCATCTTTTATTTTTTGTTTATCATAGCCAAATGGTGTAACAGAACCAGTGAACTTGCCTTCCTTAGCTGACTGTTCTCGACCTCTAGCTAAAATCTTCTTAGTGTACTGGAGATATTTTCTTGCTTGATGTAATCCGTCTTCAAAATAACTCATGTCGTACTCGTCATCTAAATCAAATATTTTTTGTGGTGTTAATATTTTAGTACCAGTTAATTGAAATTTTTGAGCAATAATTCCTTGATCGATAGAGTTACCTCTTCCTAGTCTTTCTGTCTCAACACATAGAACACCTTTGATTTCGTCTTTTTCAATCAATTCTAGCACTTTTTGCATTTCAGGTCTATCAGTTATAGTATCTCCAGAAACAACCTCTCTATATATGTTTTTTTCGGGTATTTTGCAACCTAAAATATTAGTAGACCATTCTTGAAGCTGCTTTTCGTGTCTTTCTAAGGTTTTTTCAATTGGCTCATCTTTGCTATATTCAGCATCTTTTCTAGATTTTCTTAAATATATAATAATATAATCTGTTAATTCTGGACCTGTTAAATTCTCTAAATCGAATAATTCTTTAAGCTTTTCTAACATTGTAACACTTCCTTTTTATTAAATTCTATGCTACAATGTTATACGGAAACCCGTTACATTGTAGCGTTAAAGTTTTGTCGGACTTTGGTTTTCATTTATCTCTTACTTGTTCCAGCAAGTAGGGGATTTTTTAATTTGCAATATTTTCCTTTTTGCCTTTAATTTTCTTAGCTATCCATTTTATTGGAATAGCTAAAAGTTGAAAGAGTAATTTGTATAAATAAAATATTAATAAAAATATATTTTTGACTAATCCATTATTTGTATTCCAACTTTTAGAGATATATGTGTTTTTAGCAATCTTTTGTGTTGTTCTAATTCTCATTTTTAATCTCCTCCATAATTTTCTTTAGATATCTGTCAGCCTCATCTTCATAATCGCTTCTATGAAATTCTAATAAATCCTTATCAGCTTGACACAAATGATTCTTTTCGATATGAGCTAGTTCATGAAGTATAGTTTTTTTCTTTCTATAATAAGAAAGATTTTTATTTATTATAATACAATTAATATTTCTGTAATAAAATACATAACCATTGACTTCTATTGGAAGTTCTTTATATATAATATTAGCATTATAATAATTTAAAATATCTTGTTGACCAATTACCCCCATTAGTAATTGTTTAATCATACTTAATAACTCACTTTCTTATTGAGTATCTGTACTAGCATACTTTAACTTTAATTATCTAAATTTTCATCAATTTCTTTCATAACGCTTTCTGTTACATTAAATATAATTTTTTGTTTATCTTCCGGTAAATCTTTTATCTTGCTGAATAACATAGCATATTTATCATTATTGTTTAGTGTAACTCTGTTAAAATCTAATATATAATTAGCATCAACATCTAATATGTTACACAAAATAGCAATCGTATCTGGATCAGGTTTAGAAGTCCCATTTTCCCAATTACATATAGTAGTGTTTCCAATTTTTATCCCTTTTTTAGTTAGCATTTCAGCTAACTCTTTTTGATTTAAACCTTTATTTATTCTTGCGGTTCTAATATTATCTCCAACTGACATATATTGAGCTCCTTCCTAAAATTATATTAGCATAAAAATTCAGGATAGTAAATAAAAAATTCAAGAAACATGAAATTTAATTCAAAAAAGCCATTGACAATTCAATTATATTGAAATATAATGGATATGAAATTCAAGAAAATTGAATTTGAAGAAAGGAGAAAAAATGAAAGTTTATCAAAAAGTTGCTTTATATATAGCAGAAAATGGAGTGAAGCAAAAATTTATTTCAGATAAGACTGGTATTGCAGAAAATACACTCTCAATGATTTTAAATGGCAAAAGAAAGATGGATGCAGATGAATTTGTGGAAATTATTATAGCTTTAGGTGTAGATGCTAATTATTTTATAATCAATAATTCTCAAGAAAAAGAAACATAGGAGGTAAAATGGAAATTAAATATGTATATTTTGTATCATTTGTAAGTGATGAAGGGTACAACTTTGTAAAAAAATAAAAGATAAAGGGTTTGAAAATGTTTCAATATTGAACTATCAATTTTTAACAATGAGAAGTGAATTTGATGAAATTAAATAAAAAACTAGATAGTGCTAATATCTAGTGGAAAACTAATTATTCTTTATTTTAATTTTCTTTAAATCTTGCAATTTCATTAGAGTTGCATTAACAGTTATTTTAACAATATCTTGCTTATCTTCGGATATATTATTATCAATCATTATTTGACTGGTAATTTCATCTATGTCAGATTGTTTTATAACTGGTAGTGCAGGAAAATTAAATTCACCTATCATTAGACTACTCCTTTCTAATATCTATTATAAGTTAGAAAGAGGTGTAAAAACAAGTAGCTGGAACTACTTGCATAAAATTTAATAAGACTTTATTAGTCAAAGTCCGACAAAAGGAGGGATTATTATGTATTTAGAAAATACAAAAATAATCGAGATTGAAAACAATCTATCTAATGAAGATAGAAGATTTAATTTAAACAATCTTTATAACGTTATAAATGAAATTGGGGAAGAACTTTATAACAAAGGTGAAGTTGTTTCTAAGTGCTTTTTAACTAAGGAACAGTACCAAGAAATTAAAAAAAATCCAGAAAATTTATTATAGAAAGGAAGCTAACAAATGGAAAAGAAATTAAAATTGAAACCATGGCTTAAAGATTTATTATATGGAGCTTATTTTGGAATAGGAATCTATTTAATAATTATGTTTGGGTTAGGTGTATTTAAAATATGAAAAATAGCATAAAAAAAAGAAAAATTATACACGCAATAAATAATTTTTCTATCAAAATAATATCAGATTTTGAGGAAAAAGTCAAATTTAGGAGCTATGATCCATGAATAATATTAAATCATTTACGTTTCTAAAGAGCTATGCAGAAGCGATGCAGGAACTCACAGAGAAAGAACAAAAAGAGTTCTTACTAGCAATAGTGAAATATGTTTTTTATGACATAGTCCCTGAATTTAAAGGAAAAATGAAATTAGCTTGGATACTTGTTGAGCCAATTTTAACTAAAAGCAAAAATAAGTCAAACACAAATCAAAACTAAATTATTTGAAAATCAAATTAAAATCAAATTAAAACCATTTTCCTCTAGGAAAAGGATAAGGAATAGGAGTGGGAATGGAAAAGGAAAAGGAAGTGTGTGTTCTTTCACAGGATAGATTTAAATATTATTGGGATTTACTCTTATTAAATTATAACAAAAGACACACACAGAAATTATTTAACTTGTACTATTCTATTTTTAGAAAAGTTGAAGAACAAAACTTTAAGTACGCAATAGAACAAGCCATAAAGCATCAATCTTATTTTCCTAATGTAAACGAAATATATAAATATTTGCCAACAAGAGAAGATAAGTTGCAACAAAAAATGAGAGATTGGGAAAATGTAGAAGCAGAAGAAACAACGATTGAAGAACAAGAGGAACTAAAAAATTTATTAAGAAGTTAAGTAAAGGAAGGTAAAAATGTTTTTTAGAAAAGATAATTCAGGGGAAATAATAAACGCAATAAAAAAGATGTTTCTTGAAACTAATCAAAAAATAGATGAAGCATTGAAGCAAACAGACGAATGGAATAAAAATGAAACATTATTTAACTTAATTGATGAGAAAGACAAAGCGTTAATTGAACTGATAAGTTTAAAAGATGATATCGCAGTTAAAGATAAAACAATTAAAGATCAAGCTAAAGAAATAGAAGAGTACAAAGAAAAAGTTAAAAATTTATCTCTTGATTACAGTAAGAATATGGATTACAAATCAGCTAATGAAGAATTAGCAAAGAAATTGAAAAAATCAAATAAAGATTTAGCAACTTATGAAGAATTGTATGGAAAGTTACCAAAAAAAGTACCAGGTTCTACAATGCCTAGAAAAGGTCAGACTTTAGGAATTAAAGAAAGTAAGACTAGCGCATCAACTAAGAAAATATTAAAAGAAACTAATGAACTAAGAGAGAAGGAAGCAACTAATGTATGAATACGCCTTGTATAAAGGGGATACTTTTGTAGATATGGGGACAGCTGATTATCTAGCAGAATTATTAAATGTTAGAAGAGAAACTATTAAATGGTTAGCGAGTCCATCAGCAAGAAAACGTAGAAGAAAAGGTGAAGATTCAAATGCACTAATTTGTGTAAGAATCGATATGAATGAATTATTGAAGGAGATGGAAGAGATATAATGGAAACAGAGTTAAACTTAAATGAAATAGTAAAAATAGAGCAAATGCCTAAGGTATTTGAACAATTAGAATTAATTGGAAGTTTTGTAGATGAAAAAGTTAAAGATTTAGATAAACTAGAATGTACTGAAACTAATAAACAAGATGTAAAAGATAGAAGAACTGAATTAAATAATCTTTTAAATCTACTTGAAGATAAACGTAAAGAAATAAAGAATAAAATAAATGAGCCTTATGATGTGTTTAATAAAAAATATGAAGAAACAACTAAAGTTAAATTACAAGAAGCAACTAAAACATTAACTGATAAAATTAACAAAATTGAAGATGAACAAAAAGCTAAAAAGAAAACAGAAGCAGAAAGGTATTTTAATGAGTATATAGCATCCAAGAATATAGACTTTATTAATTTTGATAATTTAAATTTAAATATTACTTTAGGTGTAAGTGAGAAGAAATTAAAAGAACAAATAATAGCTTTTGTTGATAAAGTAGATGATGACTTAAAACTAATTGATAGCCAGGAGCATAAAGATGAAATTTTACTTGAATATAAGAAATCTTTAAATGTATCTAATGCTATATCAAGTGTTTTAAATAGATACAAAGAATTAGAAGAGTTAAAAAAGCAACAAGAGGAAAAAGCTAAACAAGAAGCACAAGTTCAAGTAAATGTTCAAAGGGTAGAACAAGTTATAGTTCAACCTAAAATTGAACCTCAAAAAGAAGCGGAAGAAATATTAGAAATATCATTTAAAGTTTATGGAACATTACCAAAATTAAAAGAATTAAAACAATTTTTAGAGGAAGGAAAATATAACTATGAGCAATGCTAATGCAATTCAAACTAAGCCAAAATTTAGCGTAGCTATTCAAACAGAACAATATCAAAAGTTAATTAATAATACTTTAGGCGACCCAGAAAGAGCAAGAAGATTTATAGCAAGTATAAGTAGTGCAGTTGCTACTAATCCTAGTCTACAAGACTGTAATGCAGGAACTATATTAAGTGGAGCTTTGCTAGGTGAGGCATTAAACTTAAGTCCTAGTCCTCAGTTGGGACAATATTACTTAGTACCTTTCGAGAAAAAAGTATTCAATAAAGATACTAAAAAGTGGGAAGTAGTAGATAAAAACGCGACATTTGTTTTAGGATATAAAGGCTATATTCAATTAGCAATTAGAAGTGGAAATTATAAAAAAATAAACGTTATAGAAATTAAAGATGGTGAACTAGAAAATTTTGATTTAATGACAGAAGAAATTAAAGTAAATTTAATTCAAGATGATGAACTACGAGAACAAACTAAAACAATTGGTTATTATGCAATGTTTGAGTATCTAAATGGCTTTAAGAAAGCAATTTATTGGAGCAAAAATAAAATGTTAGCACATGCTGATAAATATTCACCAGCTTTTAGTAAAAAAGGTTATGAACTATTAGAAGCAGGTAAGGTAAAAAAAGAAGACGAATATAAGTATAGTTCTCATTGGTACAAAAATTTTGATGATATGGCTAAAAAGACAATGCTAAGGCAACTTATATCTAAATGGGGTGTAATGTCTATTGAAATGCGAGAAGCTTTTGAAAAAGATGAAACAATTCAAAATGCAGACGGAAGTTATAATTATATTTCAGAGCTAGATGATAAAACAATAATTGAAACTGAAATAGAAGAAAACAATAACAATCCTAAAAAGGTAGATATGAATGAATTATAAGATATTAGCAAGTAGCAGTACAGGAAATGCTGTAGTCATAGAAGATAAGATATTAATTGATTGTGGTGTTTCCTTTAAAACCCTTAAAGATTATTATAAAAATTTACAATTAGTATTACTTACTCATATTCATAGTGATCATTTCAATAAATCTACAATTCGAAGATTAGCTTATGAGCGACCAACTTTAAGATTTGGTTGTAGAGATTATTTAGTACATGAATTATTAATGTGTGGAGTAAATAAAAGAAATATTGATGTTTATGATACTGTTAGCAATTTTTGTTACAAAGATTTTTTTATAACCAATTTTGATTTGGTTCATGATGTACCTAACTGTGGTTATAAAGTATCAATTAATGATAAATTTTACTTTTATGCAACAGATACTTGTAGCTTAGATGATGTTGTAGCTAAAGATTATGATATGTATTTTATCGAGGGTAACTATGAAGATAAGAGCGAATTAGAAAAGCGAAAACAAGAACATATCGAAAAAGGCGAGTTCTACTATGAAGATAGAGTAGAAAAAACGCATCTAAGCCAAGTGCAAGCTACAGAATGGCTTATGGAAAACATGGGAGAGAAATCGCAATATATATTTATGCATCAGCATAAAGAAAGCAGAAAAGAGGTAGAAGAATGAGTAAATTAATATTTAATCCTAAAAAAGATATGAAAGAATTAGAAAAATATGGTTTTGTTAATGATAAATATAATGAAAATTATATTTTAAACGTTTCAAAACTTGAACATGGACTAGATGGAATAGTTATTAACTATGATGGAACAGTCGATAATTATACATCAAGTAAAGACGAAACAATATTAATCTTTTATAACCTCATAAAAGCTGATTTAATTGTTGATGATGAAGAATTAAAAGAGGATTAATGAACTTTACTGGTAATAAATTAGAAATTAAAAAATGGCTATTCGATAAAGATGAAGAAACCAAGTTTGAAATAAAAAAGTATAGAGAGAAACGTTCATTGAATGCAAATGCTTATTTTCATAAATTAGTAAATCAATTGGCTAGATATTACAATTGGTCTGATGAAGATATGAAAATAAAAATGGTTCTTGATTATGGAGCTTTAATTGAAAAAGATGGAGAGATATTTGAAATTAAAGTACCTCATAATTCAGATATTAAAGCAATTTATCCCTATGCTAAATTCGATAGAACTGAAAATGGCGAAGATTGCTACTATCTGTACGAAAGAACTCATTTACTAAATACGCATCAGATGTATGAGCTATTAAGTGGAGTAGTTCAAGAATGCAGAGATGTGGGCTTGCCTACTAAAGAAGATTATGAAATTAATGAGCTAATAAAGGAGATGGAAAAGAATGATAGATACCGTTGAAGCAGGAGCAGGTAGTTATCCAGAACCGCCTGAAATAAAAGAAAATCATATTAATGGAAAAGTAATGCTAACTTTTGACATCGATGCTGATGTTCCGAGTAATTGGACTTTAGAAGACGTTGAAGATGATTTAAAAAGAAATTTAAGAGATTACGTTGGACTTTATGATTTTGAAGAAATAGAAGTCAACATAGTAATGTAAAAATAGAAAAGGAAAGAGGAAAAAATTATGGCAAAGAATTTATTAAATAATTATTTAGAATTAAGTAAAGAAGATAAGGAAAGCTTTTTAAAGCTTATTAAAGAGGGGTTAGAAGTTAAAGATAGCATATTTAAGTTTGTAAATGGAAGATACGAATTCGAACATAAAGGCATTAAATATGTTGAATTTAAAAAAACAGATAATGAGATATCATTTATAAGTAAAGATATTCTTTCAAAAGAGATTATGGAAGACATAGTAGAAGATAAGAAGTACTTAGATAGTAGTAGTGATGTTAGATATAGTAGTAATATCTTTGATAACAGCTGGGAGAATAGCTTTGTTAGAAAAATCTTAAACGAAAAATTTAAAGATAAATATTTAGATGATTTAAATTTAATTAATGAAGTAGGATGTTTAACTAAAGAAGAAGCTGAAAACCTACCACAGGAACTTAAACAAACTGATGATAATCGTTATGGCTATTGGACTATGACACCTTATAATGATATGAATTCATTAGATAGAGGAGAATGCGCTACCGTGTTCTATGTGGATTCGTCTGGCTACCTCGGCAACCACCGCGTGGACAACGCGTTTGGTGTGCGTCCAGTAATTACACTGTCAACTGATGAACTGTAAGGCTTTAAAATCTATACTGATTTTAATTAGGAGAACGAATAATTTATGAACATAACATCAGAACAAGTCTATACAGTATTTAGAAACGACTTCAATGGGTATACCTTTTACAAAATGGGTATATCCAAAAAATCACAAACAGGGGAATGGATAAATGGATATATAAGATGTCAATTTAAAAATGGTGTATCAGTAGAAAATAAAACTAAAATAAAATTAAAAAGATCATGGCTATCATTTTACAATAAAGATAAAGAGACTATACCTTATGTATTTATAGCAGACTTTGAAATTGTGAATACTACTGGACAACAAAACACACAACAAATAACAGATAGTGAGCAACAAACACAAGAAGATCCTTTTGCTTCTTTTGGCGAAGAAGTAATAATTAATGAAGAGGATTTACCATTTTAAATAAAAAAGGAGATAACTTTATGGAAATAGATGAAAAAATAAGAAATGTAAAGATAGTTGAAGTTATAAAAGTAGAATTAACTAGAGGTAGCGGGTTAACAGAAAAAGACCCAGTTAGGCAGGTTAACCAGTACTGGGATTTTAATGGTAATTTAATTTATGATGATGATTTATTTGATACTAATGATGTAGCTTCATCAGATATTAATTCGTAGTTGATAAAATTAACAGTAGCATCAATAAACATTTTCAAATCATTTATATCTTTATCTTCAAATTTTCGAATATAATGTGTTTCGTCATTGCCAATCCAAATAGAGGCTTTCGAAAGATTTTTAATCTTGACACTGTCAATATAATTATCTATTACTTGACCTAGCAATTGTGATTTTATTTCACTTTCTTTATTAGGATTTTTAAATATACAATAATCTTTTATGAGAAATTCAAGAGCTTTTCTGTAACCTATGCCAGCAATATTGTTTAAGTTGTAAATTTCAGCTGATAGAGCCTCGTTGTAGATTTTTACAAAGTTCACTGATAGATTGCTGATATGACTATCAAATTCAACTATTTCCGGTATTTCTGGAGCAAGATATTCTAACTTATTATAATATCTATCTTCGCCAGTTGTCTTACTAAAGAGTGCAACAAAAGGTTTATTGCAAAAAGTGCATTCACAATAAACCGATAATTGTTTTATATCTTCGTGATAATATGCTTCGAGGTAATTCGGACTTATATTACGCTTACAAATTGGACAAGTATTAACATTATCAAAATAGTAATAATAACCGCTTTGGTTTTTAGGATGTATACTTTTTCTCATAGTGCTTCACCTCGCTTTCCACTATATTATAGCAAAAATTATAAAATAAAAATATTTAAAAGCCACAATTCCATAAATTGTTTTCAATACTTCTTAATATACACCATTTTTATTATGTCGAGTTTGTAGTGGCGAGTTTGGACTTAATAATTATATTTTAGAAAGGAAATTAATATGAATAGTGAATATTTAAGAATAGAAGATGCTAATAAACTAGCTAATTATGATAAGTTATTAGCTGAAAGAGATACATTAAGAGCAGACAATCGCATTCTTAGAACTAAATCTAAAGAGAACGATAAAAAGTATCTTAAAATAATCAGCGAAAAAAACAATTATATTAAAGAATTAGAAGAGAAAGTATCAGCTTATGAAAGCAAGCAGATAGATATTTTTGAGGGCAATGTATGAAATTAAGCGATGTAAGAAACATGAACGATAAAGAATTAAATTCTTTTATAAATAATATTTCAAATAATAATGGTAGAGTATGCTGTAAGTGTGGCTCTATAGTCTATAAAGATAACAGAGTAACTTTAAGTAGAAATATAGATATTACAAACAAAAAGATATGTTGTTTATGTAAGGCTTGTTATAGTGATTTATTAGACTATTTAGGAGTGAACGATGTTGAATAAACTAGAAGTTGGGATGTATGCTTATTCAAAAAAAGATAGAGATTATGGAATAGGCAAGATAATTAATATTACTGAATTTGGACAAGATTTTCAAGGTGATTTAATAGATGTAAAATTTAAGCATTCTACACACGCAATACCTAATCAAGAAGTAGTTGCTAGTTATAACATAGTCGATTTATTAAAAGTTGGAGATTATGTTAATGGAGAATTTGTGATTCAAGTATCTAAAGAGCATGGATGGGTATTTACAGATTTAACATATTATAATGAGAGAAAATGTGAAGAGTGCCATAATTGCTTTACAGATAAGGAAATTAAATCGGTAGCAACAAAAGAACAATTTGAAAGCATGAAATATGAGGTGGAATAATGACTAAAGGAAAATATCCAAAATTAAAATTGCTTACTAAAAAGCAACTTAAAAAACTAGCTGAAATACATGGACTAGACTTTATTGTAGATTACTCTTATAAAAGAGACTCAGTCTATAATAGACTTATTGATAGACTTAATTTTTTAGAAAAGGCAATAGATGAAACTATTAACTTATGTAATATTGTTCTTGAAAATGAACCTATGCAAAATAACCCTAATGAAGATTTATTAGACCATATAACTGGCATTAAGAAAGAATTAACTAAAGGTGATAAATAATGTTAAAGATAAAAGATAATGTAGATTTAAAAGAATTAGAAAAGTTTGGATTTTCATACACATTGGGAGAAGATTGGCATATTTATTTCGATAATACTAGTATATCTCTAGGAGATAACAGAGAAATATTTATTAACTTAAATGATATGGATTTTTGTGAAGAAGATGAAATATTTAAAATAATTCACTTATTATACGACATAATAAAAGCCAATTTAGTAGAGAAGGTGTCTGATGAAGAAAATATGTAGAACAATAACCTTAAAAAAGTTCGAATCAGAAATAAATGATTGTAAAGATATTAAAGGCGAAGATTTCATGGTTTTGTTTGATGATGGAAAATATGAACGAGTCTATTTAAAATATGATTTAATCAAAATTT
Organism: Ruminococcus sp.; assembly: GCA_023663235.1. Taxonomy (GTDB): domain Bacteria; phylum Bacillota_I; class Bacilli_A; order RF39; family UBA660; genus Caccenecus. The sequence continues at coordinate 112,412 of JAMPHW010000001.1, read as the reverse complement.
TAGAAAATGACCACGTCAGATCTATTAACTATATATTTGATATGACAGATAGAATATTAGTGAGAAGAGATGTATTAATAAACACAGATGAGGTAACAAAATGTTAGTTTTGCCAATTAAAAAGAGATGGTTTGATATGATTAAATCAGGAGAGAAAAAAGAAGAATATCGAAAAATAAATGTTTATTATCAAAGCCGATTTGAAAAATATACTCCTGTTGGTGATTTGCCACCAGAAGAATTTTATGTAATTTTTAGAAATGGTTATTCAAAAAATAGTCCATCATTAAAATGCGAAGTTACAGTTCAAATTGGAGAAGGTAAGAAAGAGTGGGGAGCAGAGCCTAATGGATTCTATTATGTCTTAAAAATATTAAGTGTAGAGGAAGTGAAAAATGAAAACAGCCGAAGAACTATTTAAAGAGTTAGGATTCGCTTTAATTAAAGATAATTTCTGTAGAATTAAGTATGAAAACAAAGTAACTGGTAAAACTGTATCATTTATAAAAGCTGGTGAAGTTGTTAGTATAGGACCAAATTGTTGTGGAATGTCAATGCAATTGTTACAAGCAATAAATAAACAAGTAGAAGAATTGGGGTGGAAGTAGTGATAATAGAAGATAAAGATATACTTATTCAAGGGTATTGGATAGAATTAGCTAAAAAATTAGTTGCATTAGAAAAAATGAAGGATTATGATGCAAAAAAAATAAAAAATTCATTTCTTGAAGCAATTAAAATATTAGATAAAATTATAGAATTGGAGGACAATAAGTTATGATAGATGGAATAACATTATTAGAAAAAATTAAAAATAATGAAATTAAAGATAATACAAAAATAAAAGTTATTTATGATGATGGTTTAAGTTTATTTACTAGAACAATAATAACTTATATCAACGAAGAGTTAATATGGAAAAATGGCGAGTTTAAGGCATCAATGTTATGGAATAGCTTTTATAGTTTTGAAATAATAGAAAGCAGACCAGAAGAAATATCGGAAATCGATTTAAAGTTGGACAGCTTTACTGATAGTTACTATGATGTAGCCTTAGTAAAACTTTTAAAACAAAGCGAAGAAATAAGAATAGCAGTAAATTATTTATTAAAAAGAGAAGATGATCAAAATTGAAGTAGAGGAGATTTATATATGGAAAAAATAAAATTAATTGATTTATTAGTAAAAAAAGCAAATAAAGAACAGTTGCCAAGAAAGTTAAAAATAGGCAAACACATTTTAACATTAAATGAATATGCTGCATTTTATGATTTATATGAAGATGAAGATGGAAACTACCTTTTTAAAGATTATTTGATAACTTTAAACGATGAACTAGAAATAATAGAAGATAAACTTGATTTTAAAATAGATAATAACGGATATATTCATACTAATAGTGGCTCTTGGAAAGCTAGAAAAATGGATATAGAATTTGCAAAGGCATTAGATTATCTATTAAAGAAAGAAGATGATTAAAATTGATGTATTAGAAGAAGTAAAAAATGTAGTAGCATCTTTAAATAAAATTGAAAATTATGGGAAAAGATTAAGCGATGATCTATCACATCAAGACTTGAAATTGTCAGATTTATACCATTTTATAGAAATTAATAAGTTAGACACAAAAGGCTGTTATCGTATGATTAAAGAATTAAAGCAAGTATTAGAGGAACGCAGAGAAATAAAAATAAATTTGGCAGTTTTAAAATCATTTGATATGCAAAAGCAAAAATTATTGAACCACGATAATAGACAAATAATGCTAAGTGCAGTATGTAAATGCCATAAAGAGCAAGTTACAGAAGATGGTTATAATGTTTATACAAATGAAGAACTAAAGGAGTTAATCGAATCATGAACATATTAAATAGTGGAAGAAATATCTATGTTGAGAAGATATTAAATAAATATAAAGCTAATATCTATACTGATGTAATAGTTCTATATGGACCAGTTAAAGTAACAGAATTTATGTTATTAAAAAGATTTATAGAGATTAATAATTTAGATATAAAAGTATTAGTTAGATATAAAAGTATTAGTTAGATAGGAGAGTGATTAGTTTGAAAGGCATTGTATTAAAAAATAGATATATAGTAAAAAATGTACCAAAAACAAGTGCTAGAATATTTAAAGACTTAAAAGATGGTGATGTTGTAGAAATTACACTTGAATTAACTCATGCTAGAAGTGGCGATAATCAAGGATTGCTTGCTTATTATCCTAAAATAAACGGTGTGCAATGCTCTGGTATACCAATTATAAAAAAGCTTATAGAAAAAGGCATGATATTTGAAGAGATTAAGGGGTGATTATATGAATTATAAATATATGTTGTTAGTAAAACTAAAAAATAATAAACTTGAAGGTTATTATTTTGAAGATATTAATCTTTTATATCAATATAAAGAATTAAGGAGTTTTAAAAATTATGAAATTTATGAATTAAAGAAAATGAGCCATTAAAAAATGAGTTTAGAATTAATAGAATAAGTATATCAAAGAAAGGAAAAGAATATGTTAGATAAGTTAAGTATTAAAGATAAATTAAAGCAATATAAAAATCTTGAGCAGTCAATAGCAGAAGTCGAAGATGATATAAGGAATTTGGAAAAAGATGGTTTAAAGCGAGCAGCAGTTCAAGAGTCACGGAAACATCCGCCATTTGGCAAACATGACATTATTATTGAAGCACAGTCAAAAGAAACTAAAGAGTTAATGAGTGAGTATAAAGAAATATTATCACAAAGAGAAAAAGATTTATTAAAATTAAAAATTGAGCTTGAAACTTTTATAAATACAATTCCCGAACCAAGAATGCAATTAATATTTAAATATAAACATATCAAAGGGTACACATGGGCAAGAATATCATATATGATTGGCGGTTCTATAGACAGTATTAAACAAGAATATTCAAGATTTTTAAAAGAAATTTAAATTTGTCACGAATGTCACGTTTTTTTTGATACAATAATATTGTGAAAGTGTTTTAAGAAGCAGTTTTCATAAAATAACCCCTTATTCTAAAAGCACTACTTTAATAGGTAGTGTACTGATAGTATATAAATAGAAGAGAGGTTAAAGGCTAAAGAATAGGACAATGCAAGTCGCTATTAAGAATACCTCACAAGCAATCGAGACTATGAAGCTGATAGTTTCAGAAGCCTTTATACTATTGGTACAGTATCTGTTAAGATACTATGTCTTTTTAAAATTTGAATTGATACATTAATTTGTATCTTTTTGTTTTAATAAAAAAATAGTCTTGTTTAGACTATTTATTTTTGACATATTGTTCTATGAGAATTTTTATGCAATTATTCATTGAAATGTTATTTTTGTTACATTTATCTTTAAATTTAGCAACTAATTCTGGTGGTAATTTTGTTGAAATTCTTGCATAATGTTCTTTGGTGTAATTATTTACATATTTTGTTTGATTGAATTCTTTCATGATAATTTTGACAATTTCAGTTTAATGTGTTAAAATTGTAGGTAGAGGAGTGGTTTATTTACCACTCTCTACTAGAGGAATGTCGAGTTCGATTTTAATTGATATTCCTTTTTTTGTTATCTTAATGTTGATAACCTTTAATGAAATTGTCATTGTCTCACCTCACTTTCTGTATTAATTATATCACATAGTACGTACCATGTCAATGTTTTTTGTGAAAAAGTGTAAGAAATTACATTTTTTTAATTGAAAGTTTTAATTAAGAAAGGAATTTGAAAAAATGGAGAAAATAATTAATATCTCTGGTAAAAACTATCAAATGAAAGCAAGCGCTTTAACACAATTTAGTTATAAGGATTTTGCTGGTAGAAGCTTTTTAAAAGATTTACAAGACTTAATCAAATTAAAAGATAAAAAGAATGATTCATTTAGTATTGATGATTTAGATGAAGTAAGTGAATTACTTTTAAAAATAGCTTACATTTTAATCAAAGAAGCTGATAAGGAACATAACACAAATCAAGCAGTTGACTATGAAGCTCTTTTAGGAAGTATTGACAATCTTTACGATGATGAAAAGTGGATTTATGATGTTTTAGAGTTAGCCTGTACACCCATATCAAGGCAATTACAAATCAATAAAAAATAGTTCAAATAATGAAGAACTAATTGATGAATATGAAGTAATTGCCATTGCTAAGAAGTTAAATATAACGTTTGATGATATGGCTCATATGACTTTTGTATCACTAATAAACATTATGTTATCAAGTGTGAGTAAAGAAGATAAGAAACCAACCCAAGAAGACATTGATAAAATGTTTGGCTAGGAGGAGTTATGTTAAAAATATTAATACAGATATTTCTTACTATATTGATTATAGCTACAATTAAATTAATAAAAGATAATAAGATAAAATATCCAATAGAAAGCTATATTATAAGCATAGTTATATATACAATTGTAATTATGCTTTTATTTTAGCCTTGAAAAGATGTTTGAATTGTAGAAAAGAATTTATAGTAAGCAATAAAAAAACGAGAAGAAACTACAAATATTGCAGTTCTAAATGTTATTGGAATTATAGATTGAAGAAATGGAAGGAATTAAATAGTGATGATAAAGAGATTCATAGAGAGCAGAAGATTATTAAATCAAAAAAATGACAAGACAAGAGTTTTATCAAACTAAAGCGTGGAAACAAGTTAGAAAAAACATATGGTTAAAACAATCGTGCTTATGTGCTAGGTGTCATAGACCAGTATATGTTAATGGTATTAGTGATTATGTTTCTAAAGATAAAAGATTAAAAGGAATAGTACATCATAAAGAATACTTAACTGATGTTAACTTTAATGACATAAATATAAGCCTTAATGAAAATAACTTAGAAGGTGTGTGTATTGATTGCCATAACGTAGAACATTTTACCGCATCAGTAACTAGAAATGATTTAACATTCGATGTTGAAGGAAATATTATCCTAAAAGAGAATCCCCCCACATAGCAATAAATTGAGTGCTTATGAGACAACGGCGCCTGAACCTTCAAAAAATATGCAAGATATGTACATAACCCCCTATAATTTAAGAAAGGAAGTAATATTATGGTAAAACAGAAAAAAATCGATTTAAAATCTGTAAAAGAAACACTAAAAAATATGGATTCTGATAAGAGCAATTTAGGCTTAAGTTTATTAGAAGAAGCAGAGTTTATGAAAATAACTTTAGATGAATTAAAAAAGAAAATTAAAGAAAATGGTGTTGTTACTTCTATGTGCCAAGGATCATATGATATTGAAAGAGCTAATCCCGCTTTAAATCAATATAATTCACTTATTAAAAATTACAATTCTACAATAAAGCAGATATATGATATGCTTCCTAAAGGAGATAATTCTAATGAAGATGGCTTTGACGATGATGATTTATGACAATGACATATATCGAAGAGTATTATGAGTGGATAAAACAAAATCCAAATAAAGTATGTAATAAAGTAAAAAAAATTTATCAAAAGTTAGTTGAAGATTTACAGAAGCCTAAAGAGATTTCTTTTTTTAATAAATTAACTGGCGAATACGAAAAACATACATATATATTTGACGAGAAAAAGTCATTAAGACCAATTAACTTTATAGAAAGGTATTGCAAACAATCAAAAGGAAAATGGGGAGGACAACCACTAAAATTAGAACTATTTCAGAAAGCGTTTATTCAAGCACTATTTGGTTTTATTGATAAAGATACAGGCTTTAGGAAATACAAAAAAGGTTTATTCTTTGTAGCACGTAAAAATGGCAAATCGACTATGGATAGTGGAATCGCCAATTATATGCTTACTAAAGATGGTGAAAGTGGGGCAGAAATATATTCAGTAGCTACTAAAAGAGAACAAGCAAAAATTGTATGGGAAGAATCAAAGAAAATGATTAAGAAATCGCCCAGCTTAGCTAAAAGGATTCGCTGTTTAGTCGGTGGCATGTATTATGATGCTACTGATTCGTTTTTTAAAGCTTTAGCTAGTGATAGCAACTCACTTGATGGCTTAAATTCACATTGTGTAATAGCTGATGAAGTTCATGCATGGCGAGATAAAAATCTACTAGATGTGATGTATGATTCTATGAGTGCTAGAGACCAAGCTTTACTTTTAGAAACTTCTACTATGGGAACAGTTCGCGAAAATGTATTTGACAATGAATATGAATATTCTAGTCAAGTAATAGATGGCAAAATTGAAGATGAAACTTTATTAGCAGTTATTTATGAACTCGATAATCCTAAAGAGATAGAAAACGAAGAAGCATGGTATAAACCTAATCCAGCACTTGGAACAATTAAATCTATTAAAGATTTAAGAGATAAAGTCAAACGTGCAAAAAATAATCCTAATGAATTAGTAAATCTACTCTGTAAAGATTTTAATGTAAGGCAAAATGATATTCAAGCATGGTTAATGTTTGAAGAACTTAATAATGAAAAGAAATATAATGAGTTTAAAGATTGCTATTGTATTGGTGGTTGTGATTTAAGTTCTACTACTGATTTAACTTGTGCTACATTATTGGCATATCAAAGTGGAGAAATAAAAGTTAAGCAAATGTATTTTATTCCTAGTAACAACTTAGAGTATAAAATTAGGGATGATAAAATACCATATGATATTTGGCTAAAAAATGGTTGGTTAAGACTAAGTGAAGGGTCTAAAGTAGACTATCATGATGTAACAAAATGGTTTGTAGAACAAGTGCAAGAATTTGATTTAAGACCACTTTGGGTGGGATATGATTCTTGGAATGCTCAATATTGGTGTGATGACATGAAAGAACAAGGATTTGATATGGTAGAAGTTAGACAGGGAGCCAAAACAATGTCTAGTCCAATGAAGCAAATGAAAGCTGATTTAATAGATAAAAAAATTAATTATAATAATAATCCGATTTTAAAATGGTGTTTATCAAATGTTTTTATAAAGCAAGACGAAAACGAAAATATAAGACCTGTAAAAGAAAAATCACGTCAAAGAATAGATGGTGCAGTAAGTTTAATAGATGCTTACTGTATTTTTATTGAAAAACAACAAGAATATTTAGATTATATAGGAGGTAATGAATAATGGAAAAAAGAAGCCTTTTTAGTAGAGTATTTGGCAGTAAGCAAAATACAACTGCTCCACCAACTGCAACTCAAATGTATTTCTTAAATGGATATAGGAGCCAATTCACTAATTATGATGGTAAATTTTATGATGATACTGATATAAGAGCTTGTGTTGATGCCATTGCTAGAAATGGAGCAAAGTTAAATCCTAAGCATATTCGCAAAAATGATAAAGGATTTGAAAGTGTTTATGGTAATTTACAAAGATTATTAAGTAAACGTCCTAATGAACTTCAAAACGCTTATAAATTCTATTATCAAATTATTAGTGAACTAGAATTATATAATAATTCAATAATTTACATTCTTAAAGATGAAAATCTTAAAATTTTAGGCTTGTATCCCATTCATTATCAAACTGTTAAATTTTATGAGTATAAAAATGATATCTATTTAGAGTTTAGTTTTGGTGGTGGACAAAAAAGATTTGTTGCTTTGAAGGACTGTATTCATTTAACAAGATTTGTTGGTGAAGACGGTGTGATGGGAGGCAATAATCAACCTATAATCAAAACTTTATCATTTAAGCATGTCTTAGATGAAGGAATATCAAACGCTATTAAGACTACTCAATCAATAAAAGGTGTTATTAAATCTACTAAGGCAATGTTAAAGCCAGAAGATGTAAAAAAAATGAGAGACCAATTCGTAGCAGATTTTATAGAAAATGCAGATGAGAGCGGAATTGGTGGGTTAGATGCCACGACAGATTTTACTCCAGTTAAGATTGAACCTAAGACAGCAGATGATAATCAAATAAAACACATTGATAATAAGTTATTATCTTATTATGGAGTAAGTGAAGCAATAGTTCAATCAAAATATAGTGAAGATGAATGGAATGCTTTTTATGAAAGTATTCTTGAACCTATTGGCTTACAAATGAGTTTAGAGTTCAGTAATAAATTATTTACTACAACAGAACAATTTCATGGTAATGAAATTGTATTTACAAGTAATAGACTTCAATATGCTAGTAATAATACAAAAATAAATTTGATAAGATATGCAAATAATTTAATGATGATAGATGAATTAAGAGAGGTATTAAATCTTGAACCTTTACCAGATGGGCAAGGACAAAAAGTTATGCAAGATTTAAACCATATTAATAGTAATATTGCTGATAAATATCAGACAGGTGATGATTTAAATAATGAAGGAGATGAAGAAAATGAAGAGTAAAGAAATTAGATGCTTAAATTTAGATTTAGAAATGCGAGCGATTGATAATGAAACAGAAATGATTATAGAAGGTTATCCTGTGGTTTTTAATAGCCCTGCTACTCATGGATATACAGAAATTATAGCATCAACTGCTTTTGATAATACAGACATGACAGATGTAGTTCTTAGATATAATCATAATGATTCTTTTATATGTTTAGCCAGAACTAGAAACAAATCGCTAGAACTCGCTAAAGATGAAAAAGGTTTAAAAATGAAGGCAACATTAAATCCTAATATACCAGAACATAAATCCATTTATGAAGGTATTAAAAGTGGTTTGCTAGATAAAATGAGTTTTGCATTTACTACTCGTAGTGAAGAGTGGGATTATAATACAGATACACGTACAATTATTGATATAGATAAGCTATATGATGTGGCGGTAGTGGATCAACCATTCTATGATAGTACTTCAATTTATGCTCGTTCTTTAGTTGAAACTGAAAAAAGATTTAGGGAATCTAAAAAGTTAGAACAAGTAAAAAAAGAATTATTAGAAAAATTAGGTTAATGCGATTATGAGAAAAGAGCTGGATGGTTCTTTTTTTGTTGGTGGATACTGACTAAGTCGATTGATAAAGGCTGGATAGCCATAATTGGAATGATTAAAGCCATTAAAGATTATCAAATAAGAAGGAGGTAATCAAATGAATAGATTACAAGAAATTGAAGCTCGAAAGAGTGAAATTAAAGCTTCTTTGGGAACTTTAGAAGATGTAGAAGAAGTAAGAAAACTTAATGAAGAAGTTGATGCTTTAAACATAGAAGAAAAAGAACTAAGAGAAGTTGAAGAAAGAAAAAATGTTGCTAAAAAACTTGAAGAAGGAAGTTTAGAAGCAAAAAAAATCGAAGTTAAGGAGGAAAGAAAAATGGAAGAAAAAAAATTCGATTTATCTAGTCCAGAATATAGAAGTGCATGGGCAAAAAAATTAATGGGTTTATCTGATGAAAGATTTACTGAAGACGAAAAACGTGCGTTAGGAGACGCAATTACAACTACTGCTACTGATTTTGTAGCATCTGCTGAAAATACGCAAGGTATTAATAATGGTGGTTTATTTATTCCTACAAGTGTAAGAAGTGACTTAATGGAGTTAATTTCTAAACAATCACCAATTTTTAATGATGTTAGAAAATTACAAGTTGCTGGTAATATCGATTTACCATATTTATTTAGTTCTGATGATGCAGAATGGTATGTTGAGTTAGATGACACTAAAAATGGTAGCGCAGAATTTAGAAATATGCAACTTACTGGTTGGGAACTTGCAAAAGACATTGTTATTACTTGGAAATTAGAAGAAATGGCAGTTGATTCATTTATTGCGTTTATTCTTGATGAATTAGCAAATAAGATGGGTAAGGCTTTAGTTAATGCAGTTATTTATGGTGATGGTGAGAATAAGCCAACTGGTATTACAACTGGTTTATCTGCTATTACTACTGGTGATAATGCTATTGAACGTGTTTTAAACACATATAGAGGTTTATCAGAGGATGCTAGAATTGGAGCTAAAGTTTATATTTCTACAGAAACTAACTTGGATATTGTATCTTACAAAGATAATAATGGTAATTATCCATTCTTAGCAGGTATTCCTAGTGTTAGTGGGTTCTCCATTGCAGTAGACCCTTACCTAAAAGGCGATGATATTGTTTCTGGTAACATGAGAAACTATATCTTAAATGAAGTGGTTGCACCTAGAGTTGAAAAAGAAAGAACTGTAAAAGGTAGAAAAACTACTTATGGTGGTTATGCTATTTATGATGGTAAAGCAAGACCAGATTATTTCACTTTAGGCAGAAAAGCTACTGCAGCTCAAGCTAAAGCTACTTCAAAATAAGAAAGTGAGTGATAGGCTATGCTAGAAGAAATAAAGAAAATGCAAGGCATTAATCATAATGATTTTGATAATATAATTCAAAATTATATTGATTCTGCTAAGTTGGATTTAAAGGCTATCGGTATAGCCAAAGGTACAGTTGATAAAGAAGATAGTTTAATCAAGACTGCAATTCTTACTTATGCTTTAAGTTTTTTAGATGTTAATAATAGTGAAATGTATTCTAATTCTTATGTGCTCCAAAAAGATGTATTAAGACACTTAGATGAGTACCAAGAAAAAGGAAATAAATAATGGAATATACAGAAATTATTTATCTTATTTCACAAATTAAAGAGGAAGATGATATTGGAAACAGTATCACTTCTTCTGAAACATCTAAAAAAATATATGCTAAAAAGCAAAGTGTAAGAATGAACGAGTTTTATAATGCTATTCAAGTAGGTCTTACTCCTTCAATAGAATTTGTTATAAAAAAACTTAACTATAATGGCGAAGAAGAGCTTGAATGGAATAACGAAAAATACTCAATAATCCGTACTGTTGAACCTAAAAATAAATTTGATATTGTTTTAGTGTGCCAAAAGAAAATAGGTATATGAGCAAATATAATTCTATTTTAGATATTAATGAGATTTTAAGTGATTATTCACATGATATTCAAGAAGCTATTACAGAAGAAGCAGAAAGAATAGCAAAAGAAGGTCAATCAAAATTAAAATCAACATCTCCAAAAAATAAAAAGAATACTTCTCACAAAGGCAGATATGCTAAAGGTTGGAGAGTAAAGACAGAAAAAGGCGAAGGCTATGTTAATTGCACTATTCATAATGCTACCGATTGGCAATTAACACATTTGCTAGAAAACGAACATTTAACACGTAATGGTGGCAAATATACTCCAAAACAAAAGCATATTGCACCAGTACATGATGAATGTTGCAGTGAATTTGAAAAAAATGTTGAAGAAATTATTAAAAACAGAGGTTAAATATGAAACATAAAGAATTATTAAAGTTGTTAAAACAAGTGAAAATACCAGTTGCATACGATCATTTTTCTGATAATAAAATTATAGAACCACCATTTATGGCTTATAGAGAACAATCTCCTAATAATTTTAGAGCAGATAACAAAGTTTATTCTGCTTTTTCTAATTTTGAGATTGAACTTGTTACAAGTAAAAAAGATGTAGAACTTGAAACTAAAATATCTGATTTATTAACTGATAACAATATTCCATATGAAAAAACACAAGAAATATGGGATAGCACTGAAAAAATTTATCATATTTTTTATGAAATATAGAAGGAGGTAAAAATATGAGTAAAGTAAAATTTGGATTAAGTAATGTACATATTGCACCATTGACTATTGGAGAAAATAGTTATATATATGGTGAAATCATTAAAGTTAATGGAGCAGTTAGCATTTCTTTAGAACCGCAAGGCGATTCATCAGATTTCTATGCTGATAATATTAAATTTTTTTCAGAATCTGCTAATCAAGGTTATGAAGGTGATTTAGAAATAGCTATGATAACGGATGAGATTCGTGAAAAAATATTTGGAGAAACTAAAGATGCTAATGGTGCGCTTATTGAGAGCACTAATGATAAATTCAAGCCATTTGCTTTAGGCTTCCAAATTGAAGGCGATGAAAAAGGAAGAAGATTTTGGTATTACAATTGCTCTTGTTCTCGTCCAAAGAATGATGCTAAAACAACAGAAAATTCTAAAGAGCCATCAACTGATAGTTTAACTATTAAATCAATGCCTCGTGATACAGATGGTAGAGTTAGAGCATTATTGCCAGAAAATACAACTAATACAGAAGCTTATAAAAAATTCTTTGATGAAGTATATGAAGCAGTATTAGAAGAAACTCCAACCGATTAATAATAACTACTCTTTATGAGTAGTAAAAAGGCTACTCATTGAAAAAGTAGTTTTTTTAGTGCTTATGAAAGGAAGTGAATATCATAACAGGAAATGGCTAGTAAAAAATTACAAGGGATAACTATCGAAATAGATGGAAGTACGACAAAACTAAATGATGCTTTAAAAAATACTAATAAAGTTATATATTCGACTAATAGTGAATTAAAATCTTTAAATCAAGCATTAAAGTTAGATCCAAAAAATACAGAACTTTTGGCTCAAAAGCAAGAATTACTAAAGAAAAATATTAGTGAATCAACTGATAGATTAAACGCTTTAAAAGAGGCTCAAAGACAAATGGGCTCTTACAATTCTTTAACAGATGAGCAAAAAGAAAATTATAGAGCTTTGTCTGTTGAAATAACTAAATCAGAAAATGCTATTCAAAAAATGAACTCTGAACTTAAAAAAACTAATTCAATTGATTTATCCAAGGTAGGAGATGTTTTAAAAAAAGTAGGAGATATAGCTACAGAAGTAATAAAAAAAGTAGCTCAAGTAGTTGTTGCTGTTTCTACAGCATTAGCTGGAGTTGTTGCAGCTGGGGTTAAATCTTATGCTGATTTAGAACAAAATATTGGTGGTGTAGAAACTTTATTTGGGGATTCAGCTCAAAAAGTAATTGATAATGCCAATAAAGCTTATGAAACAGCTGGAGTATCTGCTAATGAATATATGGAAGGCATAACATCTTTTACAGCTAGTTTATTACAATCTTTAGGTGGAGATACATCTAAGGCAGCTGATGTTGCGGATATGGCTTTTCAAGATATGTCAGATAATGCTAATAAATTTGGCACAGATATGAGTTCTATCCAAAACGCTTATCAAGGATTTGCAAAACAAAATTATACCATGCTAGATAACTTAAAATTAGGTTATGGTGGTACAAAAACAGAGATGGAAAGACTGCTTGTCGATGCTGAAAAGTTTAGTGGAGTTAAATATGATATTAATAATTTAAGTGATGTTTATAATGCAATTCATGTAATTCAAGAAGAATTAGATGTTACGGGAACAACAGCAAAAGAAGCAGCAACTACAATAAGTGGTAGTGCAACATCAATGAAAGCAGCTTTCAATAATTTCTTAAATGGTTCTGGGAGTTCAAAACAATTAGCTAAAACTATTAAAAATTTTGTAACAAATGTTACAAATGCTATAACTGATTTAGCACCTAATATATTAACTGGTATCACGGAATTAATAGAAACTTTACTTCCTCAGCTTGGCGACATGTTGATGAATTTATTGCCTCAATTATTTACAGCAGTTCAAAATATGCTTAATTCATTGTTTACAATGATATCTACTAATATTCAGCCTATTGCTAATTTAGTTGTTAATTTGTTAACTAGTTTTGTAAATTTTATCTTACAGAACTTACCTATGATTATACAAATAGGATTACAGTTAATAACAGCTTTAGCAACTGGAATAGCTAATAACTTGCCTGAATTAATCCCAACAATTGTAGATGTGATATTACAAATAGTTACAATACTACTTGATAACTTAGATTTACTAATTGAAGCTGCTATTCAAATAATAGTTGCTTTAACTGTTGGTATTATGAATGCTTTGCCTGACTTACTTGCCAAAGTTCCAGAAATAATTATTGGAATATACTCCGTTTTAATAAACTTATTACCTCAAATTTTATCGGCTGGATTAAGAATAATTGCAGAAATTGGTTTAGGCATTATTAGAGGTATTCCAGATTTGGTTTCTAAAATACCCCAAGTTATAACTTCTATTACCGGAGCATTGAAAAAGGGATTGTCTAGTATGGCTGATGTTGGTAAAAATTTAGTTAAAGGATTATGGAATGGTATTTCTAGCAGCTTAGATTGGATTAAAGACAAAATTAAAGGATGGGTAGGTAATGTTATGGATTTTATCAAGAAACTATTCGGAATAAACAGTCCATCTAAGGTAATGCGCGACCAAGTAGGAGTTTATCTAGCAGAAGGTATAGGTGTAGGCTTTGAAAAAGGAATGAAAGGCGTTAATGATACAATAGAAAATGCTTTACCTACATTATCATCAAAAGTGTCATTTAATGCTGGCGAAAATTTAGTATCAAGAGGCACAGGAGTTAGCAATGTTAATAATTATGAAACTAATAACTTTAATATTTATTCTCCAAAAGATAGTCCAGCAGAATATGCTAGACAAGTTAGAAATGAATTACAATATATGAAATTAGCAAATAGATAGGAGGAAAACTATGGCAAATAAAAAAATAATTTGTGAATCTTATTTAGGAGAGAAGTTAGAATTTAACTATAGATTTCCTTTCCATCTTGATGATGTGTCTGGCTTACATGAAATGCTAAGTACTGTGTCAGGTATGACAAGCGCATATGGTGTGGGAGAAATATATGCAGGAACTAGTATTAATAAAAGAAATATTGTAATCAAAGGAACTATAACCGATAATATAATTAATAATCGACAATTACTTTATAGAATTTTTCCTCAAAGAACTATTGGTACTTTATATTATTATGAAGATGATTTGGCACGAAAAATTAAATATAGAGTTGAAAGCATAAAAATTGATTTTAAAGGTATTTATAAAGCATTTCAAATTTCATTGATTTGTCAAAATCCATATTTTACAGATGTAGATAAAACCACTTTACAAATGGCTACTTGGTTACCTGCTTTTAAATTTCCTTTACAAATTCCTGAAGTAGAAGGTATTAAGTTTGGTAAAAAAAATACTAATTTAATGGCAGTAATTAAAAATGATAGTAATATAGAATATGGTATGACTATTATTTTTAAAGCAAATGATATAGTAATTAATCCTTCTTTATTCAATGTAGATAGTAGAGAAGAAATGAAAGTTAATATATCAATGAATGCTGGAGATAAAGTAATAGTGAGTACTTACAGAGAAAATAAAAATATAATATATATTCCTTCGGCTACTGGTAAAGAAGAAAATATTAATAACTTAATGGTTTATGGTAGTAAATTTTTACAAGTTCATAGAGGAATAAATACTTTTAGATATAATGCTGATGAGGGTGCTGATAATTTAGAAGCTATAATTGAATTCTATCAAGAATACGAGGCTATATAATGATAGAAAAGTTTGATATTTATGTTTATACTAAAGATTTAGTTTTTATTGGAGTTATAGATCATTTTAGCTCTCTTAGATGGCGCAGAAAATATTTTGAGGCGGGAGAATTTGAATTACATATGCCTTTTAATAGTGAAACAATGAAATATTTAATCAAAGATAATATTATTATTCGTGATGATGCAGTAGAAAATGGAATTGTTGAAAGCTGGCAAATAGATGATAGAGGGGAATATGTCGAAGTTACCATTTTTGGTAGATTCTTATCTAGCATCTTAGACCGAAGGATAGTTAAGAATAGAATTAATTTTAGTGGAAAAATTTTAGATGGCGAAAGGAGAATTTTAAATGAAATGACTCCTTTTTCAATGTTAGAAATAAGAGATACAATTTTAGAATCTAATAATATTGTTTTTCAATGTACTTACAAAAATGTTTATGAGTATTTAAACAAATTATCTAAAAATTCGACAATAGCTCATAGAATAACAGCTGATGTTAATAGAAAAAAATTTATATATGATAATTATCAAGGGTTAGATAGAACAGATGCTCAGGATATTAATCCACGTTATGAATTTAGCGAAGATAGAGAGAATATAGAGGAATCTAAGTATGTTTTATCTTCAGTAGATGAAAAGAATTATGCTTTGATTGGTGGTAGTGGAGAAGGTAGTAATAGAATTATTGTTGAGGTAAAAAGAGGAAATTTTAAAGATTTAGAATTAAAAGAAATATTTATAGATGCTTCTTCTGAAGCATTAGATGAAGATACAACATTAAGTGACTATAAAAAGACTTTGTTTACAATTGGAAATAATGAATTATTAGAAGTATCAGAAACTGTAGAAGTCTCTGTTTATTTTGATGATTATAAAAAATATTGGGATTTGGGAGATATAGTTAATGTAAAAAAAGAAAGTTGGAATGTTTCAATGAAACAGAGAATAATTGAAGTGGAAGAGATTATTGAAGATAAAAATCAAAAGATTTATGCGACTTTTGGCACACCTTTAGCTGAAAGTCTAGAAGTGGAGGAATAAACATGGAGAAATCAGGCTTTTTTAATGATATTAATGGAGATAGAGTATATTTTGCAGAAGATGTAGCAAGAAAACTAAGAGATTACTTTACAAATGGTATTTTTAACAATGGCTGTATGGTTTTAGGTGAAAATGATGATATGTCAGTAAATGTTGATATAGGCTCAGCAAATATTAATGGATATAGTTATCATAATGATTCAAAAAGATTATTATTGATAGACAATGCTGATGGTGTATTAAATCGTATAGATAATGTAGTATTAAGGCTAGATTTAACGAGTAGAGAAATTATTTCAAAAGTAATAAAAGGAGAATTTGCTACTGAACCAGTTGCTCCTGATTTAGTAAGGTCAGCTACTATTTATGATTTAAGAATAGCAAAAATTAATATTCCAGCAGGTACAACAACTATTACTCAAGATTTAATAGAAGATACAAGATTTATTAATAGTGATTGTGGAAATGTTATTTGTTCTGTTGAAACTCCTAATACTGAAGAATTATATGCTCAACTATATGCAAAGGCTGAGAAGCTGATTAAAGATTCGCAAAAGAATTTTGAAGATTGGTTTAACACTATAAAAAATACACTTGATGGAGATGTTGCTGGAAATTTGGCTAATCAAATAACTTTAGTAAAAAATAAAGTTGATTCTATAGAATTAAAGACATATACAACAACATTAAAATTATCAAACTGGATTCTAAATGAAGAAACAGAGAAGTATGAGTACAATGTAAGCAATGCTAACATAACAACAAGTCATTATATAATGGTGGACTTTATAAATCAAGAAGATGCAGAAACATTAGGAGCTTGCTCTGTAAACTCATACGATGGTGGTTTTATAATAGAAGCAAGCGAGTTACCAGAAAGTGATATCATGATATCAGTTTTGTATCAGTTAAGTATTCCAGAAGAGGTGAGTAATAATGAGGGGTAGAATAAACGGTGTTGGTGGAGGAAGTAAGATAAATGGCATAATTAATGATTATATGGTCGCGTCAGGTGGAAATATAAACGCAGGAGACTTCGTTACTTATATAAATGATTTTGAAGCTAATAAGGTTACTAAAGAAACATATTATTTTGGATATGTTAAAGCAGTAGAGTTATCAGATGATAGGATTTTTATAAGCCATTGCTCCGATTCTAATATGAAACAGCTCCGAGGTTTTGTTTGTGAAATAAGCGATAGCGGAGTTGTTTTTGGAACAGATATATTGCTACTTGGCGAAACAATTTATGGGAGTCAAGGAATAACATTATTAGATGAAAACAAAGTTCTTATTGTAACTCCAACCAATAATGGTAAAAAGATTACATGCTCGATTTGTGTGATAGATAGATTAGAAATAAAGGAATGCAATAATTCTATTATATATAATTCTACATCTAGTTATCCTGACATCAAATGGATTGGACCAATATTCAAATTGAAAGATAATAAAATAGTTATATTTTATGAAAATTACCCTCAAAGTACTAAATACCAACCATCTTACAGAATATGTACTGTTGATGGAACAACTGTTAATAGTGGTACAGTAGCTAGTATTGCAGTTTATAATGGTTATGAAGATAAATTTGCAGATGTGCCCATAATGTTAAGTGAAAATAAAGGGATATTAATTTATAGTGAGGGTGGTTCGTCATATCTTCCTTTAAAGTATTCAGTAATAGAAGGTGTAGACAATGGTATAAATCATAAAAGTAATGATTTAAATGTTGGTGGGTATGTTAATAAATACCAAGCAATACAAGTAATAAGATTAAATGAAACTAGAGTGGCATTGTTCTGGACCAATAGTGATGGAAAAAAACAAGCACAGATTTGCGTAATAAATGATGAAACTTTAATACCATGTACACCAACTCAAGTAGAGGGAAGTCCAACTAGCGTTACAACATTAAAAATATTATCAGAAACAGAATTTGAAATTTATGAAGTTGTGAGTAGTAAACCCTATAAAGTAATTTATTCGTTTGATAATGATAACATAACAGTGGTAGAAAGGCTATTGTTAGATACTGGAATAAAGTATGATAATACTTTTGCTTTAAACCTAAATAATAAAATTGTAGTTAGTGATAGACCAACAGGCGATAATCTTTTTATAACAGTTTTAGGAGAATTTAACAATGGTGTAAAACAAATAACATCTTCTAGTGATGTTATTTTTGGAGTGGCAAAAGAAAAGGGAACAAGTGGTAAAAATATAAAGGTATACGTACCAAGAATAGAAGAAGGAGAGTGATTAAAGTGTACGTGTTAACAAATAATGAAGATATGATAGTTCATATAAGTGAAACTTTAGACTATCAAAAAAATGGAAATCCATTAGTAGATAACGGAACTTTAGCAATAGCTAAATATTTAGTAGCTCATACTTATGAAAATATAGAAATTCCAGATGGCGTTTGCGAAAGTAAATATTGCTATACAAAAGATAAAGGCTTCTACAAAAATGAGGATTATGTTGAGCCAGTACCAGAAATAATCAATCAAGAACTTCAAGAACAAATAACTGAGTTACAATTAGCAATGATAGAATTGGCAGGTGCAGAATAATGGTAAAAATATGGTATAGATTAATTCAAAAAGGATTAAAAAACATTGATGATGTTCCAGAAAAATTAAGAGCCAATGTGGAGGCTCTTTTAAATGATAATAAAACAGAAGGTGATTAATTATGCAAGCGATATTAGTAGCATTGATAAGTGGAGGACTATCTTTAATTGGGGTGGTCTTTTCTAATATATCTAGCAATAAAAGAATAGAACATCAACTAGAAATGCAACAAGCTGTTTTTGATACTAAGTTAGAAGAACTTACACGCGAGGTTAGAGAGCATAACAACTTCGCTCATAGAGTTCCGGTAGTAGAAGAACATATAAAAAGAATTGATGCAAGGCTTGAAAAGTTAGAGAGGAAGCATGAATAATGGAAAAGCATCCTATAATAGAAAAGCTTGCTAAACTAATAGATTTAAAAAGTATTCTGTCTTTAGGAGTAGTAGGAGCTTATACATTTATGTGTATTAAAGGCATAGTAGAAGCTGATTATAAAGATATAGTCATTATGGTGATGACTTTTTATTTTGCAAAGAAAGATGGTGAAAAGTAATGAGTAGAGTATTAAAAACAGGACAAAATCAAATTACTTGGGAATTTAATGGAACAACACACTTTGGTATTGATTTAGTTAAAAATTATAAACAATTAGACTATATAATAGCTCATTCTGATGGTGTAGTAGTAGAAGTAGTTAAAAACTATAATAGAACTGATACATCAGGTCATAGCTATGGTAATTATGTAAAGATAAAGCATAATAATGGCTATTATACTTTATACGCACATATGGCATTTAATAGTGTAAAAGTTAATAAAGGCGATACAGTAGCTAAAGGACAAGTTATTGGATATATGGGCAACACTGGATATGCGAAAGGAAGGCACTTACATTTTGAAGTAAGAACTCCAAATAATGTTAGAATAAACCCTAAACCTTATATAGATGCTGATTTACCTAGCGAAACTACAGAAACAATTACAGATGGAATAGCCTACAGAGTTCATCTAAAAAATGGCTCATGGTTGCCTTGGGTTAATAAAGTTGATGACACAAACGAAGGCTTTGCGGGTATTTTAGGAAAAGAGATAGATGGTATTCAAGTTAAAAATAAAACTTATAAGGCACATACCTTAAATGGGTCTTGGCTTGCTGAAATAACAGATTATAATGCTACCAATTCAAATGGATATGCTGGCATTTTAAATAAGTCTATAGACGGCTTACAAGTGTATAATTGTCAATATCGTGTTCACATTAAGGGCGAAGATTGGCTACCTTGGGTTAAAAAGGTAGACAATACAAATGATGGATATGCAGGAGTTTATGGAAAAGAAATAGATGGTGTACAAATAAAAGAGAGCTAACTTCTTTCGAGGTTAGCTCTTTTTTTATTGCAATAAAATGTATTTATGTTAAAATATTCCTTAGGAGGTTTTAGTCTATGGATAAAATTTTTAAATTTGAATTGATTGAAAAATCAAACTGTTGCAATTTTTGTGAAGAAAAAGCGATTGTAAATGCAGAAATAATTTTGGGAAACACTACACATACATTTAGTTTGTGTAAAACTCATTTTGAAAATTTCAAAAATGAAGTAAACGAAAGCTACGATAAAACAAAATCATATTTTGAGTTTGAAAACAAAAAGAAAGAGCTTTTTAATTAATGCTCTTTTTATATGCCTTATTTTTGAAGATTATTAAATAGTTTCTTCTTATCTTTTTTTGACATACTGCTTAATATTTCCGCCATTTCTATATTTTTATTAAATTGTTCTTTTACTTTTTTTGCCCCAATCATGTTAACTAAAGCTTCAATAATCGAACCAAATAAACCATCTAGATCTCCATCACTTTCGGCTTGAATAAAAACAGCTCCATCAAGGCTAGCCATTATGCTATCGCTTTTGTTTAAACGCTCAATAATTTCTTTATTGTTTTTCATTGTATATATACTCCTTATACTTAGATAATAACATTTTATTAAATAATTGACTATACTTATTTAATAATTTATACTCTTGTTAGAGGTATTATTATGAAAGTAGAAGTAAAAGAATATTTAAAAATAGGTATATGTAGATCTATGAACATAGAAGTTTATAAGTACGATGAAGTTAAAGAATTAAAAGGCTTATCAAATGTAGAGCCATTATACAAAGGCTCTGTAGATGACGCACCACGCGAAATAAGAGAAATGACCTATGTTAAATGCAATTTAGGCAAAACAACTATTTATTATGTTTAATTATAAAAAAGAGTTAACTTCATATATGAGGCAGCTCTTTTTTATACAACAATTTAATCGATATGTAATATTTTTTGCAGTTCTTCATCATTGTAAAGTTCATTAGCGTATACATAAATATCGTCATACTCTGGAACTTCATCGCCATTTTCATCGCGAACAAATAACATCTTATATTCCATATAAACATCGTTTCCGTTACAAGTTAAATCTAATTTTTTTATACTATCAAAGTACTTTTTAGCTTCTTCATAACTATCAAATTCGTTTTCTTCTATATTAGAACATGCATTATATTCTTCTACTTTAGCAAAATCATAGAGCCTTTTTTCTTTATCAAATGGTACATTTTTTAGTGAATAGTTATCACAACCAATTATTACAAAATATTTTTTCATTTTAATTCCTTCTTTCTATATAATTTTATTTTGTGCTTCAAACACTTCTAAAGCATATTTAAAAGTAGTCTCTATGTAACTTTCGCCTTGTTCTAGTTCTTTGTCAGGATTAAATGGCTCAGGGTCATTTTCATCTGGAAAAAGATTATCTTTTTCAATTACGAAGTCATAATTTGTAAATAATATATAATCTTCAACTACTTTATAAATTAAAATGCAAGGATGATCTTCGCCAAATTCTTCTATATCTCGTTTTAATTCTTCTATTAATTCAGTACTTTCATAAGAAATTTTTTTAGTAGGTGTTTCGCCATTAAAATAATTTTCTATTTTTTCCCAAGTTTCAGCTGAACCCATACGTTGCCCTTGCTCGATGTTTGTAATAGTATAAGAGCTTACGCCAATCGCTTTAGCTAGCTGTGCTTGCGTTAAAGAGTATTGAACTCTTTTATTTTTTAACCACTCCGCAGTTCTCATTATTTCACCTCATCTATAAAGTATTCACAATCATTATCATCATAATACTTTACATAAAAGTCAATCAATAATGGTGCTTTAGCTACCTTTGTAACTTCTAAATGACAATTGTATAAGTTTTCTATTTCATCATAGTAAGCATTATTTTCTGCTCTTGATATGTCTTCTTCCCAGTCGTTAGTATTATCAGAATACCATTCACCAAATTCATTTTCTGCTTTCTTTTTGAAATAAGCTCCTAAATTTTCATAATTAATTTTTTTCATATTTTTTCCTTCTTTCTTTCTAAATAAATTCAACAGTTGATTTAAGATAGCTTTTTCCATCAGTAGCTCTAACCATAGCTCCCATAATGTTAGATACTTCTCTTATTTCTCCATTTTTAAGTCTTATCATTTTACCAGTACCTTTAGTAAATGTCATACCACTAATGACTGACTTAGGAAACCATCTTGTTAGTTTTCCATAATCACTATCAAACTCTATCAATGCTGCTTTTTCAGTTTCACCTTTTACCGTTTGTTCTATTGAACTTTCGATAACTAATCTTTCATTTTCATTGTAATTATTAATTAAGAACGTATAATCAATTCTCATTTTTGTTTCCTTCTTTCATTTACAAATATATTATAACACACTCACACACACATGTCAAGAAAAATTTAATTGAAATAAATATTTTTTTGAATTATAATTTTAGTAGGGTGGTTTTGTTGAAGAAATTAAGTAAACGACAAATTAAGAAGTTTGCTAAAAAGTATATGCCTGATTGGGAGTCAGACGTAAAAGAAGTAATGCTTTTTAAAGATAAAAATAAAAGAATCTATTTAGTAAATAAGCATTACTTCATAATAGATGATAATAAAACAATTTTAGAAAAAGATTTGCAAGAGTACTTGTAATTTTTAATTTTTATGATAAAATAGGCTACCGAAAGGAGTGAATAAGTGAAAAAATTAAGGAAAACTAATGATAGCTATTTTATTTTAAATTTAAAATTACAATCATTATTTAATTTATCTTTAACTTTAGAAATAAAATGGCTGTAAAAAACAGAATCGTTAATAAAAAATAAAATCGTTAATAAAATCGTTAATAAAATCGTTAGAATCAAGAGCCAATAATTTTTTCACTTGTTCATTAAACTAAAATTTTAAGTTAAAAATCTTTTTTAATTTAAATAATTCTTTTTAAATGTTTTTAAAAAGTCTAGATCTGAATAAGTTTTAACAAAAATAATTTGTGCTTTCTTATGCCAGTAATCGTTAAATTCTTTATCTTCTTGATATTTTTCGTGGCAATTAATACACAATCTTAAACATAGTCCATATTTCATTGAATTAGCTCTATTTCTGCCTCTAAATATTTCGTGCCAAGTTAAGTCAGTAGTAGCAGGGCAGAGATAGCACTTATTTTTATTATCAGAGAATAAACTAAACCTATTTCTTTCTAGCTTGGCTATCTCTTTTGATTTTTTGTTTTTTATAGGTATATTTTTTATTTTTTGCGTCTTAGGATTGTTTAAGGTGCATGTCTGCATTTTATATTTATCTTCATAATGCTCGCATTCTTTGCTACAATTATGATAATCTATTTCTTTTCTTTTAGCAGAACAGAAGAACACTCTTTTATAATTTTTTTGTTTTATTTTAAAGTTTTTACAGTTCATTTTAATTGATTAGAATACATTTCTAACATCGTTGTTCCAATTCTTCAGTTGCGATATCATTAAGTAGAGCTTTTCCATAATCGTCTGGCATACTAAACTTTTGAGAAAAATAGCGCATAGAAGCAGCTAGTTCGCCATTAGCACCACCAAATTGTGTAATAAGATACTTAGCCATTTTTAAATCTTTTTTACGAATATTGATAGGAAAATTGGTATGCTTTACATATTTAAACATATAAACTACCTCCTAAGTTATCCCAAGGCCATGGAGAATTAAGCCAATTATATTTAGAACCTATAGTGTTTGTTAATTCTAATGGTCCATATTTTTTTTCATATTCCTTACATAGTTTTTCTTTTTCTTCGATGTATTTTTTAAATAAGGTGAAAACTTCTTTATTGTCAGGATGTAAATCTAAATATAAATTTAAATCATTTATAGCAAAACTTAAAGCCATTACTTTATATAAATCGTTCTCTTTTTCATTTATTGGATCTAATTTAAAATAAGTTAAATTTTTGTATGGTAAATATTCATTTTTAAACATATTTCCTCTTAAAAAGCCTTCCATTGGTTCAAATAAAAATTCATTTCTATTAAGATTTACATCAGGCATAAATAAAGATACATTAATATCAAAATCGTTATCTTCGAATAACATTTTTAATTACCTCCTAGAATAGCTTATGTATTTATATTTTTAGTGATTAAACTATAACCCAATTTAATATAGGATTATTTTAAAATTTGTGATATTATAAGAAAGAGGTTAATTATGAAAGAGATATTTACAGGTTTAATAATATGTTTAGTTTGTTTTTTATTAATAGATTTTTTATACACAACTAAAAATACTTGTATTATAAGTGATACATATGGAAATACAGAATATAAATGTGGTATTTTAAAGAAGGAGTTAGATACAGATATCTATTTGTTTGATAGATATTGGTAAAGATATTTATAGCTAATTATATAAAATTTCTTGAATTTACCTATTAGTTCTGTTATTATATAAATAGTAAAAGGGAGTAGGTAGTGTGGCTAATTTGGATGCACATTTTAAACTTGACTACAAAAATGCCATAAGTAAAGAAAAAGCTATCTTTAAAGGTACTAAATATCGTATTACAATTTTAAGTGAAAGATTAATAAGATTTGAATATGATAATAATGGCGTTTTTTTTGACCATCCAACGGAATTTGCTAGGTTTCGTAATTTTGATGTGCCTGAATTT
Source organism: Ruminococcus sp. (assembly GCA_023663235.1). Lineage (GTDB taxonomy): Bacteria > Bacillota_I > Bacilli_A > RF39 > UBA660 > Caccenecus. The sequence goes on along the minus strand of JAMPHW010000001.1, from coordinate 87,523 downwards.
CAAGTGCAAGATGATGATAAGACTTTAGTTATTCAGACTAAATACTTTGTTTTACAATATATGAAAGAAAAACCTTTTATAGGTCCAAAGTATGCTCCCGATCAATATTTAAAAGTTGGACTTATGAATAGTGACAAAATATGGTATTTTAATCATCCAGAAGCCCGTAATTTTGGAGGAACAAGAGTATCTTTTGATAGTGGGTTAAAGAAGTCTTTAGATAAAGGATTATTTTCAACTGATGGTTTTGCTTCTTTTGATGATGCTAAAAGTTTAGTCTTTATGGAAGATGGATTTATGGTTAAGCCCACTAGTAAAAGAATAGACACTTATCTTTTTATTTATCGAAGAGATTTTGGTTTATGTTTAAAAGATTATTTTACTTTAACAGGTTATCCACCTTTAATACCAAGATATGCGTTAGGTATATGGTGGAATAGAGATATTATATATTCATTTAATGATACTAAAAAATTATTAAAAGCTTTTAATTCCCATGATATTCCCTTATCAGTTTTATTATTAAATGAATTTTGGCATTTAAAAGATAAAAGAGATTTAAATAAATATAAAACAGGATTTACTTTTGCGAAAGAATTATTTCCTGATCCTTTTGAATTTACAACTTATCTTCATGAACGGGGAGTTAGATTAGGGCTTAATATTGACCCAGTAGAAGGTATAAATGAACATGAAGAAAAATTTAGAATGATTGCGACAGAACTTGGTTTAATTAATACCAGAAGAATACCTTTTAATGTTTTTGATAAGACTTTTATTGCAATATATTTTAATCATTTAATAAAGCCTCTTGATAGTTTAGGAGTAGATTTTTATTGGATTGATTATAAGTATGACTTAGATAGTTTGAAAGCTTTAAATCATTATCATTTTATTAATTATTATAAAGATAATAGATATCGACCAATGGTTTTTTCTCGTAATAGTTTAGTAGCTTCACATTTAAATGGGGTTCATTATTCAGGACCTACTAATGTAGCGTTTGATACATTAAATTATTTGCCATCTTTTAATTCAAGTGCTTCTAATATTGGGGTTTCATGGTGGAGTCATGATATTGGAGGGTTTAGAGGTGGCATGGAGGATGCTGAGTTATACATTCGTTATGTGCAATTTGGAACATTTAGTCCAATATTTAGGTTTGCTAGTGAAAGAGGACATTATTATAAAAGAGAGCCTTGGGAGTGGGATATTAAAACTTATACAATTACTAAAGATTATACAAGACTTAGACATAGATTAATACCTTATTTATATACAGAAAGCTATAAATATCATAAGACAGGTTTACCGATTGTTCAGCCTTTATATTACAGTTATCCAGAAATATACGATGAGCCAGTTTATAAAAATGAATATTATTTTGGTAGTGAATTTTTAGTTAAGCCAATTACCAAAAAACGCGATGATATTATGAATAGATGTGTTGAACAAATATTTTTACCTAAAGGGACTTGGTATGATTTTAAAACGGGTAAAAAATTTCCTGGTAACAAACGTTATGTAGTTTTTTATAAAGATGAAGATTATCCAGTGTTTACAAAAAGTGGTTCAATAATACCGCTTGCAATATTACCTGAGAATATTAATGATACTAATCCACCAGAAGCGATGGAAATACATGTTTTTCCTGGTCGTTCTAATATTTATAAACTATATGAAGATGATGGAGTATCCCGTTTAAATGAGGAAGGTTACTATATTGTGACAGCAATTGATTATAACTATCTTGCTAACAACTATACTCTCATTATTAGACCTATTGAAGGTAAGGCTGGAATTATTCCTAAGAAAAGAGACTATACAATTCGTTTTAGAAATACAAGAGAAGCAGAAGATGTTGTTGTAAACATAAATGATACAGAAATACCAGTTTTATCTTATAGTGATGATGCAGACTTTGTAGTAGTTGTTAAAAATGTGCCAACGACTAGTCAATTAACCGTTAACTGTAAGGGTAAAGATATTGAGATAGATGCGGTAAGACTTATAAATGAAGATATTAATTCAATTATTAGTGATGCAAAGATAAATACAAATTTAAAAGAAAAAATTGCAGCGATTATGTTTAGTAATTTAGATATAAATAAAAAACGTATTGAAATAAGAAAATTGAAAAAGTTTGGACTAAAAGATATATTTGTAAGAATGTTTATTAAACTTTTAGAATATGTTTCAGAAATTTAGACTTGCATATAATTATAAAATTTAGTAGAATATAGTAAATACGTGGAAGAAAAGAGTAGTAATAATTTATTCTTTTTAAAGAGAACTTGTGGGTGGTGCAAACAAGTAAAGAAGGTTATGAACTTGCTTTTTGGAGTATATGGGATTGCTCCCTTATAGGCAAATTAAAGATAGAAATAAAGGTGGTACCGCGGATATGATTCGCCCTTTTAGGTACTGCTTTTTTATTTTATTAGAAGATTATTTGTTGCTTTGCATAATTTTGTTTGACATACATATATTCGCATGATATAATTTGATTATAGTTAGTAATGGAAAATAAATGTTATATTAAGTGAAGGGCGGTTTTAGTTATGGTAAAGAAAATTGAAGTGGAAAATAATGATATTGTTTTGTTTCAAAATAATAGAATTAGAAAGCAAGAGTACAATGGAGAGTGGTATTATTCAATAGTTGATATTGTAGAAATTTTAACAGAAAGTAAAGATTCGAGTGCTTATTGGAGAAAGTTAAAACAGCGTTTATTAGCTGAGGAAAGTGAGTGTGTGACAAATTGTCACGCACTGAAACTTCAATCAAAAAAAGATGGAAAATGTTATAAAACAGATTGTGCTAATAGAGAAACAATATTTAGAATAATACAAAGTATTCCTAGTCCTAATGCGGAGCCTTTTAAACAATGGTTTGCTAGATTAGCAGAAGAAAGAGTTCAAGAGGTTATTAATCCCGAACTTGCTATTGAAAGAGCGAGACAGACTTATTTAAAAAAGGGTTATTCGGAAGAGTGGACTAATGCTCGAATAAAAGGAATTTCCGTTAGAAATGATCTTACAGTAGAATGGGAGAAAAGAGGAGCTGTAACACCTAAAGATTTTGCTATTTTAACTAATGATATTAGTAAAGAGGCTTTTGGCATAACAGTTAATCAACATAAAGATTTAAAAAGTTTAAATGAGAAACAAAATTTAAGAGATAACATGTCGCCTTTAGAATTAGCGTTAACTACATTAGCAGAAGTTACAACTACAGAATTACATAAGACAAACAATTCTAATGGTATGCAAGCTTTAAGACATGATGCTAGTGAAGGTGGAGAAATTGCATCAATTACTAGAAAAAACATTGAAGAAAAATTGGGTAGAAAAGTTGTTACTAAAGAAAATGCTTTAGATTTTACAAATAAAAAACAATTAATGAAGGAGAAATAAAAAATGAATTATAAGTTGGCAATAATTACTTTTATAGTACTATTTATAGTGGTTTTTATAGTAGATTATTATTTAATACTTAAAAAAAGATTAAATTTAATTAATAATAAAGGCAAAACAAAAAAAGGAAAGAAGAAGAAAGTTAAGAGTATTGAAGAAATTGATTATATGGTGATTAAGTTTAAGTTAAGTGAAAAGAAAATAAATAAGAATAAGGCAATTAGAGACATAGCATTAATTAATAGTTTTATAATTGCTATAGTATCTAGTATTTTAATGATTGTTCCTTATAAATTAATATGGCAAATGTTAATAGCTTTTGTATTATTATTAGGTTTAATTTATTCATTATATGAGTTATATGGAAGACACTTAAAAAGGAAAGAGGAAAGAGAAAATGGAGACAAATAAGATAGAGAAAAAATGGCAAGATATATGGGATAAAGGACATTATTTTGAAGCTAAAAATAATAGTGATAAAGAAAAATATTATATTTTAGTAGAATTTCCTTACCCAAGTGGTTCAGGGTTACATGTAGGTCATGTTAGAAGTTATTCAGCACTTGATGCAATGGCTAGAATGAAAAGATTACAAGGATATAATGTTCTATTTCCAATGGGATGGGATGCTTTTGGAGCTCCTGCAGAACAATATGCAATAAAGAATCATATATATCCAGCTGATGCAGTTAAAGAAAATATTGGAACATTTAAAGGGCAAATAAAATCTTTAGGTATGTCTTTTGATTGGTCGAGAGAATTTTCAACAACAGATCCAGAATATTACAAATGGACACAATGGCAATTTTTACAATTTGTAAAGAAAGATATGGCTTATAAAGCTGAAAAAGAGATTAATTGGTGTCCTAATTGTAAAACAGGACTATCTAATGAAGATGCGGCTGGTGGAGTATGCGAGAGATGTGGAAGTCCTGTTACTAAAAAATTAAAATCACAATGGATACTTAAAATGAGTAGTTATGCTGATAGATTATTAGAAGGACTTAAAGAAACAGAATTTGAAGATAAAATTAAAATAGCTCAAGTTAATTGGATAGGTAAGAGTATTGGAGCAGAGGTAGACTTTAGAATAAAAGATACAGAAGATACTTTAAAAGTTTTTACAACAAGATGTGATACATTATTTGGAGCAACTTTTATGGTTATGTCACCAGAACATCAATTATTAGAGAAATATAAAGACAGAATTAAAAATTTAGATGAAGTTGTTAAGTATCAAAATGAAGCTAAAGAAAAAAGTGAAATTGAAAGAACAGATGCAACTAAAGAAAAAACAGGTGTTAAACTAGAAGGATTAGTTGCAATAAATCCTGTTAATAATACAGAAATTCCAATTTATATTAGTGATTATGTTTTAGCTAGTTATGGAACAGGAGCTATAATGGCTGTACCAGCACATGATGATAGAGATTATGATTTTGCTAAAAAGTTTAATATTCCTATTATACAAGTTATTGCTAAATCTTTTAATGGAACAGGTACTTCTAAAATAAGAGATGATAAACCAACAACAAATAGAGAAGTTGTTAATGTTATACTAAAGCATCCAATAGAGGATAAATATTTATGTGTACATAATAAGAAATTTGATTGGGTAACTTTTGTTATGGGTGGTATTGAAGATAATGAAAGTGTTGTTGAAGCAGGCATTAGAGAAGTTAAAGAAGAAACTGGTTATACAGATATAGCTTCAATAAAAGAAATGGATTTTATTTATTATGATAATTTCTATGCTGCTCATAAAGATGTAAATAGACATATTAGAAGTCATACGATTATTGGTAGATTAAATAGTTTAGAGCAAGTGGAAATAGCAAAAGAAGAGCAAGATATAGCAGATGTAGTTTGGGTAGATGGTGATAAATTAATTGATACGCTTACAACACAAGCTCATAAATACGATGCAGAAAGAGTAATAAACGGTGAAGGTGCTTTAACTGATGAAGGCGTTCATATTAATTCAGAGTTTCTTGATGGTTTAAATAAAGAAGACGCTATTAATAAGATGCTTGATTATTTAACAGATAAAAAAATTGGAATTAAAAAAACTAATTATCGTTTACAAGATTGGATATTTTCACGTCAAAGATTCTGGGGCGAACCAATTCCAATGGTATATTGTGATAAATGTGGATGGGTGCCAGTTCCAGAAGAAGAATTACCAGTATTGTTACCAACAGTTGCACATTATGAACCAACAGATACAGGAGAGTCGCCTTTAGCTAATATAACTGATTGGGTTAATACTACTTGTCCTAAATGTGGTGGTCATGCAGAAAGAGAAACAGATACTATGCCTAACTGGGCGGGTTCAAGTTGGTATTGGTTAAGATATATGGATGCTCATAATAATGAAGAATTTGTAGGTCAAGATGCTTTAAAATATTGGGGTATGGTTGATTACTACAATGGTGGTATGGAACATGCGACAAGACATTTATTATATGCAAGATTTTGGCATCAATTCCTTTATGACCAAGGTTTAGTTCCAACACCAGAACCATTTAAAAAGAGAGTGGCTCATGGAATGATTTTAGGTTCTAATGGAGAGAAAATGAGTAAGTCTAGAGGAAATGTTATTAATCCTGATGATATGGTTAAATTATATGGCGCAGATGCTCTTAGAACTTATGAACTATTTATTGGCGATTATGAAAAAGATGCAACATGGAGTGATAATGGGCTAAAGGGGTGTAAACGTTTCTTAGATAAAGTTGAAAGATTAAAAAATAAAGTAGTAGATGGTAATGAATATACAAGTTCTCTTTTAAATATAATTCATAAAACTATTAAGAAAGTTACTAATGATTTAGCTACAATGAAATATAATACAGCAGTATCTAGTTTAATGATCTTAACTAATGCTTATGAAGAAAAAGAAAATATTACAAAGAAAGATTATCAAACTTTATTAGTCTTATTAAATCCAATAGCACCTCATATAACTGAAGAATTAAATGAAGAACTCGGATTTACTAAAAGAATTGTTGAAATGGATTGGCCTACTTATGAGGAAGCTAAAACAATTGATAATGAACTTACTATCGGAGTTCAAGTAAATGGTAAACTTAGGGGAGAAGTAACAATAAATGCTCTTGATAACGAGGATGCAATTAAAGAAAAAGCTTTACAAGAAGATAATGTTAAAAAGCATATTGATGGTAAAGAAATTGTTAAAGTTATTGTTATTAAGGGAAGAATTGTTAATATTGTAGTAAGATAATAAAAGCCTCATCTCTTAAAAAGAGATGAGGTTTTAAAATTAATTAAAGTATTTTGGGTTATCTGTTTTACCAAGGAGATAGTCAGCAGAAATATGATATTTAGAACAGATTGTGTAGAGGAAAGGTGTTGCTATTAAATAATTACCAGTTTCGTATCCTGCAATTGTTCCATTACCAATATTTAAAATTTTAGCTAACTTAATTTGTGTTAATTTATTATCTTTTCTAAATTCTTTTAATCTTGTTCCTGATTTTTTCTTATCTATATTTTTATCACTATTTTTGTAATTTACTTCTTCTGTAAAGGAAAAAATGTAGTCTAATGATACATTGTAATAATTACATAGTGTATTTAAATGTTTTAAAGGAATTAATATCACTTCATGTTCGTAATTACTATATGTGCCACTATCTAGGTTGATTATTTTTCCAGCTTCTGTTTGAGTTAAATCGAATTTTTCTCTTAGATATTGTAGTTTTGCGCTATAATGCATAATATTCACCTACATAATTTTCTCATGTTTACTACTTAAAAAATTGTTTTACTGGAAAATATCGAGAATTTTCTTGACATTTATTATATGAACAATTATAATAAATGTATAAGCTAGAAATTTCTAAAATAATCGCGATTTGCTTGTTAATTTAAGGAGCAATAATTAAAATGAAATTAAAAAGAAATATTAATAGCAAGAAGTATTTTTTGTGTGGCTTAATAATGGTAGTAGTACTTACTGTTACAGTAAATTTTATAGGAAGTAAGGCAAATTATCGTATGACTGCATCAATTCCATTAACAGAAGGAAAAGTTGTATCAAGTCCTTATGATATAAATATTGTAGCTTTGTATCTTGATAATGTAGAACAAGATGTTAATACTATAATACCTAGTGGTTATAGAATAAATGAAAATAAAAGTTATTGTTATAAGGGGGCTAATAAAAATAATAAAGATGTTGATGTTAAATTATATACTGATGAAATGGGTAATCATACTTTTAGTGGGATAAGTAAGTCTTCTAAATGTATTCTCTATTTAGAAAAGTTGAATGATAATTGTGGAGTGGCGTGTCAATATGTACTTTCTAATATTAGTAATATTAATATTAGAAGAAATGATTATTTACCGTTTGATAAGGCGGTAACGAGCGATAATTCGCCAATAGACAAAACAGTATATGTTGCGCCTGACGATGATGGAACTAGTTATTATTATGCTGGAGAACCATTAGATAATTGGGTAGAATTTGGTGGATATTATTGGCGTATTATTAGAATAAATGGTGATGGTACAATTAGATTAATTTATTATGGAGAAGTTAATGATGGGTTAATGCACTCAACTGGAATAATAAGTCAATTTAATTCTAATAATGATGATAATAAATATGTTGGGTATTTTTATGAGCAACATAAAGTTCATGGTATAGAAACGCCATCACTTTTATATAATGCTTTAAATAGTTGGTTTAGTAGTTCAAATATAAGACAGGGTACTTCATTTTTTGATAAAATAGATGTAAATGCTGGATTTTGCGGAGATAGACAGCCTAGTTCTGGTACAGAATATATAGATGGCTTAGGTGGTATTGATATAATAAATACAGTTTATGCTGCTAATGTTAGACTTGCTTATGGCAAAATAAAATCTCCTACATTAAAGTGTCAGGTAAATGATGATTTATATACATATAAAAATTCAAATAAAGGAAACAGAGTGTTAGAAAATCCAGTTGGATTAATAACAGCTGATGAAGCAAGCTATGCTGGACTTGTTTATGGAAATAATGATACTAGGATAGAAAATAATTATTTATATAGTGGTGGTCATTATTGGACGATGACGCCGTTTTCGGCAGTTGCTTCTCATGTGTTTATTGTTAATAATACAGGAGAAATTGTTTATGGAAATACAGTTCATTCATGGGGTATTTATCCTGTAATTAACCTACGTTCTGATGTTACTTTAACTGGTGATGGAACAATAAATAATCCATTTAAAGTAAACTTAGTTTAGAAAAAATAGGTTTAGGGCCTATTTTTTAGTTATATATTTTTTCTAGAATATTATTTTCATAAGTAATTGGTATGTTATTACTTAAAATATTTATGTAAGATATGGTATTTTCATCTAAATAATTTTCTAAGGGGTTAGTATCATCGGTTATGGTTACAGCATCATTTACTTTTATATCTTTATCAACGGTTATGATTGCATAATCGTGATAAGTTTTATTTATATTGTAAAATTTATTATTGATATATACTTTAGTTATTTTATTAAGACCATTTAAATTTCCTAATGGAATAATACCATAAAAGTTTTCTTTTTTTCCTTTAGTTTCTTTTTTTATTTTTTCAATAGTGGTATATAAGCCAAATATTTGTTTAAAGTTTTTATTATCTTTTTGAAATAATTTCTTTTTGGAATTAATACCATAAATAGAATTATTTAAAATAATACTATTAGAGTTTTTAATTTTTTTCTTATCATATTCACTATTTAATATATATAGTTTTAAATTTAATCTTAATAATTCATTAATAGTATATAAGAAGTCTTCATAATCATTTTCAGTTATATTAGAAGAGATAATGCCTATTAGTTCTAAGTTTTTCGTATTATTGATAAGATTTAGAGCATCGTTAATTTCATACTTTTCATTAAAACCCTTATAGCCATAAATATCTATTTTTAAAATTACTTGGAGGTTAGCATATAAGTTATAATTGTTTAGCATTTTTAATTCTTCTAAACTATTAATAGCTAAAATTATATTGTTATTAATTAAATCTAGAATATTATCGTTAGTAAAATAACCATTAAAAATAACGGGTATTTCTTTATTAAAGTTTCTTATTAAGTTAGTATCTTTTAAGTTGTTAACATATAAATAATCAAAATCAGTTAAATAGTTTATAAGATACATGCCGTGTTTAAAAGCATTATTACTAACATCTAAGATATAATATTGATATTTATATTCTTCTTTAAAGTAACTTATGTTGTTTTTTAAAATTGAAGTATTAATTTTAATGTGATTCATATTTTTCTCCTAAATAAATTGTAACAAATTGTTTTAATTTCGTCTATTAAAATGTTATTAATTTTACTTTAACTTGGATTTATTAATGATTTTACTGTCAATTAGTGGAATTTTTTTAAATAAAGAATTAAAAATCTTGATAATTAGCATAATTTTTTGATATACTCTATAATAGAAGAAGTAGGTGGCTAGAGTGACAAAGATTGTTAATATAGTTGGTAGAGAAATATTAGATAGCAGAGGAAATCCTACTGTAGAAGCTGAAATATTTCTTGATAATGGGATATCTACTAAAGCATCGGTTCCAAGTGGGGCATCGACGGGTTCTAAAGAGGCTTTGGAATTAAGAGATAATGATAATCGTTATTTAGGGAAAGGTGTTTTAAAAGCCGTTAATAATATTAATACAGTTATTAAAGATAATTTGATAAATAAAGATTTGGAGCAAGTTACAATTGATAAATTATTAATTAGTTTAGATGGGACAGATAACAAAAGCAAGTTAGGGGCAAATGCGATTTTGGCAGTGTCACTTGCAACAATAAAAGCGGCAGCTAAACTAGAAAATAAAGAATTATACAGTTATTTAAGTTCTAATAAGGTTAGTATTCCAATTCCAATGATTAATATTATTAATGGTGGTGCTCATGCTGACAATAATTTAGATATTCAAGAATTTATGATAGTTCCTGTTGTTAAGACTATGAGAGAGAAACTTAGAGTTGCGAGTGAAATATTTCATACATTAAAAAATCTTTTAAAAAAACAGAATTTAAATACAGCAGTGGGAGATGAAGGCGGCTTTGCGCCAAATCTTAGATATAATACACTAGCTTTAGATTTAATTATGAGAGCGATAAATGATGCGGGATACACTCCTGGTAAAGATGTTTTTATAGCACTTGATGTGGCAGCTAATGAAATATATGATAAAAAAACTAATAAATATACGATAGATAATAAACCAATGACTAGTGATGAATTAATAAAGTATTATATAACTTTAGTTAATATGTATCCGATTATTAGTATTGAAGATCCTTTTTATGAAAATGATTTTGAATCCCTTGCTGTTTTAACAAAATTAATTGGAGAAAAAGTTATGGTTGTTGGTGATGATTATTTTGTTACAAATGTTAAATATTTAAATGAAGGTATAAAATATCATGCAGGAAATGCTATTTTGATTAAAGCTAATCAAGTGGGAACAGTTACAGAAATGATTAAAACAATTATATATGCTAAGAAAAACAATTATAAATTAATTATATCTCATAGAAGTGGAGAAACAGAAGATACATTTATTGCAGATTTTGCAGTAGGACTTGCGATGCCTTATATTAAGACTGGTTCAATGTCTAGAGGAGAGAGAATAGCAAAATACAATCGTTTAATGAAAATAGAAGAAGAATTAACAGGAAAATAGAGGTGAATAATAATGTTTATTGGAGAAAATCCTATTCATATAGCTAGTAATGCAGACATAGCGCCACTTGTATTAATGCCAGGAGATCCTTTAAGGGCTAGATATATTGCAGAAACTTTTTTAGAAGGTGCAAAACTTGTTACAAGTATTAGAAATATGTATGGATATACAGGTACATATAAGGGTAAGAAAGTGACAGTTATGGCTCATGGTATGGGTATGCCTAGTGCCAGTATTTATACCTTTGAACTTATTCATTATTATAAAGTTAAAAAAATTATTAGAATAGGTACTTGTGGAGCGGTTAGTCCTAAATGTGAGATTGGTGATTTAGTTTTAACTAAAAGTATTTATTCGGAAAGTAATTTTGCTTATACTTATAATAATTATGTTGGTAATGTAGTAGATGCTGATAAAAAATTAAATAAAAAAATACTTGATAAAGCGGATGAATTAAATCTTAAAATTATTTATGGGATGACAACAACAATGGATGTTTTTGGACCTTATATAGATTTTGAAAGAGTATTAGACAGAATACCTAAATCTTATGATATATTAACAGAAGAAATGGAAGCTTTTGGATTAACACATGTTGCTAATACTTTAAATGTTCCATCAACAACTATTATGACAGTTGTAGATTCTAAATATAGTAAAGTTGTTTTATCTTCAGAAGATAGAGAAACAAAACTTAATGATATGATTACTTTAGCTTTAGAGAGTATTATAAAATAAAAGACACATGGGTGTCTTTTTTATTTTAAAGGTTTTATTTCGTTTGTTAAACCTAATATATAATCTGCTGATACGTTTAGAAATTTACATATTAATGGTAAATAGGTTATAGGCATTACATTTATACCATTTTCATATCGAGCATATTGTTGCTGTTTAATTCCTAAAGCATTAGCCATTTCTTTTTGAGTTATATTTTTACAGCCTCTTAGCCATTTAAGTCTTTCATTATACATTTTTTTCACCTTGTTTAATTGTACTTTTGGGATAAGCTTTTCTGTTGTCAGTTAAACATAATAAATAGTCAATACTTGTATTGTAATATATAGCTAGACTTTTTAAAACTTTAGTTGGGATGTCATTAGTTTCAACTTCATATTTAGAATATCCAGTTTGGGATATTTTTAAATATTTGGCAATATCTTGTTGTAGTAAATCTTTATCTTCTCTTAAATCTCTTAATCTATTCATAAACTGTCCTTGTCTATTAAAATGCTTTTGGTATGTGGTTCTTTAGTATCAGTAAAGCATAAAATATAATCAATTGAAGTATTGTAGTATATAGCAAGTTTTTTTAATACTTCAGTTGGAATGTCGTTAGTTTCAACTTCATATTTAGAATATCCAGTTTGAGATATATTTAATATTTCGGCTATTTCTTTTTGTAGTTTTCTTTTTTCAGTTCTTAGTTCTTTTAATCTATTCATGCTAACCTCTAATCATAATTTAATCATAATCTAAAATAGGTTATTGACTTTTAAGCCGAAATGGCTTATAGTGAATATAGATAAGCTATTTTAGCTTATAGATATGTTATCATAATTATGATATTAAAAGAATTAAGTGATACTTAATCTAAGAAAGGGTTAAAAATGAAATTTGAAAGAAATAAAAATAGCAAAAAGCATTTTTGGTGTGGTCTAATAATAGTAGTAGTACTTACTATAACGGTCACATTTATAACATCAAAAGCAAATTATAGAATGACTGCATCAATTCCATTAACAGAGGGTAAAGTAGTATCTAGTCCTTATGATGTAAATGTAATGGCAATGTATATTAATGAAGGTGACGGAAATTATCAAGAATTATCTAAAGATACGACCTTACCTACTGGTTATACAATAAATAAAGAAGAAACATATTGTTGCAAAGGAAGCAATTGTAAAAAAGAAAATAAAGATACAAATGCTATATTAGAAACAATAGGAGGAATACATACTTTTAGAGGAATATCTAAAGGAGATAAGTGTTTCATCTATTTAGATAAAGATATAATTGATGCAAAAACAATGAGCGAGTTATTAGAAACGCATTATACAGGAAGAAAGACAAGAGAAGAAGGAACATTTAATAAGACAATAGAGAATACAACAATTGGTGTTATATATGAAGGTGAAGATGATGATGGGACAACTTATTATTTTGCAGGAAATCCATTAGATAACTGGGTAGAATTTGGCGGATATTATTGGCGAATAATAAGAATAAATGGAGATGGCTCAATTAGAATAATATATCAAGGAAGAACAAAAGATGAAAATGGAAATAAATTAGAACCACAAGCAACAGGAGAAGAAACAATAATTGGAAAAATTGCCTTTAATGAAAATGGCGATGACAATAAGTATGTTGGATATTGGTATGAACAGGATGTATTACGCGGTTTAAAGCAACCTTCATTAGCTTATTTATTTTTAGACGATTGGTTTAAAAATTCTAATATAAAAGAGGGAACAAATTATTTTGACAAAATAGATTTAAATGCTGGATTCTGCGGGGACAGAACTCCCTATGCAGATACTTTTGGGACAAAAGCTGGAATTGGAATAGGCAAAGTAAATACATATTATAGAAGTGTACTTTTATGTCCTAGTGGTGGAAATTGCGGAACAGGAACTAATGCGACTTATCATTGTGAAAGTGATCTAGATTTGTATACATATAAGAACTCAAATAAAGGAAATAGAATATTAGGTAATCCTGTAGGTTTAATTACGTCAGATGATGTTAGCTATGCTGGTGGAATTTATTGGCAAAAAGTGGAAGAGTTAACTTATAATAAGAAATATTATTTATATACTAACATAGAATATTGGACTATGTCACCCCTTTCAATTTCATTTAAGTAATTCCCTTAAGGGAGCTGGTGTAGTAATAGTACATATGCCAGGGCACATGGGAACGGATTATAATGATGTAACAAAAGATAGAGGCATAAGACCTGTAATTAATTTACGTTCTGATGTTGCTTTTACAGGCGATGGTACACAATCAAACCCTTTTAAAGTCCTTTCTTAAAATAAATAATATTTAAAATTTAACAAAATATTACTTGACAATCATATAATATAAATGGTATATTAAATACGCATTTTAAATTCTGGTTCTATCTAGGTAGAACCTAATTTAATGGAATATCGGATACACCAGGGTGTGTGTTAATCGGAAGGAGGAAAAATAAATGCCAACAATTAATCAACTTGTTAAGAAAAACAGAAAAAGTAAAACTAAAAAGAGTAAATCTCCAGTTTTAAATGTAGGTTATAATGCGATGACTAGAAAACAAACTGATACAAAAGGACCTCAAAAACGTGGTGTTTGTACTCGTGTTGGAACAAAGACACCAAAGAAGCCAAACTCAGCATTACGTAAATATGCGCGTGTTAGACTATCTAATGGTAAAGAAGTGGATTGTTATATCCCAGGAGAAGGACACAATTTACAAGAACATAGTGTTGTACTAGTTCGTGGTGGTCGTGTTAAAGACTTAATCGGTGTTCGTTATCATATTGTTCGTGGAACTCTTGATACTCAAGGTGTTAATAATCGTAAACAAGGCCGTAGTAAATATGGTACTAAAAAACCTAAAAATTAATTTAAAGAAAGGAGTTAAATATTATGCGTAAAAGACGTGCGATAAAAAGAGATGTTTTACCAGATCCTATATATAATTCTAAAACTGTTACAAAATTAGTTAATAGAATAATGTTAGATGGTAAAAAAGGTACTGCTGAAAAAATTCTTTATGAAGCGTTTGATATTATTAAAGAAAAAACAGGCAAAGACCCAATGGAAGTTTATACACAAGCTTTAGAAAACGTTAAGCCAGCTTTAGAAGTTAAATCTAGAAGAGTTGGTGGATCAAACTATCAAGTACCAATGGAAGTTACTGATGAGAGAGCTCAAACTTTAGCTTTACGTTGGATTGTAAATTATGCGAAAACTAGAAATGGAAAGGGAATGGCCATTAATTTAGCGAATGAACTTATTGATGCATCTAACAATGTTGGTGGTGCAGTTAAGAAACGCGAAGATACTCATAAAATGGCAGAAGCAAATAAAGCATTTGCTCATTACAGATGGTAATTTATGGCAAGAGATGTTAGTTTAGAGAAAATCAGAAATATTGGTATTATGGCTCATATTGATGCTGGTAAGACCACTACAACTGAAAGAATATTATTCCATACAGGAATAACTCATAAAATTGGAGAAACTCATGATGGAGAATCTCAAATGGACTGGATGGATCAAGAAAAAGAAAGAGGTATCACAATTACTAGTGCGGCTACAACTGCTCACTGGAAAGGATATCGTTTAAATATTATTGATACTCCAGGACACGTAGACTTTACAATTGAAGTTCAAAGATCTCTTAGAGTACTTGATGGAGCTGTTGCTTTAATTGATGCTCAAGCTGGTGTTGAACCTCAAACTGAAACTGTATGGCGTCAAGCTAATGAATATAAAGTTCCAAGAATGATTTGTGCTAATAAAATGGGCAAAATGGGAGCTGATTTCTATTACAGTTTAGAGACTATTAAATCTCGTTTAGGAGCTAAAGCTGCGCCTATTGAACTTCCTATTGGAGCTGAAAGCGAATTTAGAGGAGTAATAGACTTAGTAACAAGAAAAGCTATTGAATTTGACGGAAGTGAGCATGAGAATGCTATCGAAGTTGAAATTCCTGCTGATATGAAAGACAAAGTTGAAGAATACAGAACATTATTAATTGAATCAGTTGCTGATTATGATGAAGAATTAATGATGAAATACTTAGATGGAGCTGAAATTACAGAAGAAGAATTAAAGAGTGCTATTAGAAAAGCTACTTTATCAGTTGATTTCTTCCCAGTATTATGTGCTGATGCTTTAAGTAATAAAGGTATTAAACCATTACTTGATGCAATTGTTGAGTATTTACCAAGTCCACTAGATGTTGAAGCAATTGATTGTACAGATAAAGATGGTAATGATGTTAAACGTCATCCAAATGATTCTGAGCCATTTACAGCTTTAGCATTTAAAATTATGACTGATCCATATGTTGGAAGGTTATCTTTCTTCCGTGTATACTCTGGAGTTTTACATAGTGGTTCTTATGTTTTAAATTCTACTAAAGGAGAAAAAGAAAGAATTGGTCGTATCTTACAAATGCATGCTAATCAAAGAAAAGAAATTACAGAAGTTTATGCTGGTGAAATAGCTGCGGCTGTAGGTCTTAAAAATACAACAACTGCTGATACGTTATGTGATGAGAAAAATCCATGTATTATGAAAGGTATGGAATTCCCAGAACCAGTTATTGATATAGCTATTGAACCTAAGAGTAAAAATGATCAAGATAAGATGGCTTTAGCTTTACAAAAACTAGTTGAAGAAGATCCAACTTTAAGAGTTAAAACTGATCATGAAACTGGTCAAACTGTACTTTCTGGTATGGGAGAATTACACTTAGATATTATAATTGATCGTATGCGTAGAGAGTTTAACGTAGAATGTAATAGTGGTAAGCCACAAGTTGCATATCGTGAAACTATTAAGAAAGCTGCTGATTGTGAAGGTAAATACATTAAACAATCAGGTGGTCGTGGACAATATGGTCATGTTTGGGTTAAATTTGAACCTAATCCTGAAAAGGGTTATGAATTTGTTGATGCAATTGTTGGTGGAGTTGTTCCTCGTGAATATATTCCGGTAACTGATAAAGGATTACAAGAAGCTATGGCTGGTGGTATCCTTGCAGGTTATCCAATGGTTGATGTTAAAGCAACATTATTTGACGGTTCTTATCATGATGTAGACTCATCAGAAATGGCATTTAAAATTGCGGCTTCTATGGCTTTAAAAGAAGCTAAGAATAAGTGTCAACCAGTACTTTTAGAACCTATTATGAGTGTAGAAGTTATTGTTCCAGATGAATATATGGGTAATGTTATGGGTGATTTAACAAGTCGTCGTGGTAAACCTATGGGACAAGAATCTCGTGGAAATGCTTTATCTATTAAAGCAATGGTTCCACTTGCTGAAATGTTTGGGTATGCAACAAGCTTACGTTCAAATACTCAAGGTAGAGGAAACTTTACAATGACACTTGATCATTATGAAGAAGTTCCTAAATCTATCTCTGAAGAGATAATTAAGAAGAATAGTGTAAATTAATTATTTAGGGAGATTTTATTATGATAGAAGCTTCTGGTCTTTCATCAGAGGAAACTAAGAAAAAAGCTGAAGAATTTTCTGCTAGATATCGTGAGACATTAGACCAACAAAGAAGAAATATTTTAAGAGAAAAATATGGAATTTCTTTACTTAAGTTAATGATACTTAAAGTTTCTAGAAAATCACAAAGCGAAATAAGTCATACTAGATAGTAGTAAAATTTTGAAGCAAAATGTGTTAATTAAAATTTAGCACAATTAAAGTTAAATAATACTTGAAAAATGTTCAAGCATTAGATAAAATATATATATATTGAAAGGAGAAAAAAATATGGCAAGAGAAAAATTTGATCGTTCTAAAGAGCATGTTAATATTGGTACTATTGGACACGTTGACCATGGTAAAACAACTTTAACTGCTGCGATTACAAAATATTTTGGTAACTTTGTTGATTATGCTGATATCGATAAAGCTCCAGAAGAAAGGGAAAGAGGTATTACAATTAATACAGCTCACGTTGAGTATGAAACTGAAAAACGTCATTATGCTCACGTTGACTGTCCAGGACATGCTGACTATGTTAAAAACATGATTACTGGTGCTGCTCAAATGGATGGTGCTATCCTTGTAGTTTCTGCTGCAGACGGACCTATGCCACAAACAAGAGAGCATATCTTATTATCACGTCAAGTTGGTGTTCCTAAAATTGTTGTTTACATGAATAAGTGTGACCAAGTTGATGATCCAGAATTACTAGATTTAGTAGAAATGGAAATCAGAGAATTATTATCAGAATACAATTTTGATAGTGAATGTCCAATAATTCGTGGTTCAGCTTTAAAAGCTATTGAAGGTGATGAGGCTGCTGCTCAATCAATTCGTGATTTAATTGCTGCTGTTGATTCATATATCGATGCTCCAGCTCGTGATACTGATAAACCATTCTTAATGAGTATTGAAGATGTATTCACAATTTCAGGACGTGGTACTGTTGTTACAGGACGTGTTGAACGTGGTACATTAAATCTAAATGATGAAGTTGAAATCGTTGGACTTAAAGATACTAAGAAAACAGTTGTTACTGGTATTGAAATGTTCAGAAAATCACTTGACTTTGCTCAAGCTGGTGATAATGCTGGTGTATTATTACGTGGTGTTGCTCGTGATGAAGTTGAACGTGGACAAGTTCTTGCTAAACCAGGAAGTGTTACTCCTCATCATAAGTTTAAAGCTAGTGTGTATGTACTTTCTAAAGAAGAAGGCGGACGTCATACTCCATTCTTCTCAAATTACAGACCTCAATTCTACTTTAGAACTACTGATGTTACAGGTGTTATTGAACTTCCAGCTGGTGTAGAAATGGTTATGCCTGGTGATAATATCGACATGACTGTTGAATTAATTGCTCCAGTTGCTCTTGAAAATGGTACTAAGTTCTCAATTCGTGAAGGCGGACGTACTGTTGGTGCTGGTGTAGTATCAGAAATTATTGAGTAAAAAAAATTAAGAGCCTAGAAATAGGTTCTTTTTTTATGTCTTTTGGTATAATATGTTTTTTTAATTAATGAAAAATGGGTAAATTTATTAGAACTTGCAAAATTAATTAAAATTTGCTATAATAGAAAACATTTAAAAAAGAAAAGGGGATTTTGTTATGAAGAAAAACAATAAAACAATTTTAATATTAACAGGATTAATTTGTAGTATTATTTTTTTAATAACTATATTTTATCCTAATATTACTTATGGAAATTTAAATAGTAATTATAGTAGTGAAGTTTACAATTTAGCAGCTTTAGCTAAATCGGATCCAAATAAGATATATTTATCTGATTTAGAATACATTACTACTAATAATTGGTCTTATAATGGGTGGTCTGGGCATCCTATACAGTTAGATAAAAATCAAGATGAAGGTATACTTCGTTTAATAGTTGATGGTGAAAAAGTTCCTTTTGCTAAGGGCATTGGGCTTCATGCTAAAGGTCAAGTTATTTATGATCTTTCACAATATTCTAATCTTTTTACACGTTTTAATGCTAAAATTGGAATAGATGCTTCAAAAACATCAACTGCTAGTATTTGGTTTCAAATATATGTATCAGATGATGGTTCTAATTGGACTTCTTTATTAAAAACAGATGTAATTACACCTGGACAAGAAGCAATAAATGTTGATTTAAATGTACAAGGTAAAAAATATTTAAGAATATATGTTGATCCAAATGGGGCAAATTCCTCAGATCATGGGGTTATTGCTGATGCTAAATTAGTTACAAGTAATTATGTAGCTACTGGTGGATCTTATGATAAAATTAATAAATTAACTTATTATGATAATATTTTAAAAGAACAAACTGTAGATTATAATTATAAAAATAATTATAAATTAGTTCTTGAAAGAGAATTTGTTAGAAAAATGGGATTTGGAAATATTCAATATTTAGTTGATCTTAATCCTAAAAAAGTTGAAGTTCTTAATTGGATTTTAAGTGATAATGTAGTATTAGAACAAATTATTGAAGTTGGAGAAATTGCAGATTCAATTAAATTTATAAATACTTTAAGTGATTTATATACAGAATATAAAAGTTCTTTAAGAACAACTAATGGTGATGTATATCAAAAGATGATGATTGGTATGGCTGCAGCATATTCAACTGATAGAGTTTCATCACCACTCACTTTTAGTCACAAAAGTCCTAGTTATGATTATATTGAAAGATTTAGAGTAATAAAAAAACAATATGATGAAGGATTGTTATTATATGCTAATGGTTGGAAAACGTATCATGTTGAATTTTTCCGTAATATGATGCAAGATGGAACAAGAGCAGATGAATTAGTTTGGTTAAGTTATATTGGTAAAGCTAAAAATTATGCTACAGGCGTATATTCTTATGTTCAATATGTTTCGCCAAATTATAGTATGAGTGCAAAACCACATCTTTATGATCCAGCAAATAAAGAAAAATATGACTCAAAGTGGCATTTAACAGAAAATGGTGTTCCTTTTGCAGATAATACAACGAGATATTGGATGGTTATGCAAGAAGGTGGAATTTGTTGGAATCAAGCGCGTACTATTAAAAGTGTATTTTTAAATATGGGACGTCCATCAATTGGATCTTATCAACCAGGACATGAGAGTGCGTTATATTATATCGCCGAAAATAGTGATGGTACAGGTAAAGGTACATGGAATATAGCAGGTAATATCTTTGGTTGGGGAAGAACTTCTACAACATGGTATGGTGGAAATAGAAATAGAACAATTTTTGACTGGGCAAATAAATACTTTACTAATCAACCAGTTAATGCATCAGGTGCTGGAAATAGTTCAGGATATACATATCTTGCTCAGGCTAATCTTAATAATTACGATGTTTATAAAAAATCTTTATATTACAATTTAATAGCTAATTCTTATAGTGATAATGAAGTTAAACTAGATGTATATAATAAATCTTTAAATATAAATGATATTAATTTAGATAGTTATGATTATAAAATTCAAATGTTTAAAGCTTTAAACAAAACAAGTGCAGATTGGTATCAATTAGCTTTAGACATAATAGACAGTTATACTTATTATCCAATGGCAATGAATGATTTAATTAAGGTTATAAGACCATACTTAAATGGTGTTCATAGAGTAGATATTGATCAAAAAGAATTTGCAGCACTTAATAGAGCTTATAAAGCAACAAAAAATGATATTTGGCAAGATGTAGCATGTCGTGAAATTGCTCAAATAATTTTAGGAAAAACTAATGGTGAATTAGCTACATTCTCTTTTGATGGTGATAATGCAGGTAAAATTGTTATATCAAGTTCTTATGATGCATTTACAGATATTCAATGGCATTATAGTTTAGATGGTGGAAAAACAAAATCTGTAGGTACAGTTGAACATTCTGTACAGTTAACTCCTGATGAGATAGCAAAGATTAATATTGATGATGATATCCAAATATATATTGATGGTTTAGCGTTTGATGTCCCTGCTTATACGATTGATATTGTAAAAGGTACTTTATCAAACCTTCTATTTGCTAATGATTTAGAAAATAGAGTAGTAGGGATAAACTTAACTTATGAATGGAGAAATAATGAAAATGATCCTTGGACTTCTTATGCAGTAGCTTCTCCAGATAATACTGGTAATAAAACGTTATATGTAAGAGTAGGCGCAACAGGTAATGCGATTCCAAGTGATTCAGGAACATTTACTTTTACAGAAGATAATCAACCTGATACAAGAAAATATATTCCAGTATCTCATTTAAGTATACATAGTGTATCAACACAAGCTGTAAATAATGGCGGAAGTGCTACTTATGCAATAGATGGTAATTATAATACAAGATGGCATTCAGCTTGGAATGGTAGTGATACAGAACGTTATATTACAATTAAATTAGATAATCCAGTATATTTATCAGCGGTAGAATTTGTTCCTGCTGGTGGTGGAAATGGTAAAATTGTTGATGGAACTATTTATGGAAGTATGGATGGTGAAAACTTTGAACTATTAGCAGAGAAAAAAGGAATTACTTATAGTCCAAGTCAAGTTAATACAAATGAACAAGCAATAGCTAATACAAAGAGCTTTGATTTAGAAAATTCTAAATTAGTTCAATATGTTAAAATAAAAGCTGATAGAACTAATGGTAACTGGTTTACAGCAAGAGAATTTAATTTATATCAAGATACTACTAAAAAATATATTCCAACAGTTAGTATAGGTTATAGTGAAACAGAGCCAACTAGAGAAAATGTTGTAGCAAGATTAATAAATCCTAGTACAGATATTGAGATTATTAATAATAATGGTAGTGATACTTATACTTTCTATGAAAATGGAGAATTTACATTTGAGTTTGCAGAAATAATAGATGGTAAAAGAGGACAAGTTGGAACAGCAACAGCTAAAGTAACATGGATTGATAGAGAAGCTCCAACAGCAACAATAGAGTATAGTACAACAGATAGAACTAATAAGAGTGTAATTGCAACTTTAAAACCTAGTGAAGATGTCATAGTTACGAATAATGGAGATTTTAGTGTTGATGTTGATGGTAATTTAGTTGATAAAGATGGCAATATTCTTAACGGATATACAGTTGATGACAAAGGTAATGTAACAGATGCTAACGGTAACTATATTACAAATATTAATACTTTCCAATATGAATTTATAGCTAATGGAGAATTTACATTTGAATTTGTTGATAGAGCAGGAAATAAAGGAACTGCAACTGCTAAGGTTGATTGGATAGATTCAGATCTTCCTATTGCTAAGATTTATTACGATTTTAAAGAGTTAACTAATAAAGATGTAACAGCAGTTATTGAATTTGATAAAGAGAATGTAATAATTACTAATAATAATGGAAGTAATGCGTATATATTTACAGAAAATGGTTCATTTACTTTCCAATTTATAGATGATTCAGGAAATAAAGGATCAATGACAGCTACTGTAGATTGGATAGATAAAAAAGCACCTACTGCTAGTATTTCTTATGATAAATCAAGTAAAAATATTGCTTTAGTAAAAGTTATTAATCCAAGTGAAGAAATTACTTTTGAGAGTGGTAGTGGAACTTATATTTATACTAAAAATGGAGTTTATACGATTAATTTCTATGATAAAGCTGGTAATATAGGGACAGTAAGAGTATTTATTAATTGGTTAGTTGAGGACTATGTTAATAATGATGATACATCTGATAAGAATGATAATACTAATAATAATCAAAATAATAGTAACAATAATAACAATAATAATACTAATACTAATCATGGTAGCAATAACCCTAACAATACAACTAATAATAATGTAAATAACAATCAAAATTCTAATAATCAAGGAAATAATGTTAATAATTCAAATGATACTAACAATAATGATTCAGTTAACAATGATTTAGATAACAATAATAATAATTCAAATAATGTTGATAGTTCAGGATATAGAGAATTTACTTCTGGTACTATTAAAGTTAAAGTTCCAAAGAAAGATTTAGCTAATATTAATAGTATTAAAGTTAATAAGAAAGCTTTAAATGCAGTTTTAGAAAAAGAATTTGGAAAAGAAAGTGAATTATTTGGTTTAAGTTTTGTTAATGCTAATAAAGAAACTATTGACATTAAAGATATTGATTTAACCATAACAGTTAGTTTAAATACTTTAAAAGAATTTGATAGCGTTTATATGCTTCAAAACGATGCTTTAGAAAAAATAAAATATACAAAAGTTAACAAAAATACTATTCAATTTAAGGCTTCTTCTTTAGGTGATGTGGTTATTAAATATAAAGAAAAAGATGCAACAGAAGAAGATAATGATTCTTTAGAAAAAAATGAAGTAAAGAATAATAATATTTTCTGGTTTATAGCTAGTGGTGTAGTTTTAATTGTTGGTATTGGAGCAGTTATATACAAAAAAAATAATTAATTTTAAGAAAGCTTTGGCTTTCTTTTTTGATGATTTTTACGAAATTTGACAAATTAGTAATTTTGTGCTAGAATAGTTGCCAATTAAAAAGAAAAGGGGATTTTGGTTATGAAAAACAGTAAAAGTGTATTTGTTTTAGGCGGATTAATATGTGGTATTATATCATATATAACTATATCATATAATAATCCAACTTTAGGTAATGTAAGTGAGAGTATTTTAGGTACTCCATATAGTTTATCGACTAATGCAGAAGAATATGGTAAAGTAAAATATTTATCAGATTTAAATTATATTGATGCATTATCTTATAATGGATGGGGTAGTCCTTATATTTATAAGGATACTAATATTAATGGTGATACTATTAGTTTATATCGTAATGGAAAACGAATATATTATGCTAAAGGTCTTGGAATACATGCTAAAGGAGAAGTAGTTTATGATATTTCTAAATATACTAATAAATATACAAGATTTATAGCTAAATTAGGTATTGATGCATCTCAAGATTTAGAAAGTCCTGCTTGTGTTTGGTTCCAAATATCAGGTTCTAAAGATGGTAAAACTTGGGATGTATTAAAAAGAACTGGTAATGTTACAACAAAGACAGGAACAATAGATGTAGATGTAAACGTAGAAGAGTATAATTATTTAAAAATATATGTTGATCCTTACTTTGATATTACTTTAGATCATTCTTCTATTGCTGATGCTAAATTAGTTCCTAGTAATTATATTAATAGTTATATAACTTATGATATAAGTGAAGTAACTAACAAAGATGTAACTGCTACTATATCTTTTGATGATAATATAGAGGTTGAAAATAACGATAATAGAAATACTTATACTTTTACAGAGAATGGTGAGTTTACTTTTAATCTTATTGATAGCGATGGAAATAAAGGGACTGCAACTGCAAGAGTAAATTGGATAGATAAGACTGCACCTGTTGCCACAGTAACTTATGATAGAACTAGTTTAACAAATAAAGATGTTATAGCGACTATTACTCTTGAAGATGATAATGGAGTTATAATTACAAATAATGGTGGTAAAAATACATATGTTTTCGAAGAAAATGGAGAATTTACGTTTGAATATGAAGATGAAGCTGGAAATAAAGGATCTGCAACGGCAACTGTTAGTTGGATAGATAAAACTTTACCAGTAGGAACAATAACATATAGTACTAAATATCTAACAAATCAAGATGTAACGGCAACAATTACTTTTGATAAAGAAAATGTAACAATAACTAACAATGAAGGTAGTGATACTTATACTTTTGCAGCGAATGGTAAATTTACTTTTGAATATGTTGATGAAGCAGGTAATGTGGGAACAATGGAAGCAAAAGTAGGTTGGATAGATAAAATACCTCCAATTGCAGATATATCATATAATATAACTGAATTAACAAATCAAGATGTTATTGTAACTATTTTGCTTAGTGATAATAATGGAGCAACAGTAACTAATAATGAAGGTAAAAACGAATATACATTTACAGAAAATGAAGAATTTACTTTTGAATATGTCGATGAAGCAGGAAATGTAGGAAGTACTTTAGTAGAAGTTACATGGATTGATAAAGAAGTTCCAGTAGGAACAGTAACTTATGATATAAGTGAAAAGACTAATCAAGATGTAACAGCGACAATTACATTTGATAAAGAAAATGTAACAGTAACTAATAATGAAGGTAAAAATGAATATACATTTACAGAAAATGGAGAATTTACTTTTGAGTATGTTGATAAAGCTGGAAATATAGGAAGTACTTTAGTAGAAGTTACATGGATTGATAAAACAATTCCTACAGGTGAGGTAACATCTGTTCCTGTTGTTGAAGATAATGGTATAATTGATAGTGTTGTAACTGAATTAACACCAAGTGAAGACACAACAATTACTAATGGTAACATTTATACTCTTGATGAAGATGGTAGTTTATTAGATAAAGATAATAATATACTTGATGGATATAGTGTAGATGATAAGGGTTATATAATTGATGATAAAGGTAATTATTTAACAGATAGTGAAAACAATTATATTGTTAATATAAGTCCACTTAAAAGGGAATATATTAAGAATGGTGAATATACCTTCGATTTTGTAGATGAAGTTGGAAATATAGGATCTTCTACAATTACAATAAATACTATTAATGAAAACTTAGTAGAATCTACAATAACTTATTCTATAGAAGAATTAACAAATCAAGATGTTGAAGTATCGATTACTTTTGATAGAAGTAGAGTAAAAATTACTAATAATGATGGAAAAAATACTTATATTTTTAGTGAGAATGGTTCATTTACTTTTGAATATGTAGATATTAGAGGAAATAAAGCTATAAAAGAAGTAACAGTTGATTGGATAGATAAAATAGCCCCAATAGGAACTGTAACTTATGATAAAACTGAAAAAACTAATCAAGATATCACAGCAACAATTACATTTGATAAAGAAAATGTAACAATAACTAATAATGAAGGTAAAAATGAATATACATTTACAGAAAATGGAGAATTTACTTTTGAATACGTAGATGAAGCAGGAAATGTAGGAAGTACTTTAGTAGAAGTTACATGGATTGATAAAGAAGTTCCAGTAGGAACAGTAACTTATGATATAAGTGAAAAGACTAATCAAGATGTAACAGCGACAATTACATTTGATAAAGAGAATGTAACAGTAACTAACAATGAAGGTAAAAATGAATATACATTTACAGAAAATGGCGAGTTTGCTTTTGAATATGTCGATGAAGCAGGAAATGTAGGAAGTACTTTAGTAGAAGTTACATGGATTGATAAAGAGGCACCAGTAGCAGAGGTAACTTATGATAAAACTGAATTAACAAATCAAGACGTAACTGCAACAATTACATTTGATAAAGAAAATGTAACAGTAACTAATAATGAAGGTAAACTCACATATACATTTACAGAAAATGGAGACTTTACTTTTGAATACGTAGATGAAGCTGGAAATGTAGGGACATTAGACGCTAAAGTTGATTGGATAGATAAAGTAGTTCCAGTAGGAACAGTAACTTATAATATAAGCGAAAAGACTAATCAAAATGTAACAGCGACAATTACATTTGATAAAGAAAATGTAACAGTAACTAATAACGAGGGTAAAAATGAATATACATTTACAGAAAATGGCGAATTTACCTTTGAATATGTCGATGAAGCCGGGAATACAGGAAGTACTTTAGTAGAAGTTACATGGATTGATAAAGATGCACCAGTAGCAGAGATAACTTATGATAAAACTGAATTAACAAATCAAGACGTAACTGCTACGATTACATTTGATAAAGAAAATGTAACAATAACTAACAATGAAGGTAAAAATGAATATACATTTACAGAGAATGGAGAATTTACTTTTGAATATGTTGATAAAGCTGGAAATACAGGAAGTACTTTAGTAGAAGTTACATGGATTGATAAAGATGCACCAGTAGCAGAGATAACTTATGATAAAACTGAATTAACAAATCAAGATGTAACAGCAACAATTACATTTAATAAAGAGAATGTGACAGTAACCAACAATGAGGGTAAACTCACATATACATTTAAAGAAAATGGCGAATTTACTTTTGAATACGTAGATGAAGCTGGAAATGTAGGGACATTAGATGCTAAAGTAGATTGGATAGATAAAGTAGCTCCAACTGCTGAAATAGAAATTGTTATTAGTAAAGAAACTGATAGTGTAATGGCAATATTAAGACCTAATGAGGTGGTAACAATAATTAATGATAGTGATTATACTTCTGATGATGCAGGAAATTTAATTGATTCTAATGGAAACGTTGTGGATGGATATAAAGTTGATAGTGAAGGTAATGTTACAGACATAAATAATAACTATGTAATGAATATAAATCCTTTTAAACATGAATTTATTAAAAATGGAGAATATACATTTAGATATGTAGATGCAGCAGGGAATGTGGGAGAAACTACAGCGATTGTATCTGTAATTAACGAAAGTCCAGCTATAGCTACTATAACTTATGATATAAACACTTCAACTTATGATGATGTTGTAGCAACTATTGAATTTAACAGAAGTAGAGTAAAAGTTACTAATAATAATGGTAGCAATAAATATACCTTTATAAAGAATGGTGAGTTTACTTTTGAATATGAAGATATTAGAGGAAATAAGGGTAGTATTACAGCTAAAGTAGATTGGATTATTGAAGATAAAGTGATACCAAAAATATATTATAGTGAAACTAGTTTAACAAATCAAGATGTAACAGCAGTAATTGAATTTGATAGAAAAAATGTAAAAATTACTAATAATAATGGAAGTAATTCTTATACTTTCAAGGATAATGGAGAATTTACTTTTGAATATGAAGATTCTAAAGGAAACAAAGGAAGAGCGACAGCTAAAGTTGATTATATTGATAAAATAAATCCAAGTGCTAGTCTTTATTATGATAAATCAAGTTCTAATATGGTATTAGTTAAAGTAGTAAATCCAAGTGAAGAAATTACTTATGAATTTGGTAATGGAACATATATTTATACGAAGAATGGAACATATCCTATTAAGTTTTATGATAAGGCTGGAAATGAGGGTATTGTAACAGCAGTTATTACTTCTATAAGTGAAAACTCAAATAATAATTCTAATTCAAGTAGCGAAAGTACAAATAAACCAAATACTAGTAATAATAATACTAATAATGGAAGTACAAATAAACCAAATACTAGTAATAATAATACTAATAATGGAAGTGCAAACAAACCAAATAATAGCAATAACACTAATAATGAAAGTACAAATAATAATGTTTCAAATATAGATAATAGTACTAATAATAATATTTCATCTAATACACCAAATCAAGACAATGTTAATAACTCCGAAAATACTAACAATGATAATTTATCAAATGAAAATGATGGTGTTAGAGAATTTGGTAATAATGGTATAGTAATTAAAGGTACAGGTTTAGGAAAAGTTGAAAGTTTAATTGTTCAAGAAAAAATTCTAGATAGTAGTTTAGAGAACGAGTTAGGTAAAGAGTGTGAGGTATTTAAAGTAGCAGTTGTTGATGCTAAAAATGAAGAAATAAAACTAAAAAATAGTAGTTTAACAATAAGAGTTAGTTTAAATCCAAATAAAGAGTTTGACAGTATATATATGATAAAAAATAATGCTTTAATAAAAGTTACTAATACTAAAATTGATAATGGTACAATTGAATTTAGGACTACTTCTTTAGGAGATATTATAATTAAGTATAAAGATACTAATGATAGTGTTCAAGAGAAAGATAGCGATAATATGATATGGTATATTGCAAGTCTAGGAGTATTAACCGTTGGATTAGGTATTGCTTTTGTAAGAGCGAAGAAAATTAAGAAGGCTTAAAAAGTAGCTTTCTTTTTTCTTTTAAAAAGTTTACTTTAATTATTAAAAGTGTTATACTTTAGTTATAGTTGGAGGTATTATGGTTAAGAGAAAAAACAAGAAAAAGAAGAAGTTAATTATAGGGATTATTAGTGTCTTATTAATTGGTGGTGTAGCTTTTGGAGTTACAAAATTATTTGATAAGAAAGATAATAGTTTAGAAAATAAAGTTGATAATAAAGAGAGTAAAAAAGATAATAAGATAGAAGAACCTAAAGTTAAAATAGTGGATGTTAATAGTAAATCTAGACCTTATGCTGTAATGATTAATAATATTGGGGCAGCTAGACCTTATCATATAGGACTTCAAAAAGCTTATTTAGTTTATGAAATAATTGTTGAAGGTGGAATTACCCGTTATATGGCTTTATTTAAAGATAATTTGCCAGAAATAGTAGGTAGTGTTAGAAGTGCTAGACATTATTATTTAGACTATGCTTTAGAAAACGATGCTTATTATGTTCACTGGGGATGGAGTCCACAAGCGCAAAGTGATATAAGTACTTTAAAAGTAAATAATTTAAATGGTCTTAGTAGTGGTTCACCATACTTCTTTAGAAAAAAATACGATGCTAATATAAGTAGTGAACATACAGGATATACTAATTTAAAGGAAATGGCTAATTTAGTTGATAAGAAAGGATATAGAACAGAAACTAATAAAGCGATGTTACTTAAATATAGTGCAAAAGCTATAGATTTAAGTAGTAATGAAGATGTTATAGATGCTAACAATATTGATTTAAAATATTCTAATAGTTATGTTACTAACTATGTTTATGATAGTACTAATAAAGTTTATAAGCAATTTGTAAATGATAAAGAACATGTTGATTATGATACAACAGAGCAATATACAGTTAAAAATATTATAACTTATCAAGTAAGTAATAAATCTATTAGTGGTGATGATAAAGGACGTCAGGATATAGATAATATTGGTAATGGGGAAGGATATTATATTACAGAAGGTAAAGCAGTTCCTATAACTTGGGAGAAAAGTAGTAGAAGTGCTCAAACGGTATATAAGTATAAAGATGGAACAAAGATAACAGTTAATGATGGTAATACTTGGATACATATAGTACCTACAAGTGGAGATATTGGTATATCATAGAATAAGCATCATAAAGTTTCTTAGGAGGATAAAATGGAGGTTTTAATTAATTTTTTACTAGATAACTATTTATGGTTTTTAGTTATATCTTTAATACTAGTATTTGCTTTAATTGGCTATTTAGTAGATATCGCATCTAATAAGAGTGAGCCAAGCAAGAAAAGACTTAAACCAATTAGTGAAGTTAGAGAAGGTAAGATTGAGATTCATCCATCAGTAGAGGTTTATACTAATGATGAATTTGATGATCCTTTAATAAAATAAGAAGTTTATAAATATATCTTCTTTTTTTTTAATTTAAATGTTATACTATTCTTAGAATGAAAGGAGTATTTATGAAAAAAGTATTAGGCTTATTTTGTGCTTTATTAGTTTGTTTTTCTATAACAGGTTGTGGAAAAAAGGCATCAGAAAATGTTTCTGGAACATTACCTGAAATAATGGAAAAGTTATATGATGGTATATCAGAAGATGAAATGCCAATGATGGTAGAGAATACAGAACTAAATGAAGAAAACTTTAAGTATTATGCTTTTGCTGATATTAATTATAAAGAAGCGATAGCAAGTGAATCTATGACTGGTTCTATAGCGCATTCTGTAGTTTTAATCCGTTTAGAAAATAGTGCAGATGCTGATAGTGCTGTTACAGAAATTAAGAATAATGCTGATCCAAGAAAATGGATATGTGTTGAAGCTGAAAACACTTATGTTTTAGCTAAAGGAGATTTAGTAGTATTAATTATGTCTAATGAACTTGCACCAAAAATAAAAGCAAATTTTGAAAATTTAAAATAGAAGGGAAGAAGAACAATGGTATTTTCAAGTATTAATTTTCTCTTCTTTTTTTTGCCTTTATTATTACTTTTTTATTTTTTAGTTCCTAAAAGGTTTCGAAATAAAGTATTATTAGTATTTAGTTTGATTTTCTATTATTTTGGTGAAAAGAATTATGTTATATTATTACTTTTTACTTGTTTAGTAAATTATATATTAGGTATTTTAATTGATAGAAAGAGAAAGAAAAGCTTTTTAGTATTAGGTATTATTTTTAATTTAGGAATTTTATTCTATTATAAATATACAGGTTTTTTCTTAGATAATTTTACGAATATTTTGGGTTTAAACAGGTTTGATTTAAACATTATTTTACCTTTAGGAATAAGTTTTTTTACATTTCAAAATTTAAGTTATATAATTGATGTTTATAAAAAAGATGTTAAAGGTGAGCAAAATTTTCTTAATTATTGCACTTATATTTCTTTATTTCCTCAATTAATAGCTGGACCAATTGTTAGATATAAAGATGTAAATAAGGAGTTAAAAAATAGAGAAGAGAATTTTAGTAATTTTAGTGATGGTGTTACAAGATTTATTTTAGGACTAGGTAAGAAAGTTTTAATTGCGGATACTTTATATAATGCTTATGGGGCTATATTAAATTCTAATTTAACAACTGTATCATACTGGTTAGTAGCACTTATTTTTACATTTCAAATATATTATGATTTTTCGGGATATTCAGATATGGCGATAGGTCTTGGGAAAATGCTTGGATTTCAGTTTAAAGAAAATTTTAATTATCCTTTAATAGCATCTTCAATTACTGATTTTTGGCGAAGATGGCATATATCTTTATCAAGCTTTTTTAGAGATTATATTTATATACCTTTAGGCGGTAACAGATGTTCTTTATTTAAAAATATAAGAAATATATTTATTGTATGGCTTTTAACTGGTTTATGGCATGGAGCTAGTTGGAATTTTATTTTATGGGGATTATACTTTTTTATGTTTTTAATTTTAGAAAAGTTTATTTTAAAAAAATTCTTGAAAAAAGGAATAATCTCACATTTATATACGTTTATTATTGTTCTAATAAGTTTTGTGATTTTTAATGTTACCGATTTACATAAACTCTGGATATTTATAAAAGGTTTATTTGGTGTTGGTAGTGAGTTTATTAATAATGAAGCTATATACTTTTTGAGGAATAATTTAGTTATTTTAATTTTTTCATTTATTGGTATAGGACCTTTTATAAAGAATATGTTAGAAAAACTTAAGAAAGGAAAAATAAATAAAATGATAGAATTTATGAGTGTGCTTGGATTGTTTTTTATTTTTATATTATGTATTGCAAGAATAATTTCAAGTTCATTTAACCCTTTTATTTATTTTAGGTTTTAAATATGAAAGATAAAGTGATAGGTGTAGGATTTGTTTTAATATTATTTATTTTTTCTTTAGCTTTTTTATTTATAGAAGATAAGGAAATATCCTTTAATGAGCGAAGAAAATTAGCAACGAAAGAAGTTTTAAAAGAAGATTTTATAGATAATTTAGATGATTATATGAAAGATCAATTTTTACTTAGGGATAGTTTCATTAGTTTAAACTCTATATATGACAGGTATATTTTAAACATAATTGATAGTAATGATGTTTATGTTAGTAATAATTATATAATTGAAAAAAATTATCCTTTAAATGAGGCAAGTGTTAATAATTTTATTAAGAAATTAAACTATATTAATGATACATATCTTAAAAATAGTAAAGTTTATTATGCAGTGATACCTGATAAAGGATATTATTTAGATGATAATAAATATTTAAAATTAGATTATAATTATATTTTTAATAAGTTAAAAAAGGAAATAAATATTAATTATATAGATATAACAAATGTATTAAATTTAGAAGATTATTATAAGACAGATATTCATATAAAGCAGGAGAGTTATTTTAATGTTATAGAAGAACTAGGTTATTATTTAAACTTTAATTATAAGAAAGAAGAATATGATACTTTAGTTTATAACTCTTTTTATGGCTCTTCTTATAGAAAAGTACCTATATTTATTAGGCCTGATAAAATGAAAATATTATCTAATGAAGTGATAGAGAATGCTTTAGTTAAACATTTAGAGTATGGTGAAAAATCTATTTATGAATTAGAAAAATTAAATAGTATGGATTCTTATAACATTTATTTAGGTGGGCCAAGTGCTTTCATTGAAATAGAAAATAAGTTAGCTACGACAGATAGAGAGCTAATCATATTTAGAGATTCTTTTGCTAGTAGTTTAACACCATTATTGTTAGACGAATATAAAAAGATAACTTTAATTGATTTAAGATATATTAAAATGGATTTAGTAAGCAATTATGTTGATTTTAACAATAAAGATGTTTTACTTCTTTATAGTACACTTATTGTAAATAGTAGTAATTTACTTAAAGTATAATATAAAAAAACACCTTTAAAGGTATTTATGGAAGGTAGAAACTGTGAATATATTGGCTTTTTAGGTAATCTAGTAATTTTACTATAGTAATATACCAATCTGTAACTAATTTATGATAGTTTTGGTTATTGGTAGAAAATTTAGTATCAAAAAAGATTTCTCTAAAATAATCTAACCATTCAATAAAATCCATGATTTCATATTCGTCAGCTTCATCTATTTCTTCTGTTTCATTTTTAGAATAACATTCATATAAAGTATTAATATCTATGTGAAATAATGCGGCATCATAAAATATTTTTCTAGTTTTGTCAATTAGAATACACAAAGCATATGTATACTTAAAAGTGTTTTCAGGATGTTCTTGGCATTTATCTTTAAATTTATTTAATATTTCGATAATATTGTTAGTGGGAGAAAGATCTAATAGTTGATATAAATTCACAGTATCACTCCTTTAAGCTTAATTATTATATAATATTTAACTCTTTCTGTAAATAATTTATTTCGTCTCTTTACTTTTAAATTTTAGTTAGTTATAATATTTATTGGAGGTAATATATATGGAATTAAAAGGTTCAAAAACAGAAGCTAATTTAATGGCTGCATTTGCTGGTGAAAGTCAAGCTAGAAATAAATATACTTACTATGCATCAAAAGCTAAGAAAGACGGCTATGAACAAATTGCA
Source organism: Ruminococcus sp. (assembly GCA_023663235.1). Classification (GTDB taxonomy): domain Bacteria; phylum Bacillota_I; class Bacilli_A; order RF39; family UBA660; genus Caccenecus. The sequence goes on along the minus strand of JAMPHW010000001.1, from coordinate 53,224 downwards.
GCGATTTTTGAAGAAACAGCTAATAATGAAAAAGAACATGCTAAAATGTGGTTTAAAGAATTACATGGAGGTAGTGTTCCAGATACTTTAACTAATTTAAAAGATGCAGCTAGTGGTGAAAACTATGAGTGGACTGAAATGTATAAAGAGTTTGCTCTAACTGCTAAAGAAGAAGGTTTTGACCGTATAGCTAAATTATTTGAAGAAGTTGGTAAAATAGAAAAACATCATGAAGAAAGATATTTAAAACTTGTTGGAAATATTGATGATAATTTAGTGTTCCAAAAAGGAGAAGAAGTTGTTTGGATTTGCCGTAATTGTGGATATGTTTATGTTGGGGAAAAAGCTCCAATGGTATGTCCTGTTTGTGCTCATCCACAAAGTTTTATGGAACTTAAAGCTGAGAACTATTAATTTAGTTCTTTTTTTGTTGGAATTATTGTGTAAATTTATAATTTTTTATAAAAAATAAAAAACACTGTAATAGTTTTATATACAGGACATAAAACATCAGTGTTATTTTTTTAAAGTATTATAACTTAAGGATTAATCTTGTATCCTAATTCTTCTTTATTTAACCTTAATCAAATAAATGAGTGATAAAAGGATATTGGACGCACACCTCGCGTGTTGTTCACGTTGTTGGTGGTGAGGTAGCCATCCGACCACACAATGAACACGTTAGCGTTTCCATAGTTAAACGGAGACTACATATATTCCACATAACAGATTAATCCTATAGTTATTATAAATAATTTATAAGTCTTAGTAAATATTAAATTACAACTTTAAAGGGATTAGAAATTGTTCCATCACCAGTAAATAGTGTATCTGAGCGGAGATTTATAACAGGACGAATGCCTAAACTGTTGCTTGTATAAGTATACCAAAGATAACCATCCAAAAGCACACAGAATGTGCGAGCCTTGTCAGCTTCATAATATCCTGGAGATATAGCCCAGTAGTTTTGGTCTGTATCAAGGTAATTTTTGTTTGAGTTTAGTGCATATACCATTCCTGCATATGATATTTCATCGGCGGTTATTAAACCCACTGGATTATCTAATTTTTTATTTCCATTGGTAGCCTTCTTATAAGTAAATAAGTCGTTATTTATGTTGCTACAGCTGAATGTTGGTGTGACTGATGTAGAATTTATAGTTGGTGCGTTTCCACCAGGAGTATTGGGAATCATCTTGATATGTGATGCATAATATGTTTTAGATGTTCCAATCCCGCTATATCCATTTCCGATATTTACACCATCTATTATTGTTGATGTGTATGTCGAACTAGGTGTTTTATCACTACAAAAACCTGCATTAAAATCAATTTTATTAAAATAATCAGTACCTTCTTTAATGTTGGAATTATTAAACCACTTATCTAATTCTTGTTTTATAGTACTGCTATTTTTGTTTTCATGGGTAGCTTCATAAGTTGTAGAATTAGGAGTTCCATACATAAAACCTACATAGGCATTATCATTATCTTTTTCATTAAATGCACTTTTTCCTATTTGCGTTTCTTCTCCAGTTGTTTGTGGTTCTAACTTATTTCCATTTTCATCTTGTGTTCTTCCTTGATATATTATTCTTATAGAGCCATCTCCATTTACTCTGATGATTCGCCAATAATATCCGCCAAATTCTATCCAGTTATCTAATGGATTTCCTGCAAAATAATATGTTGTTCCATTATCATCTTCGCCTTCATATATCACTCCTATTGTTGTTTCATTAAATGATATATTAAAATCTTTGTTTTTACTTGTTCTTGTATATCTTCCTATATAATGTGTTGCAAGTAATTCGCTCATTGTTTTAGCAGTACTTATATCTTTATCTAAATAAATGAAACATTTATCGCCTTTACTTATTCCTCTAAAGGTATGTATTCCGCCTATTGTTTCTAGTATAGCATTTGTATCTTTATTTTCCTTTTTACAATTGCTTCCTTTGCAGCAATATGTGTTCTCTTTATTTATTGTATAACCTGTAGGTATAGTATTAGTTTTTGCAAGCTCAACATAGCCTGAGCCATCATTGATATACATAGCCATTACATTTATATCATAAGAGCTAGATACAACTTTACCTTCTGTTAAAGGAATAGATGCGGTCATTCGGTAATTGGCTTTACTTGTTATAAATGTTATTGTTATAGTAAGTACTACTACCATTATTAAGCCATACAAAAAATGCTTTTTGCTATTATTCTTTCTTAATTTTTCTATTTTCATATTTGCTCCTTAAAAATAAGCAAATCCGGATTATTTTAGAAATTTCTAGCTTATACATTTATTATAATTGCTCATATAATAAAAGTCAATAAAATTCTTGGCATTTTTGACATATAATTAAGATTAATCATCATTCATGAGAAAATTGTAAAAGGTGACATTAATCTATGATTTATAGTAAACAATTAAAAGAGCTTCGCGAAAAGAACAATTTAACTCAAAACGATTTAGCAAAGGCTTTATTAGTCAGCAGAACAGCTTATACTCAATATGAAAGCGAATATGTTATTATTCCCACTAAACATCTTAATACTTTATGTAATTATTATAATGTTTCTTTAGATTATATTTTTTCTTTTACTGATGATTTAAATTATGTAAGTTTAAAAAAAGAAATAGATAAAGAAGTGTCTGCTAGAAGATTAAAAGAATTTAGAAAGGAAAATAAATTAACTCAAGTTAAACTTGCAGAAATATTAAAAATAAGTGATGGTACTTTAGCAGGTTATGAAATTGGAAGATATATTATTGCAACACCTTTTTTATATACAATATGTAGTAAATATCATATTTCTGCTGATTATCTTTTAGGAAAAATAGATAATCCTAAATATTTGAAATA
>JAMPHW010000001.1:0-50260 GCA_023663235.1 Ruminococcus sp. | reverse complement strand
ATCAAGGAAAAGTATCAGAAGGACCACAAGCAACAGGAGAGGGAACACAAATAGGGACAAGCAAATTTAACGAACAAAATAATGATAATAAATATGTAGGATACTTTTATGAACAAGACCAAGTACATGGAACAAAAGAGCCATCAACAATATATACATACTTAAACAATTGGTTTGAGAGTTCAGGATTAAAATCAGAACAATATTTTAATAAAATAGATACGAATGCAGGATTCTGTGGAGATAGAACATCTTATTTAGATGTCAATGGTGAAAATAAAGGTGGCGGAACGGGAACTACAGATACATATTACGGATCATATGTAAGATTAGCTCCTGGAGGTGTTCCAGCAGTAACGGCTAGTACAGCACTAAAGGTAATGCCAACATATAATTGTTCGGTAACAGGAAAAAACGGAGATTTGTATACATATTCAAGAGCTAATCAAGGTAACAAGAAACTAGATAATCCAGTAGGATTAATAACAGCAGATGAAGTGGCATATGGAGGTTTGTTTTATTAAAATCTTAAAATACCCTATATGGATTAGAAGTTGTTCCTGAACCAGAAAATTTAGTATTAGCCTTTAAATTTATTACAGGACGAATACCTCGCTCGTTATTAACATTATTACCTTGAAGGCAACCATCTGAATTAACACGAAACACATTAGCATTTATAGCAATAAACGGAGACATAGTCCAGTAATCCTTATCAGTATCTAAGTAATTCCCTGATGAACTAGCACCATATACCATTCCTGCATAAGCTACTTCGTCTGCTGTTATCATCCCTACTGGATTTGCTAATTTCTTATTACCTTTGTTAACATCTGAATATGTATATAAATCATCATTATTTGTACAATTTAATGTTGGAGTTACTGATTCTGTGTTTGCTGTTGGATTAATGGCATTCGGCCTTAATCTTACATAAGCACCATAGTATGTTGTTGTTGTTCCTACTCCACCATTTCCATCTCCAACATTGTATAGCAATGTAGTTTTTGGACTAGCTGTAGAACTTGGAGTTCTATCGCCACAAAAGCCTGCATTTGGATCTATTTTATCAAAGTATGCTGAACCTTGTTTTATATTTGAACTTGCAAACCAATTATTAAGTTGAGTATATGCATTTGATGAAATTTGCAACCCTCTTAATATTCCGTTTTGATAAAAATACCCTACATATGCATTATCATCATATGACGTATTAAAAGCAAATATATTTTTGCCATTTAAAGTTATTTGAGTTCCTTCTCCTGTTGCATTTGGTTCTGTTCCTTGATATATCATTCTATAGCTTCCATCACCATTTACTCTGATGATTCTCCAGTAATATCCGCCAAACTCTACCCAGTTATCACTTGGATTCCCAGCATAATAATATGTTGTTCCATCATCATCTTTAGTTTTATATATCTTTCCTGTTGTATCGTCTACTAACGGTACATTAAAATCTTTATTTTCTGAATTTCTTGTTAAAACACTCTTATTTGTCAATATATCTGGTAATACTTCATATGGATCACTTGTTGTCCCATTTCCGGTTAATCCTATATCTGCCTTTAAATTTATTACCGGACGAACACCGTTAGTATTAGTTACGAGATTACCACCAAGACAGCCAGACAAATAAACAAAGAACATGCTAGCGCCATAACTAAACGGAGTTATTGACCAGTAGCTTTGACCTGTATCTAAATAGTTCCCACTTGAACCAGTATTGAATACCAACTTATTTATTAGCACTTATTCTTGACAAGTGCTAATTTTTGCATTATAATCATTTATGTGAAAGGGTGATTATGATGTATCCTAATGAAATGCAAGAAAATGATAATGTATTAGAAAAGTATGGAAGAGATATTACAGAGTTAGTAAAAGCTAATAAAGTCGATCCTGTTATTGGACGTGATGAAGAAATTCGTTCTATCATAAGAGTTTTATCACGTAAAACAAAGAATAATCCGGTATTAATTGGTGAACCTGGTGTTGGTAAAACTGCGATTGTTGAAGGATTAGCTATAAGAATTGTTAAAGGTGATGTTCCAAGTACTTTAAAAAATAAAAGAGTATGGTCTCTAGATTTAGGAGCCTTAATTGCTGGTGCTAAATTTCGTGGAGAGTTTGAAGAAAGACTAAAAAAAGTATTAAAAGAAATAAGTGATTCTAATGGAGATATTATTCTTTTTATAGATGAAATACATATGATAGTTGGTGCTGGAGCAGAAGGGGCTATGGATGCTGGTAATATGCTTAAACCGATGCTTGCTCGAGGTGAAATTCGTTTAATTGGGGCCACAACTTTAAATGAGTATCGTAAATATATTGAAAAAGATGGAGCATTAGAACGCCGTTTACAAAAAATACAAGTAAGTGAACCTAATGTAATGGATACAATAACAATACTTAGGGGGTTAAAAGAAAAATTTGAATTATTTCATAGTGTTAATATAAAAGACAGTGCAATAGTAGCTGCTGCTACATTATCAGATAGATATATAACAGATAGATTTCTGCCTGATAAAGCAATTGATTTAGTAGATGAAGCTTGTGCAACAATAAAAATGCAGATGGCTTCGGTTCCAACAGAACTTGATACTTTAACGCGTAAAATAATGAGCTTAGAAATTGAAAGGGAAGCAATAAAAAAAGAAAAGGATGAACTTTCTAAAGCTAGAAGAGAAGAACTTGATAAAAAAATTAGTACTTTAAAAGATGAAGAAAAAATGATGCGTTATAAATGGGAAGAAGAAAAAAATTTAAATGATGATATAAATAAAAAGAAAGAAGAACTAGATAGTGCACGTTTTAATTTAGAAACAGCTGAAAATAATTATGATTTAGAAACTGCTGCTCGTCTTCGTCATGGTGAAATCCCTAAACTTGAAAATGAACTTGATGTTTTAAGAGAAAAAATTAATTCACAAATGTTAAGTGATACAGTAACTGATGAAGATATAGCTAGAATAATTGCTAAATGGACTAATATTCCTATTCAAAAATTGGTAAGTGGTGAAAAAGAAAAACTTTTAAATTTAGCTGTTAACTTAAGTAAAAAAGTTATTGGGCAAGAACAAGCTGTTAAGGCGGTTAGTGAAGCGATAATTAGAGCTAGAAGTGGAATTAAAGATCCAAATAGGCCAATTGGATCATTCATATTTATGGGACCTACGGGTGTTGGTAAAACCGAACTTGCTAAAGCTTTAGCTTATGAACTATTTGATTCAGAACGTCATATAATTAGAATTGATTGTTCAGAATATATGGAAGCTTTTAATGTTTCAAGACTTCTTGGAGCTCCTCCTGGATATGTTGGCTATGATGAAGGTGGAGAACTAACAGAGGCTGTTAGACGCAATCCTTATAGTATTGTTTTATTTGATGAAATAGAAAAAGCGCATCCTGATGTTTTTAATATATTACTTCAAATACTTGATGATGGAAGAATTACTGATTCAACAGGTAAATTAATTGATTTTAAAAATACAATTATTATTATGACTTCTAATTTAGGTAGTGATTATGTGTTAGAAAATGAAAATGATAGCGATACAAAAGTAATGGAAGCTTTAAAGAGAACTTTTAGGCCAGAATTTATTAATAGAATAGATGAAATTATTATATTTAAAGCATTAAATAAGGATGTTATATATGAAATATTAGATAAAATAATTAAAGAAACAGAAATGCGACTTCAAGATTTAAAAGTAACTATTGAGTTAAGTCGTAAGGCTAAGGAATTTATAATCGATAATGCTTATGATGAAGCTTATGGAGCTAGACCAATTAAAAGATTTGTAACACATAATATTGAAACAATAATTGCTGATAAAATAATAAAAGATGAGATAAAGCCTAATAGTAAAATAGTTATCGATGTTAGAGATAATAAATTAGAACTTATTTAAATAAGCATTTATCCTTTACAAATTACGTATATTTTATTATAATGTTAATAGTCGGAAAACAAAGGAAGAGTGTTAAATTAATGACTAAAAGAGTAAATAGCGAGTTTGATGAGTTAGTTAAAGATATATTAGAAAATGAATATTTTTTGGAAACAAAAAGAGATTTGCATCATGGAACAAGCAAATATGAGCATTCCATTAGAGTTGCTAAGTTAAGTTATAAATTAGGAAAACTATTTAAAGCGGATTTAAGAGAGACTACTAGAGCGGGACTTTTACATGATTTCTTTTTTGGAACAAGAAAAGAGAAACCAGAAAATTCATATTTAAGACATCCAGTCACAGCATCTAATAATGCTAAAAAGTATTTTAATGTAAGTGATAAAGAGGCCGAGGATATAAAGACACATATGTTTCATCATGTATTATTACAGAAAGTATTACCTTTTATTAATAGGAAAGAGAAAGTTAGTCTAAAAGAATTTAAGCCTAAGTCTAAAGAAGGTTGGATTATATGTGCATCAGATTTAGTGGTTTCTGTTATGGAATGTGAAAGATTTCAATTTAGTTATGTTGCTAATGTTACTTTACTTCTAATATTTAATGTTATAATGTTTAAAAATTAATTAGTGCTCATTTCTTAAAAGAAATGAGTATTTTTTGTGGTTGTAATAATTAATTTAATTGTATATACGAATATTTGATTGACATACGTATATTCTTAATATATAATTATATTATGGTTCGGGGTGATATAAATGAGTAATGTAGTAGAAAATAATATAGAAATAAAAAAATTAATTTATATAATAAGAGAGAAAGAAGTAATGCTTGATAGTGATTTGGCAAGATTGTATAGTGTTACTACAAGGAGAATAAATGAGTCTGTTAAGAGAAATAAAAATAAATTTCCTGAGAGATTTGCTTGGATTTTAACTGATGATGAATTTATGTGTTTGCGGTCGCAATTTGCGACCGCAAATAATCACTATAATTATGCTAAAAATAGATATAATCCTAGAGTTTTTACCAAACAGGGTGTTGCAATGTTAGCTACGATTTTGAAATCTGATGTGGCTATTGAAGTTAGTATTGCGATAATGGACGCTTTTGTTTTAATGCGTCATACTATGTTAGATAATAATCAGATGTTAAGTAGTTTAGTGAATATTAATAATGAAATAGCTAATCATAAAAAACATCTATTAGTTTTAGATGAAAAGGTTGAAGATTTATTTCAAAATTCAAAAATAAAGAAAAAACAGAAATGCTTTATTTTGATGGTTCGTTTTATGATGCTTATTCTAAGATTTTGGATATTATGAAAAAGAGTAAAAAAGAATTAATTATAATTGATGCATATGCTGATAAAAGTGTGCTTGATATGATTACAAATATAAAGGTTAGTATATTACTCATTGTAAAAAATAATACTTTATTAAAGAAATTAGATATTGTTAAATATCAAGAACAATATAACAATTTAGAGATCATATATAACGATACTTTTCATGATAGATTTATTATTCTAGATAATAAAGATGTTTATCATTTAGGAACTTCTTTAAATAAAGTTGGTAATAGAACTTTTGCAATAAATAAATTAAGTGATTCTGATATAATAAAGGCTTTATTAAGCAAAATAAAATCTTTATCTAAAATAGATAAAGATGAATATAGCTAGTATTAAACAGTAAATCGAGAATTTCCATAATTTGCCTTTCTTTACAAGCTCACTAAGCCATTTATAAGTTAAATAAGTAACGATGCAAGAAGCAATTAAACCTAAGGTATAAGGGATGATAATATCATTTAAATTACCCATACTTATTAAGTCTGTAACTCCTAAAAGCATTGTTGCAACACTTATTGGAAAATAAAGAATAAAAGTATACTTTAAAGCAGTACTTCTTTTTAAACCACAAAGGAGACATGCGACTAAAACGGTTCCACTTCTACTAATACCAGGCATAATAGTAATCATTTCGATTAAACCAATAATAATAGCATCTTTATATGTTATATCTTTGTCTTCTTTATTGCCGTTTTTATTTCTAATTAAGAACAGGATAAGGGCAGTAAACAAAAAAGCAAAACCTAAAAAGGTAATATTAGATAATTTATTTTCAATAACATCTTTTAAAAGAATGCCAGCGATACCAACAGGAATGGTAGATATTATAATACATAGACAATATTTGAATTTATTTTTATATTTAGTTCTTGCATCTTTTTTTAAGATATATTTGAAAAAGCTTGCGACTAAATCAATAACATCTTTTCTAAAAATGAATAAAATAGCTAAGAAAGAACCAAAATTGGCTACTATTTCAAAGTTTAAATCATTAAACATATTAGTATTAAAAATGTTTTTAAAAAGGAAGATATGTCCACTGGAACTAATTGGTAATGGTTCTGTAAATCCTTGAATAATTCCTAAAATAATATAAATAAGAAGTTTCATATAATCACCTAATTAATTATATAATATTTTTATAAAATAAGAAATAAAATAATAAGGGGAATTAAAATGTTTAAAATATTTCTTTATTTATTAGGAATTCTTTTTACATCATTAGGCATCTTCTTTACGATTATTTATATGAATTTATTTACAATGGGGTATAGTTTTTTAGATTTTGTTAATTTTATTAGTAGGAAGTTAGAATTTTGGCTTATTTTTATTGGAATAGGTTGTGTTATTTTATCTTTGGAAAGGTTGATAAAAAATGAATTACTTTTACGACATAATTTTAAATTGGAATGAAGAAATATTTTATGATTTTTATGAGTGGAATGATAATGATCCTTTAGAATTAATAAAGAAGATTCCACTTTTTAGAGTAAAACCAAAAGTTTTAAATGATTTAATGACTAATAAAGTTATGGTAAATGAAGAGTTTTTAAAACAGATTAAGGATAAGACTTTAACTGGCGATAAAAGTATTGTAAATAAAATACCTTATGCAGCTTTAATTACAGATAATAAAAGTGCTATAGCATTAGAATTTAACGATGAAGGATTAAGTATAATGGGAAGTAAGTTATTACTTGATGATGATTTAAATGTTCTAGAAGTAGCTTATAATTTAAGAGAATATCCTTTAGAATATAAAATAATAGAAGAAAAGCATATAGATAGTGGGTTAAGACAAGAGATAGAGGCTAAGAAAATAATTAACTTAGAAATAGATAACTTATATCAAAATAAAGATATAGCTAAATTAAAATATTTATATTATGAATATAAAAGGGAAGAATTAGATAATATTTCATCAATATATAATGATTTAAAAGATGCTTTAGCTAAAGATTTTGATGGAGATATTTTAAAACTTTATTATATTATTAAATTATCATACCATAAAGTGTAAATATCTGCTATAATAGTTCTTGATGAAAAGGTGATATTTATGCATTTACCAGACTTAAAAGAAGCGAGAGTTAGAACAGAAAAAGAAGTTAAATATATAGAAGCATCTAATATAAAAAGTGATAGATTTAAAAATAAGCATTATTTTTTAAAAACTTATGGTTGTCAGATGAATGTTCATGATTCAGAAGAAATAAAAGGTATTTTAGAGAATTTAGGTTTTAGAGAAATAAATACTTTAGAAGATGCAGATATTGTTATTTTAAATACTTGTGCAATAAGAGAAAACGCTCATGATAAAGTAATAGGATTTTTAGGAAGAGTTAAACATTTGAAACGCAATAAACCAGATTTAATTGTAGGTATTGGTGGTTGTATGACTCAAGAAGAAAGCATTACTAATATGTTAAAAGAAAAGTATCCTTTTGTAGATATTGTTTTTGGTACTCATAATATTAATGAACTTGGAACTATGATTTTAAATAGTAATAAAAAACAAGAAATAGAAGTTTATTCAATAGAAGGTAATGTTTATGAAGGTATGGATTATATAAGAGATTCAAAGTATACAGCATGGGTTAATATTATGTATGGTTGTGATAAATTTTGTACTTATTGTATAGTTCCTTATACTCGAGGAAAACAAAGAAGTAGAAAAATGGAAGCCATATTAGAAGAAATTAGAGATTTAAAGGATAAAGGATATCAAGAAGTGACATTGCTTGGTCAAAATGTTAATGCTTATGGAAAAGATTTAGATGAAAACTATGATTTTGCAACATTACTTGAGGAAGTAGCATTAATTAATATACCAAGAATACGTTTTGTTACCAGTCATCCTTGGGATTTTACGGATAAAATGATTGAGGTAATTGCAAAATATTCAAATATAATGCCTTATATTCATTTACCTTTACAAAGTGGTAGTTCGAATATCTTAAAACTTATGGGTAGAAAATATACAAAAGAAGAATATTTAGAATTATTTAGGAAAATAAAAAAGGCTATACCAAATGTTAGTATTACAACAGATATAATTGTTGGATTCCCAAATGAGAGTGATGAAGATTTTGAGGAAACAATTAATGTTGTTGATGAATGCCAGTTTGACAGTGCGTTTACATTTATTTATTCACCAAGAGAAGGTACACCAGCAGCAAAAATTAAAGATAATATAACGATGAAAACTAAAGAAGAAAGACTACAAAAATTAAATAATTTAGTAAATAGTTATAGTTTGAAAAAGAATCAAGAATATTTAGGCAAAACAGTAAAAGTATTGGTATTAGGGACTAGTGAAAAGGATTCTAAAAAAGTTTTTGGATATACAGAAACGATGAAACTTGTAAATGTTTCAGATGCTTTAAATGATATAGGTAAAATTATTGATGTAGAAATAATTGATGCTAAAAGTTTTAGTTTGGATGGTAAAAAAAGAATATTTATTAATAATTTTTAAAAAAGACTTTTCAAAATGAGAAAAATATCTTATAATTAAGTTAAGTAAAATAGGTGATGTTATTTATGCGAAAAGGTTATAGAATTACTTTAGGTGTTCTTACAATTATGATTTTGTTAACTTTAACAATTGGAACAAGTTACTCTTATTATTCAGTGGGTGGAGTGCAAGACAAAGATAATGTGCTTGCTACAAGATGTTTTGAAATTACTTATGAAGATGGAAATGGTACAAGTGCTATAACACTTAACAATTCTTATCCAATGAGTGATGATAAAGGTATGAGTAAAAGTCCTTATAATTTTACTATAACTAATACTTGTAAAGCTGAAAATGAAAGTGTAAATTATAAACTTGTTTTAGCAAGAGTAGGTGCTAGTAGTGGTACTGATTTAGATCCACTAATGACTAATCTTAATTATGCTTTAAAGATTAGCAATACCGATAGTACTACTGGAAAAACTCAACTTACTGCTCATAAATATAGTGATATTGACAGTCGTGGTAGTTTTGATTTCTTAAGTCAAGATAATGATAATGTTTTAGGTGCTGGTGATGATAGAATTGATGTAAATAATAGTTTCATTTTATCATTCCCTGGAGCTACAGATTTTTCTGGAGTATTGAGTCCTGGAGAATCTAAAAGCTACTCTTTAAATTTATGGATTGATGAGAATGCTTGTAGTAATAATGAATCTTGTGAAAAAATAATGAATACAGGATTTAAAGGCAGATTATTAGTATATGCTTATGTATAAAACTTCTTAGGAAGTTTTTTCTTTAATTATATAAAAAATTATGTTAGAATACTTATAGAGGTGTAATATATGTTAAAGAAAAATATAGAGGAATTTAAAAAATTTATTGCAAGAGGCAATGTAATGGATTTAGCAGTTGGTGTTATTGTTGGAGGAGCTTTTTCTTCGATTGTCACTAGTTTAGTTAATAATATTTTAACGCCGATTTTAGGCCTTGTTTTAGGAGGAGTTAATTTTTCTAATTTAGCAATAACATTTAGGGATACAAGAATAGAATATGGTGCTTTTATTCAAAGTATAATTGATTTTTTAATAGTTGCTATATGTATATTTTTACTTATTAAATTTATTAATAAGATTATGCATTTAAAACATAAAGAGGAAGAAAAAGAAGTAATACCTGCTAAAAGTGCAGAAGTTCTATTACTAGAAGAAATAAGAGATTTACTAAAAGAAGAAAAAAAGAAAAATAATAAAAGTAAATCTAATAAAAAGGCTTAATAATGATTGTTTGTATTGTTGGTCCAACTTGTGTAGGAAAGACTGCTTTAAGTGTTAGATTAGCTAAAATTTATAATGGTGAGATAATAAATGCTGATAGTACTCAAGTATATAAGGGTATGGATATTGGGACTGCCAAAGTAACAGAGAAAGAAAAAGAAGGTATTAAGCATCATTTATTAGATATAGTTTCAGTAAATGATAATTATACAGTTTATGATTTTCAAAAAGATTGTAGAGAAAAAATAGAAGAAATAAAGAAAAGAAATCATGTGCCTATAATTGTTGGAGGAACAGGACTTTATATTAAAGCAGCTTTATACAATTATGATTTTGTAGATACAGATAATTTAGATTATGTTGATGAGTTATCCGATAAAGAAATAATTGATAAAATAAAAGAAATTGATGATACGATAGAAATAGATTACCAAAATAGAAGAAGAATTGTAAGTACTTTAAAAACGTTACTTAGTGAAGATACTCAAAAACTTGATAAAAATCATTTATTATATGATACGACTTTTATTGGTTTAACAACTGATAGAGAAGAGTTATACAAAAGAATAGATAAGAGATTTTTAGATATGCTTATACCTTTAGTAGATGAAGTTAAAGCTTTTTATATTAGGGGTATTAGGAGTAAAGCTTTAAATACAGCGATTGGATATAAAGAATTGTATGAATTTTTTGATAATAAAGTAAGTTTTAAAGAAGCTGTGGAAGAATGTCAACAAAATACGAGGAATTATGCCAAAAGGCAGTATACTTGGTTTAATAATCAAATGGATATTAATTGGTTTCAAGTTAATTTTAAAGATTTTAATAAAACAATAGATGAAGTTACGAAATTTTTAGAAGATAATAATAAACTTTAAAGATAAATTATTCTATAAACATTAGTTACATGTTATAATTAATTAGGTGATAATTTGCATAAGTTAATTAAGAATATAATAGAAAAACTAGAGAATGAAGGATTTGAAGCCTATATTGTAGGTGGCTATGTTCGTGATTTACTATTGGGTAAATCTTCTTTTGATATAGATATATGTACGAATGCAACACCTAAAGAATTAATAAAAATATTTCCTAATAGTACAACTAGAAATTTAGGAGGAATTGAATTTAAGAAAAAAGAGTATAATTTTGAGATAACTACTTATCGTAAAGAGATAGAGTATTCCAATAGAAGACCTATTAAGTTTAATTATGTTAATAATTTAGTTGAAGATTTAAATAGAAGAGATTTTAGAATGAATGCTATATGTATGAATAAAAATGGGGATATAATTGATCTTTTAAAAGGTACTAAAGATATAAGGGATAAGAAAGTTAAAATGATTGGTGATATTACTTTAAAAATAAAAGAAGATCCTCTTAGAATTATGCGAGCTTTAAGATTTGCAATAGTTTTAGATTTTAATTTAGATAAAGAATTATATAAAGTTATAAAGAAAGAAAAGGCTCTTATTTTAACATTATCTAATACGAGAATAAAAGCGGAATTAGATAAAATCTTATTATCAGAAAATATAATAAAAGGTTTAAATCTATTAAAAGAATTAGGGATTATAGAGCTTCTTGGGATTAGTTATGATAAGATTATACCTGTTAAAAATATAGAGGCTATGTATGCACAGATTGATATTAATTATAATATACCTTTTACTAAAGTAGAGAAAGAACATATAAGAAAATTAAAAGAAATAATAAAGAGTGATAAAATAAATAGTTTTACAATTTATAAATATGGGTTATATTTAAGTCAAGTAGGGGCTAGTATTCTTAATATAAGTAAAAAAATGGTAAATAAAATATATAAGGATATGCCCATTAAAGAACGTAATGATATAGATATTGACGCTCAAGAAATTATTAATATTATAGGTCAAGATAATGCTAATAAAGTAAGCAAGATTTTAGGAGAACTTGAAAATAATATTATTAGTGGTAAAATAATTAATAAGCAAGATGTTATAGTAAGGTATATAGCAAATAATAAAGAAAGGTGGCTTAAATGAATAATTTTTGGAAATGTAAGAAGTATGTTACTAATAATATATTTATTAAAAAAGCTAGAAGTTTAAATCTTTCTTTAGAAGAGTTTTTGATGTTAATGTATTTTGATAATGATTATAATGGTTATTTAGATATGGAAGCGTTAGGTAATAATTTGGGATTAAAATTAGATAGCAGTTATGTTACTTTTAATAGTTTATTATCAAAAAAAATTATAAGTGTGGAAACTATTAAAGATATTGAAGGCAGAATGATTGAAAAAGTTAGTTTAGATAATTTTTATAATATGATTGGTGAAGAAGAAAAAGAAGTTACTAAAGAGGAGATTAAAACAGATATTTATAGTACGTTTGAAACGGAGTTTGGCAGAACTTTAAGTGGAATGGAATATGAAATAATAAATGCTTGGTTAGAAAAAGGATTTAGTGAAGAACTTATTATTGGAGCTTTAAGGGAAGCTGTATATAATGGAGTTAAAAATTTAAGATATATAGATAAGATTTTATATGAATGGCACAAAAAAGGATTTAAAAATTTAGAAGATGTTAATAAACATTTAGTAACAAAGAGTGATTTTAATGAAATTAGAAAGGATATATTTGATTATAATTGGTTAGATGATGAAGACGGAAGTAATAATTGAAATTTTGAATAAATATTATCCTGATGCTTTATGTGAGCTTAACTATAATAAAGATTATGAGCTTTTAATTGCAACAGTTTTAAGTGCTCAATGTACTGATAAAAGAGTAAATACTGTTACAAAAGTTTTATGGGATAAATATGATTTAAAAACTCTTGCCGAGGCGAATTTAAAGGACATAGAAAATATTATAAGATCATGTGGATCATATACCAAAAAGGCAATATATTTAAAAACTATTGCAGAGAGACTAATTAAAGATTATGATGGAAATGTTCCTAATAATCGGGAATATTTAGAGAGTTTGCCTGGAGTAGGAAGAAAGACTTGTAATGTTGTTTTATCAAATCTTTATGATGTTCCAGCGATTGCAGTTGATACTCATGTTGAGCGAGTTTCAAAAAGGTTAGGCTTAGCTAAAGATAATGATAATGTTTTAACTGTTGAAAAAAAATTAATGAAGAAATTTCCTAAAAACACTTGGAGTAAGATACATCATCAATTAGTTTTATTTGGAAGATATAATTGTAAAGCGATAAAACCTGAGTGTGAAAATTGTCTTTTTAAAGATATCTGTAAGTATTATAAAAACAATAAATAGTCACTAACTTGACATATTTTTAGATATATGTTATACTATGTTTAATTTTTAAGGGGGAATTTTAATGAAAAATGCATTATTTTATAGTGGTAAAAAAGTATTAATTGTTGATGATAGAGTTAAGCCTGATTTTAGAGAAGCTCACTCATTAACGGAAGAAGAAGTAAAACTTGAAAATGAAGCAGAAATTGTAAATAAGCAAATGATTCAAAAATATAGTAAAAAATCTAAAATAAAGAAATGGTTAGGAGTCTTTGGGAGCATTGGAGTTTTAGGAATTATTGGCACTATATGTTGCGTTAATGGTTTACTTGTTCCAGCAATATATGGAGAACTAAGTTTAGCAGCTTTAGCCATTAGTTTAGTTGGCTTAACAGTTAATAATAAAAAAAGAAAGGGCCTTAATTCAGAAATTGATTATCTTTATGATAGATTAGATGAAATCGATGCTCAAAAAGAAAGCTTAAGTGCTGTAAGCCAAGAGATAACACATGATTTAGAGCCAAGCTTTGTTGATTTAAGTAAAGATATTGAAAAGCAAAAAGTCTCTTTAAATAGACAATTAGAATTATTATATAAAGTTGGGGCTTCTCGTCGTAAATATCTACAATTAGCTAAATATGGCGAATTTGAAGATGAATTTAAAGATTCATATTATAGTGAAGAAATTGATGTAGCTAAGAGGTCTTTAAATAAAAAATCTAGATAAAGTAGCAAAAGGTAATAGAAGTATTATCTTTTTTTATGATTGTTTG
Source organism: Ruminococcus sp. (assembly GCA_023663235.1). GTDB lineage: Bacteria > Bacillota_I > Bacilli_A > RF39 > UBA660 > Caccenecus. The sequence goes on along the minus strand of JAMPHW010000001.1, from coordinate 36,234 downwards.
ATATAATGAATATATATTATAAAAATATAATATATTTTATATTTAATAAGGAATATGAAATTGGGGTATAATAGATTTAAGAAGGCTGTGTAGTTATGAGGAAGAATAAAGAGGAAGATATAGTTACTATTGAAATATTAGTTATTATAGTTGTTTTATTAATTATAGGAATAGAATTATATGTTAAATCTTTAGTTTTTGAAGATAATTTAATACAGGAAACTATTTATTTAAATATTCCTATGACAGTAAATGAGAAAAATAATGGTATAGATATTAAAATAAAAAATGAAGAGATATATTTAGCTTTAAATGACAATACTTTTATTGAATACAGTTTTGATATGGAAAAAGATATAGAAGATAAAGTTATTTTTAGTAGTTTAGACGAAAATATAGCTAGAGTTAATGAAGTTGGTTTAGTAATGGGTTGTGGAGAAGGAGAAACAAAGATTATTATACAACTTGGAGATTTAAAAAAGGAAATAAAAGTAACTGTTACTAATTTAATTAATATTAAACCTATTGAACCTAATGATAAAAAGAATCTTTTAGCTTGTAATAGATACACTAAAGAAGAAAACGATTTACTTGATAAAATACTTGAAAATAGAGTTAAAGAAGCAGGGCTTGGAACAAGAGGAGGAGCGGTAGCAGCGGCTCGATTCTTAACGTTAGAATTTCCTTATAAGATAAGTTATTTTTCTGAAAATGGAAGGTTAGAAACAAATAATGTAACTTATTATGTTGATGGAGAAGGTAGATATTATCATAAAGGATTGTATTTAAATGCATCAAGATTTGATGGTATTATTAAAAGTTTAAGAGGGCCTAATATATGGGGATGTAATATTTATATGAATGTTGTAGGTGAAAACCGAAGAAATGGTCTTGATTGTAGTGGTTTTATTACTTGGGTGTTAGTAAATGGTGGATATGATCCAGGAGATATTGGAGCAGGTATAACTAGCTATAAAGATATGACAGATTTAGGAAATAAGATAAGTATTAAAGAAGCTTTAAATAATGATAGTTTAAAAGTAGGAGATTTACTTAGTGGGCCTAAATTAAATGGGGGACATATAGCTATTTTAGTTGGTATTAATGATGGCAAATATTATGTAGCAGAAAGTTTATGGGGTGTTGGTGGTACTTTTGGAGTAGTTCTCAAAACTTATAATAAGAATAATATGTATAGTTATTTTAAATGGCAAATAGATATGGATAACTTTTATCAAAATGAAGGAGAATATAATAATTATTGGCGATAAAAAAAGAACTATTAGTGTTCTTGGCTTTCTAATAATTCTTTGAAATCATTTATAGTATGAATATTACTTCTAATGATTTTACCATTTTGATAGTAAAGAATAACTGGTAATTTATTTAATGTTTTAGTTTCAATACCAAGTTCTTTGGTTATTTTTTCTTTGTATTTAGTATCATTTTCTTTAATATCAGTTATATTTAAGTAATAGAAGTTATTTTGAAGATTATATTTATCTATTAAAGGCTTTAATTTCTTTTCAAATTCATAGATGTTTTTGTCTTTAGTATAACTTATGTATATGTAATAATCACTAGCTGTTTCAGATAAAACAGAACTAATTTCATTAATATCAGTCATCTCTAAATTAATAGTATTGGTATCAATTAAATAGCTTTTTATATATTTAGATTGTTCTTTAACATCTATCCATTTATAAATGTATAGAGCTAGAAAGCCTATAACAATGATACTTAATAGAAATATTAAAGCTTTTTTTAGTGATTGGTTTTTACTATTATTCATAAAACCATATCCTTTCATATATGTATTTTAACATATTATAATCTTATTTGCAATTAACTTTTTTATTCAGCGTTATTAGTATTATCTTCTAATTTAACTAGAACTTCTCGAGGTTTAGAACCGTTGGCTGGTCCAATTATACCTCTTTCTTCAAGTAAATCAATAACACGAGCGGCACGATTATAGCCTAATCTAAATCTTCTTTGAAGTAGAGAAGTACTTATTTTACCTGATTGAATAGCAAATTCAACGATTTCATTATATAAAGGGTCATCATATTCTTCTGTTTCACCTGGAGAGCCATGAATACCAGCGCCATTAGGATTTAGATTTTCCATATTTTCATCATAATGAGCACTTTGTTCTTTACATACATGACCAATAATTCTTGCTATTTCATCATCATTTATGAAACAACCTTGAATACGAGTAGGCACGTTAGAACCCATAGGTAAATATAACATATCACCTTTACCAAGCAGTTTTTCAGCTCCACTAGAATCTAAGATAGTACGTGAATCGATATTAGATGCTACAGCAAAAGCTATACGAGATGGGATGTTTGCTTTTACAACACCTGTAATGACATCAGTTGAAGGTCTTTGGGTGGCAACAATTAAATGAATACCAGCGGCACGAGCCATTTGGGTAATACGCATAATAGAATCTTCAACTTCTTTAGAAGCTACTAACATTAAGTCAGCTAACTCATCGATTATAGCAACTATATAATGCATATGTGGAGTTGGAGTATCTTTATTTTTATTTTCTTTATCAACTAATTCGTTATAACTACCAATGTTTTTAACATTTTTTTCACTAAATAAGTCATAGCGTTTTTCCATTTCGGCGACTAATTTTTGAAGGGCAATACTAGCTTTTTTAGGGTCACTTACAACAGGACATAATAGGTGAGGAACCCCATTATAATTGGATAATTCAACTTTTTTAGGATCAACTAGCATTAATTTTACTTCATCAGGTTTATATCGCATTAAAATAGAACAGATAATAGTATTAGTACATACAGATTTACCAGAACCAGTAGAACCAGCGATTAAAAGGTGAGGCATTTTAGCTAAATCAACAAGTTCAGGTTTACCCATGATATCTTTTCCTAAAGCAACAAGTATTTTGGCACCACTATTTTCTTTATTTTCATAAGCAAGTACTTCTTTAAATTGAACCATACTTATACTCGGATTCGGAATTTCAATACCGATGGTGCTTTTTCCTGGAATGGGAGCTTGAATACGAACATCTTTAGCAGCTAGGGCAAGAGCTATTTCTTTATTAATACCACTTATGCGACTAACTTTAGTACCACTTGGAACTTTAACTTCATATTGAGTAACAGCAGGCCCAATATGTATTTCGACTACTTGGCCTTTTATTTGGAAATCATTTAGGACTCTTTCTAGGTTTTCTTTATTACTTCTTATGAAGTTGTTTGAGTTAACTTTTTTAGATTCTTTAACATCATCTAATAGAGATAATGGGGGAAGAGTGTAGCTAGAATTTATTTCATAAGTTTTCTTTGTTGGTTCTTCTAAGCTTTCTTTAGGTTCTTCTTTAATGTTTTTTAATTCCTCCATGCTAGTAATAACAATTTTATCATCTTTAGGAGGAAGAGGTTCTTCGGTAAAATCTTTATGTTCTTCATAATCATACATTTTAGAACCAGTTATTATAGGTTCTTTTGGAATATCAGCTTTGGGAACTTCAGGAATTTGCATAGATTTGAAGCCATTTTTAAATTTAGTAAAAATATCTGCTAGGGTAACGTTAAATAAAAGGATACAACCAAATATGACAAGAATTACAGATACTATTTTAGTTCCAGTAAGTCCAAAAAGGGAGCTTAGAACAACGGAGAATAGAGCTCCAACAATACCACCACCTATTTCAATAGAGGTATCACCACTTGTAAATAAAGCAGTATTAGCACCGATTGTTGAGATTCTATCCATATATTGATTAATAGTTGTTTCGAAAATATCGCCAGCATTTTTACATTCTCTTATAAAACCGAAATGAGAAGCGACTAAAATAATAATGATAATAACATATAAACCTATTAAACGTTGACTTAAGAATTTAGGTAATTTACGTTTAAACAACATATAACTTCCAAGTACTAAAAGAAATATTAAAAGAAATATCCAAGCCCATCCTCCCACAAGAAACATTGCAAATTTCTTGATATAAGAACCGACTGGACCAAAGCCAAAACCAATTAATCCAATTAAAATTAATATAAGTCCTGTTAATTCTACACTATATTCAAAGCTTTCTTTTTCTGATGCTTTTGTTTTTTTCTTCTTTGCCATTTTATTCACCAATTATAATTATAACTTAAAAGAATTGTTTATGCAAATGAAACTCTACAAAAAAGTACAAAATGTGATAAAAATTAAATCTACTTATAATTCATTATATTTATATTTATTATTTTAATTTGTTTATTATTAATACTTTTTATTTTTTTAATTATTATTTTATAATTACATTAAATTACTATAAAAAAGACTATGAATTTTTATGGTGATTAAATTAATTAAATTGTGGTTAAATGATATTGATAATCTATCAGTAATATTGTATAATAAAAATATATTAGAAAAATATAATAGTTTTTGTAATGTTTTGTCGAAGATGATGAAAGATAATAAAAACTTGGGTATAATAAGAAAAGTAAAGGAAGATATTAATGAAGGTAGAAAGATTAAGAGATAATAAAAAAATAGTGTATGGAGTAATAGTAGGACTAGCAATAATACTAACAGTAACATTATTGGTAAGTAGAGCAGCCTATAGAGTAACAGCAACACTAGAATTAGCAGAAGGAACAGTAAAATCAACACCATATGATTTTAATATAATAAGTATGTATATAAGTGATAGTAATGGTACTGAGATTAAGAATAATAGAAAATATAGCGAATTAAAAGATGGACGGATGCCAAGTGAGGGATATGTTATAAGTAAAAAGAATAGTTATTGTTATATAGGAACAAAAGATAATATAGATAGTAACTCAAGATTATATACCAATGAAAATGGAGAACATATCATATCAAACTTAACAAAGGGAGATAAATGTATCTTATACTTTGAGAAGATATCAGATAAGTGTGGAAGTGCATGTAAAACAATAATAGCCAATACAGATTTAGCAGAAAGAAATACCGAATTAAGATCATTTAATGTACCATATGTAAAAACCAATAGTGATATATATGAAGCCGAAGATGATGAAGGCACAAGTTATTATTTTGCAGGAAATCCAACAAACAACTGGGTAGAGTTTGGAGGATATTATTGGCGAATCATAAGAGTAAATGGAAATGGTTCAATAAGAATGATATATCAAGGAACAGAACCTAATGAAAAAGGAGAGGGCACACAAATAGGAACAAGTGCATTTAATAGTAGTTACAATAATAATAGATATGTAGGATATATGTATGGAGAAGATGGAGAATTAAGAGGCTTAACTTACCCATCGAATGCTTATACAGAGTTAAATAAATGGTTTGAAAATTCAAATATAAAGCAAGGTTCTGCATACTTTGATAAAATAGATTTAAATGCAGGATTCTGTGGAGATAGAACTCCAAGTACAGATAATGCATCAATAAATAATCAAGGAGGAACAGGAATAACTACAACATATTATGGAGCATATTTGAGATTATTTCCTGGAGGTAGCGCTCCAACACCTACCTCAACGAAAGTAACTCCAACATTAAAATGTCCCGATAGTTTAGATTTATATACATATAGTGAGTCTGATTTAGGAAATAATAAATTAGAAAATCCAGTCGGGTTAATAACGGCCGATGAAGTATCATATGCAGGAATGGCATATAGTATATCATCATCAGGCAACTACTTAGATACAGACCTAAGCTACTGGACAATGTCTCCACTTAGCGCTACAGATGCTACTGTGTATGACGTGTATTTTGATGGATGTCTCTTCTACTACAGCGTACACACCACATATGGTATTCGTCCTGTAATTAATATTCGTGCTGATGTTACTTTAACTGGTGATGGAACACAGGAGAATCCTTATAAAGTAGTTTAAGAAGTGTTTTAATTAGATATTCACTTCTTTTTATTTTAATGGAAAATAATTTATGTTATACTTAATTTAAAGGAGAAATTAATATGGGTTTATTTGATAAATTAAGAAATAGTTTTAAGAAAAAAGAAGAAATTATAGAAAAACAGGAAAAAGAAGAAATAAATGCTTATGATAAAGGTTTAGAAAAAACAAGAAAAGAATTTGTAAATGAACTTAGTATGCTTGGACATAAATATACTAAGGTTAGTGATGATTATTTTGATGAATTAGAAAATATTTTAATTATGGCAGATATTGGTATTAATACAGTTATGAAATTTATTGATAGATTAAAGGATAGAGTAAAAAAAGAAAATATTGTTGATACTAATTATTTACAAGAAGTAATTGTTGATGAATTATTTATTATTTATGTAAGTGGTGAATCTTTAAGTGATAAAATAAAGATAAATGAAAATGGACCGACGGTTATATTAATGGTTGGAGTAAATGGTGTTGGTAAGACTACAACAATTGGTAAACTTGCTTATAAGTATAAAAATGAAGGTAAAAAAGTTATGCTTATAGCAGGTGATACATTTAGAGCGGGAGCTGTTCCACAATTAGAAGAATGGGCTTTAAAAACTGATAGTTTATTCTTCGGAAAAGAAAATACCGATCCAGCTGGTGTTATTTATGATGGACTTAATATGGCTAAGAAGGAAAATGTTGATATAGTTTTAGTGGATACAGCAGGTAGACTTCAAAATAAAACTAATTTAATGAAAGAACTTGAAAAGATTAATAAAGTTATCGCAGGTATTATTCCAGGTGCACCTCAAGAAACATTATTAGTAATAGATGCTGCAACAGGTCAAAATGGTATTTTACAGGCTGAAAGTTTTAAAGAAATAACTAATATAACAGGTATTGTTTTAACTAAGCTTGATGGTACAGCTAAGGGTGGTATTGTTTTAGCAATAAAAGAAAGTGTTAATATTCCAGTAAAATTTATTGGTTTAGGTGAAAAAATGGAAGATTTAAGAACTTTTGATATAGAAAACTATATTTATGGGCTATTTAAGGATATGGTTAAAGATGGAGAATAGAGAGTATTTAAATAATTTATTTGATATATATGGTGAATTATTAACAGATATTGAAAGAGAAACGTTTCTTAATTATTATGTTGAAGATTTATCATTAAGTGAAATAGCTATTAATAGAAATATTTCAAAAAGCAGTGTTAGTAAAACACTTAGTAGTGCAGAGGCTAAATTAAAAGAATATGAAAGTAGTTTAAAAAAGTTTGAGTTAAAAAAAGAATTAAATAGTATATTAGCAGAAGATAATATAGAGATTTTAAAAGAAAGATTAACTAAAATAATTGAAAATTAAAATTTATATTAGTTAAAAAATTAAGCAGTCTTAAGGACTGTTTTTATATTGATTTTTCTTTTTTAGTAAAGTGTGGTATAATACATATAAATTTTGGGGGAGATTTGTGATGGAGATTAGGTCTAAAAGTCAATTTATCTATTTACTTATTGGTGCTATGACAATGACTGGTGATATAGTAGATAATTTTGATTTTGAAAAAGATATTTTTAAAGTAATAGATGATAGAAGATTTAATGATTTGTTTTATTTCTTTAGAAGAAGAGATGATTTGGATTTTACAAAAGAACTTCAAGAGTTAGTAGCAAAAGATTTTATTTATTGTTGGGTTCAAGAAGATAATAGAATTGTTATAAAACTAAATAATGTTATGTTTCAGTGTGAAGCTTTAAAAATACTAAAGGAATATGATGAACAAATAATTCAACTAATGGTATTGTTTTTAAAAGAAAAAAGTTTAAGTTGGTCATTATCAGGTGCTTTAAAAGAAGGAACTTTATGCAAACATTCTTTAGTTAATCCAAATGGTGTATTTAGAATTGATAATGATATGAGAATTATTAGTAATGGAGTAATGAAAGAAATTGATGATGGGTTAGTATTAGTAGAAAATGCTTCATTTACGGTTATAGAAAGACTTAAAAATGGAATTGTATGTAGTTTTGAATTATTGCATCCATTTGATAATGGACGTTATATACATAGAATTGCTAAGAACATAAGTGAACTGGATACACCAATAACTTATTATGAAGAAACTTATAGACCAGAATTGGTTTTAGAAAGAAGAAAATTTCAAGCAATTAATAAAGATAGAATTATTAAATATGATGTTTTGTAAAAATTTTTTATAAATCGACTATTTTCTCTTTATTTTTTATTATATTTGTAGTAAAATTTATGCTTGTGTCTTAATTTTTGAGAGGGGAATAATTATGAAAAAAACAAAAATTGTATGTAGCATAGGACCATCAAGTAACAATTATGAAACATTTAAAGCGATGGCTCTTGCAGGAATGAATGTTGCGCGTTGTAATTTTTCGCATGCAACATTAGAAGAAAGACAAACTGTAGAAAGTTTAGTTAAAAGAGTAAATAAAGAAGAAAATTTAAATGTAGCTTTATTATATGATACTAAAGGACCAGAATTTCGTAACGGAGAAGTAGAAGAAGGTGGTATTGAATTAGTGCCTGGAGCTAATATTCGTGTAGTGAAAGAAAGTGTTATTGGCAACAAGGATAGATTTAGTGTAAATCATCCAGAAGCATTAGATTCATTAAATGTTGGTAATACTATTCAGCTTGAAAATGGTAAAATGAAAATAGAAGTTATTTCTAAAGAAGATGATGGTGTTACTTGTAAGATTATTAATGGAGGTATTTTAGGTCGTAAAAAAAGTTTATTTGCGCCCGGCGTAGTACTTGATATTCCATATATTAGTGATATTGATAGAGAAGATATAATTTATGCATGTCAAAATGATGGAGATTATTTAGCTATATCTTTTGTCTCTAGTAAAGAAGATGTTTTACAAGCAAAAGAAATTATTAAAGAACAAAATAGTGATATTAAAGTTATTTGTAAGATTGAAAGTAAAACTGGTGTTGAAAATCTAGATGAAATTTTAGAGGTTAGTGATGGTATTATGGTAGCTCGTGGAGACCTTGGAGAAGAAGTACCAATGCCTTTACTTCCTGTTTATCAAAAAGAAATGGTAAAGAAGGCTCGTGAACACGGAAAAATTTGTATTGTTGCAACAGAAATGTTAGAGAGTATGACTAAAAATCCTCGCCCAACAAGAGCAGAAGTTACAGATGTTGCAAATGCTGTTTTAGACGGAACTGATGCAGTAATGTTAAGTGGTGAAACAACAATTGGATCATATCCTATTGAAGCTGTTAGCTATATGGCAAGTATAGCAAGCGATGCTGAAGAACATTATCAAAGTAATTTTGAATACTTAGGTAAAATTGGACGTACAGAATGTATTGCTAAAGGAGCAGTTGATTTAACTAAATATGTTGATGTAAAAGCTATAGCTTGTGCCTCTGTAAGTGGTTTTAGTGCGCGTTTTATTAGTAATTTTAGACCAAAATGTCCTATAATGGCTACTTGTACTAGTGAAAAAGTTGCAAGAAGTTTAGCTTTAAACTATGGAATTTATACAAGTATTGTGCCAGTGTTAAATGAAACGGATGAAATGGTTAAAATTGCACGTGAAAAAACACAAGAATTCTTTAATTTAGAAAATGGAAATAAGATTATTATAACTGGTGGTATTCCTTTAACTGGTGAAGGTAGAATTACTAACTTTGTTAAAATTGAAGAAATTAATTAATTTTTTGAATAAAATACTTCTTTTTTTATCTTAATAATCATAGATATTTAAAGGAGGATTTTTTTATGTTTAATAATTTTGGTTTTATAGGTAGTGAAATATTAAAGAAAGCTGAAGAAGAAAGAAATAAATTATCACATCCTTATGTTGGAAGTGAACATTTACTTTTAGCAATATTAAAAAGTGATACACCATTAAAAGAAAAATTAAAAGAATATGATTTAGATTATCAAACTTTTAGAAAAGAACTTATTAGTATTGTAGGTATACCTAAAAAGAATAATCCAGTTAATTTATATACGCCTTTACTTAAAAGAATCCTTAGTAATGCTTTAAGTGATGCGAAAGAAAATAACAAAGGAGTAGTAACAGAAGATCATTTATTAGTAGCGATGCTTGATGAGGGTGAAGGAATTGCTATTAGAATAATGATTGGACTGGGAATTAATTTAGATGATTTATATGATGAACTAAAAATAAAACCAGAAAGTATTACAAATAAAAATAGTGAAATATTTAATGTAGGAACAGTTTTAAATGATAAAGTAGATACATTTGATAAAGTAATAGGAAGAGATAAAGAGATTAATAATTTAATAGAAGTTTTACTTAGAAAAAAGAAAAGTAACCCATTACTTATAGGTCCAGCTGGAGTTGGTAAAACAGCAATTATAGAAGAGTTAGCTAGAAGAATTAAAGATAAAAATGTTCCTATAGCTTTAGAAAATAAATTGATTGTAGAGCTTCCAATGGGAGATTTAGTAAGTGGGACAAAATATCGTGGGGAATTTGAAGAAAGATTAACTAAAATAATTAAAGAAGTTATGAAAAACAAAAATATCATTCTTTTTATAGATGAAGTTCATACTATGGTTAATGCTGGAGGAGCAGAAGGTGCGATAAATGCTAGCGATATTTTAAAACCTTATTTAGCTCGTGGGGATATTAGAGTAATTGGAGCAACCACAACGCATGAATATGAAAAATTTATAGCTAAAGATAAAGCTTTAGAACGTCGTTTTGAAATAGTAAATGTAAAAGAGCCAAGTTTAGAAGAAACAAAAGAAATAATTAAAGGATTAAAGACAAGCTATGAAAAACATCATGGAATAACAATTACTGAAGATAATATTGAAAATATAGTTTATTATAGTAATAAATATTTATTTACGAAGAAAAATCCAGATAAAACTATAGATTTACTTGATAGTATTTGTGCACATGTTAAAAGAAAAAGCTCAACTAAGGATAAAATTAAATTATTAGAAAATGAACTAAAGGATTTAATTAGTACTAAAGAAGATTATGTTTTAAAGGGTAATTATGATGAAGCTTTAAATATATGTTTAAAAATAAATAAAAAGGAAGAAGAAATAAATAGTTTTAAAAAAATTAGAAATGATATGATAACAAAAGAAGATATTTTAAAAGTAATTGAATTTAAAAGTAATATACCTATGTTTTTGGATAAGAAAGAAGTAATAAATAAAATAACAAAAACTTTAAATAAGAATATTTATGGTGAAGATAAAGCGGTACAGCAATTAATTAATAACTTAAAATTATATTTTAATAAAAATAAAAGTATTAAAGTTTTACTTGTAGGTCCTAGTGGTGTAGGTAAAACCTCTAGTATTAAACTCTTAAGTGAGTCTTTACAAAATAATTTAATTAGACTTGATATGAGTGAATTTAATTTAGAAACATCAGTTAATAAATTAATTGGGGTAACTCAAGGATATGTTGGGTATGAGGATGATTATATATTTAATAAAGTTAAATATAATCCTTATTCAATAATTTTGGTTGATGAAATAGAAAAGGCACATCCTAGTGTATTAAATTTATTTTTACAAATAATGGATGAAGGGTTTATTCACGATGCACATGGCGAAAAAATAGATTTTTCACATACTTTAATATTTATGACTTCCAATGCGTATAAAAACAAAAATGTAGGTTTTTTAGAGGGTAATGAAACTAATTTAAATGATTATTTTACAGAAGAATTTTTAGGGAGATTTGATGATATAATAGAATTTAAGGCAATAAGTAAAGAACAGGTTTTAAGTTATCTTAAAGAAAAGCTAAATAATATCAATATTAATTATGATGAAGTATTAAAAGAGATTAAGTATCAAAAGTATGGGTTTAGGTATATAAATAAAGTTATTGATAAGTATTTAAATGTCAATCTAATATAACTTTTTCTTTACAAAATAGTTTATTTACGGTAGAATAATAAAGCGTTTTAAGAAAAGGTGATATGTATGTCAAAATTAATAATGATTGCAGCTGTTGGTAATAATAACGAACTTGGATATAAAAATAATTTAATATGGCGTTTAAAAAATGATTTAAAATATTTTAAAGATAATACCATGAACCATAAAATAGTAATGGGTTATAATACATTTGTGTCTTTTCCCAAATTACTTCCAGGTAGAGAACATATTGTTTTAACACATCGAGATTTACAAATAGAAGGGGTTATGCGTTTTTCTAGTTATGAAGAATTAATACAATACTTACAAACTTTAGAAGAAGATGTATTTATAATTGGGGGAGCTTCTATTTATAAATTATTTATAAATGATGTTGATGAAATGCTATTGACAGAGATAAACGCAGAATTTAGAGAAGCTGATGCATATTTTCCTGAATTTAATAAAAATGATTTTGATAAAGATGTAATTGGAATTAATGAGGAAAATGGTATTAATTATCAATTTGCTAGATATCGCCGAAAAAAGTAGATGAGGAGCTAAATGAAAGAAGAATATTTAGAGGAACTAGCGTATTTAGAAGCGTATGAAATGCAAGAAATATTAAAAAGTTTTTTAGATACAAAATATGATAAAGATTATATTTTAGAATTTAGAATTAAAAGTTTAGATAAAATAAAGTTAAAGCAGAGATTATATGCAATGAGATATGGATATTTTGAATTACTAGATGTTCCAGATATAATTGGATTTAGAATAGCAATAGATACAGAAGAAGATGTTCAACTAATAGCAAGTTTAATTGATTATTATTTTAGACCAACCCGAATTGTAGATTTTTTTGAAAAACCTAAAGAGACTGGGTATAAAGCTTATAATTATTTTTTTGAAAATGAAGAAATTGGTACAGAAATACAGATTATGACTAAAGAAATGCGTGATTGGACTAATAGTACACATGAAGAACATGATGAGCGTAAATATGGTGCTGTATTAGAAAGAACTAAAGTGTAAAAAGAAAGTAAAGAAAACTTTCTTTTTTTCATATAGTTTTATAAGGGAAGTGGTTTATGAAAAATTTTACTAATTATACAGTATATGATAAAAAAGAAAATCTTCATGATGAAACAAAAGTAGTTAGAGGAGCTTTAGGGCATGATCCTGTATCAGGTGCTATAAGTTTTCCAATATTTCAAACTGCAACATATAGACATATTGGCATAAAAGAAAATACAAATTTTAATTATAGTCGTATTATTAACCCAACTCGTGAAGAATTTGAAAGAACAATGGCAATACTCGATCATGGATATCAAGCTTTTGCTTTATCTAGTGGAATGGCAGCAGTTAGTCTAGTTCTTACCATGTTAAAACCTAAAGAACATATTTTAATATCTGATGATGTTTATGGTGGAACTATTAGAGCTTGTGAAGAAGTTTTAAAAATTAATGGAATTAAATATAATCAAGTAGACTTTACAGATTTGGATGCAGTTCGAAAAAGTATAACCAAGAAAACAAGAATGATACTACTTGAAACACCTACTAATCCTATGATGAAAGTTGCAGATATAAAAGCTATAGCAGAACTTGCTCATAAAAGTGGTATTACTTTGGTAGTTGATAATACTTTCTTAACGAGTTATTATCAAAAGCCATTAGATTTAGGAGCAGATATTGTAATTTATAGTGCTACTAAGTATATAAGCGGGCATAATGATGTTTTAGCAGGTGTAGTAGTAGTTAAAACAAAAGAACAAGCCGAATATTTAAGTTTACAAACTGCAATATATGGAGCTTGTTTATCACCTATGGATTCATGGCTTGCTTTAAGAGGTTTAAAGACGCTTGCTATAAGGATGAATAAACATAGTGAAAATGCCATGAAAGTAGCTAAATTCTTAAGAAATCATAAGAAAGTAAAAGAAGTTTATTATGTTGGATTTGAAGATCATCCTAATTATGATATAACTTTAAAACAAACATCAGGTTTTGGAGGAATGATATCATTTACATTAGACAGTATGGAAACAGTCAATACTTTTTTGGAAAGACTAAATTTAATACTATTTGCAGAAAGTTTAGGTGGAGTAGAAAGTTTAATTACCCATCCAGTTAGTAGAACACATACAGAAATATCAGAAGAAATAAGAGAGAAACTTGGAATTACCGAAACTTTACTTAGATTATCAGTAGGAATAGAAGATGCTGATGATATAATTGCCGATTTAAAGGAAGCTTTAGGTGATTAAATGAAAATAGTTAAAATGCAAGCTTATGGAAATGATTACCTTTATATAAATACTTTTAAAGAAGGTATAGAAAATCCTAATATTTTAGCTAAAAAACTTACTAGTAGACACTATGGGCTTGGTAGTGATGGTTTAGTATTAATTTCAAATAGTGATAAAGCAGATTTTAGAATGAGGATATTTAATCCTGATGGTACAGAAGCAGAAATGTGTGGTAATGCTCTTAGAAGTGTTGGAAAATATGTTTATGATTTAGGATTTACTAATAAGAAAAAAATAACAATTGAAACATTAGGCGGAATAAAATATTTGGAATTAATTATAGATAATGATAGAGTTGTTAATGTAAAAGCAAATATTGGAAAACCGATAATGGAAGCAAAGTTAATACCTGTTAATACAGGTAAAGAAAAATTTATAATGGAAGAAGTTAAAATATTAGATAAAAATTTTAGACTTAGTACTATTTCTTTAGGTAATCCACATACCGTTTTATTTGTTGATAATTTAGACAATTTAGATATAGATAAATATGGGCCAGCAATTGAAAATAATTTAGAAATATTTCCTAAAAGAACTAATGTAACTTTTGCTCAAATTGTTAGTGGTGATTATATAAAAATAAGAGAATGGGAAAGAGGAACTGGAGAAACTATTGGATGTGCAACAGGTGCTTCATCAGCGGTAGTAGTTGCTAATTATTTAAATAAAGTTAAGAGTAAATGTAAAGTGGAACAAATTGGTGGATTTATTGATATTGAACTTAATTGTGATAAAGAAATATATATGATGGGTCCAAGTCATTTTGTATATAATGGAGATTTTACTTTAAATGAGGGGGAAAATTAAGTGAAATTAAATGATATTTTAGAAGGTATAGATTATAGTTTAATAAAAGGAAATATAGATATAGAAATAAATGATAGTAAATATGATAGTAGGAGTGTAGAAAAAGGCGATTTATTTATAGCTTTAAAAGGGGAAGTCGTAGATGGTCATGAATTTATACCAGAAGCTATAGATAAAGGAGCTAAAGTTATAGTAGTTTCCAAAATGGTTAGTATTTATGGTGATGTTACAGTAATTAAAGTTAATAATACAAGAAAAACTTTAGCCAATCTTTCTAAAAAGTATTTTGGTAATCCTCTAGAACATTTAACTGTTATTGGAGTTACGGGAACAAGTGGAAAGACGACAACAACATATATTATTAAAAAAATACTAGAAGAAGCAGGAAATAATGTTGGTTTAATTGGTAGTACTGGTATAAAATATGGAGATATAGATAGACATACAGATAATACAACACCAGAGTCTTATGAAGTTTTCAAAACATTTAGAGAAATGCTTGATAATAATGTTACACATGTAGTGATGGAGACTTCTAGTCAAGCTTTTAAAATGGATAGGTTAGATGGTATAAATTTTGATATTGGTGTTTTAACTAATATTACAAGTGATCATATAGGACCTAGAGAACATGAAAGTCAAGATGAATATATTAAATGTAAGAATAAGTTATTTACAAATAGTAAAAAGGTAGTAATAAATAATGATAGCAAATATTTAAAAGAAGTATTAGAAAATGTTAATAGTCCTATTTATAGATATAGTTTAGATAGTGAGAGTGATTTAAAGGTAAGTAATTATGAATTTATAAATGATGAAAACTTGTTAGGGTCAAAATTTAAAACTAATGGTTTAGTAAATGAGTACTTTACTTTAAGTTTGCCTGGATTGTTTAATATATATAATGCTTTAGCAGGAATACTCGTTGTTAAATTACTTGGGATAGATGAAGAAGCCATAAAAAAAGCTTTACTTGAAGTTAAAGTTAAGGGAAGAATGGAACTTGTTTTTGCAGCAGATTATAAAATATTAATTGATTATGCTCATACAGGAGATGCGATAGAAAATTTAGTTAAAACACTAAAAAATTATCAACCTAAGAGATTAGTAAGTATTTTTGGTTGTGGAGGAAATAGACCTAAGGAAAGACGCTATAAAGCAGGAGAAATTATTGGAGCTAATAGTGATTTGTGTATAATTACGATGGATAATCCAAGATTCGAAGAAATAAGCGCAATAAATGAGGATATTAAAGTAGGATTAGATAAAGTAAATGCTCAATATATAGAAATAGATGAGCGAGAGGAAGCAATAAAATATGCTATAGATAATAGTAAAGATGGTGATTTAATTATTCTAATTGGAAAAGGGCATGAAGAATATCAGGATATAAAGGGAACAAAGTATTATTTTAATGAAAGAGAAATTATTGATAAATATGTAAAGTAAATCCTTAATTTGGTTTTGACTTGTCTTTATTAGTCTAGTATAATAGAATTTAGAAAATTACATGGAGGTTTAAAATGAAATTATATAAACTTAAAGATTATTTAGATATATTAAATAAAGATAATTTAGTAATAGATTATAATATAAGTGAAGAATTGTTAAATGAAGATATTTTATATTTATCGCATAATTCTAAAGAAGTAAAAGATAAGACTTTATATATATGCAAAGGTTTAAAATATAAAAAAGAATACTTAGAAGAAGCGATAGATAGTGGGGCTATATGCTATATAAGTGAAGATGAAAATAAACAAGATAGTGAATTTCCAAGAATTATTGTTAAAGATGTAAGAGCGGCTTTAGCTTTAGTTTCAATTCTTTATAATGATTATCCAGCTAATAGGATAAAAATGATTGGAATAACAGGGACAAAGGGTAAGACGACAACCGCTTATTATGTTAAAAGTATATTAGACAACTACTATAAAGAAATTGATGGAACAGATACAGCGATTATGTCTTCTGTTGACACATATGATGGGTTAGAGACTAAAGAAGCAACGATGACTAATCCAGAATCAATTGATTTACAAAGACATATTAGAAATGCTGTTAATCATAATTTAAAAAACTTAGTGATGGAAGTTAGTTCGCAAGGTTTAAAATTAGATAGAGTATATGGTATTACTTATGATGTTGGAGCCTTCCTAAATATTGATGTTGATCATATAAGTGATATTGAACATCCTGATTTTAGAGATTACTTTGATTCAAAGTTAAAAATATTTAAACAAGTAAAGAAGGCGGTTATTAATTTAGATACAGAACATATTGAAGAAATATTAGAAAATGCTAAAGGTGTAGATACTTTAACTTTTAGTACAAAAGATAAAAGTGCAGATTTATATGCTTATGATATTAAAAAGACAAGTGATACAACAATTAATTTTAGAGTAAAAACTAAGAATTTTGATGAGAAAATAGAACTTAGTATGCCAGGATTATTTAATGTAGAAAATGCTTTGGCAGCGATTGCTATAGCTATATCTTTAGATGTACCATTTAAAAACATTTATGATGGATTAAAAATAGCAAAAGCAAGTGGTAGAATGGAATATCATGCAACTAAAGACAAAAGGATAATTGCTATAGTTGATTATGCTCACAATACTTTGAGTTTTGAAAGATTATATACTTCTATAATTAAAGAATATCCTAACAAAAAGATTATAACTGTATTTGGTTGTCCTGGTGGGCATGCACAAAACAGAAGAAAAGATTTAGGATTATTATCGGGAAAATATAGTGATATTACTTATTTAACAGCAGAAGATCCAGCAATGGAGGATGTTCAAAAGATTAGTGAAGAAATAGCTATTTATGTAAAAAAGAATAAAGGCGAGTACAGAATAATTAATGATAGGGAATTGGCTATAAAAACTGCAATTAAAGAAAATTTAGATAGTGTTATTTTAATAACTGGTAAAGGAAATGAAACTTATCAAAAAATTGGTAAGGAATATGTACCAATTCTTACAGATACAGATTATGTAATGCAGGCGATAGGAGAATATGATAAGGATATAGAAGAGGTTAATGTTTAATTTACATTATTTTAGGTAAAATAAAAGGTAGAATTTAATTAATTCTATCTTTTTGTTTTTAATTATTATCTTTGTGAATATTTGTTGTAAATAAAACGTATAGTCAATAATATTGTATAATTGTAAATTTGCTTAATATAAAAATATATGATAAAATAGTGCTAGAAAAAGAGGAGAAGTTTATATGAAAAAATATATACCTTATGTAATAATAGTAGTATTATTAGTAGTTATAGCAATAGGTGGAACTTATATTGTTATGAGTAATAAAAATAATAGTAATACTAATATAAATGATAAGGTTAATAATGTAGATAATAAAGTTAATGATAATAAAAATGATATTAACAATAAGGAAGAAAGTAAAGAAAAAATTACTTTAAGTGAAGAAGAGTTAAATAAATATTTGGGCTATGTTCCAACAGGCATTCAATACTCAGATATAGTGGGAGCTTATAATATTAATAAAGCAACTTCGAATGATTTAAATGATAGAACTTTAATCACTATGGCTATATATAACTTTGTAAATGGTGAAGAAAAGTTATTGAATGTACTAAATACTTTAGATCCTGTTTATGTTAATATTTCTGATATAAATAAAAAAATAAAAGAAATATATAACAAAGATATCATAATTACTAGTGGAAGTTTGGGCTATTTCGATTACACGATTAATGGAATATGTAGCGGTATTGAAATGATAAAATACAAGTCACATATTGTTCTCCAAACTATTATGAGAAATTAAGCTTTAATGATGGCTATACTTTTATAAATGAAGATTTAATTATATATGAATATGCGGCATACTATGATAGTGGTGGAGTTCCAATGGATTTGGCTATAAGAGACTGTTATACAAAAGAAGAAACAAATATAACAACAATATGTAGTAATAGTGTAGATGTTGATGTGTGTGCTAAAAATTATTTTAAAAATCATAAAACAGAATTTACTAAATACAAACATGTGTTTAAGAAAAATGATACAGGATATTATTGGTATTCAACGGAGGTTGTGTAGAAATAGTTAAAAAATATTTAATGAACTAGAATATTTAGGGTTATTAGTGTTAATAGTTAATAAAAAATTGTATAAAGATAGGAGAAATGAAATGGAAAATTTAATGCAATTTAATTATGATAATAAAGAATACTTGATAGTAAAAGAAGAAGGAAAAATAAAATTTAAAGTTAATGGTGGCTTAGATTTAACTTTAGAAGATAGAAAGGTATTTAATTCTGTTATTAATGGACTTATACCTAAAAATGAAACCTTAGTAACAGAAATGAAATATAGAGGTAAAAATTATCAAATATATAAAGATGATGAAACTAATATATATACTTTTAAACCATTTAATAAGGAATTTTTAGTAGAATTTAATAAGACATTTAATAATCAAAATGAATATGCAGCATTTGCATCAGTAAATAAAAATAGTGAATTTTATAAAAGATTTGTAAAAATAGGTTCTAGAGTTACAACTGTTTTATTATCTGTAGGTTTATGTTTAACATTAAAAGCATCTGCTAAAGATATAGATAAAGATGTTATATCTATTTATGATATACAAGATGCTTTTGCACAAGAACTTGTCTTAAATGATATTAAAAATGAGGATTTAGAAGTTATAATTCCAGACGGCATAACAACTGGAGTAATTGATAGTCATGAAAGTCCTACAACGAATATTCCCGAAGGTGCTGGAACATGGATAGTTGGAGAAGACGGTCAGCCAGCATTCATACCTAATAGTACAGAAAATTTAACAACAATTGCACCAGACGGTGTAACAACTGGAGTAGTTAGTGATGTACCAAATACAGACGGAATATTTGACCAATATGGCCATTTAATCCCCCCAACTCATTTATTTGATAGCAGAATTACTTCTGATAGAGTTGTGAATTTAACAGCTTTAGATATACGAGATTTAATAATAGAGGCTTTAGAAAGTAATGAAAATTTAAGTAATGAGGAAAAAGTAATATTTATTAGTACCCATTTATATATTGGAAATAATTTAGAGGATATAGAAATAGATGAATGTATAGAAAAAATAAAAACAGTTAAAGTAACATATGAGGATGGTAAAGATACAAAATGTGAATATGATGCTGAAAATAATACTATAACTTTTGTGGGAATAAAAAATGTAAATGAAATAAGATTAAGATTTAGTTCAGATCAAATAATAATAAGTTTATTACAAAGTCAAAAATTAATAGATAAACTTCCTATTGCAGATGGATTAACAACAGTCGCACCAGACGGCGTAACAACTGGAGTAGTTAGTGATGTATCAAATACAGACGGAATATTTGACCAATATGGTCATTTAATCCCCCCAACTCATTTATTTGATGAAAGAATAAATGAAAATAATAGAGTAGTAGTATTAGATGCAAAAGATATTCATAATTTAATAGTAGAAGCTCTATCAACTAATAAAAATTTAAGTGATGAAGAAAGAGTTTGGTTTGTAGGGCATGAAGATTTTATAATAAAATGTCATAAAGAAGTAGATTTAGACGGATATTTAACGAAATTAAATACAATTAAATTTACATATGGAGCTAAAACAAAAGATGTAAACTGTAACTATAATAGTGAAAATAATACTATTAATGTTGAGGGTGTAGAAGGAATAAAAGAAGTAGACAAAAAATTTGGTTGGAACCATATAATGTTCGAAATAGCAGGAAATAATGAGATGCTAAAAATACTTTCAGTACCAGATACAAATATACCATCATATGGAGGAACATGGATAATAGGAGAAGACGGACAACCGTTATTTGCACCAAATACAAGTGGAATATTTGATAAAGATGGTAATTTACTTCCACCAGAAGATAATAGTATGGGTAGAAAATAATAAATGTCTATTAAAAAAGAAAATATTTATAGGTTATTAGAAATTTCTTTATCTAAAAATACAAAGTTAAATAATGAAGAAAAAGAGTATTTCAAAATGATGGAAAAGTCTATTGTTGATAACTATGATAAGATAAATTTAACTAGATATTTAAAAATATTAGAAAGTATTTATATTGTATATGAAGAAAATAATATAAAAAGTGGCGAATATTATTTTTTAGAGAATTATATTATATTTTATGGAGGTAAAAAGATACAAGATATTCCGACTTGTATCGTTACCCATGAATTATTTCATTTACAAGAACCTGATTTAGTTAGTAATGGTGCTTTTTCTGAAGCTATAAATGCTATATTTAATAATAAATATTTTGGGAAGGCTAATGAATTATATGATAATTCATATAGTTTAGTTGTTAATTATATGTATGATTTAGCTAAAATTATAGGTTTTGAATCTTTAGAAATATTTCATTTTACAAGTGATATTAATGTTATTAAAAAAGCTTTATATGATATAATTCCTGATAGTTTTATAATAAATAGATTTATAGAAACTATTAATGTATTTTATTTGTCTAATAACTTAAATGATTTAGAAAAAGATAATAATTTAAATAGAGAAATTGAAAGTTATTTAAATCAGTTTTATAATAAAAAATATAATCAAAATAATTAATAGGAGATAGAAGAATGAACGTTGTAGAAAAGTATATTTATATAGTTGTTATAATTATATTAGTTGCGGTAATATCTGTTGGCGGAACTTATATTGTTATGAGTAACAAAAATAATAATGATAATAAAGAAGGTAAACAAGAAGTAATAAATGATGATGATAATATTATTAGTGACAGTGTAAAATTAATAGATGTAAAACAGGATGGAGTTAATACTATTGAAAGTTTAGAAATAACATTAAATGGTAAAACTAAGAATATGGAAATAGTTTATACGGCTGATAGTTTTAATGATTTTTGTAAGTTTAATATTGATGGTAAATATAATGATATTTTTCTTTATTTAGATAGATGTAAAAGTGATTTTACAGGTGATTTAGTTACTTTAATAAAAGATAGTTTTAATGAAGAAAACTATAAAATTATTAAGGGAAAAGATAATAAAAATTATTTATTAATAATAACTAATTATGATACAGTATATGTTTATAATGACAATTTAGAACTAATAAGCAAAGACGCTATAGAGGATTCTTATGAGAACAGTAATTCAGCTTTTACCACTTCTAATTATTATACTAATGTAGTTACTAAATTAGATACAAATAAAAATGTATGGTATATTAATGAAAATTATTGTAATAAGCATAGTGATGCTTACGGAGGTTGCAATGTAGTCTTTAAAGTAGAAGACAATAAAATATATTATTTGGCTTTAAATATTACTGAATTAAATTATACTGAAAATGGATATGGAATATTAGAAGAAAGAGTATATACTATAAATAATAATAAACTAGAGTATGAAGTAATAAATAGTTATGAAGTTTTGGATATATTTAATATGACTTAAAAAGGTATCTGTTTTTAGATATCTTTTTCATTTATTTTATTTATTACTTGATTTAAAATAGTACTAGCAATACTTAAAGTTTCATTATTTTTATCTTTTAAGGGATTATATTCAACTAAATCATAAGAAACAATGTTATCTATGTTATTTAATAAAAGTTCATTGATAGTTAAGGCTTCTTTTAAATTTATACCATTTTCTTCGGGAACTGAAACGCCAGTAGCAATTAGTGGGTCTATAATATCTAAATCGAAACTTATATGAACTTTATTAGTATTTTTAAGAGCTATATTTAAGGCTTGAGTTACTATTTCTTGACATCCTTTTTCTTTTAGGTCTTTAGTAGTAAAATAAGTTATGCCAGCATCTTTTAAGTTTTCTAACTCTAATTTATCAATGCTTCTAGCTCCAATTATAACGATATTTTTAGGATTAATAAAGCTGCCATTATGATAGAAAGTTAAGTCTTCGTTATGATAGTTAGCAACTGCTGCGAGTGGTAAACCATGAATATTTCCTGTAATTGTAGTTTCAAAAGTATTAAAATCTGGATGAGCATCAACCCAAATAACGCCAATATTTTCATTTTTTTTACAACTTGCTAAAATACTAGGTATAGCAATAGAATGATCACCGCCAATAGTTAGAGGGAAATATTCTTTATTATATTTTAAAATATTATGATATAGGTTTTCGTTATAATTATTTAATTCTGTTAAATTCTTTTTTAAATCATTTTTATCTAAACTTTTTTTAAAATTACTATTTTGGTTTATTATAATATTTTTAATGTCTTTATTAAGATTTCTGATAATAGATTCAGGGCCTAAATTTGCGCCATCTACACTAACTCCTAAGTCTGATGCAGCACCTATTAATATTGTTTTCAAATTAATCACCATGCTTAATTGTAGCTTAAAATAAATTTTTTAGCAAGTTCTTTTTGATTTTCATTCATTTTTAGTATAAATAATGGTAAAATAAGTAAAGGAAGGAATTAGAAATGAAAAAGAAAGAACAAGTTAAGATATATGGAACAGTAGCTATTAGTAATCATCATTTACATTTAACTAAAGAAGTATATGAGAAGTTATTTGATGAGCCTTTATCTATTAAAAGACCGTTAAATCAAATAGGAGAATATGCTTCATTTCAAACAGTTACTTTAAAAACAGAAAAGGATACAATAGAAAATGTAAGAATTATTGGACCTTTTAGACCTTATAATCAAGTAGAGATATCAAGAAGTGATGCTAGAAAATTGGGACTTAATCCTCCTGTTCGAGAAAGTGGCGACTTAGAAGATAGTGAGGCAATTACGATTGTTGGAAAAACAGGTGAGGTTACTTTAGATAATGCATGTATTCAAGCTGAAAGACATGTTCATATGAATAAATATAAAGCTGAAGAATTAGGGTTAAAGCATGAGGATTTAGTTAAACTTAGAGTGGATAATGATAAAGGCGGAGATATGGAAGCGATAGTTAAAGTAAGTGAAAACGGTTATTTTGAAATTCATATTGATGTTGATGATGCAAATGCTTTTTTACTAAAAAATGGTGATGAAGTAGAAATAATAAAACAAGATAATAGAAGATAAAAGTTAGTAATTTAAAGTGGTGATGGAATTTGAGTTTTAAAATAGGTAATGTAGAAATTAAAAATGAATTAGTTCTAGCTCCGATGGCAGGTATATCTAATACATCTTACCGTAAAATATGTAAGAAGATGGGAGTAGGTTTAATTTTTGCTGAAATGGTGAGTTCTAATGCTTTAATTTATGGTAATGACAAAACACTTGATTTACTTAAAATGAGTGAAGAGGAAAGACCAATAGCACAGCAAATTTTTGGTAGTGATGTTAAAACTTTTGTGGAAGCTGCTAAAATTGTTGAAGAGACTATGCGTCCCGATATAATTGATATTAATATGGGATGTCCTGTTCCTAAAGTAGCGATACGTGCTCAAGCTGGAAGTGCATTACTTAAAAATCCAAAAAAGATAGGAGAAATAGTAAAAGCTGTAGTAGACTCTGTTAGTTGTCCAGTTACCATTAAAATTAGAAGTGGTTGGGATAATGAACATATAAATGCGGTCGAAGTTGCTAAAATTGCTGAAGAAAATGGAGCGTCAGCGATAATCATTCATGCAAGAACTAGAGCTCAAGGGTATAGTGGCAAGGCGGATTGGAATGTTATAAAAGAAGTTAAAGAAAATGTTAATATTCCTATAATTGGTAATGGTGATGTAACAGATGCCAATAAATGTTTAGAGATGTTAGAGACTACAGGTTGTGATGCTGTAATGATTGGAAGAGGAGCTTTAGGAAATCCTTGGATATTTAAAGAGTGTTTAGCATATTTAAATAATAAAGAAATTATTGCTAAGCCAAGCGATTTAGACAAGTTAGAAATGATTTTAGAACATTATAAAATGCTAAAAGAAGATAAAAATGAACATATAGCTTTACTTGAAATTAGAACTCATGCATTAGCCTATTTAAAAGGAATGGTTGAGGCTAAAACATATAAAACAAAAATATGTCAAGCTAAAAATGAAGAAGAGTTTTTAAGTGTTATAGAAGAATATAAAAATTTAATTAAAGTCATAGAAAAATCTTAAGTGTATGCTACTTAAGATTTTTTTCTAAAAGAATATTAGCTACTTTATTTATTGGTCCTGCTCCAATAGTAATAATTAAATCATTTTCTTTAATACTATCTTTTAAATATAGAGCTATTTCTTCATATGTTTTAATGTGAATTACGTTTTTATTTTTTTCATTTATTAAGTTAACTAATTGTTCTTCTAAATTACCCCATTCATCAATTTCGCGAGCAGGGTAGATATCACAAATAATAATATGATCAAAGTTTGATAAGACATTGGCAAAGTCATTTAACAATTCGTGAGTTCGACTAAAAGTATGTGATTGGAAAACGGCCCATGTTTCGTGATGTTTAATAGACTTAGAAGAATTATAAGTCGTCATAATTTCAGTTGGATGATGAGCAAAATCGTCAAATATACTAATATTATTAAAGTTTCCTAAATATTCAAAGCGACGTCCGACTCCAGTAAATTCTTTTAATGCATTTTTAACATAGTTTTTATCAATATTATAAATTAGGGAAATAGCAATAGCAGCAAGGGAATTTAAAACGTTGTGATTACCTAAAACAGATAGGTTAATGGTATCATAATATTCATTATGAAAATAAACATCAAATGTTGGAAATCCTAATTCTTGATAAGTAATATTCCTTGCTTGTAGTGTGGCGTCTTTGTTTTTAATACCATAAGTAATAGTATTTTTGGTATTTAAATCCTTTGTATTATCATCGTCTATGTTTTTAATTAAATAGCCATTAGTTGGTAGTAAATCTACATATTTTTGAAAAGATTTTTTGGTGTTTTCAATTGTTTTAAAATAATCTAAATGGTCATTATCAATATTTAAAACTATTTCGTGAGTGGGATGGAAGTGAAGAAAAGAATCAACATATTCACAAGCTTCTAAAATAAAATATTTTTTATCACCAATACAATAATTTCCATTAATTTTTTTAAGGTGAGCACCAACTTGAATAGTAGGATTAAGGTTGGCTTCTAAAAAGATGGATGCTACCATACTGGTAGTAGTACTTTTGCCATGCGTTCCGCTTATACAAATAAGATTTTCGTAATCTTTAGTATAAATTCCTAAAAAAACGGCTCTTTCTACACATTCAATATTATTCTCTTTAGCAGTTGTAAGTTCTATATCATCATCGCTTATCGCAGCAGTATAAATAACTAAATCAGCATTTTTTACAATGTCAGGATTATGACCAATAGTAATATTAATACCTAGATTTTTTAAATATTCTACATTTTGAGATAATGCTAAATCGCTTCCAGTTATATTTTTACCATCGTTTTTTAACATAGCGGCAATAGAATACATACTAGCACCGCCAATACCTATTAAATGGATATTTTGATAATCTTTTAGTTCTTTTTTCATAAAATTCCTCCTAAACTTATTATATTATATACTTAGAAGGCAAAAAAAGCTATAAAAATACGATTTTACTAGTTTTTTACTATAAAGTCTGTTATAATGATTATGGTTAATTTTATATATTATTTTTTTATATATTTTGGAGGAGTTTATGAAAAACTTAAAGTATTTTGTATTTATGATTATGGCTTGTTTTATACTTTTAAGTGATGTTAAAGCAGATGCTGTTTGTGCTTATAAATATGGTGATTGGCGTATTACTTGTACTGCTAGTAATAATAGTGTTAGTTGTACTAATCAATCAGTTGGAAATATTCCTGCAGATTTTAGTAGAATGAGTTTAACTTATAGTGCGTTTAAAACTTCTGATAATACTTATAAATGTCCAAGCTCTCTTTACATTCAAATAAGTGGTTCAGAAGGTAAAATTACGGATGTTAGTAGTGTTAGCAAAACTGATTATAGAACCCTTTCTAATGATGCTAGTTCTTCTAAAATAGATAATGGAGATATAAATAATAATAGTTATGAAAACGATCCAGAATATATAGCGGCTAAAGAAGATGAAGAGAAATATTGTAATAATAATCCAGAATTGCAAGATGATGCTAAGTGTCAAGATGCTAGACTTAGAATGAAAACAGTTAAAGATAAATATGTTTATGGAAGTACTTCTAGTAGTGATGGTAAATTTGATACTGAGCATCCTTGCTCTGATAGAGTTTTAGGAGTTTTTACAACAATTGGATGGGTATTTTTTATAGCTAAAATATTAATCCCTATTATTTTAATTGTATTTGGATGTATTGATTTTGGCAAAGCTATTTTATCTTCAAAAGATGATGAAATAAAAAAATCAGCTAAAACTTTAGTAATAAGAGCTATTGCAGGTATTATTATTTTCTTTATACCAACTTTATTAAATTTTGTAATAAATATAATAGGTAGTAATGCTAATGATGTTTATAATAATCAATTTTCTAATTGTACAAAATGTATGTTTAAGCCTAACCAAAGTGGATGCACTAGTTTAGGAGGCCATTAAATGAAGAAAATAATTGTTTTATTATATGTTTTTTGTAGTTATTTTCTTTTGATAGGTAATGTTTATGCTACTGATTGGTCTGTAGGTGAATTAACTTGTAATTATGAAAAAGGAGATAATAAAATTTCTATTACTTATTATAACGTTGGTGCAGCTTTAGGAGATGCAGAAGTGTACTATCGAATAATTTATACTAAAGGTGGTACGAATTATTGTGCAATGGGAAATTCGTTTATTAGTAAATGCCCAAGTGATAGTGATACGATGTGGGTTACAGATATTTTAAATTTTAATAGTATTTTTAAATATGATGGGGTTCAATTTTATAGTATTAAAAATCGCTTGATAAGACGAGGATATAATGAAGAAGCAAATTTTGACGAAAGTACTTTATGTTCTAAAGGAGTTTTAATAAATTGGAATGAAAGTTTTAAAATGGATGAAATTACTTTATGTGAAACAAATGAAGATGAAGCTGAGTGTACATATAATAGTACAGATTTGTTTACTTTAAAAGGAAAAACGATTGCTGTTAATCCTTATGCTGGTTCTAATGATAGAGATTATACAGATTCGTATAATAGAGCACGAAGTGACCAAGAAAAATATTGTGATGAAAAAAGTTCAGATTATGATGCGGATAAATGTGCTGATGCAACCGCAGATGTTGAAGTAACTACTAATACGGCTGCAGAAAATGGGATTACTGAAGAATATCTAGAAAATAAATATAAAGAACTTAAAGTGAATCTTGGTCTTGACTTTTCGGTAAATGGAGAGTGTTCTAGTCTTCTTGGTAGTACAGAGTATAAAGAAAATCCTGACCCTGCTTATTATTTACAGTTTATTTTTAACGTAATGAAATATGTAGCTTTAGTCTTATTATTTATTTTTACGGTTGTAGAATTTGGTAAAGCGACAGTTTCTAGTAATCAAGATGCAATTAAAAAAGCGATAAATAGTATTGTAAAAAGATTAATAATTGCAGTTATAATTTTCTTTTTACCAATATTAATTGAATTTGTTTTACAATTACTTGGGGTTTATAATGCAGGAACTTGTGGAATAAGTTAGAATAATTATAAAGTATTTAAATAAGGAGGTGATTTTGTGAAGAAGTCTATATTATTAATATTAACAATCCTTTCATTTAATATTAGTGTTAGTGCTAAAGAAAAATTAATGGTATGCACATATGATGCTAAAATAATAGATTTAAGTACATATATTAGATATAGAATTACTTATTATGATGATGAAACAATAAATAAAGAGATTGTAAATGGTAGTGATTATACAAAATTTGTTGATAGTAATGTAAAAATGCATAGTAATGTAAGCACTTTTAACGTTAAAGATAACAAGCAATTTACATCTATTTTAACAGTTGGGGATAGTTTTAGTGCTGAGGTTATGAAAAAATATTATGAAAAAAAGGTATGTCCCTATATAGCGTTTAATTACGAAAATTTTAATATTTCACCTCAAGAAGACACCTCTTTAAATGGTGTAGCTTATAGTACTAATGTGTCAGAGGGAAAAACAGAATTATTTGATTATGAAGGAAACGAAGAGACTCCTAATATACCAAAGGTTGTTACTTCATGTGACTATCATATTACAACAGATAAATCTATTCCTGATGTTGATGGGTTTACAATTAACTTTTCAATGTATGATAATGGTAAGAAGTATTTTAAAGTTTTTCTTAATAAAGATGGGGAAGCAAAAGCTCAAAATATAGAAGTAACTAATACAGGAGCTGTTGGAAGGCTAGAAAATAATAAAGGTCATACTTATACTATTGTTTTACCAGCGAATGAAGTTAGTAACATATATGAACAAAAAAATGCTGCTCAAGTTAATAATAATAATTTTGCTTGTCCTAGTCCTAATTCAATTTTTCTTATTGAAGAAAGTTATACAGAAGGAAGTTATAAATTAACAACTAGTGAAGATGAAGCAAATGAATATAACAATAGTTCTAATTTGCAGGAAGGTGTAGGTCAAGAAGGAAGCAGTAATCCAGGAGGAGTAACTACTAATACTAATTTAAATTTTACGGTAAATGGTGAATGCTCTAGTCTTCTTGGTAGTCCTGAACATAAAGAAAATCCTGACCCAGCTTATTATTTACAATTTACCTTTAATTTGATAAAATATATTGCATTAGTGGTATTATTTGTTTTTACGGTTTTAGAGTTTGGAAAAGCAACTGCTTCTAGCAGTCCTGATGCAATGAAAAAAGCGATAAATAGCACTGTAAAAAGATTAATAATAGCAGTAATTATATTCTTTTTACCGATATTAATTGAATTTGTTTTACGATTACTGGGTGTTTATAGTGCTAATACATGTGGCATAAGTTAGTAATTTAGGAGGTAATTTTATGATAAAATATATAAATATAGCTATTTGGCCTTTTGACCAAATAGGGGCATCTATTGCGACCTTTTTCTATTGGATACTTCTTTGGTTAAATGCTGTTATTTATACTTTTATAAATTTTATTTATAAAATATTTTTGGTTTTATGTCAAGGTAGTAATTTAATTAGTAATAGTGTTATTAACGGCTTTGTTGACAGAATTTATATAATTTTGGGGGTTGTAGTCTTATTTTTAGTTGCTTATTCTTTACTTAGAAGTATGATTAATCCAGATGAAGCTTTAAAAGGAAAACAATCTCCAGTTAATTTAATTAAAAATGTTCTTATTTCGATAGTTTTAGTTGCTTTAACGCCGACTATATTTAATTTTGCTTTTGAAGTTCAAGATTCAATATTAAGATATAATACTATTGGTAAAATTATTGTTGGTTCAAATACTGGAGAGACTATTACGAATGGAGGTTATACTATTGCCGCTGGTGTTTGGCAAGCCTTTTTATATCCTAATAGTGATTATTGCCAAAATAGAGGCCAAGAGTTAAATAAGGATAGTCTTGGTTGTACTGAATTAAAGGTTAATAATAAAACCTATGGGCAGATTTGGGAAGAAGCTGAGACGAATGGCACATTTTGGGAACTTGCTAGTTTAGCCTCAACTATTCAAGATGGTGATGTAACTTATTTATTTATTTTTGATGTCATTGCTGGTGTTTTTGTCTTATTTGTTTTAATGCGTTATTGTTTAGATATGGCAGTTCGTTTAGTAAAACTTGCTGTTTATGAACTTATTGCTCCACTTCCTATATTTGCACGGATTATTCCAGGAGAACAAATGAGTAAATTCTTTAATAACTGGTTAAAAGCAACTTTATCAACTTTTACAGAAGTCTTTATTAGAATTGCTATTTTATTCTTTGCTGTTTTAATAATTGCTGCGATTGGCGAAACTTTCTGGAGTGGGCCACTTGCTTTATCTTTTGAAGGACCAGCAGCATTCATGGTATCTATGATAGCTCAAGCTTTAATCATAGTTGGTATTATCTTATTTGTTAATCAAGCTCCTGGAATAATTAAAGATTTAACTGGTTTAGATGGCGGTAAGTATAATATCTTTGGTAGTGCTATGAATGCTGCGGCTACTCTTGGTGCAGGTGTAACTGGTATAGTAAGAGGTATTAGTGCGACTAATCAATCTCCTGAGGGTTTTGCACAAGGCTTTCGTACTAATTTTAACAGATTTAGAAATGCCGTAGGTAGTGGTGTAAGAAGTGCTTATGCTGCACAAGGCAAAGAATATAAAAATTTTAAAGATTTAAAAACAAATGCTTCAAGTTCTGTTGAAAATGCTATTAATAAGCAAAGACAAAGACAAGCGGATAGTGCCGCTAAATTTCGTGAAAGAGAAGCTTATAGACAACAACATCCACAACAGCATAATTATCCTGAATTTTTATATAAAGCTAAATCTTTCGTAGCTAAAAATATTACAGATTTAGGAAAAGGTGTTGTTGAATGGGCTGGAGCTAGTGGAGACGACCCTATAACTGATGCTAGAACTAAAGAAGCTATTAATGCTATTGGTTCTTTAGTTGGTGCAATGCAAGATTCTTGGAAAAAAGATCCTGGATTTGTCAAAGCTAAAGAGGAAGCTAATAAAGCAGAGGCTTTACATAATGCTGTTCAAGATTTCATTAGTAAAGGACATAGTGAAGTAGATGTAGTCAGTCAATTTGGTATGTCTAGTGCTGAAGCTAAACGTCAATTTGACATGGCAAAAGCTGTTAAAGATAGTCAAGAAAGAACTTTACAAACTTCTAATAGCAAGATAAATCAAATTGCTGGTAAAGCTTTAGAAATTCAAAGAACTATGGAAAAATATGGTGATATTAGTACAATTTCGAGTTCTAATGTAAAAAATATGTTAGAATCTTCTGGAGTAACCGGACAAAAACTTACAGATTTACAATTAAGTGCTGATAAGTGGTCTGATTTAACCGCTGAAACAGGTGAAGTTAGAAATGGTAGAAAAATTACTAAATATGATGATTTTGTTGAAGCTTTAGGTAGAGGCGACCAAGATGCTATTGATTATTTAGAGGTTTTAGATAAATTAGATATTTCTGGAAAACAAGAATTAACAAAAATCTCTGCTCGTGAAATTGATAGAAGCAGTACTTCTAAGAAAAAGGAAGATAAGTAATGTATAATAGCTTCAAAAGGAAAATTGAAGATTGGGCTTGTGATACCGATGGTTTAAATTCTAGAAAAAAGGAAGTCATAGATAAAATTTTACCTTTACTTGAAGAAATAGAGGCATTATGGGATAGTAGTTTATCAAGAAGTAGTGCTGAGCAGGAGAAGTTTAATGCTGAAATGGAAGTTTTAAAAATATGTAATAATAATGAATTATTAAAAGTTTATTATGATGGAACATATTTTAGATTAAGAGATGCTTTTATAGAAATTGGTGAGGATTCTTTAAAAGCTAGTTTATTAGCTTTAAGAAGAATAACTATTAATATTGGAGCACCTCTTTCTAATCAAAATATTCTTTTGCTTTATACTGCTTTGAATAATTTAACACAGATTCTTGATATGAGTGATTCAATTAGACATAGAATATATGCTGATAATGCTCAAAAAATATATAACAATATATTTCTCTTAAATTCTTTTAAAAAAAAGTTTTTAGATTTATCATCTTTTTTAGGAGAGCCTGTTGATGTTGATGAGATGTTAGGTTTAGGAGGTTCTAAAATTAAAGCTTTAGACGTCAGATCTTTAAGTTATATTGATAAAATTTTAGAATTAGCTAATAAATTTAGAACAGAACTTTCTTTGATTAATGCAAGAGATATAGCTAAAAAATGAATTAATAGAATAAAAAAGAATAAACATCATTTATTCTTTTTTTGTTTAATCTAGCTATTTAATTTATACTTTTCGTATGATATACTAATTATAGTAGAAATATAATTTTTAGAGGTGTTTACTTTGGAAGAAATAGTTAAATATTTAATTGATAATAAAATAACAATAGCAACAATGGAGTCTTGTACTGGTGGACTTTTAGCTAGTTTAATAACGGATATTCCTGGGGCAAGTGATATTTTAAAGTTTAGTGCTGTTACTTATAGTTCAGAATATAAAATTAAAATGGGTGTAAATAGTGAAACTATTGATAAATATACTGTTTATAGTGAAGAAGTTGCTAATGAGATGGCTTATAATATAGCTAATTTTTCTAATTCTTTTTTAGGCGTTGGAATTACGGGACGACTTACAAGTAATATAAATGAACCTAAAGGAGTAGATATTACAATATATGATAAAAGAACTGATAAATATTATCATAGCTTTGTTAAGATAATTAAGGATAATAGAAGAGATAATAAATTAGAAGTTATAGAAGAATTTAAGAAATTATTTAATTCGACATTTATTTTATAGTGAATATGATATCTTATTCATGGAGGTTATTATGAAAGTTAAGATAATAGACGAATCTCATGAAAAAGATTTAGAAGAAGCAGTTAATAGTTTTTTAGGTACTTTAGAAGGAGATATTGTAGATATTAAATTTCAAACAGCGATAACAATGTTTGGAGAAGAACAAATATATTGCTTTACAGCGATGATTATATATAATAAGTAGGTGGTTTAATGAAAAAAAATTCCTTTATAGAAGGAACTATTATAGCAACTTTAGCAATTGTTATTACAAAAATATTAGGTATGATATATGTTATACCATTTTGTGCAATAATTGGAGCTCAAGGAAAAGCTTTATATGGTTATGCTTATAATATTTATAGTTTATTTTTAGAGATATCAACGGCCGGTGTTCCTAATGCCGTTAGTAAAATTGTTAATGAATTTAATACTTTAAATAGACAGGAAGCCAAAATTAGAACATATAAATTAGGTAAAAGAATTTTATGTGTTATTGCTGTTATTACATTTATAGCTTTATTTTTATTAGCTCCTTTAATAGGTAAAATAATTATTGCTGATATGTCAGGTGGGAATACGCCTGAAGATGTTGCTTTTGTAATTAGATGTGTATCATTTGCAATATTAGTCTTTCCTTTTTTAAGCGTATCAAGGGGATTTTTTCAGGGACATAATATAATTTATGTATCTAGTTTTTCACAAGTAATAGAGCAACTTGCTCGAGTTACGGTGATTATCGGGGGAAGTTATATTGCTTTAAATTGCTTACATTTATCACTTACACATGCGGTTGGAGTAGCGGTTTTTGGAGCTTTTGTTGGAGGAGCTTTTGCCTTATTATATGTTTATCGAAAATTATTTAAGTATAAGACCGAATTATATTTAGATAAAGATTTTAAGGAAAAAGATGCGATTACAAATAAAGAAATAATTAAGAAAATAATTAAGTATGCGATACCAGTTATAGTTATTAGTATTGCTTTTACAATATATAATAATGTAGATATGCTTTTTCTTTTAAGAACAATGGAACATTTAGGATTTGCAACAGCAGATGTAGAATTTATTGCAACTGGCATTAGTACTTGGGCAGTTAAAATATGTATTATTATTACATCAGTTGGACTTGGATTATCATCAAGTTTAATTCCAGCGATGGTTGAGGCATATACCTTAAAAAATTATAAAGATGTTAATCGTAAATTTAATAAAGCAATGGAAATAATTATATTTATATCAGTTCCTATGTGTGTTGGTATATCAATGTTAAGTGCACCAATTTGGAGAATATTTTATGCTTATGATAATTATAAGTTAGGTGCTAGTATTCTATCTGTATGTATATTTGCTCCATTATTTACTAATCTATTTACAGTAGCTAATTATACTTTACAAAGTGTTAATAAATTTAAAATGGTTTATATAGCAGCGATAACAGGAATAGCTTTAAATATAATTTTAGATGTACCTTGTATGCTACTTTTAAATATGTTTAATGTTCCAGCATATTATGGAGTTACTTTGGCGACAGTTATAGGTCTTAGTACAACAGTTATTATAGCAATGTTTTTCTTAAGGAAAGAATATGATTTTAAGTATCAAGAGATATTTAGAGTTATGAAAAAGAGTATTATACCTTTAGTAATTATGATTATGGGAGTATTAATATTAAAAAATATATTAAATGTTAATTATGGAAGTAGACTTTCTTGTATTATATATGTAGCGATAATATCGATAGTAGGAGCCGTTATTTATTTCTTTATAGCTTATAAGCTTAAATTAATTGATGAAGTATTAGGTAAAGAGTTTATATCTAAGATTAAAAGTAGATTTAAAATAAAAAAGAGGTCTTAATGACCTATAACATATAAACATTATTAGTAGAATCTATTTCATCATTTGAATACATAGTGGTATTTTCTAATTTTGATAAACGATGATCTAATCTGTTAATTTGTCTTTCAATTTTAGATAAGCGAGATTCTAAATCACTGTAATTATCATTATAGTTTTGATTTTGATAGGTTGGTGTGTTATAATTTAGTGGAGCTTGCATATTTGGTGTTGGGCCAGCATAAAAGCTATTATTAGAATAGCTACTAGTGTATGGAACATTAGCAACATTCATATTAGGAAAACCAGATTGGTTAAAGACTTGTGATTCTTGAAAAAAAGTATTTCGGTCTTTTTTCATACTAACATTTCCTTTCTAATTCTATTATATGCAAGTTTTGGGAAAGTAGTGATTTTGTCTATGCGTTTAAGAAATATAAAGGATAAAGATAATTATTTAGATACTTGTCTTTATTTAATTAAAGATTATAAAAGTTATAAAGGTAATTGGAATAAGGAATTTAAAAATGATAAACCAATTCATTTAGAAATAGGTATGGGTAAAGGAGATTTTATTTATCAAATGGCGATAAATAATCCTGATATTAATTTTATTGGGATAGAGAAATATAGTAATGTTTTAGCAAGAGCAATAAAAAAATATCCTGATAAGTTAGATAATTTAAGAATTATTAATTTGGATGCTTTAAATTTATGTGATGTTTTTGATAAAGAAATTGAAACAATATATTTAAATTTTTCAGATCCATGGCCTAAGAAAAGACAAGCTAAAAGAAGGCTTACAAGTGAAGTGTTCTTGAATATTTATGATAGTATTTTTAAAGACGTAAAAAGAATTATTATGAAAACAGATAATTTGGGATTATTTGCTAGTTCTATAGTTAGTTTAAGTAATTATGGCTATAGATTTATAGACGTTAATTTAGATTTAACTAATAGTGATATTCCTAATGTCTTAACGGAATATGAAGCAAAATTTATAAATGATAACATTAAGATTAATTATTTGGTGGCAGAGAAAGAATAACATTATTAGTGTTATTTTTTTTAAAATTACAGATTTTATAAAATTTGCAGATAATTTGTGTA
>JAMPHW010000019.1 GCA_023663235.1 Ruminococcus sp. | reverse complement strand
AGGGAGTAAGGAATAAAATGGTTGATTTAACAAAAGACTTTATGGATGGGTTATACTATGATTTAGAAGCCTTTAAAGATAGGGAAGCCTATGAACTTGGAACTGATGCTGGAAAAGAAGAAGGTATAAAAGAAGGTCGAAAAGAAGGCGAAAAAAATAAATCTATTGAAATAGCAACTTCTATGTTAAGAAAAGCTTATACTAAAGAAGAAATCTCAGAAATAATTAACTTATCTTTAGAAGAAATAGAAGAAATATCTAAAAGGTTGAATCAAACTGATATTTAACTTAACTAAAATATGTACAATTATACCAATTTTTAAAAAATATCTTCCATATCTCGACAAATACCTCTATAGTATGATAAAATGTTATTATAGGAAGTGAATAATATGTCTAGAACAACATTTATTTTACTTGGGGTATTATATTATATTGGAACAATTATTACAATTGTGGTTGTTTTAAACTGTATTAATAAAAAAGAGCAAAAAAAATATAAAAATGAAATAACAACTTTAGAACGTGATAAAAATCTTATTGTTGGTGCATCTATTTTATCAGAACTTAATAAAGTTGGGGCTTTAATAAATAATGATGCTATGCAAAAGAAATATGATAGTTGGGTAGAACGTTTAAAGGAAATTAAGGATAATGAAGTTCCTAAAATAACTGATTCTTTAATTGAAATAGAAGAAGACTTTCAAGATAAAGATTATAAAAACTTGAAAGCTAAAATTGCCGCATTAGAGTTAGAAATAGCTTATGTTAAGACAAAATCAAATTTTTTATTAGATGAAGTTAAAGAAATAACTTTAAGTGAAGAGAAAAATAGGGAGACTATTACGAAATTAAAAGCTGATTATCGTGCTTTACTGGCGAAATTTAATTCTAATAAAGATGATTATGATGAAGTCTCTAACCCTTTAGAATTACAAATAGAGAATGTTGATAAATTATTTGGGGCTTTTGAAGTAGCTATGGATAATAATGAGTATACTGAAGTTGGAAAGATTGTAAAAGCTATTGATGATACAATTGGAAACTTAAAAGTTGTAATAGAAGAAGCTCCATCAATTATTTTAATGGGTAAAAAATTAATACCTGATAAGATAGAGGATATTAAAAAAATTACGGCTAGAATGACTAAAGAAGGTTATAATTTAGAATATTTAAATATTGATTATAATATAACAGAATCTAATAAAAAAATTAATGATGTTTTTGGAAGATTAAAGGTTTTAAATTTAGAAGATAGTATTTTTGAACTTAAAACAATTTTAGATTATTTTGACTCTTTATATCATAATTTTGACAAAGAACGTCTTTCTAAAAGGGTATTTGACGATTATGTTAGAAGTATTTTAATTAAAACAACAAAAGTTAATAAAATTAGTAATGATTTAAATAGGAAAATAGATGATTTAAGATATAGTTATGATTTACAAGATGAAGATGTTAAAGTGTTAGATGATATTACAAAAGAGACATATGAAATAAAAGAGGATTATAATCGTATAATTGAAATGCATAGGAGTAAAACACTTGCATATTCTCGTTTAGCTAAAGAAATGGAAATATTAAATAGTAAACTTTCTAAAACAGAAGAGAAATTAGATCAAACTTTAAGAAGTCTAAGTAGTCTAAAGGAAGATGAAAAAAGAGCTCGTGATCAATTAGAAGAAATTAAGAAAATTTTAAATCAAGCTAAAAATAATATGAAAGATTACAAATTGCCTGTGACACCTAAAAATTTTTATGTAGAATTATCAGAAGCATCTAGTGCTATAAGTGAGATGATTAAAGAATTAGATAAAAGACCTATATCTATAAAAATTTTAAATACAAGAGTAGATACAGCACGTGATTTAACTTTTAAAGTATTTAATACAACCAAAGAAGCGATTAAAACAGCTAAAATGGCAGAGATGGCAATTGTTTATGGTAATAGATATAGAGCAGTTTATAAAGATGTTGAAGTTGGCTTAATTAAAGCTGAGAATGCTTTTTATAAGGGTAATTTTAAGGTTAGTTTAGAAAATGCGATAAATGCTATAAATATAGTTGAACCTGGAATTCACAAACGTTTGATAGAGGAATATAAATGATTACTTTTAAAGAAACTATGAATAAAATGCCTAAGGATTTTGTATATGATTTTTATACAAGAATTATTTTTAAAAGAGTAAGATATGATAAAATAACAAAGAAGCAAATGTATGAAGAGATTATAAACTTATATCAAGAAAATCCAGAAGTAATACTAAGTATGTGCAGTATTGAAGAAATAAGTGTTCTTAAAAGTTTACTAGATGAAGATTATCATACTAATGAAGGTTATATTGAGTATACAATTTTAAGAAATTTATTAAATAATTATTTAATTGAAAAAGACAAAAGTAGTTATTATATTCCTAAGGATTTAATTAATTATGTTAAAATGGCGTTAAATTTATATAATGAAGAAAGCTATTATATAAAAGATATTGCTGATAGTGTTTTTTTAGGCATAATAAGAATTTATAACACATTATCTATTGATGAATTTGAAATGTTATTAAAAGAATATAATATTTATTTTAGTGATAGTATTAAAAAATATATTAAGACTAATCCTAAGTTAAATAGAAAAATAAAAGTTATTAAATATCAAAGTAAAGATTATGTTATATCATTAGAATATTATTATTATAAAGATGTATTGAAATTTATGAATAATATATCTTTTGTTAAGTTAAAATTAGAAGAACTCATTAGTATTGGTAAATATAAAATAGACTTATTTAAAGAGCCTATATTTCGCTTTTTAAGCTTTTTAGAAGCTCATTTACAGCCAATGTATATTGATATGATATTAGATGAAATTCTTGTTTACGTTGGTTTTAATAATGGTAATCTTGATAATTTAAATGCTATAGCAGATAATATAAAAGAATTATATCAAGAATTAATGGTTATAGTGCCTTATCTTCCTATTTGGATATTTAAAGGTAATTCTTTATTAGATTTAGAAAAGAATAATAATTAATTTTGCTTAAAAAGGAGTTTTAGTTATGAAAAAAATATTAATATTATCATTATTACTTATTGCAATCATTACTGGTTGTGGAAAAGAAACTAATGATAATCCTAGAGCAAAGTATGAAGGAGATACAGCAGAAAATGTAACTATGAGAATTAAAGAAGGAACACTAACAGATGGTTCTGCAACAGTAATAATTGAAGATTTAAACATAAATAATAAAGAAAATATTTATGGTAAAGAATATATTTTATATGAAAAAGTTGGTGATGAATGGTTTTACATGACTCCTATTGTTAAAACAGCTTGGGAACTTAATGAATATCATGTAAATAATGATAACTTATTAGAATTTGAAATAGACTGGGAATGGTTATACGGAAAATTAAAACCAGGAGAATACAAACTGACAAAAGGCATTTTTTCAGAAAGTGAAAGAGAAAGCTATTCTTTTTCAGTTGATTTTGCAATTACTGATTCCGAAATAATTAGAAAATATAAAGGTGATACTGCCGAAAATATAACAATGTCTATTAAAGATGGTACTCTAACTAATAATTCTGCTACAATCATAATTAAAGATTTAAGTAATAATAATTACACTTATAGAAAAGGTGTAGAAATATATAAAAAGAAAGATAATAATTGGATACATATTTTTTCGACTAAAAATAATACGTTAGATGAGCAAGTAGGATATTGTGTATCAGAAACTGGTTTATTAGAGATTGATGAAAATTGGACAGAACTTGATTCAGGTCATTATAAATTAGTTAAATCAATTACTTCAATAGGTGAGAAGTATACATTTTCTACTGATTTTACAATTGAATAAAAATAAATGTTATAAATAAAATACTAAATATTTAACTAAAGTTATACTTCGGTATAGCTTTTTAATTTATACTTTTTTCATAAATTTAAAAGAATGTCATATACTTATTTAGGTGATTAGATGTTTTTTAGCGAAATTCATAATCGTATACGTTTTATATTTTTAATATGTGTTATAGTTTTAATAGCTATAATTATTAAAGTCTTTTATATTCAAGTTTTTTCATACAAAAAGTTAAATGATTTAGCTGAAAGTTTATGGAGTAGGGAGCTTCCTATAAAAGCTGATAGAGGATTAATTGTTGATAGAAATGGTGAAGTTTTAGCTGATAATGTAACGACTGTATCTTTAGTTGTAGTTCCAGGTCAAATAAAAAATCCTGAGGAAGT
Source organism: Ruminococcus sp. (assembly GCA_023663235.1). Taxonomy (GTDB): domain Bacteria; phylum Bacillota_I; class Bacilli_A; order RF39; family UBA660; genus Caccenecus. The sequence goes on along the minus strand of JAMPHW010000019.1, from coordinate 13,650 downwards.
AGCTAAAAATCTTTCGGATATTTTAAAATCTGATTATAAAGATATGTTAGGACATGTTACTAAATCAACATCGATTGAAAGAGTGCATCCTGAGGGAAGAAGATTATCTTATGATATTGCTGAGGAAATTAATAATTTAGGATATGATGGAGTTTATTTATTAAAGGAAAGTAAAAGATATTATCCTTATGAGACAGTTTTATCACACGTTTTAGGATATGTTGGAATAGATAATCAAGGATTATCAGGGATAGAGCTTGCTTATGATGATTATTTAACTGGAGCAGATGGGGCAATAAAATATTTTTCAGATGGTAAAGGGAATAAGCTTGAGTTAACAGAAGTTTATGAGGCACCAACAAAAGGGATAACGGTTAAATTAACAATTGATATTCGGTTGCAACTTGCTATAGAAAATGAGCTTGATAATGCTTTTTCTAAATATAGTCCAGAACAAGGATTAATTATTGCGATGGATCCCAATACAGGAGAAATACTTGCGATGGCATCTCGTCCAACTTTTAATAGTAACGAGTATCAGAAATACAGTAATGAAATTATTAATAGAAACCTTCCTATTTGGATGACTTATGAGCCTGGAAGTACCCAAAAAATTATAACTTTGGCCTCTGCTTTAGAAGAAAAATCCATTAATTTATTTGAAGATACTTTTACAGATACAGGAGCAATAAATGTTGATGGTGCAACAATCCATTGTTGGAAACATGGAGGACATGGTACACAAAGTATGCTTGAAGTAGTAGAAAATTCTTGCAATCCAGGTTTCGTCAGGATTGGAGAGACTCTCGGAAAAGAAAAATTAATGAGCTATATTGATAAGTTTGGATTTGGGGCTAAAACAGGAATTGATTTAAATGGTGAATCTTCTGGGATATTATTTGATGTAGATAAAATGGGACCTGTAGAACTAGCGACAACTAGTTTTGGACAAGGAATAAGTGTAACGCCAATCCAGCAAGTTAGAGCAGTATCCGCTGCTATAAATGGCGGAACGTTATATAAATCGTATATAGTTGGAAGCTTACTTGAGGCTGAAACTAATAGTTTAATAAAGAAAAATGAACCAATTAAGGTAGCACAAGTAATAAGTGAAGAAACTAGTTCTTTGGTTAGATATGCTTTAGAGTGCGTAGTAGCTAATGGTTCAGGTAAAAATGCTTATATTGAAAATTACCGAGTTGGAGGAAAAACAGGAACAGCTCAAAAGGTTAAAGATGGAAAATATTTAGATGGTAATTATATTTTATCTTTTATGGGATTTATGCCAGCGGATAAGCCGGAGATTGTTGTATATGTGGCAATAGATAACCCTAAAGGTGTAACGCAATATGGAGGGGTAGTATCAGCACCTATTGCTAAAAATGTTTTACTTAGTGCTATAGAAATATTGGGGATTGAGCCAAGTCAAGAAGGCATGCCAAGAGAATATACATGGTTAGATTTAAAATATATAATAGTTCCAAATGTTGTTGGTATGACGAAAGAGGAAGCAACAAAAACTTTAAAAGATTTTAAAATAGAATATTCAGGTACAGGTGATAAAGTTATTTATCAAACACCATTAAGTAATTATTATGCGGTTAGTGGAACAACAATAAAATTATTATTAGGTTAATGTCATGATAATGTAAAATCATTTTTAAATTAGAGAATTTTATTTAGAATTATAGTATAATACATTTAAGAAAGAGGTGGGGATATGTTAATACTAGCTAAAACAGCCATGGCAATTCTTTTAGGATTTATTTTAGCTATTGTAACAGGATTAATTTTAATCCCAATTTTAAGGCGTTTTCATATTGGACAATATGTTAGTCATTATGTAGGAGAAAGACATCTTCAAAAAGAAGGAACGCCTACAATGGGTGGATTAATCTTTATTATACCTACTTTAGTTGCTTTAATCCTTCTTTATATTAATGGAAGTATTGAAATAAGTCATAGCTTAATAATATTAGTGTTTGTTTTTATATCATATGCTATATTAGGTTTTGTTGATGATTTTTTAAAGGTACACTTACATAATAATAAGGGTTTAAGTATAATGAGTAAATTATTAATTCAAATGGCTATCGCTTTAGTTTTCTTTTATATCTTTATGAGTAATGGTGGGAAATCAGATTTAGTTATAACTAGTTTGGGAATTAATATTCCTTTAGGTTGGACTTTTGGTTTATTAATTCTCTTTCTTTTAGTAGGTAGTAGCAATGGCGTAAATATAACTGATGGTTTAGATGGTCTTGCTGGTGGACTTAGTGCCATTGCTTTCTTTGCTTTTGGCATTATTGCTTGGAATACAGGTTGGCTTGCTGGTTATCAAGAAATTGCTATCTTCTGTTTTATTTTAACTGGAGCTTTAATGGGCTTTTTAGTATTTAATGCCCATCCGGCGAAAGTGTTCATGGGCGATTTAGGGTCTTTATCACTTGGCGCTACACTTGCAACGATTGCAATTTTAACAAGACATGAGCTTTCTCTCGCTTTAATTGGAGGAATATTTGTAATAGAAACACTTAGTAGTTTATTACAGATTATTTCAATTAGAAAGTTTCATAAAAAAATCTTCAAAATGGCACCTTTACATCATCATTTTGAAGTTATGGGAATTAACGAACAAGATATTGTAAGATATTTTTGGGTTGCAGGTCTAATACTGGCAATGGCAGCGATCACTTATGGTGTATGGCTCTAATCTATTTCTTTTTCATATTTAGCAATTAAAGTTATATTGGAAGTTATAGGAGTGTTAAAATCAAATTCTTTATTATGGTAGTACCAACCTAAAAATTTATATTCTTCTTTAATAGGTGTTGGAAAGTCTTCGATAATAGTATTTTCTTCAACAATAATATCATCAAACTTAGTATCACTAAGAGTATCAAAGCGAATTTTATAAGTTTTGGTTAAAATGTTATTCCATTTAGCAATTAAATTTATATTCTTTGTAATAGGTTCGTTTAAATTATAGGGACTATCATTTAGATACCAGCCAAGAAATTCATAACCGTTTTTAATAGGTATGGGGAGACTTTCTAGGGTGGTATCTTTTTTTATTTCAATAGATTTTATTTTGTTTCCACCATTAGAGTTAAAAGTTATTTTATAATTAGGCTTATTAAAAATATGATATGTTGTAAAACAAATGATGCTTATTAAAGATAAAAAAGTTAGCCATATAAGATAATTTTTTTTCATATTTATCACATATATAGGATATGCAATTTAAATAATTATATACTTTATTTAATTGTTATGCTTACTTATATTTAATACTATACCAATCATAATCATACTTACAAGTAGACTAGAGCCTTCATAGCTAATAAAGGGTAGGGTAATACTCTAAGCATTACACTCGTATCTGTTTTTTGGTAGGTTACGCTTCTCAAATAACTGTTTTTAATATCTAATTAACTAATTAAAAAAACTTTAAGTGAATATACACTTTTAAATCTTTATCAATAGTTGGATTTTTTAACGATATATAATTAGAATAAATTATCTATTGAATTTATTAATATTTGAATTATTGATATTTTAGATTTATTAATAATTGCAACTCTTTACATTAACTTTTTTCTTACTAAAAATACTATTTATAAATTCTTTATTTTCGTCGTTTAATAAACTTTTTTCAATCCATAAATAATTTAAATTTCCTCTAAATATGAAGTTTATATATATAAATTTTTTAACATCATAGACTACACAAATCGAATTATAATTAATATTCATATCAATTTCACCATTGTTAATATTAACATTTTTGGAACTTATAGTTATTATACTATTTTTATGAAGCATTATAATTTTCTCTTTGTTTGCTTCAATTAACTTTTTTCTGTAAATAAAGGAATATATATACGTAATTAAACTTATTATAAAAATGATAAAACTAAATTTATGAGAAAAAATTAATATACCAAAATCTATAATTAAAAATAATATGGAAATAATTCCAATAAATCTAATATCTTTAAAGGAGGTAAAATCATTTACATATTTGCTAAATTGAAATCTAGCAAGCTTCTCACACTTTTCCAAACTATATTCAGTTTTTATAATAATTTCTTTCATAATAAATATCATATAATCCATCTTAATAAATTTAAAATTTTCAAAAATGGTTTTTCCTTTCTAATTTTTGGCTTATTGCGGATAATCGAGGACACCGTCCAATTCCGTTCACTGCTATAGGCATAGCATACCACTATATATCCGCAATGTAAATACAAAAAGAGGTTATTTTTTCTAATAAAATATTACGTATATTTCTTAATAAGTTATTACTTTTTACTTATATTTAATACTATACCAATCATAATCATACTTACAAGTAGACTAGAGCCTCCATAGCTAATAAAGGGTAGGGTAACACCTGTAACAGGTATTAAACCAACAACAACCGCTAAATTTAAGCTTGCTTGGATGAATATGCCAAAAGCAAGTCCAAAAGCAAGATATTTATTAAATAGATCAGTTTCTTTCATGGCTATTTTTATCATCCGATAAAAGATGAAGAGAAAGAAACTACAGACAATAATAACTCCTAAAAAACCGAATTCTTCACTAATAATAGAAAAGATAAAATCAGTTTGAGGTTCAGGTAAATAAAAGTGTTTTTGACGTGATTTCATGAATCCTTGTCCAAGAAGACCGCCAGGACCAATAGCATATAAACTTTGAATTATTTGATAGCCTGCACCTAGAGGATCACTCCAAGGATTTAAAAAAGATATAATACGAGCCATTCTATAAGGTGCAGCGACAATTAAACCAATAATTCCAATGATACCTAATATTCCTAGTTTAATAAAAAAGGATATTTTTAAGCCTGAGATAAAAATTAAGCATATTAAGGTAAGAGTTATAACCATTGCTGTTCCAAAATCTGGCTCTAGCATAATTAGTAAGAAGAATAAACCTATAACTAAAAAAATAGGCAAAGCACCTTTAATAACATTATGCATATCTTTTCTATTGCGAGCTAAATATTTAGAAGTAAAGATAATTAACCCAATTTTGGCGAATTCACTAGGTTGTATACCAAGTCCGCCAAAACCAAACCAACTCCTGGAACCATTTCTAATACTACCTATTCCAGGTATTAAAACTAAAATTAAAGCAATTAAACAAATTATAAGGATACTATTGGCTTTCTTTTTTAAAAAATTTAAATCTAATTTAGTAGTTATAAAAAGAATTATTAAACTTAAAATAAAGAAAAATGCTTGATGTTTAACATATTTGAAGGCATCTTGATATTTGAATTCAGCCCATATAGAACTTGCAGAATATATCATTATAATACCAAAAAGGCTAATTATAATAACAGCGATTAATAATGGATAATCAATATGTTTTTTTGGCATAATATCACCTATAGAAGTTTATTTATTATTTATTAATTGTAGAACTATATTGACAATTTAAAGTTAAAAGGTTAAAAAAGATAGTAAAATTTTTAAATTTGTTCTATAATTAGGTTAAGGAGAGATTTTATATGAAAATATTAGTAGTTAATGCAGGTAGTTCGTCTTTAAAGTTTAATTTAATAAGTTTACCTGATGAAAAAGAGTTAATTAGTGGTTATTTTGAGAAAGTAGGTTTAGCTGGTGGAATTTATAGTATCAAAATAAATGGTTCTAAAATAAAAAAAGAAGCAGAAATGAAAGATCATAGAGTAGCTATAGATTTATTAATAAAAGAATTATTTGATAATAACATTATTAAATCATTAGATGAAATAGATGGTATAGGTCATCGTGTTGTTCATGGTGGTAAATATACAAAGAGTGTTATGGTAGATGAAGAAGTTATTAGTTATTTAGAAGAAAATACAAGTCTTGCACCTCTTCATAATCCAGCACATATAATAGGCATTAAAGCGTTTAAAGAAGCGCTTCCTAATACACCAATGGTTTGTGTTTTTGATACAGCTTTTCATCAAACAATGGATGAAGAACATTATTTATATGCGCTTCCATATTCTTTATATCGAGATTATCAAATCCGTAAATATGGTTTTCATGGAACAAGTCATAGATATATAACTAAAGTAGTAAGTGAAAAGTTAAATAAAGAAAATCCTAATATAATTAGTTGTCATATTGGAAGTGGTGGTTCTATATGTGCTATTAAAGAAGGTAAATCTTTTGATACAACAATGGGATTTACTCCTAATGCTGGTTTAATAATGGGAACTAGATGTGGTGATATTGATTATTCAGTAATTCCTTATTATATGAAAAAGAGTGGTAAAACTATTGAAGAAGTAGATAATATGCTTAATAAAGAGAGTGGACTTCTTGGCATTAGTGAAAAATACAGTGATCATAGAGATATAGAAGCTGGTATGGCTAATAATGAGCATCTTGCAATACTTGCAAATAATATGTATGTAAATAGAATTGTAGATTATATAGCTAAATATTATGTAGCTTTAAATGGGAATGTTGATGCTTTAGTGTTTACAGCTGGTTTAGGAGAAAACGCTCGTGAATTTAGAGAAGCAATATTAGAAAAACTTGCATGTTTAGGTATATTAGTGGATAAGAGTGAAAATAATAAAATAGCTAGTTATTTAGATATTCAAGAAGGAAAAATTAGTAGTAAGGATTCTAAAGTTCCTGTCTATGTAATTCCAACTAATGAAGAATTAATGATAGCTCTTGATACTTTTGATTTTATAAAATAGATGTAGGTGAATAATATTAATAATAATATATATAAAAAAGTATTTCGCAAAATAAAGGCTTATGACAAAATAGTTATAGCAAGACATGTTGGACCTGATCCAGATGCGATAGCTAGTCAAATAGCTTTAAGAGATACGATAAGACTTACTTTCCCTAAAAAAGAAGTATATGCTGTAGGTGTTGGGGTTTCCAAATTTAAGTATTATGGTATTTTAGATAAAATTGATAATGACAAACAAACTGGTGCTTTATTAATTGTTTTAGATGTTCCTAATATAGCGAGAGTTGATGGGATAGAAAATTTAAAATATCAAGAAATATTAAAGATTGACCATCATCCGAGTGAAGATATAAAAGGTCCTCTTGATTGGACAGATGAAACTTCTTGTTCAACTTGTCAGTTAATTGCGGAATTAATACTTAATACTCCACTTAAGTTAGATAAAAAAATAGCAAGTAATCTTTATTTAGGTATGGTTTCAGATAGTGATAGATTCTTACTTTCTTATACAAGTGCTAAAACATTTAAAATTGTTCATGAACTTGTTACTAAAAGTAAGTTAGAATTTACGACTTTATACAATTATTTATATGATAGAAGTATTAATGAAGTAAGGTTTGAAGGCTATATAGCAAGTAATTTGAAAGTAACCGATAATGGGCTAGGATATATTATAATTCCAAGTTCGACGATTAGGGAGTATGGTGTCGATTTAGCTACTCCTTCTAATTTAATTAATAATTTTAATTTTATTAGAGAAGTTAGTGTTTGGACTTTTATTACTGAAGATGCTAAGAATAAGGTGTATAAAGTAAGCATTAGAAGTCATGGGCCAATAGTAAATAAAACGGCAAGTCTTTATCATGGTGGAGGGCATAAATATGCTAGTGGGGCAAGACTTACAAATGAAGATGAAATAGCAAGTTTTATTAAGGATTTAGATAATCTTTGCGAAGAATATAAAAGAGCAAGTATAAGTAATATTGAAAAGGATTAGTAAAAATCCTTTTTTATATTGAGGATTTTAAATTACAGTGTTAAAAAGTAGTAAATCTTTTATCAATTAGATGTAAATGTTTTAATTATACTTTAAAACTTGGACTTTTTTTGTTAAAATAAACTTAGGTGATAAGTATGCAGTTAATTTATGATACAATTGATTTTCTTAAATCTGTTGCATTTGTAGATGTAATATTCTTTTTGGCAATATTAGTTTTAATGTTACTTATCATAACTTTAATTTATTTTATAAAAGAGAATAATGAAGATACAGAAAATGCAGATATATCTAAATTAACAGAATTAGACTTTTTAAAAGAAATAACAGAAGAAATAGAAAATAGTGAACCTAAAGAAATATCACTTAATAATTATGAAGAAGAACAAGAAGAGAAAGCTATTATAAGTTATGATGAACTTATTAAACATAAAAATAATTTTGCTTTAAATTATAGCGAAGAAGAAACAATTAATGATGATATAAAAGTTAAAAAAGTGGATTTAGATAATTTAGTGAATAAAGATTTAAAAGTGGAAAGCAAAGTTCATGGAGCAATTTTTAATTATGAAAAAGAAGAAGCATTCTTAGCAGCATTAAGAGCTTTACAACAAACTTTAAATTAATATAAGTCGGGGGATAATTATGACATTTAAAATTATAACTTTAGGGTGTAAAGTAAATACCTATGAAAGTGAATATATTGAGGAAACATTAAAAAAAGTAGGATTTATATATGATGAAAAAAAAGCTGATATTATAATTGTTAATACTTGTAGTGTTACAAATACTGCTGATAGTAAATCTTTAAAAATGGTTAGAAGAGAGAGAAGAGAAAATCCTAAAGCTATTTTGGTTGTTTGTGGATGTAGTACGCAAAATAAAAAAGAAAAATATGAAGATTTAGGCATAAATATTTTAATAGGTAATCGTGGAAAAAGTGATATAGTTACTTTAATTAAAAATTATATTGAAAATAAAAAAGATTATGAGTATTTTAATTATGAAAGAAAACTAGATTTTGAAAATATGAATGTTTCTAAATTTACAACGCATACAAGAGCATTCATTAAAGTTCAAGATGGGTGTGATAATTTTTGTTCTTATTGCATTATTCCTTATACAAGAGGCAGCATTAGATCTAAAGATTTTAACACAGTTTTAAAAGAAGCAGAGATTTTAGTTAATAACGGTCATAAAGAAATAGTTTTAACAGGAATACATACAGGTTCTTATAATAGTGATAATTATGATTTAAGTGATTTATTAGTAGAACTAGAAAAAATAGATGGTTTAGAACGTATTCGCATATCTAGTATTGAAATAACAGAATTAAACAATAAATTTTTGAATGTTTTAAAGAATGATTCTAAAATATGTAATCATCTTCATGTACCATTACAAAGTGGAAGTGAAAATGTCTTAAAACGTATGAATAGGAAATATGATAAAGAATACTTTAGAAATAAAATAAAAGAAATAAGATTAATTAGACCTGATATTTCACTTACAACTGACGTTATAGTAGGTCATCCTTATGAAACTAATGAAGATTTTTTAGAATGTGTAAATTTTTGCAAAGAAATTAATTTTAGTAAAATACATGTTTTTCCGTATTCATTAAGAGATGGAACGGCAGCAGCTTCAATGCCTCAAGTAGATAGTAAACTAAAAAAAGAAAGAACAAAAGAATTGCTTAATATTTCCTTAGAGTTAGAAAATAAATATATAGAAAAATTTTTAAATAAAGAAATAGAAGTTCTAACAGAAGAGTATGCTGGCGATTATACAGTAGGTCATACTTCTAATTATCTTAAAGTTTATTTAAAAGGAGAATTACATTTAAATAGTAATTATGTTGTAAAAATTACAGAAATTAAAGATAATAATATATATGGTGAAGTTTTAACTTGCTTAGAGAAATAAAGGTGATAAGATGGAAAGAATTATTTTGAAGGATAGAGATATTGCAGAACTTATTAGGGCTGCTAGTGCTATAGAAAAAGATAAAATGGTAGTAGGCACAATAGGTGATACTAGAAAATATAGAGATTATGGGACAGTTATAGTTTCTGCTTTTTATGTTGATAAAGTAGTTAATCTTAATAGTAAGCCTTTAAACAGTAAAAACAATACATATCAAGATAAAACTTTTAATCAAGAATTAAAAAGAGCATTTCGTTTAATTAAAGCTTCGGCTTGTAAAATAATTCAATACAGTTTAGAAAGAGTTAAAGCTTTAGCTGAAAGAGAAGATGATTTAGACAAAGAGTATCAAGATAGCAAGGGTCGCAGATATTATTTAGATTCAGAGGGCTATAGAATTTATATTGATGATAGAGGATTTGATTATTATACTAAATATATTCCTGATTTAGAAAAAGAATTTGCTTATATAAAATTATATGATCAAGATAATAATGTTGTTTTTGGCACATTTGTTGATGAAGAACGTACCTTAATTCAAATAGATGGAATAGTATACCCGATGGATATAAATGGTAATATTTTATATGATGAAGAAGTTCCTTATCTTGGCCCTAGGTTATAAGAGGCAATATGAATTATATTAAAGGTAAAATTCGTAATTATATTTATAAAAATGATGATAATGGTTATGTTGTTGCGGTTTTAAGAGTTAAAGATACAAATGATAAAAATATGCTTGATTATGTTAATAAAACGGTAACAATTACAGGAACTTTTTTAGATATTAATTTGGAAGAAACTTTTATTTTATATGGTAATCCTTTAAAACACGAAAGATTTGGATTTCAATATAAAGTAGATAGTTATGAAAAAGAAGCAATAACTAGCGAAGATGCTTTAGTGGAATTTTTAACTAGTCCTTTAATTAAGGGATGCGGAGAAAAGACAGCTAAAAAAATTGTTAAGGAACTTGGGTTAGATGCTTTAAAGCTTATTAAGGAAGATGCTAGTGTATTACTAAAAATATCAGGAATAAATGCAGATAAAGCTGATACTATTAGAAATTCAATTATGGCTTATAGTGATGCTGATGATACCCTTTTAAAGCTAAAAGAATTGGGATTTTCTATTGCTGATGCAACACGTATTTATAAAGTATATCAAGAAAAAACAAAATATATAATTGAGGGAAATTTATATCTATTAACGGAAATATTAGATTTTAACAAAATAGATGATATTTACAAAATTAACCATGATATATATGATGAAATTAGAATAAAAGCTTGTCTTTTAGAAAGTATGAAAAGATTAAGTTTTAATAACGGGGATACATATTATTATAGTGAAGATATTAAAGATGCTTTAAAAAGAGAATTTAACTTAATTATTGAAGATATAACTTTTGAAGAAATCATTTATGCTTTAGAAGAAGAAAATCAAATAATTGTAGAAAATAATTTATATTATTTAAGAGAGTACTATGAAGCAGAAGAAGATATAGTTGATAATTTATATGATTTAAATAATAGTAATAAAAGTCCAGTATATGATTTTGATTTGGAAATAAGTAAGCTAGAAGAAGAGGAAAAAGTTTATTATAATGAAGACCAAAAAAGAGCGATTAGAAATGCTTTAGAAAATAAAGTTACAATTATATCAGGTGGACCTGGAACTGGTAAAACAACTATTATTAATGCGATAGTTAAGTTATACGTTAAAATGCATAATTATTCTCCTTTAGAAGTTTTAGCAAATATAGCTCTTTTAGCTCCGACTGGTAGAGCAAGTAAAAAGATGAGTATGGCAACAGGCCTTCCAGCTATGACTATTCACCGTTACTTAAAGTGGAATAAGGATGCTAATAATTTTGGGGTTAATGAATTTCATAAAGCACAAGAAAATTTAATTATAGTTGATGAAATGAGTATGATTGATATTAGTTTATTTAATGCTTTATTAAAGGGAATAAAAAGTAATGTTCAACTAATAATGGTAGGAGATGTTTTTCAATTACCTTCAGTAGGTCCAGGGTTAGTCTTAAATGATTTAATTATGAGTGATTTGTTTACTTTTTGTCCATTAGAGAAAATTTATCGTCAAAGTGATAATTCTTACATACCATATTTAGCTTTGGAAATTAAAAATAAGGATTTAGCAGAAGATTTTACTAATCAAAAGGATGATTATAATTTTTTAGAAATAAATAGTGAGTATATTAAAGATGCGATAAGGAAAATATGTTTAATGAGTAAAGAAAAAGGGTTAAATGAAAATGATATTCAAGTTTTAGCTCCAATGTATAAAGGGGAAAATGGGATAGATAATTTAAATGTTTTATTACAATCCTTATTTAATCCAGAAGATAAGAAAAAGGAAGAGATAAAAATAGGGGAAGTAATATTTAGAGAAAATGATAAAGTTTTACAATTACAAAATAATCCTGATTGTAATGTCTTTAATGGAGATATTGGATTTATTAAAAAAATAAATAAAGTTAATGGTAAAAAAGATACAGTTATTATTGATTTCGAAGGAAATAAAGTAGAGTATACCAAAGAGGATATGCGAGAGATTAAGCATGCTTATGCGATAACAATTCATAAGAGTCAAGGTAGTGAATTTTCACATGTTATTTTACCAATTTCTAAAGGATATTATAAAATGCTTTATAATAAACTTATATATACAGGAGTCTCAAGAGCTAAAAAAAGCTTGGTAATAATTGGTGAGACTAAATTCTTTCAGATGGCTATAAATAATGATTATTCATCAAGTAGAAAAACCACTTTAAAAGATAAATTAGTGCATAAGTTTTTAAATTAAAGCCATAATATTAATGAGGTGGGAATATGAAAAAGATGATGACAGGAAGTATTATTGCTATGTCTTTAGGGGCTGGGATGATGGCTTATGCTTTAACTAATAATAAAACAAAAAATAAAACAGCCAAAGCAATAAATAATGCTATGGATATTGTAAATGAAAAACTTGAAAATATGAAATAACTTGTATCTTTCTGATTTTGTGATAAACTATAAGTGGTTCACTCATTAGAAAGGCATATATGTTAGATTCTAATAAATTAATATCTATAAAAGGTGGATCAAGTTTAAGTTACTTATTTAGATACATAAGAATAAAATTATTGGTTCATTACTTATTTATAGATTAAAAGGGCAGAGATGCTCTTTTAATTTGCTTTTATAAGATTTGGTAATTATTTACATATTAAAAAATAAATGATAGAATGAATTTAGAGAGTTAAATTAAAGTAAAAGAAAAAATAGATATAAAAAGTATGATTTATACAGTTAAGGGTAAGCAAGTATTACTAGATAGTGATGGACTATGCTTTATCAATGTGAAACAAAATATATAAATAGAGTAGTAAAAAGAAATACTTGAAAAGATTATTTTAAGTATTTAGGATTATCAATTTTACCTAGAAGATAGTCAGCTGATATCTTATATTTAGAACAGATTGTATAGAGAAATGGTAAAGCTATTAAATTGGTACCATTTTCATAATTAGCAATAACTTGTTGAACAGTATTGAGTGTTTCTGCAAGCTTTTTTTGAGTAAGATTATTTTCTTTTCTAAATTCTTTAAGGCATTTGCCTGCTAAAGATTTATTAACTCCATTTATATTTTTATTATATCTGTGAGTGCTTGTGAAGCCTAATATATAATCAATTGAAACATTAAAATAATCACATATATTAACTAAATGTTTAATTGGAATAATTGAATATTCGCTTTCGTATTGACTATAAGTATTTCTTTCGATAGATAATATATTTGCCAGTTCATTTTGTTTTAAACCATTTTCTTCTCTTAAATTTTTTAGTTTTTCGCTATAAATCATTGTTAATTCACCAACTATATTTTCTCATGTTAAATTGATAAAGACACTAAGTGTCGAAAATAACTGTTTTTATATTGACTTTTATTATATGAGCAATTATAATAAGTGTATAAGCTAGAAATTTCTAAAATAATC
>JAMPHW010000018.1 GCA_023663235.1 Ruminococcus sp. | reverse complement strand
ATTATATTTAAGATAATTATCAAGAATTATATCATCAGGTACTATTATAATACCAGAATTAATTTTATTTGCGGATAAATCAATAAAACCTTCCTTACATTCTTCATATTTAGGACTTAAAGTATTACCTAAAATATTAATTGTTTCATTATTTTTTAAAGCCATATTTCTAATACTAACCATTGATTTAAAATCAGCAATAACCATATATTGATTATTATTTAAAGTGTATTCTTCATGCCCATATAACCTAGCTACTTTATTATAATCACTTACTTTAACAATATCTTCCAAACTATCATAACTTAAAAATTTATAATCATTATTAATGATATCAAATCTATCACCCAAAGTATCTTTAAACGTTAAATATGTTTGATAAATATTTATATCTACAAAATATTCCAAATAATCATCAAATTTAAACACTTCATTTATCTTTAAATTATCCTCCATTTTCTTGGTTAACTCAAGGTCTACTGGAGCTAAACTATTTAAACTAGATGATAAAGAATTCTTTAAAGTTAAAGCACTAGATAAAACACAAATCGTTACAAAAAGCATCAAACATATAATAGTCATAGAAAAAACAGTCGTATTTATTTTCGAGCTTATCTGTCTCAAAGTAAAACTATTAAGTCCCTTATAATAAACTTTTTTAAAGCTCATCACTATGCGGAGTATTAACCCTGATAAAGACCAAAAAACTAAAAATGTTGTAATAACTCCAATAATTATTGGTATAAATATTTTGTTCTCATCAAGATTTGATAATCCCCATGTAACTGAATAATAAGCATATCCTAAAAAAGAAACTGCTACAATAAATACTAAAACACATAAATAAGGATTTTTAAGTTTTATTTCTTCTGACTTTTTACTACCATGAAGTAAATCTATTAATTTACATTTACTAATATTAAAAGTATTAAAAATCATCACTATCACATACATAATTCCAAAATAAATTAATGTTTTAAAACAAGCTTCATAAGAAAAAACAAAAGTAAAATTAGTCATATCAGCCTCAAAACTATTCGCAACTAATATACTCATTAATTGTGATAAGAAAAATCCTAATATTAAACCTACAATTAAAGAGAAAATTCCGATAAATAAAGTTTCTAAAAATAAAATTAATGCTATTTTTCTTTTACTCATTCCTAAAGTTAAATAAATACCAAACTCTTTTTTTCTTCTCTTAATTAAAAAATTACTTGCATATATAATTAAAAAACCTAAAATAAATGCTACAAATACACTTACACCTGATAACATATTAGTCATTAATTTAATAATTACGTAAGTAGAACTTGATACATTTAGCATAACTGTTTGACTATCTATCGCATTAAATACATAAAATATTGAAACACCTAAAATCAGTGTAAAAAAGTATATAGCATAATCTTTAATACTCTTTAAAATATTTTTAAACGATAACTTAGCAAGCATCATTTAAGTCACCACCAAGCATTGTAACAACATCAATAATTCTGTCAAAAAAGTCTTTTCTACTATCATCACCTTTATATAATTCATTAAATACTTTTCCATCTTTAATAAATATAACTCGTGAAGCATAACTAGCCGTAAAAGCATCATGTGTTACCATTAATATTGTAGTACTTAACTCATCATTTAAATAATTAAATCTATCAAGTAACATTTTAGCTGATTTAGAATCAAGAGCTCCTGTTGGTTCATCGGCAAGAACTAATTTTGGATTAGTAATAATTGCCCTTGCACTAGCAACTCTCTGCTTCTCCCCGCCACTCATCTCATAAGGATATTTGCTTAAAACATTTTTAATATCTAAATTACTAGCTACCTTTTTTACTCTTTCATCGATTTCTTTAACATTAACATTTTGAATTGATAAAGCAAGTGCTATATTTTCATAAGCTGTTAAAGTATCTAATAAATTAAAATCTTGAAAAATAAAACCTAGTTCTTCTCTTCTAAACTTGTTTAAATCATTACCCTTTAATCTTGTAATATCCCTGCCACCAACATAAATATGTCCGCTTGTAACTTTGTCAATTGTTGATATCACATTTAAAAGCGTTGTTTTGCCACTTCCACTAGCGCCCATTATCGCAACAAATTCTCCTTTATCTACTTCTAAAGAAATATTATCTATCGCTTTAGTTAAACTTGATTTTGTTCCATAATATTTTTCTATTCCTGTGAGTTTTAAAATATTTTCCATAAATTCCCGTCCTTCTCAATTTCATTTTATTAAAAAAAGAAAATTTTGTCGCTAATTTTATCTTACACAACCTTACAATTTTGTAATCTAATCTATTTTATAAATACTATTTTTTCCAAATGTTATTTTGAGTTTAGTATACTCTCCTTCTAAAGACTCTATATCTATTTGATGACCTAATTTTTTACATAATTTATCTGCTATATATAAACCCATACCCGTTGATTTAGTTCGTATTCTTCCATTTTCTCCTGTAAAACATTTCTTAAACACATTCTTAATATCTTTACTCTTAATACCCATACCATTATCTATTATCCATAAAACTACTTTATCAATTTCTTCATCTACTTCTATTCTAATATAAGCATTATCCTTATCTTTATATTTAATACTATTATTAATAATTTGATTTAAAATAAACTCTAACCACTTACTATCAGTATAAACTCTAACCTTTTTAACATTAATAATTAAATCTATTTTATTAGCAAGTAAATCGTCTTTATTTTTTATTGCTACGTTACTTATAACTTTATTTAAATAAACATCTTTTATTAAAAAATCTCCACTCGCATAATTACTTCTAACATAATATAAAACTTGATCTATATAATTATCTAATTTTCTAACTTCTTTCAAAAGCTCTTTAGGTATATTCTTATGATTATGACACAATAAAATTAAAGAAGCAATTGGTATTTTTACTTCATGTATCCACATTTCAATATATTCTTTAAAATCTTTAACATTATTTTCTTTAGTTAAAACAAGTTCTCCCATATCTTTATTAATATCGTATAATGTATTCCATAAAATCAATCCCTCATAAAAATTAGGCTTACTTAATGTCTCTAATACTAAATATTTTTTATCTAAAATATTTACATTATTAATTAACTCATTATAAAACTTCCTTTTTCTAAAATAATTAATTAAAAAAATTATCATGCCCATTATAAAAAATAAAAATGTAATCGCATATTTAATACTTGAATGTACTTTAAATGCAATTAAAATAATAAATATTAAAAAATAGGTTATAAGAAAAATTATTAAAGAAAGTATATTATCTTTTATATACATACTTAATTTCATCGTAAAATATATCCTTCCTTTTTTCTTGTTTCAATAACATCAGGATACCCAAAACTAGCAAGCTTATTTCTAAGACGGCTTATATTAACCGTTAAAGCATTATCATTTATATATTCTTCATTATTCCATAAATCTGTCATAAGAGCATCTCTAGTTACAATATTACCTAAATTATTTAATAAATTTTCAAATATTATCATTTCATTCTTTGTTAGATAGAGTTCTTCATTACCTTTTTTTAGTATACCTTTATTAGAAAGTATTTCTAAATCTTGATATTTTATAACTTTTGCTTTAAAATCTATTCTTTTAAAAACACTTTCAATTCTAAGAAGCAAAATAGTTGGATTATACGGTTTAGTTATATAATCATCAGCACCTAAAGATATAGATAATGCTTCATCAATTTCACTTAAGCGACTTGTAAGCATAATAATTGGAATATTACTTTCTTTTCTAATTTCTTTAAGTAATAATTCTCCATTTAATTTAGGTATATTAATATCTAATAAAACTAAATCAGAATTACTATCTAATATTTCTTTTTTAGAATTATTAAAATCTTTTAAAACTAAAGCTTCATAACCAGCATTTAACAGTAAACTTTGTAATTCTTTACATATTATTGGTTCATCTTCTACAATCATAATTTTTTTCATAAAAAACACCTATAACTATTATACCACTAATAACCTTTCTTTTATCTTACAAAAAAGTAAGAAAAAAGAAGTAACTTAATACTTCTAACTAAACCACCACTTTAAATGGATTAAATTGTGTTCCATCACCAGTAAACTCTACATCAGCACGTAAATTTATAACAGGTCTTACACCCACACTATGTCCTACGCTAAGATCCCATAAAAAACCGGTGGAATGCACACGAAATAAATATACTAAATCACTATCATTATATTGAGTTGGAGATAATGTCCAATAAATATGCTTAGTATACAAGTAATTATTTTCTGTTAACTTTGTACTATTATCAACGTTAGACACTACCATTCCTGCATATGAAACCTCATCAGCAGTTATTAAACCTACAGGATAATCTAAACTATGATTTCCTTTATTAGATTTTTCATATGTAAACAAATCATTTATTATGTTTGTACATTTAAAAGTTGGCAATCCCAATGCCGATGGTGTTTCGTAGGTTCCTAATCGTAATCTTATATATGCTCCATAATATGTTGTAGTTTTACCACTTCCCGATGTTTCAGTTGACACAGTTTTCACATTGGAAGAATATGGTGTTCTATCATTGCAAAAACCTGCATTTGTATCTATATATTTAAAATTTTCTGATTTTATATTTATATTAGAATTTTCAAACCAATTATCTAAATACTGTAAAATAGTACTTTTATTGACGTTTTTGTGCGTCTCTTCATAGATACTTGAGTTTGGCACCCCATACATAAAACCTGCATAAGCATTGTCATCTTTATTGTTATTAAAAGCACTTGTTCCTATTTGCGTTTCACTGCCACTTTTTTGAGGTTCTAACTTATTTCCATTTTCATCTTCAGCTCTTCCCTGATAGATTAATCTAATTGAACCATCTCCATTTATTCTTATTATTCGCCAATAGTATCCGCCAAATTCGACCCAGTTGTCTAATGGATTTCCTGCAAAATAATAGGTTATTCCATCATCGTCTTCTCCCTCGTATATTACTCCCATTGTTGTATTTTCTATTGTCTTATTAAATGTTCCTTCTTCTCTTGTTTTTCTTCCTGTATAATGAGTTTCTAACAACTCACTCATTATTTTGACTTCATAATTTATTTTTTCTAAATACAATATACATTTAGAAGATTTAGATATTCCGAAAAAGGAATGATTTCCTAATTCATCAGTAAATAGTTTAACATTACTATCTTTATTATTTTTATTTGTTCCTTTATAACAATAACTTTGACTTTCATTTATTTTATAACCATTAGGTATTATAGTATTACTATCTTGCTCTATATTATCTAAATATAATGCTACTATATTAATATCATAAGGACTTGCAATAACCTTACCTTCTGTTAAAGGTATAGATGCTGTCATTCTGTAATTTGCTTTCGACGTTATTAAAGTAACGGTTATAGTAAGTACTACTACCAATATTAAACCACACAAAAAATACTTTCTACTATTGCCATTTCTTTCAAATTTCATTTTTATTTGCTCCTTAAAAATAAGCAAACCCAGGTTATTTTAGAAATTTCTAGCTTATACATCAATTATAATATTCCATATATTAAAAGTCAAGAAAAATCGTCATATTTCGCCACAACAAGCTTATAAAAATAAATTATATGCGAAAATTTAATTATAACTGAGGTGATAACATGCTATACAAAGAAAGATTATCTTCAATAAGAGAACGAATAGGAATAACACAAAAAGAATTAGCAAATAAAATAAACATTAACGTAAGCCACTATGCCCATTGTGAACGCGAAGACGAAATATTCCCTCTAAAACATTTAAATAACATTTGTAATTATTTTAATGTTTCACTTGATTATATTTTGGGTTTTACCGAAATTAAACAATATGATAATTCTAAACAAGATATTGATATAGTTGTATCTGCTACAAGACTAAAAGAATTTAGAAAAGAAAATAAACTTACTCAAGAAAAATTAGGACAATTTTTTAATGCTTCTACATCTGTTATAGTTCATCATGAAAACAAACGCCACATTTTAGCAACACCTTATTTATATATGTTATGTAATAAATATCATATTTCTGCTGATTATCTTCTTGGTAAAATAGATAATCCTAAATATTTAAAATAGTTGTTAAAATTTATGAAATATGTTAGAATCAAATTAGTGAAGCATTAAGAACATAATGTCTTTATTTTTATGTTTTGACATTAACTTCTATTTTATTAACATAGATATTATCTATGCTAATAATAATAGTCGTTGATGCCTTTTTTGTTGTCCGCTTTTTTTAAATAGACTTTGTAAAAAGCTTTAAACTAATGATAGTATTAATCTATTATGTTGCATGAAGCACATAGCAAGTCAAATTCGCTTGCCTTAATATATATTTACATAGTATAATATTTATAGGAATATTTAGTTAGTTTAGGTACTATTCTCCTTTACTTTTAAAAGTGGAAGGAGGTGAAATTATGAGAAAAACAGAGAAATATCTTTGTACTATCATAATACTCCTTATTATTGTGATATTAATCATTTTAATAAAAATAGTACCAACTGTATAAGTCGGTACAAAAACAAAGATTTTTGGAATAGTACCTAACTCGTCAAAACTAGGTATTCCTTTTTTATTTTATGCAAGTTTCCTTGACATATTCATAATATCATATTTTATCATTAATGTCAAAACTCTTTGAAAAGTACTAAATTTACTTAATAATTTTACATATTTACCTAAAATAAAGATTTATACCAAAAACCAATATTTTTTGAACCCCAATATATACTTTTTCATTATTTTTGACGCAAATTTTATAAAATCTGTAATTCTAAAATTTTTTTCAAATTAAAAACACTGTCATAGTTTCATATTCTGGATATAAAACATCAGTGTTATTTTTTTAAAGTATTATACTTAAGGATTAATCTTGTATCCTAATTCTTCTTTATTTAACCTTAATCAAATAAATGAGTTTTAAAAGGATATTGGACGCACACCATACGTGTTGGTAAGGCCGTTGTTGAGGTAGCCATCCGAACGCACATAGAACACGTTAGCATTGCTACCATTAAACAAATACGGAGACTAACAATTAGTCACATTTTAGAATTAACCCTTTCTAATTATATCTTTTATCTTAACCTAAAGCTACATCTAAAAGCATCATTATCGCAAATCCCATTGTAAAACCTATAACTCCTAAATTAGATTTAAAATCTTTATGCATTTCTGGTATTAACTCTTCTATTACAACATATATCATTGCTCCCGCTGCAAAAGCTAAAAGGTATGGAAGTAAAGGTACAATCAAATTAAGTAGTAATATCGTTATAATTGCAGCTATAGGTTCAACTATACCTGATAAAACACCCGCTTTAAAAGCTTTAAACTTACTTTTCCCTTCCATCTTTAAAGGTAAAGAAATTATAGCTCCTTCTGGTATATTTTGTATTGCAATTCCTATAGCTAAAATCATCGCCTCAATTAATAATATTCCTGAATTACCTGCTAAAAAGCCGGCAAAACATACTCCAACAGCCATTCCCTCAGGTATATTATGGAGTGTTACTGAAAATGTTAACATATTTAATTTCTTGCTTTTTTTATTCTCCATTTTACTAGCTAATTTATTAACTATAATTAAAAATAATACCCCACTTATTAAACCGACTAAAGCTGGCAGCCATATTAATTTATAAGTATCTCTAACCATATCTATTGATGGAATTATCAGTGACCAAATAGAAGCCGCAATCATCACACCTGAAGCAAATCCTATAATTATTTTTTCTATTTTTTCATTTAGATTGTTTTTTAAAAAGAAAACAAACCCACTTCCTAAACTAGTTCCTAAAAAAGGAATTAATATTCCTATAATACTATATAAATAAGCCATTTGTTAATATTCCCCCTATTATTAACTTATGCACTACATATTAATAGGGTTAACATGAACTATAACTTTATATATTTTCCTAAATTTCTTTACAATACTTTTCTCTAATTTATCAGCAATCTCATGTGACTTAAACGTTTTTAAATTACCATCTAAATCAATTGTTATAATAGCTATATATTTATAACCAGTCGCAACAGTATCAAAATCTCTAACATTCTTTATTTCTTTATGATTCATAATATATTCTATTATTTCTTGTTTAGCATCTTCTTCTAAAGATATATCCATTAATACTTTATAACTTTCTATAAATATTCCAATTCCACTTATAATTATATATAATGCTATCACAAAACCTATTATTCCATCAAAAAAATAAAAACCAAAATATCCAAGAATACAAGATAATAATGTCCCCATTGTTAAGAATACATCATTTTTATGATCTTTCATATTAGACTTAATTAATATATCCTTATGCGTTTTATATAATTTTTTAGTATAAAGATATAAAGCTAATTTAACCAAAATAACTATAACACAAACTATAATCATATAATAAGAAAAAATAAACTTTTCTTTTAAAACAATTGATGTTATAGAACTTATTATAGTTCTTATAGCTAAGATTATCATAAATATACTTATAAGCATTGAAAAAATATATTCTGCTTTTCCATGTCCAAAATTATGGTCTTCATCTTTAGGCACTTTAGCTATTTTATTACCTATGTAAGTCATTAAAGAAGATATAATGTCTCCAAAAGAATTTATTGCATCTGCTATAATAGCTTGTGAATTACTAAATATTGCTATCCCAAATTTAATTATTAATAAAAAAAGATTAGCTATTATGCCTAAAAAGCCTACTCTTTTTGTACTTTCATATCTGTTCATATAATCATCCCTTTTTCGCGTTACTACATTATATCAAACAAATATTATTTTGACTATTACAAATAGCTAATTTTATCAAAAAAACACTTACCAAATTGATAAGTGTTTTAAGCAAATAAGATAAAAGAATTGCGCTTATTCTTTTATCCATGAAATTTGAAAGAAATAAATAAAATTTACCCCTTCCAAATTATAGTATATCCATATTTTATTTTTTTGACAACTTTTTTTAATAGACTTTTATTATTTATAGATTAAAAAATGTCAAATAAACATTTACTATACATTTTATTTATTCATTTATCGTAATAAATCTAATACTCTTTATAACTGGAGGCTCTATCGGCGTTTCTCCATTAACCTTAGTATTAGCTATTTTATCTAATGTATCAAACCCAGCCACTAATTTTCCAAAAGCTGCATAACTACCATCTAAACTAGTTACATCAGCATGACATATAAAGAATTGGCTTGAAGCTGAATCATAAGGTTTACTCTTTCTAGCCATTGAAATAACTCCTCTTTCATGAGATAAACTATTATTTACACCATTAATTTCAAATTCACCTTTAATTGTCTCTTCGGATCCACCCATACCAGTACCCTCTGGATCTCCACCTTGTATCATAAAATCTTTAATTATTCTATGAAATGTTAGACCATCATAAAATCTTTCACTTACTAACTTTTGAAAATTAGCGACTGTAATTGGAGCAATCTCAGGATATAACTCTAAAATCATCTTATCTCCATCATTCATTTCTATCTTTACATAATTTGTAATTTCTTCTGTTTCATTATAACTCATTTTGTCTACTTCACTTTCTTTAACAGGCTTAGAACAATTACTTAATAAAAGTAAACTTAAAACCATTAACAATAAAATTTTCTTTTTCAAAAACTATCCCTCAATCCATTTTACTACTTCATTTTTTTCTTTTCTAGGCCTCATTTTAGGGAATACTTCTGAATAACCTAAAGCTATTGCACTCACTAACTTTTCTTCCATACTAAACATTTCTTCTATAATCTTAGCAATCTCTACAATATAGCCTATCCATAAAGTTTTTACACCTAAATCAGTCGACCTAAGTATCATATTTTCTATCGCCGCACCTACACTTAAAGTATCCATTAATTCATCTGATACTTCTTCAAATACTAAAATAAGCGCACTACAAGTCTTTATTACATCACTTGTAAGTTTAGTTTCCATTGAAGTTTCATTAAGTAATGTATCAGAAATTACATTTTTTAATTTTTCATCACTAATAACAATAAAACGCCAAGGTTGTCTATTATGAGCCGAAGGTGCTTTTATTCCTGCATCAATTATTTCTTCTATTATATCTTTTTTTACTTCTAGCTCATTATAGTGTCTAATACTTCTTCTGTTATTTATTACATCTATAAATTCCACTTAAACACCCATTGTCATTGTCTCAGGTAAAGTAGAAGCTCCATCTATTACAATTCCTTGAGCGGTTATATAACTTGCTTCGCTGCTAGCTAAGAAGGCTGCAAGCTCTCCTATTTCTTCGGGATTAGCAAGTCTTTTCATTGGTATAGCATTTGCAATTCCTGTAATTACTCCACTAGGATTATTAGGATCGGTTAATCCTGCCATATTGTTAACCATAGGCGTATTTACATAACCAGGCATAATCGCATTAACTCTTATATTATATTTAACAAGTTCTCTTGCTAAACTTTTAGTAAAAGCAAGAACAGCCCCTTTACTTGTTGCATAAGCAACTTCTCCAGGGTCAGCAACCATCGGTCCTGTAACGCTAGACATATTAACTATTGCTCCCGCTTGAGATTTTTTAAGTAAAGGTAAAAATATTTTTGTAACATTCCATGTACCATTAATATTAATGTCAAAATGAAAATCTCTTTCTTCATTACTCATACTTTCAAATTCAACTAATTTACAAACACCTGCATTATTAACAATAATATCTAAATGATTATAAGTTTTTTCTATCTCATTATAACAAGCAATTAAAACATCTTCTTTTCTTATATCCGCTACATAACCATTAATCTTACCAGGGAATTCACTATTAAGCTCATTAATTGTTTTAGATACTTCTTCACTATTATCAAGAATTACAACTGTTGCTCCATGTTTTAAAAACACTCTTACAATTCCTTTACCAATACCCATTGCCCCACCAGTTACTAAAGCCACTTTTTTATCTAATTTCATATTTCCTCCTATTTTTACTATACACTATAGTATAACATATAAAAAGAATTTTTAAAACTAATATTTTTTATCATTTTCTACTTTAACGATTTTTATTGTATAACCAATTGGAGCTATAATTTTTAACAAACTTAAAACACTAGGTGAATGACTTCCATTTTCAATACGTGCAATTTTCTCTCTTGGAACTTTTGAATATTTCGAAAATAACTCTTGTGTCAAGTTGTTTTCTCTCCGAAAACGAATAAATTCTTTAATAAATATCTCATTTAACTCTAACGCATTATAAGATGTTTCAATATAATTAATATCATAATCCATTTAAATCACCAATAATATTGTATCAAAATTGATACATTAAGTCCATTTTTTTATTGAATAAAATATAAATATATAATATAGTAATATTAACTACGGAGGCAAAAAATGGATAAAATAAAATTACTAGAATATAAAGAACAGCTTAACAAATTAAGCGAAAAAGAAAAAAAACTTAGAGATTTTCATTTAAAAAGATTGGCTACAGGAGAAATACAAGGACCACCTACTGGTTACGCATCAATTGACAAACCATGGCTTAAATTTCATCCTGATAAAGCAATAAATCATGATGTTCCTAAAAAAACTATATATAGAAACTTAGTCGATAATAGTAAAGATCATTTAAATGATATCGCATTAATCTATTTTGATAGAAAAATAACATATTCTGAATTATTAGATATGATTGATAAAACTGCCAAAGCCCTTTCTGCTAAAGGTTTAAAAAGTGGTGATTTTATTACACTATTATCAGTAACAACCCCTGAATCTATTGCATTATTATATGCAGCCAATAAAATTGGAGTTTCTGTTAACTTAATGGACCCTACTACTAATAAATCTAGAATAGAATTTATGTGTCAAGATACTAACAGTAAAGCTATTTTTGTTTTAGACCTATTTAAAGAAAAAATTGCTGATGCTTTAAAAAATTATAATTGTGAAATTTTTACTCTAT
This sequence comes from Ruminococcus sp., assembly GCA_023663235.1. Taxonomy (GTDB): domain Bacteria; phylum Bacillota_I; class Bacilli_A; order RF39; family UBA660; genus Caccenecus. Next base: position 7,186 of record JAMPHW010000018.1, on the reverse strand, counting down.
CTGCTTTTGATTCAATGCCATTAGGTATAAAAATAGGAGCTTATGCTAAAATATTTATCAATAAATTAAAAGAATTAGCCAAAAAAAATCAAAATGCAAAAAAAAGTAGTATTAAATTAAAAAATTGGAAAGAATTCTTAAAAGATAGCAACAATGAAATTGAAATAGAAGTACCATTCAATGAAGAACATATTGCTTGTTGTGATTATACTGGTGGTTCAACTGGCGTTCCCAAAGGTGCCCTACTTACTGATTACAACGTTAATGCACTTGCTACACAATATCAAAATTTAGATATGAATATTTGTCGTGGTCAAACAATGCTAAATATTATGCCAATGTTTTTGGCGTATGGAGTTAATATGCTTAATATGTCCTTAAATGTAGGGGTTACGAACATTATCATTCCTAAATTCGATGCTAGTAAATTTGCTGATTTATTAATAAAGTATAGATTTAATCATTTTATGGGCGTTCCAGCACATTTTGAAAGTTTGATTGATAATCCTAAACTTGATGGTTTTGACTTATCTTTTTGGATTACTCCTGCCGCAGGTGGCGATTTAGCTAATAACGAGCTAGAAAAAAGAATTAATAATTTTCTAAAAAATCATAATGCTATAACTAACTTACTAAAAGGTTATGGTTTAACTGAAATGTCTAGTGCTGTTGCAACTTGTACTAACAAAGTAAATGCCGAAGGAAGCGCAGGATTCCCTTTAGTAAAAAATAATTTTGGAATTTTTGAAATTAATATTGAAAATGGTACAACTTCAGAAGATGAAGTATATGGCTACAATAAAATCGGTGAAATATGTATAACAGGACCATCAATGATGAAAGAATATTATAATAATCCAACTGAAACAGCAAAAGCAATAAAGCAACACAGTGATGGCACTTATTGGTTACACACTGGAGACATTGGATATATAAATAAAGACGGTTTATTATTCATAAAAGGCCGTTTAAAAAGAGTTATAATAAGACCAGATGGTCATAATGTGTTTCCATCTGAAATAGAAAACGTTATATCTAAGCATCATGCTGTAAAAGAAGTTGTTGTAATAGGGGTAAAAGATGAAGAATCTTTAAACGGCAAATGGTGCAAAGCTATTATTGTCCTACACGATGCTTATAAAGATAAAGAAGATGTAATAAAAGAAGAATTAAAAGCTTTATGTTTAGAGAGTTTGCAAGAAAGAGACGGCGCAAAATTTTATGGTTTCATAGATAGTATGCCATACAATCATGCTGGGAAACCAGATATTGTATTATTAGAACAAGAAGAAGAGAAAAAACATTTAAAAAGAGAACTTATAAAGAAATAACTTTATTGTTTTCTTTTTTTGTGATATACTTTATTATAAGATAGGTGATGTTGAAATGATGGGTGGCACTTTTTTTACCATTACTAGTTTATTCTATATTTCTTTATTAATAATAGTCTTTTTTTCAAAAAAAAGATTAGACAACATTGAAAATAAACTTTTTTCTTATTTAATAATTTCTAATCTAGTTGGTATCATTTTAGCTATTATTTGTTATTTTACCATTTCTAATATCCAAATGTTACCTTTACTAAATACAATCTTTTCTAAAGCCTATATTGTGTATTTAATTGTATGGATAACTTTATTTACTGAATACACAATTATCATTTCTGCAAATAAAAAAGAACATATTATAAATAAAAGAAAAAACATTTATATAATCTTTACAATAATAGGTATTATAGCTACTTTAGGAATTATAATTTTACCATTATATTATAATACTACACCTGGCAGCATCTATTCCTATGGCCCTGCAGCTAATATAGCCTATTATTTAGGACTTATTTATGCAGTGTTTTGTACAATTATAATGCTTATCAATTTTAGTAATGTAAAAAAGAAAAAATATGTGCCATTAATAATTTATATCATTTTCGGTACTATTGTAATGTTCATTCAAAAAGCTAACCCAGCTTTATTATTAATGACTGCAACAGAATCCTTTGTAACATTTTTAATGTATTTCACTATTGAAAATCCTGACATGCAAATGATTAAAGAATTAAATCTTGCCAAAGATGCAGCTGAAAAAGCTAATCTTGCCAAAACTGAATTTTTATCAAATATGTCTCATGAAATTAGAACCCCACTAAATGCTATCGTAGGTTTTAGCGAATGTATGATTGAAGCTAAGGACTTAAGTAATGAAACAAAAGGCTTTGCTAAAGATATAGTAGATGCATCTAATAATCTTTTAGAAATAGTTAATGGTATTTTAGATATCTCCAAAATAGAAGCTAATAAAATGGAAATAGTTCCTAAAGAATATAATCCTCGTGAAGTATTTAGTTCCCTATCTAAATTAGTAAAACCTCGTTTAGGGGAAAAGCCAATTGAATTTAAAATGGTATTATCTCCTGACCTCCCAGGTGTCTTAAAAGGTGATGTTGGAAAACTAAAACAAATTATATTAAATATTTTAACTAATGCTGCTAAATACACTGATCAAGGTGAAATAATCTTTAATGTTAATTGTATAAATAGAAATGATACTAATACTTGTCTTTTATATATATCCGTAAAAGATACAGGCCGTGGTATTAAAAAAGAAAACTTAGAAAAATTATTTAATAAATTTGAACGCTTAGATGAAGAGAAAAATAATACAACAGAAGGTACAGGTCTAGGACTTGCTATAACCAAAAGTCTAGCCGAAATGATGGGTGGTCGCATTAATGTTTTTAGTAAATATGGTGAAGGTTCAACTTTTAGAATATATCTTGAACAAGAAATAGTAAGTATGGAAATACCAAAAGACAATAGTGAAGAAATTAAAATTGATTACAGTTTATATAAGGGTAAAAGAGTCCTAATAGTTGATGACTCTAAAATAAATATTAAAGTAGCTTGTCAAATATTAAAACCTTATAATTTTAGTTTAGTAACAGCCGAAAGTGGCTATGAAGCTTTAGAACTTGCTAAAGTTGGAACCTTTGATATAATCCTAATGGATATTATGATGCCTAAAATGAATGGTATTGAAACATTAAGAAGATTAAAGGAAATAAAGGGATTTAATGTCCCTGTTGTAGCCCTTACAGCCGATGCTATTGAAGGTAGTGATGAAAAATATCTTAATGCTGACTTTAATGACTACCTTTCAAAACCTATTGACCGCTACGAATTAAATCGTGTTTTAAATAAATACTTAGGAGGTAAAAATAATGGAGAAAATTGATTTATTAAAGAATAATAATGTTGAAGTAGATGCTAGTCTAGAATTTTGGGGAGACTTAAATAGCTACAATGAAAATCTAAAAGAATTTAATGACTCTCTTGAACAGAAACTAAATGATTTAGAATACTATAAGAATAATGCTGATTGGAATAATTACGCTATAGTTGCTCATAGTACTAAAAGTGAAGCTAAATACTTAGGTTTTATGTCTGATTCTGAAGTATTCTTATCTCATGAATTAAAAGGTAAAGAACAAGATAGTGATTACATAAATAATAATTTTGATACTTTAAAAAATACAATCTTAAAAATTCAAAAAATACTTAATGAATATTTTAAAGAAGAAAAAAAGAAAATATTAATCGCTGATGATAGTAATATAATCTTAAACTTTATTGAAAAAAATATTAGTAATGAATATGATTGTATTAAAGCAAGTAATGGTAAAGTTGCTCTAGAAAAAATTGAAAATGATAATCTCTATGCTATATTATTAGACTTAAATATGCCAAGCTTAAATGGATTTCAAGTTTTAGAACATATGCAAGTTCAATCGTTATTTGAAAAAATACCAGTAGTTATAATTACTGGTGATGATAGCGAGAATACCATAAAAGAAGCTTTTCGCTATCCTATATTAGATATAATAAACAAACCATTTAATGAAGAAAATATCAAAAGAATATTAACATCAATTAAGAATTTCTATGAAAGGTAGTTAACTACTTTTTTTTATTTGTTCTACAAAATATTTAAATAAATTATAACTGTTTTTATCATTTAAACTTTCAGGATGCCACTCTACTCCTAAGAAAAATTTTTTAGAACTATCTTCTATTCCTTCAATTATATTATCTTCACTTTTAGCATTAACCCCAATATAATTATTTGTTATTCCATCTCTGTGTCTTGAATTAACTAATATCTCATCTTTATCTAAAATCTTAAATAATAATGATTTTCTATTAATAAAAACTTTATGAACATAATTATTAGTACTATAATGTCCTTCTACTTTTATCTCTTCTCCTCCTAAAAGTTTACTCATTATTTGCATTCCAAGACATATTCCAAGTGTTGGTATATCATTATCATATAAATATTCTACTAGCTTAAAATCATTATCTTTAACATTATCCCCACCTGATAAAATAATGCCATCACAAAAACTTATAGTATCTTTTAGCATTTCAAAATTATTAGTAATAGGAATACCTATTAAATTTACATCAAATTCCTTTAAACTATCAAATAAATCCAATCTCGTTCCTAAAAAAGTTTTGCTATTTTCTTCAAACTCTCTTAAAATAATTCCTATTCTTTTAATATAAATCACCAATAAATTATATTACTTATAGCGAATATCTATGTCTACATCACCATTAATACCATCAATTCTACCATCACTACACATTTGCCAGTATTCATATTCTCCAGTATATGAAGTCTTATCAACATAATGTGCTAACCATATTGGATAATCTGTTTTAAGCCAAATACTTTCTAAATAAGACTTACTACTATAAAGCATTCCTTTATATCCTTTATCTTTAAATACATCTAAAAAAGCATTAGCCATATCAGTAAGCCCAAAGAAACTTAATTTAAATTCATTATAAAAACTCCAGTTTTCCCAGTCAAACACAATTGGTAAATCAATTTTATAACCTTTGCCTTCAATTTGATCTAATATCCAATGAGCATCTTTAATTGCTTTTTCTCTACTATCAGCATAAGAATAAAAATAAATACCTACAGGAATACCAACTTCATTAGCGCCTTTTATATATTTTTCAAATTTATTATCTAAAAAATATTCCCCATCAATTCCTCTTGTACTACCAACTCTTATAAATAGAAATTCCACACCCTCATCTTTTATCTTTTGAAAATCTATTTCTCCTTGCCAAGAAGATATATCAAGACCAATTTCGGTGTTTTCATTCTTGTAATTAGCCACTACATCTTTAAAATATGTTCTAGTAGGAGTTGATGTATTATTACCCCCACCGCTAGGTTCTCTAACATATAAGTTAAATGGTTTCTCAGTTATATTGCCACTACTATCAGTCGCTTTAAAAACAAGTGGATAAGTTCCTACAACATTCATGTCATAATCACCAACTATCTCACAAATTGGTTCATTATCATAATTATCTCCACACATAACCTTTTCTGTTAAATTAATATTACTACCTTTAGTAACCGTGTAACTTCCTCCTAACCAAATAACAGGAGCTACTTTATCTACAACCTCTATATTATAACTTCGCTCTAATTTAATATTATCTTCATTAATATATTTAAATTTAATTTCTTTATTACCAACTTTTGTTGTATCTATTTTATAATCATCTATTATCTCCCCATTAATATTTGTAATAAAATCTGATACTTTAACATCACTTAAAAATTCTGTACTTAAATCTTCCTTTAAATCAATTATTACTACTGCATGCTCAATTTGATAATCTTTATAAAAATTATATCCAAAATAACCAACACCTACTCCAATTAATAAAAAAACTACAATAATAATAATGATTTTTTTCATAATTTTCACCTATCAAAATTATATCATAGTTTTTCTAATTAACAAATACTTAAACAACTTTATAAGGATTAGCTATTGTTCCATCACCAGTTAAAGTAACATCAGAACGGATATTAATTACAGGTCTTATGCCATGGTCTCCAATCACAGGCCAATGAGCAAGATATCCTTTGTTAAATACACTAAATACAAATGAATTACCAGCTTCATTAGTATAATTAACTGGCGACATTGTCCAATAAGTACTACCTGTATATAAATAGTTTATAGTTACAGGAACCATACTGTAAATCATACCAGCAAAACTTACTTCATCAGCTGTTATTAAACCAACTGAATTCACAAGTATTCTATTGCCACTAGTTGAGTTTTTATATGTAAATAAATCATTATTCTTATTTACACAATTAAAAGAGGGATTTAATGTAGACTTTAATCTTATATATGCTCCATAGGTTGTTAATACATTTCCTATTCCACCCATACCATCTACTAAGTTTGGGTTTGAACTCACCTGCCTGTCATTACAAAATCCTGCATCTTTATCTATTTTATCAAAATATTGATTTTGTATCAAATTAGAATTTACATACCAGTTATCTAATGCTTGTTTGGCCAAACTATCATTTATATTTTTATGAGTTTCTTCATAAGTAGCGCTTCCTATAGTTCCATACATATATCCTAAATATGCATTATCATTTCCTGTGGCATTAAAAGAAGTTGTGCCTATTTGTGTTTCTTCTCCTGTCGCTTGGGGTTCTAATTTGTTTCCACTTTCATCTTCTGTTCTTCCTTGATATATCATTCTAATGGAGCCATTTCCGTTTATTCTGATTATTCGCCAATAATATCCGCCAAACTCTACCCAATTATCTGTCGGATTTCCTGCATAATAATATGTTACTCCATCATCATCACTATCTGCATATATCTTCCCTGTTGTTTCTCCTTCTATTACTTGGTTAAATGTTCCTCTTTTTCTGTGTGTTACTTCTGTTATATGACTTAATATATAGCTTGCTGCACTTGTTATTGCTTCTCTTCTTTTAAAATATAACACACACTTTGATGACTTACTTAATTCTGATATGATATGTTCCCCATATTTATTAGTTTCTAGTATAACAGTATTATCTTTATTATTTTTATCTGTACCTTTATAACAATAACTATCACTTGTTAAAACATATCCTTTTCCTGGCATCGTTGTTTCTTTAGATTGTTCTACTCCGTCTATATACATGGCAATTACATTTAAATCATAGGGACTTGATATTACTTTTCCTTCAGTTAAGGGAATAGATGCTGTCATTCTATAATTTGCCTTTGATGTTATAAAAGTTACTGTAATAGTAAGTACTACTACCATTATTAAGCCACACAAAAAATACTTTT
>JAMPHW010000017.1 GCA_023663235.1 Ruminococcus sp. | reverse complement strand
TGCTACTACACAAGAAATATTAGAAACTCGTTTAAAAGAATTAGCTAAGGATTTTTATGAAGTAAAATATTATCCTAATTTAACAAATTCTAAAACAGGAGAAGTAATGACTGAAAAAGAGAAAAAGGAATTTGCAACTAAATTTAAAGATTCAGGAATTACCATTGATTTATCAAGCTTATCTAGACTTTATGGTGATGAAAAAGATGCTATTTTAGAAGAATTTAAAAACGAAGGGAAACCTTGTGATTATGAAAACACTAAAGTTAAAATCTTTCCAAAATCTCCATATGAAAGCACATCTTATGAAGTAGAAATATTTTTAGAATGTGGATTTGAAGAAGAATAAAAAGATTTTGCGCTTAATATCTTTGTGATATAAAGTTTTATTTGATTTTATCTATATTAACCTTATCGATTATGATATTTAAGTTTTATATTTAAAACTTTTACCTATGTTATGCTAATATTAAATATATTAGCATTTTTTTATAAAAAAATGTCGAAAAAAGTAGATTTTACAGTGTTTGTGTTGTATAATTTTTATAGTAGAAAAATATGTATAGTGATAATAGAGCACATAAGAAGTAGGGATTTATAAATGAATATACAAGGAATTAAAAAATCTATCTATCATTTATTTATAATACTAGTCTCATTAGTAGCTTTTTTTAGTGTTCCTAAATATACTAATGCTGTTACATATACAGATGCTAATAGTGATAGTCTTTTAAATTGGGTTATGAACGACATGAATAATCTTCAAAGTGGATATTATGCTTTAACAATTGATGATATGTCTGTAACCTATAATATTCATTTATATGTATATGATGGTGATCAAACTTGGATATCTAATATGACTTTTGGTGATGCTGGTGATGTTGCAACATCTAGTGCCTATGCTCAAAATATGGTTGTTGTTCTTGTAAAAGGAAATCTAACTATTGGTACAGGAGTTACTGTAACCGCTTATAATACTACTTATGGTGGCCCTAAAGGTATGATGTTATATGTTAACGGTGATATTATTAACAATGGCACTATTAGTATGTCATCTAGAGGAGCAAAGGCCGTAGGACAAAATATTTATTTATGGAAAAATGCTAATGGAACTTACGAAACTGTACCTGCAGTTGGTGGAGCTGGAGTTGCTGCTATTACAGCTGGTACAAGAAACGGTACAACAGGCAATGCTGGTTCTGGTCGTCAAACAGGTGGCGGCGGTGGCGGAAGCTCATACGCTTCTTATTCATGTACTATGTCTGCTAGTGGTGCTGGAACGAGTTTTTCTGGAGGAACAGGAAGTGGAGCTTGTGCTGGTCAAGAAGGAGCATCAGGAGCGGGAGCTGCTTATGGTGGAGCAGGAGGCTTCGGAAGAAGTGGCGGCTCAAACCCATCTGGTGGGGGCGCAGGAAACCCAGGAGGCTCAGGTAGTTCCGCAGGAAGTAGTGGTACAGGTGGACTTTTAATTCTTTTTGGTCAAAATATTAATAATACTGGAACGATATCTGCTAACGGTGCTAATGGTGGTAAAGGGAATTCTGCTGGTGGCTCATCTGGTGGTGGAAGTGTTAATATTTTTTATACTACAGGCTTTACAAGAGGAACAATTACCGCAGATGGTGGTTCAGCAGTTAAAGCTACACGTTCTACCGGTGGAGCAGGTGGAGCTGGTACTGTAACCGCAACTCAACTTGTTTTAAAAGAAGAATTTTTACACCCTACATTATCTTCTTTAAGTGTTGTTGGTAATACTTTAACCCCAAGCTTTCAAAATAAAAATTATGAGTATTATGTTACTTTAGATAGTGAAAATTCTCATGTTACAGTAAATGCAACTTTAACAGATGAAGAAAATACTATAGTTTCTGGAGTTGGTGAATTTGATATTCCAATGGGAACTAGCGATCATCAAGTAGTAATTACATCATTTACAGGTTCGACCCAAGTTTATACAATTCATTTCTATCGTCCACCAAGTAGTTATAAATATTTAAAAGGTATAACTATAGATGGTGAAGAAATAACAGGCTTTAGTCCTACTAAATTAGAATATAATATCAATGTTCCTTATTATTCCGATGAGATAGATTTAGGAGCAATCCTAGGCAGAACTTCTCAAGAAACTTATGGAGAAGGCAAATATAATCTTAATTCTGGCAATAATAAATTAACCTTAACTGTTGTATCTGAGGATGGCAATTATACTACAAATTATACACTAAATATATTTAGAGAGCATTCAACAAAATTAAAAAGTGTTGATTTTGATGGTTTTGATTTAGAACCAGAATTTAATCCTGAAACTAACACTTATGAATTAATTTTATTTACTAATACTATGTCGGTTAAAGTTAATGCCATTCCTTATGATGAAGAAGCAACTGTAACACTAAATGGTTTTGGATATATTAAAAATAATGGTACAGGAACAATAACTGTTACTGAACCAAATTCTGCTCCAACTGTCTACACAATAACTATTACTAAAGATGCTGTTGGTGAAGAAATAATTTATGATTTTAACTCTCAAGGTAGTATTGAAACATTTGAAGTTCAATATACTGGCTATTATAAAATAGAAACTTGGGGAGCTCAAGGTGGTAATTCACCAAGCTTTACGGGTGGATATGGAGCTTATGCTGTAGGATATTCTTTGTTAAAAAGAGGCGATGTCTTATATATAGGTGTTGGTAAACAAGGAACAAGTCAATCAAAATTAGCTGTTGGTCCAGGCGGCTGGAACGGTGGCGGTACTGGTGGTACAGGAACCCAATACTATGGTGGTTCTGGTGGTGGCGGTGCTACTCATATAGCTAAAGTTAGTGGCATTTTGTCAAACCTATCAAACAATAAAGATGATATATTAATCGTTGCCGGCGGCGGCGGCGGTGCTAGTGGACACTTAACAACGGGTTATCGCGGTGGTGATGCTGGTGGTATTTCTGGTGTAATGGGTCCAGGCTATCGAACTAGTACGTCAAAAGCTTACGGTGGAACTCAAACTAGTGGTTATCAATTCGGTTTAGGTCAAAACGGTCGTAATGGTGCTGGAACTTATGGAGAATCAGGCGCTGGCGGCGGTGGTGGCGGCTGGTACGGCGGAAATGCTAGTCAAACTCAAGTTTATGGTGCTGCTGGAGGCGGTGGTGGCTCAAGTTATATTGGCAATCCTAATTTAACAAGCTACCAAGATGGCATTAAATCAATGTACTGTTATAACTGCCAAGCATCAAATGAAGAATCAACTTATACAGTTTCAACAACTAAATATTCTTCTACTCCAACTAGTTATTATGCTAAAAGTGGAGATGGCTTTGCTAGAATTACTTTTATGGCTCAACCTAGTGAAAATAATTTCTTATCAAGTTTAACTGTAAAGCATGAAAATGAAGTTAAAACATATACACCTGAATTTGATATGCAAACCTATGACTATTACTTAACTTTAGATGAGGATGAAACATCAATTACAGTTTCTGCAAGACCTGAGGATTCACTTGCTACAATTGATGGTTTAGGAGAACATGATATTCCTGCAGGAACAACTGATATCGAAGTTAAAGTTACCGCTGAATCTGGCGATGAAAGAATTTATACAATCCACGTTACTAGACCAGCTTCAAGTAACCAATATCCTATTGATATCGTTATTAGCGGTTTAGTGCCAAGTTTGTGTGGTCGTGGCGAAGATTATTGTAATCTTGATCCTGAAAAATTTAATCCTTATAATGAAGAATACTTCTTAATAGTTCCAAGTAGAATTAAACAATTATATTTTTCTGTTGAAAAAGGACATGCTTATCAAACTGTTCACGGTGAAGGTAAAGTAACTTTAGCAGGTGGAGAAAATACCATTGTTATTGAGGTATTAAGTGAAGACGGCACAAATTATGCAAAATATACTTATACTGTTTATCGTGATATGTCTAGTAATACTGATTTAAGTATTTTAGAGGTAACTGATCCAGAAAGAGATATTCATTATGATCCAGATATAACTGATTATTATATTTCTGTCCCTAATGAATATACTAGCATCGGTCTTAACTATGAAACTGATGACCCACTTGCAACTGCTACAGTTGATGGAAACAAAGATTTTAAAACAGGAATGAACGTTGTTTCTATCATTGTTGTTGCCCAAAATGGCGAAAGTATTGTTTATAATATAAACGTTTATAGAGAAAAGAATAGTAATGTCTACTTAAATAATTTGAAGGTAGTTAATACTAATAATCAAAGTGTCGAGTATGAACTTAATCCTGAATTTAATAAAATAATTATGGAATATAATGTCACAGTTCCAAATGATGTTGACAAAATAAATCTAATAGCTACCCCAGAATCTTCTACTACTACAGTAGATGGTGCTGGAACTAAAGAATTAAAAACAGGACTTAATAAGTACTCAATTGTTACTACTTCTGAAAGTGGCGATATTGAAACATATACAGTTAATATAACAAGAGAAAAGAATAGTAATGCTAATTTAAGCGATATTAGTGTTAGTGATAATACTACTAATTATAATTTAGATCCAACTTTTGATAAGAATGAGTTAGAATATCGAGTAGAAGTCGATGAAGGTGTTAGTAAGATAACTATTACCGCAACTCCAGAAGTAAGTACAACAACTTATAAGTTACTTGATTCTAATAGTATTAGGGTAGGAGAGAATGTTAAAAGAGTAATGGCTATCGCTGAAGATGGTACTACTAAAACTTATACTCTTACTATAGTCCGTTCTGCCAATACTAATAATTTCTTAAGCAGTTTGGAAGTAAAAGATACTAACAATAAAGTTTATGATTTAACTCCAAGCTTTGATAAAACTGTAAGTGAATATACTTTAGAAGTTGAAAATGAAGTTTCTCTTTTAAAAGTAACTGGAACTAAAGAAAATGTCTTAGCAACTGTTAAAGGTAATGGTGAATATGGTTTAGCAGTAGGAACTAATACAATAAGTATAACTGTCACAAGTGAATCAGGAGAAATTAGAAACTATGATATAACAGTAACTCGTAAACCAAATAGCGATGCTACTTTAAGACTTATTTCTACTAATGTCGGAGTTATAGTTCCCGAATTTGATAAAGAAACGTATCTTTATTCAATCAATGTTGAAAATGAAGTTTCAGAAATAGAAATTACTGGTATTCCAACTGTTAATACTACTAAAGTAACTGGCAATGGAACTCATACTCTTACAACTGGTACTAATAGAATTGAATTAGTTACTCTAGCTGAAGATGGAGTTAGTACTAAAACTTATGTTATTGAAGTAACGAAAGATCAATCTGATAATGATAATATTAAGTATTTACTTATGGAAGAAGGTGCTATAAGCCCAGAATTTAAACCAGATATTATTAAATATACAGCTAGTGTTCCATATGAAGTAGAATCTGGAACTTTCCATGTTGAATTAGAAAATGAAAAAGCAAGTTATACTATTGCTGGTGCCAATCATTTTAATGTTGGTGAAAATACTGTTACTATTACTGTAACTTCTGAAGCTGGAACAGAAAAAGTTTATACTGTAACCGTTACTCGTGAAGAACAAGAAACTAGTAGTAATTATTTAACTAGTATTACTAACTCTGTTGGTACTCTAAATCCTAACTTTTCTAAATTACAACAGTATTATGAAATAGAAGTTCCATATACAACTACTTCTATTACAATTGATGCAACTAAAGAAGATAATGCCGCAACTCTTACAGGAACAGGCAAACATAATTTGAATGTTGGTAAAAATTTAATTGTTTTAAGAGTAACAGGAACTGATGGCAAAACGCGTGATTATCAAATAGTAGTTACTAGAGAAGAAAATGATGATGCTCGCTTAGGTAGTTTAGTTGTACAAGGTTCTATTTTAACTCCAAGTTTTAATAGTGATGTTTATGAATATTCTTTAGATACAACTGATGGAGCTTTAATCTTTAATAAATTAACTACTGTTGATCCAAACGCTACATATGAAGTCTTAAATAATGAATTTACTAATATAGGTGCTTATAAAGTTACTATTAGAGTTACAGCAGCTAATAAAATTACTACTAAAGATTATGTTCTAAATGTAAATAAACTTCCAAGCAATAATAATAATTTAGCAAGCTTAGAAGTAGTAGGGCACAATATAACCCCAACATTTAATAAAGCTACAACTTTATATAGAGTAACAGTTCCAAGTACTGTAAATAGTGTTTTAATAAACGCTACTGCTGAACATCCTAATTCAACCATTACTGGTACTGGTAGTCATGAATTGGTTGTAGGCGAAAATCAAATTGTAGTTGAAGTAACAAGTGAAAGTGGTAATAAAAAATCTTATGTTGTTGTTGTTACTAAAGAAGGAAGCAATAATAATGACATTACAGACTTAATTGTTCATAATGGTGTTATGACTCCTGAATTTAGTTCAAGTAACTTGAATTATAGCGTTGAAGTTCCATATTCCGAAACTTCTTTAGATTTAACGGTTATTTTAGCTGATGATAACGCAACTTATGCTATAACAGGTAATGACTTAAATAGTAGTAGTACCGTTTATGTTACTGTAACTGCTGAAAATGGAACAACAAAGACTTATATTTTAGATGTCATCAAAAAGAATATAGTTAGCAGTTTACTAAAAGATTTAGTTGTTGATAATTATGAATTAAATCCTATCTTTATTCCTCAAGTTAATAATTATGATTTATTAGTCAATTATGAAACAACAAAATTAGATTTAACCGCAATTCCTTTTGATAAAAATGCCAAAGTTGAAATTAGTGGTAATGAAAATTTAATTATTGGAAATAATATCATAACTATTACTGTCACAGCTAGTGATGATTCTAGTACAACAGTTTATACATTAAATGTTCGTAGACAAGCTTATGCTAATACTTATTTAGATTATTTATATACTTCTGAAGGAGATGTTACTCCAATCTTTAAAAATAGTACTCTTAAATACTCTATTGAAGTTGACCGTTCTGTAGAAGAAATAGAGTTATTTGGTGAACCAGTAGATAAGAGTATGACCGTTGAAGGTCTTGGCACTCATAAATTAGAAATTGGTGAAAATAAAATACCTGTTACAGTTACATCTCCTAGTGGTAGTACTAGAACATACTGGGTAAATGTCATTCGTAAAAAAGATAATAATAATTATTTAGATAGCCTAACTTTAAAAGTAGGTAATACAGTCTATGAATTAGATCCTGAATTTAATAGAGAAAAAACGGAATATAGTGTTACAGTTCCTATTGGAACTAATGCTGTTACTTTAGAAGGAACTTTTGCTAACACTGCTTCTGTAAATGGTCTTGGTATCCGTTCTATAGTAGCTGGTGTAAATAAATTAGCAGTGATTGTTATTGCCGAAGATGGTACAACCAAAACTTATATTATAACTGTTAATCGTTTAGCTAGTGATAATAATCATTTAATTGAAATAATTCCTAGTGTTGGAACTTTAGAACCTTCATTCTCATATGATGGAACTGATTATACTATTCATTTAGATAGTTCTTCTAGTATTCTAGGTTTTGATGTTGTAACCGAAGAAACAAACGCTAGTGTTGCTGGAGCTGAATCTATGGTTGTTCCTGATGGTACTTCTATCCGTCAAATTGTTGTAACTGCTGAAAATGGCGATACAAGAGTATATAATATAACTATTATAAAAGATAGAGCAGATGATGCTAAATTATCTAGTTTGAGTGTTGATGGCTATCCATTTAAAGAAGAATTTAATCCTGATGTATATGAATACCATATTACTGTTCCAAATAATAAGTTAATCTTATTATCTAGTGAAGTAAAAGCAACAGCTAGAGATAAAAATGCTACTATTACCAAACAAGATAATGTTTTATTAGAAACTGGTACAGCTAATATTTATACTGTTAAAGTAACAGCTCCTGATGGCTTTACAACCCAAGAATACCTAATTTATGTTGAAAGAGAAAAAGGAACAAATACTACTTTAACAAGTCTAGATGTTAATGTTGGTAGTATAATGCCAAGTTTTAATCCTAATTTATTAGAATATACTTGGACTGTTCCTAAAGGGACAACTACTCTAGTAAGTGATAATGTTATAGCTGTCGCTGCTGATAAAAATGCTGTAATTACTAAAACTGAATCTCTTGATATAAGTGCTAGAGAAACTAGATTTGAAGTCACTGTTACAAGTGAAGATGGAAGTGCTAATACTAAATATTATCTAAATGTTGAAATAGAACAATCAAGTGATGCTACATTAAGTAATATCGAAGTTGAAAAAGGTTTAATGAAACCATCATTTAGCCCAGATACAACCGTTTATGATGTATATGAATATGAAGATACTTTAACGGATATTGTAACTGTTACTAAGAATGATGAATTTGCTACTATTACAAGTGGTGGAGGAGAAGTAACTCTTAATGATATAGATACTACTCATAATGTTGTTATAACTGCCGAAGATGGTACAACCAAGACTTATACTCTAAATTTCCACAAAACTGTCGCTCACACATCAGGCTTACAAAATTTAGATGTTGATACAGATGGCTTTATATGTCGCCCTGGAGATTGTACTTTAACTCCAAGCTTTGATAACAATACAGATAAGTATACAATAAATGTTCCAAATGACTATGCTACATTAAAACTTATTGTTGAAACTTTAAGTGAAGACCAAACTTATAAAGTTAAGGTTAATAATTTAGAAAATAATTTAAATCTAAATATTGGAACTAATGAAGTAGTTGTAGAAGTTTATGATGGACTTAATAATAAAACTAATACTTATACAATTAATGTTACAAGAAGAAATCTCTATGATGGAAGATTAGATAGTTTAACTGTAACTCCAGGCTTCTATGAACCAGACTTTGATGCTGATGTTTATACTTATGATGTATATGAATATTTTGATACTAATAGTATTAATATAAGTGCTACCTTAAAAGATGATACCTCAACCATTACTAGTGGTTTAGGTGAAGTTAATTTAACTGATACTCTTACTAACCATAATATTGTGGTTACAACCGCTGATGGTGAAACTGTTGTTTATGAGCTTATTATTCATCGCACTATTTTAAGAGATGGTGGTCTAAAGAATCTTGGCTTAAATGGACTAGATGCTCTAGATTGTTCAAATGGCAAATGTACTTTAACACCAACATTTGATACTGATACTCATCAATATAAAATAAGTGTTCCAAATGAATATGAAGATTTAGATGTTTTAGTTGAAACAATGAATGATCAACAATCATATAAAGTAAAAGTTGCTGATGAATATGTAGAAGATTATAAACTATCTGTAGGTAAAACTAATGTAACAGTAGAAGTTTATGATGGAATGGGAGCTCTTACAGATACTTATACTTTAGAAGTTACTAGAAATAAACCAAGTAATATTTATTTAAAGAGTTTAAAAGTAGATGACTATGTTTTAGAGCCAGAGTTTAAAAAAGATATTTTTGAATATTATATTGAAATTCCAGGAGATATAAATGAAGTTAAAGTTGAAGCTGTTCCTGAAGATGACCTAGCTCGTGTTAAAGTAAATGGTTATAATTATCTTGAAGAAGGCGATAATGATGTTACTATTACTGTAACTGCACAAGATGGTACTAAAAAAGACTATATTGTCCATATTCTTAAATTAGGTGCTTATGATAATTTCTTACGAAATATAACTGTTTCTACAGGTTTATTCTGGGAATTAGAACCAACATTTAAGAAAAACTTATATGAATATAATGTTACAATTCCAGGTATTTATGATAAAGTAACAATTGAAGGTATTCCAAATTCTAGTACAACCACTGTTGAAGGTAATGGCGAACATGCTATTATAACAGGAAATAATCGTTTTGAATTAAAAACTAAAGCTGAAGATGGAAGTTCTCGTAAATATGTTGTTAATGTAATTAAGTTAGAAAGCTATGATGTTGACTTAGAAAGATTAATTGTTGAAGAAGGAAACTTGAATCCAGAATTTGACCCAGTTAATACTAAATATGAAGTTCATGTTGATGAAACTGTTGAGCAATTAACTATTCATGCTATTCCTAAAGACCCTAAAGCAACAATCTTAATCACTGGTAATAATAATTTAATTAGTGGTGAAAATAAAGTTAATGTTATTGTTATGAGTAGTGATAAGAGTATGAGTAAAACTTATCAATTAACAGTATATAAAGATAAGAGTTCTAATACTAACTTAAGTAGTTTACATGTAATAGATGAAAATACCGACTATCCATTAAATCCTAACTTTGATCCTAACGTTTATAATTATCGCGTAGAAGTACCACACGATGTTAATAAAGTTGAAATAACAGCTTCTACAGAATCTTTATTTGCTTCCGTTATTGGAACAGGTGAAGAATATTTAGATTATGGTTCTAATATTAAAAACGTAACTGTAACCGCTGAAAGTGGTGAAGTTATGACTTATGTTATTGATATTTATCGTAACTATAATTTAAACTTAGCTGACCTTGTTAGTGATGTTGGCACGCTTAGTCCTGAATTTAATAAAGATACTTTAGAATATACTTTAGATATAGGGACTGATATTGAAGAAGTTTCCTTCATTGCTCTTCCAGAAAGTAATAAAGTAAGTGTTATAGGAAATGGAACATATAATTTTGGACCAGGTGAAACTAGTGTTTTATTCCAAGTTTTAGCTCCTGATGGTAAATCTAAAACTTATACTGTAACTGTTAATAAAAAACCAGATGATAATAACTATATTGAATCATTAGTTGTTCATGAAGGCGGAATTGATCCAATTTTTGACCGTGAAACTACTGAATATGAAGTAAATGTTCGTAAGACAACCACAAGTATTAATATGGATATTATCTTAGAAAGTAAGAAAGCTCATTATGAAGTAATTGGAAATGAAAACTTTGAAATGGGTGAGAATGAAGTTATTATTCGTGTTACAGCCGAATCAGGTGCTATAAGAGATTATAAAGTAAAAGTTATCTTAAGAGAAGATGAATATTTCTCTAATAGATTATTAGATTTAAGTATTAGTGAAGGTAAATTAAATCCTGATTTTGATCCTGATATATATTATTATGCTGCGAATCTTCCTAATTCTACCGAAAGTGTCATTATTAGTGCTACTAAAGAAAGTGATGGTTCTGTTGTTACTGGAACTGGTTTAGTAAACTTAGAGGTTGGTAGAAATGTTTTCCCAGTAACTGTTACTAGTAAAGAGGGTAATGTTAATACATATACAATCGTTATTTATCGTGCTAATAATAATGATGCAACCTTATCAAGTTTAAGTATTACAGGCTATCCAATTAAACCAGTCTTTAGTAAAGCTATGACTAGATATTCTGCCACTGTTATGAGTGATGAAATTGAAGTTATTGCAATTCCAACTGATAAAAATTCTAAAGTTGAAATAACTGGAAATAAAGACTTAGTTGATGGCGTTAACACTGTTACTATAAAAGTAACTGCCCCAGATGAAGTAACAACTAAGACTTATACAATTACTGTAACTAAAGTAAAATCTACAAATAACTATTTAAGTAGCTTAGAAGTTAGTGGTTATGATTTAGAGCCTGAATTTGAAAAAACTAATACAGGTCCATATACCATTTCTGTTGATGCTAATGTTAATAGTATTGTAATTGATGCTGTACCAGAAGTAAAAACAACAACTGTAGATGGCTTAGGCGTTCAAACTGTTGATAAAGGCAATAATATCTTTAAAGTTACTGCAACCTCAGAATCAGGCGATGAAAGAGTATATACTATTATTGTTAAGAAAAGCTTAAATAGTGATAACACATTAAAAGATTTAATTGTAAGTGATGGCACACTTGATCCCGTATTTGATCCTGAAACCTTAGATTATACTGTAATGGTACCAGAAGAATTAGATGAATTTGTAGTTATTGGTTTTGCTAATGCTCCAACAAGTACTGTAGTAGGAAATGGAACATATCCTTTAGATACTAGTATTAAATCTATTCCAATTATAGTAACCGCTGAAGATGGTTCTACTAGAACATATACTATAAATGTAGTAAAAGATAATGCTAATAGTTCTAAGATTTTAGATTTAATCGTTAAAAATGGCGAATTAATGCCACACTTTAATAAAAATATTATTAATTATACTGTTAAAGTTCCAAATGAAGTAACATCTCTAGATATGATTGTTATCTTAGAAGATGATGAAGCAACATACACTATCGAAGGCAATGAAAACTTTGAAGTTGGAAGTAATACTGTTAAAGTTAAAGTAACCAACAAAGATGATAGTAGCGAAACTATTTATACAATCGATGTTGTAAGAGGTAAGGTAGCAAGTAATTACTTAACTAATTTAAGAGTTGAAGGCTATCAAATCACTCCATACTTTGATAAAGAAACATTATATTATACTTTAACTGTTCCAAATAATGTTACAACTGCTAATATTATTGCCACTTTAGAAGATGCATCATCTACTCTAACTGGTACTGGTATAGTTAATTTAGAAGTAGGACGTAATGATAATTATGTTACTGTAACAAGTGCCTCAGGTGTTGTTAGAACTTATACTGTAAGTATTACTAGAGATTCTAACCATAGTTCTAAGATTTTAGATTTAATCGTTAAAAATGGTGAATTACAACCACACTTTGATAAAGATACTATTACTTATGATATAGATGTTCCAAATGAAGTAACATCTCTAGATATGATTGTAACTTTAGAAGATCCAAATGCTTCATATAAAGTACAAGGAAATAGTGATTTCCAAGTTGGTAAAAATACTGTTAATATTATAGTTAAAGATGTTGATGGTTATGAAACTATATATACTCTAAATGTTAATAGAGGAACTGTTGCTAATAACTATTTAACGAGTTTAGAAGTAGAAGGTTATAAGATTGCTCCAACATTTAATAAAGAAACATTATATTATACTTTAACTGTTCCTAATACAACTGATAAAGTAAATATTATTGCTACTTTAGAAGATGCTTCATCTACTGTAACTGGTACTGGTGAAACTACCTTAAATGTTGGCCGAAATGATAAGTATGTCACTGTAACATCAAGCGATGGAGTTATAAGAACTTATACAATTTCTATTACTAGATCTGACGAATCCAATGCTAAGATTATGGATTTAATCGTTAAAAATGGTGAATTAAAACCTAAATTTAATAAAGATATTAATAATTATAATGTAATAGTTCCAAATGAAGTAACATCTCTAGATATTGAAGTTATTTTAGATGATTATAAAGCAACATATGAAATAATTGGTAATGAAAACTTTAATGTTGGAGATAATACTGTTCAAGTTGTTGTTACTGGTTCAGCTGGTAATAAAAATACTTATACTATTAATGTTACTAGAGGGACATATGCTAATAATTATTTATCTAACTTAGAAGTAGAAGGCTATAATATAAATCCAACATTTAATAAAGAGACTTTATATTATACAGTTGAAGTTCCATATAATGTCGATAAAGTAAATATTATTGCTACTTTAGAAGATGCATCATCTACTGTAACTGGTACTGGTGAAACTGCATTAAACGTAGGTAGAAATGATAAATATGTCACAGTAACATCAAGTGATGGTGTTATTAGAACTTATACAATAAATATTAATCGTGCTGAAGAATTTAGTTCAAAAATCATGGATTTAATCGTTAAAAATGGTGAATTAAAACCTAAATTTGATAAGAACACAACTGATTATACTGTTGCCGTTCCATATGAAGTAACAAAACTTGATATGATTGTAACTTTAGAAGATGAAGCGGCAACTTATAGTGTTCTTGGTAATTCTAACTTTGAAGTAGGTCCTAACTTAGTTCAAGTAATGGTTACTAGTAAAAAAGGTGAAATAACTACTTATCGCATAACTGTTATAAGAGGGGAACTTGCTAATAATTATTTAACTAATTTAGAAGTAGAAGGTTACAATATAAACCCAACCTTCAATAAAGAAACATTATATTATACTTTAGAAGTACCAAATACAACTGATAAAGTAAATATTATCGCGACTTTAGAAGATTCATCAGCAACTGTAACTGGTAATGGTATAGTATCATTAGATTATGGTCGCAATGATAAATATGTCACAGTAACATCAAGCGATGGCGTTATAAGAACATATACAATAAGTATTACTCGTAAAGATTTATCTGATGTTAGAATTATGGATTTAATCGTTAAAAATGGCGAATTAAAACCTAAATTTAATAAAGATATAACTGATTATAAAGTTGCTGTTCCATATGAAGTAACTAGTCTTGATATGATAGTTGTCTTAGAAAATCCTAAATCAAGCTATGAAATAATTGGTAATGAAAACTTTAATATTGGTGATAATACTGTAAAAGTTATTGTAACTGGTGAAGATGGTACTAAAAATACTTATACAATTACTGTTACAAGAGGTACTCTTGCTAATAATTATTTAACTAATTTAGAAGTAGAAGGCTATAATATAATCCCAGAATTTAATAAAGAAACTTTATATTATACTTTAACTGTTCCAAACAACATTTCTAAAGTTAAAATTAAAGCAACATTAGAAGATCCATCTAGTACTGTTACAGGTACAGGAGAGACTAACTTAAGTATTGGTAAAAATGATAAGTATGTTACTGTAACCTCAAGTGATGGTGTCATTAGAACTTATACTATTAGTATTACTAGAGATAGTGAATTTAGTTCTAAGATTTTAGATTTAATCGTTAAAAACGGTGAATTAAAACCATCATTTAATAAAGATATAACTGATTATAAAGTATCAGTTCCATATGAAGTAACTAAACTAGATATGATTGTAACTTTAGAAGATAAAGATGCAAGTTATAAAGTAGTGGGTAATGATTCCTTCAAAGTTGGTTCTAATAATTTAGTTCAAGTTATCGTTACTAGTAAAACAGGTGATAAAACTACTTATCTTATTAATGTTACTAGAGGGGCATCTGCTAATAACTATTTAACTAGTTTAGAAGTAGAAGGCTATAATATATCTCCAACATTTAATAAAGAAACTTTATATTATACCTTAGAAGTTCCAAATGATATTTCTAAAGTTAATATAAAAGCAATATTAGAAGATCCATCTAGTACTGTTACAGGTACTGGTGAAACAAGCTTAAATGTTGGTAGAAATGATAAGTATGTCACAGTAACATCAAGTGATGGTGTTATAAGAACTTATACTATAAGTATCACTCGTAAAGATTTATCTAATACTAAAATAATGGATTTAATCGTTAAAAATGGTGAATTACAACCACACTTTGATAAAGATACAAATAAATATAATGTCTTTATTCCATACGAAGTAACATCTCTAGATATGATAGTTGTTCTAGATGATTATAAATCTACATATGAAATTATTGGCAATGAAAACTTTAAACTAGGTACTAATAATGTTTCAGTTGTTGTAACTGGTGAAGATGGTACTAAAAACACTTATACTATTAATGCTTATCGTGGAGCCGAAGCTAATAACTTCTTAGCTAACTTAGAAGTAGAAGGCTATAATATAAGTCCAGAATTTAATAAAGAAACATTGTATTATACTGTAAATGTTCCGTATAATGTTGATAAAGTAAATATTATAGCAACTAAAGAAGATGCATCGGAAATTGTAACTGGTGATGGTATAACATCATTAGATTATGGCCGTAATGATAAGTATGTATCTGTAATATCAAGTGATGGTATCGAAAGAACTTATACCGTTGTTATCTATCGTGATGAAGAGTTTAGTTCTAAAATTAGAGATTTAATTGTTAAAAATGGTGAATTACAACCACACTTTGATAAGAATATAACTGACTATACTGTTTATGTTCCAAATGAAGTAACTAAACTTGATATGATTGTTACTTTAGAAGATAATGAAGCATCATATAGTGTCCTTGGAAATTCAAACTTTGAAGTAGGTCCTAACTTAGTTCAAGTGATGGTTACTAGTAAAAAAGGTGAAATAACTACTTATCGCATAACTGTTATAAGAGGGGAACTTGCTAATAATTATTTAACTAATCTAGAAGTAGAAGGTTACAATATAAATCCAACCTTTAATAAAGAAACATTATATTACACTCTAACTGTTCCACAAGATATTGATAAAGTAAATATTATTGCTACTTTAGAAGATCCTTCTAGTAGTGTTACAGGTACAGGTGAAGCCCTATTAAATATTGGAAGAAATGACAAGTATGTCACAGTAACATCAAGTGATGGTGTTATAAGAACTTATACTATAAGTATTACTAGAGAAAGTGAAGATGATAATAAACTCTTAACATTAGAAAGTGATATTGGTTCAATTACTCCTACTTTTGAACCTACAGTTAATGAATATACTTTAAATATTCCTAATACTGCTACTGAAGTTAATCTAACAGGAACAATAAGTAATGGAGCAACTGAAACAGGTCTAGGTAAAATAACTATTACTGATAATATTAATCATAATATTGTTGTTACTAGTCAAAGTGGTAAAGTTAATACCTATATAATTCATATTGTTAAATCAAGTCCAAGTACCGAATTAAATAAATTAATACCTAGTGTTGGTACTATGAATTATTCTAATGATATAACTGATTATGAATTTGAAGTAGAAGATAGTGATAGTCTTATTTACTTTGATTATGAATTAAGTGATCCAACTGCAACTATAACAGGTGTAGAATTAAGACCATTAAATTATGGTGAAAATGAAATCGAAATAGTTGTAACTGCATCTAATGGTGATGAAAGAGTTATCAATGTTAAAGTATTTAGAAATAAAGATTTAGTAGCTATCATACCTGATGAAGAAAGTGTTGTTTTAGCACCTAAAGAAGAAAAACTTATAACTTATACCTTTAATCCAATAGATACAACATATACTGATGTAGAATTTAGTATTGAAGATGAAGACATCGCAACAGTTGATGAACTTGGAAATGTAACTGCTCTTAAAAATGGTAGTACAACTCTTACTATTACAAGTAAAGATAAACCATCAGTATTTGCAACAGTTACTATTGATGTACTAAATACCAAAATAACTAGTAGTATTCTAGATGTAATACGTGATGTTCCAGAAGAAGAATGCGAATTTGATACATGTGAAGATATAGTTATAGGTGAAGAGCTAATGGTTGGAATTTCAGAATTTATTAAAAAATTTGATAATGACGAAACTTATTTACATGTCTATGACTCTGATGATAATGAGATTGAAGATTTAACAACATATACTGGAAGTTTTATGAAATTAAAACTTGTTATTAATGATAAAGTTTATGATGAATTAATAGTATTAGTTCGAGGAGATATCAATGGAGATGGCGAATCAAATTCTGCCGATGATGTTGGTATAAATAATATTATATTGAGAAAATTAAAGCTTAATTATTGTTACTTAAAGATTTTTGATTTTAATATTGATGGAGATGTAAATGCTGCTGATGATATAGCCATTAACAATTACATACTTAGAAAAATTAAATCATTGAACTTGAAATAGTTATTTTGATATTTACATTTTTTCAAAAAGTTTATACAAATTTTATGTATAAACTTTTTGTTTTACTTAATTAGTTTATATGTAGGTGTAAATTTTATATTACTATTTTCTAATATATTAAATATATATATTAATATGATATTATTAATATAATAGAAAGAGGTTAGGTTATGAAAAAAAATAAGTTTTGTAGTTTGGTGTATTTAGGGTTAATTTTTAGCTTTGCATTTATTAATAATGTTAATGCCAAAGAACATGGATTAGAATTAGAAACTGTTTTATGTCCTGTAAGTAATTATGAAGGTTTGCAAGATTATGAAGCTGAAGGAGCTTGTGCTGAAGCATATTTAAATGGAACATTTAATGATTATATATTAAATAAGGATAGTAATATTAATGCAGGTGATATTGTTATGGTTGTAGAAAAATATAATTATGGTAGTACATCTGAAATATTTTCAATTAGTGCTAAAATAAGATATGATGATTCAACTTGGCAACCATTATATTATGAAGATAGTTTATTATATTATGATAATAGTGATAATTTTCCTATGAAAAATAAATTTTATAAGTGGAGTAATGGTTCTAGAAATGATGAATCAGGTTGGATTACAAATTATCTTAGAAATAATTCAGGCATGGTATTTAATGAAGATGTAGTATTAAATATTTATTTTCTTACTGCAAAGAAAGATTTAAAACTTATTGATTCGCCAATTTTGTTTAACTATGAAGATTGTGATATGATTAAAAGTGGCATAGATATTTTAGAACATGCAGATTTTGCTATAAATGATTTAAGTACATCATTAAATAATTTATTTTCTTTTGAATATGAAATAGACAAAAATGGTGATTTTCCAATTGTTACAGTAAAAGAGCCTAAAACAAGATTATATGATTTTATATATAATTTTATAAACGATTATAATTCAATTGAGATTTATGATAAAAATGATAATATAATTACTGATTACAGAAAGTTTGTAGGAAGTAATATGAAAATAGTTTTAAAAAATAATAATGAAATTATAGATGAATTAACTATTATTGTAAAGGGTGACTATGATGGCGATGGAAATGTTAGTGCCTTTGATTTAATATCTATTGATAATGTTATACTTAGGATATTTGAACTTAGTTTTACAAGTATTAATATATTTGATATAGATAAAGATGGACGCGTTTCGGCAGTAGACCAAAGTTGGCTAACAGACTATTTTATAAGAGTTGCTAAAGATTTAAAAAATTATTAATATAATAAAATATTAGAAAAGAGGTTATGTTATGAAAAAGAAAAAATTTGTATATATAATTAGTATAACAGTATTACTATTTATATGTATTATAGGAGTAAAAGCCTTAGGAACCAACTCTTTTAATCATCAAATTAAAATAGAAGGGGTATTGTGCTCAAAAGATTTATATCCATATGAAGATGCTTATGATATATTTGAAGCTTGCAAAGTTGACTATATGGATGGTAAATTAAATGATTATATATTAGATAATAATAGTGAAATAAGCCCAGGAGCTGTTGTATTGTTTGTTGAAAAATACGTTTATGGTGGAGTATCAGAAATAGAAGCCTATACATCAAAAATTAATTATAATCCTAATTATTGGAGAAATAATGAATATGAAGGAGAAGAGGAATTTTTAAGTTATTATAATAGGGAAGGATATCCTACTAGTGGTAGAAATTACAAATGGAATGATATATCAATTGACTCTTTAAAACCTGGAGAAGTTACAGCTTATGGAAGTGCTGATAATAGTATTGTTTCGTTAAATGATAATATCAATCTATTTATGTTTGCTTTAATTCTAAAAGATGATGCTCCAGCAGGAACGAGATTATCTGTATCTTTAAATAAAGATTATAGTTACTTATTAAAATTAGAAAATAAAAATTTAGAAAAGAAATCATATACTATTAAAGATTTAACCTTAAGGGTAGCAGGAAATAATAGCTATATAGATAATATTGTAAGTAATGAATACAAAATAGATAGAGATGGAGAAACTCCAATAGTATACGGAGCAGAACCAAAAACTACTATAAAAGAGTTTATAAATAATTTTGAAAATGAAGAGAAATTATTATCAATATATGATAAGAATGGCGAATTAATTACTGATTATAGTAGATATATAGGAAGTTATATGACTATTAAATTAATTGATAATGAAGAAGAAAAAGATAGTTTAACTGTAGTAGTTAAAGGGGATTTTGATGGAAATGGAATAGTTGAAAATTCAGAAAGAATATATATTAATTATTACCTTTTAGGTAGAGTTAATACAAGTTTTTTAGCTAAACAAATAGGCGATATAAATCTAGATGGAAAAGTAACCATCTCTGATGTCTTAGGACTAGTTAATTATCTTGTTGACGATACCAATTCTTTAAATAATATTAAATAAAATAAACCCAAAAAGCCAAAATCTTGGTTTTTTCTTTATATAATTTAAATATTTCTTAAGTTCCACGACAATCCTCGACAAATTTCGCATCTTTCTTGTGGTATAGTATAGTCATTTTCT
>JAMPHW010000016.1:7391-22374 GCA_023663235.1 Ruminococcus sp. | reverse complement strand
TAACATTTTATCTTCTTTTATCGCTTCTCTTATATCTTCCATTAACTTAATTAAAAAACGAATATTATGTATAGATAAAAGTCTAGCTCCAAATGTTTCGTCATTAGTTATTAAGTGTCTTATATAAGCTTTTGTATAATGTTTACAAGCATAGCAATCACAAGTATCACTAATCGGTGTAAAATCTCTTTTATATTTAGCATTTTTAAGATTAATCTTCCCATATTTTGTAAAAGCATGCCCATGTCTCGCAAGTCTAGTTGGAAGTACACAATCAAATATATCTATTCCTCTTATAACTCCTTCAATTAAATCAATAGGTTCTCCAACACCCATTAAGTAACGGAGTTTATTTTCAGGCAAATAAGGAATAGAATAATCTATAGCTTTATACATATCTTCTTTTGACTCATTATCATTAGCAACTCCGCCTATACTATAACCATCAAAATCTAATTTAACCGTTTCTTTCGCTGAATATTCTCTTAAATCTTTATAAGCTCCACCTTGAACTATTCCAAAAAGCATTTGATTAGAATTATTATGAACAGCTTTTCCTCTTTTTGCCCATCTAATTGTTCTTTCAATACTATTCTTCATATATTCATAACTAGCACTAGCTGGAGGACATTCATCAAAACTCATAGCAATATCACTATCTAGTTTATTTTGAATATCTATTGATTTTTCGGGAGTCAAAAACAAATTATCACCATTTAAATGACTTTTAAATTTAACACCTTCTTCAGATATATCTTTAGGATTAGCAAGCGAAAAAACTTGATAACCTCCACTATCTGTTAATATTGGCCCATCCCAGTTCATAAATTTATGTAAACCACCAGCCTCATTTACAATATCCTCTCCTGGTCTAAGCCATAAGTGATAAGTATTAGCAAGAATTATTCCCGAATTTACTTCTTTTAACTCTTCTGGAGATAAAGTCTTTACTGTTGCTTGTGTTCCAACTGACATAAACATTGGCGTTTCATAAGTTTTATTATTATAAATAAAAGAACCCAATCGAGCTTTTGTGTTTTTCTCTGTTTTTAAAAGATTGTATGTAAACTTCATTTTATTCACCAAATTAATTATAGCTAAATTTTAAAAAAAAGACAAGAAAAAATACATATTATTATATGCATTTTAACCATTACTACAAGTTATTTCTTTTTCTTCAATAAATTCTTTAGCAGTTGTCTTACTTGTTTCTTTTTTTGTAAACTTACCATCGTTATAAGTATAAGTATAATGAGCTTCTACAATATCATTTTCTTTTGCTTCACAAATATTTTTATCTTGATAATAATAATCGTTAATCACTTTACTAGCATATACATTTATTTTATTATCTTCATAAGTAATAAAATCCGTATAATCTTTTAAAAGCATATCATCTTCATCAATTTCATATTCTTCTAAAACAATATTTCCACTTGTATCTATACCATAAAGGGTTGTTGCTCTACCATATGTACCTTTAGTATGTGTAAATAATATAATATTATCTATAACATTAAAGTTTAAGAATACTTGATAATCAGCAGGACCTTTAGTTTCTAACTCTAAACCATCTAAACGATAAAATTCTTTACCATTTATAGATGCCGTTAAAGATTTAGGATAACCATTTTCTTTAAAGTCAATTAACTCAAATTCTATAGCCTCTTTTTTACCATCAACTTCAATTATTTTTTTACAATACGCAAGATTAGCACTTTCTTCTTCACAGCCATCCACTATTAAAGCATAATCATCTACTTTTACCCTTACACCATCTTTTCTTAAATGACTATCTTTAAATTCGTAAGTACTAGCAAATATAAGTAATCCTACTATTAACGCTATCGCTACTACTAAAGCTCCTATTTTTAATTTTTTCATCTTCTAACCTCCTTATACTAATTATAAGGAAGAAAATAATAAATAACAAGTATTTTTCTTAAATTATCTTAATTAACTATTTAGCTTTTGGATGAGTCTTATTATAAACTTCTTTTAATTTCTCACTAGTAACATGAGTATAAATTTGTGTTGTACTAAGGGATGCATGACCTAAAAGTTCTCCTACAGAACGAATATCCGCTTCATTATTAAGTAAATCTGTAGCAAAGGTATGTCTAAGAGTATGAGGAGTAACATGACTTTTAATGTTTTTTTCATTCATCATTTTTTTTACTATTAATTCTACACTTCTAACACTCAGAGTTTTACCATTTTTACTTACAAAAAGATATTCACTATTAAGACCATTTAAAATATTATTTCTACTTACAGTTAGATAATGATTAAGTAATTCTTTATTACACGCTTTAAAAAAGAAAATCCTTTCTTTATTACCCTTTCCAAGTATTTTTGATTTACCTGTCTTTAAGTCTAAATCATCAATTTTAATAGAACATAGCTCACTTACTCTTAATCCTGTTGCATACAAAAAATCAACAATTAATATATTTCTTACATCTAAATCACTAATACAATCTATATTATTAAAAAATTCTTTCATTTCTCTACTGCTTAAAAAATTAGGTAACTTTTTTTCTACTTTAGGATTTCTAATATTTAAATAAATATTAGTTGAAATTAATTTTATTTCTACTAAATAATTATAAAAACTTCTAATAGCGCTTAAATTAAGAGAAGCTGTTTTATTATTAATATCACTTGCTATTAAATAAGCTTTATAACTATTCGCTATATCTTTATCAACATTAATAAAAGATAATTTATGATTATTTAAATACTCTCCATATTTGTTCAAATGTTCTTCATAAGTTTTAGCAGTTTTTTTAGAATAATTTAACTCAAATTCTAAATATTCTAAAAAAGATTTTACATAACTATCATAATTATTTTTCATATAAATAAAAATATAACTTTCTTTCTATATCATAAGGTAAAGTATTAATGATCGATACAAAATCATTACAATTATCTGTATTTTTTAAATTTTTAAACTTATCTTCACCTATTTTGTTCTGCAAAAAATTATGAATTTTATTTAATATTAGTTTATCATTATAATTATCTTTTAAAAATTTCCACATATCAAAATTAATATCTTTAGTTAAAACAGGAACTTTTCTCGTCTTTTCTTTTTCATTATATATAATAACTAAATTCATATTTTCTAAAACATCTAAAATATTTCCGTCTTTTATTGCTTTTATTATTTCATTTTTTGTAAAATTAAGTGTAAATTTATCTATTTCTTCTAATTTATGTGATGCAAAACCATTTGTAATAGATAAATCACCTAAGTTAATTGGAAAATAACTATTTGGCTTAGTTTCAACTGCTAAATAATACTTATCTTCCATATTATCACTTCCTAATCAAGTATAACATATTTTTAATAAAAGTATAACTTATTTTTTATTATTTTCTAAAATATGCTTGAAAGTCATATAATATTGTGCTATTATTAATTAGCAAGTGGACCTCTAGCTCAGTTGGTTAGAGCATCCGGCTCATAACCGGGCGGTCGTAGGTTCGAGTCCTACGAGGTCCACCATATATGCACGTGTGGCGGAATTGGTAGACGCACTAGACTTAGGATCTAGCGGTTAATTCCATGGGGGTTCAAGTCCCTCCACGTGCACCAAAATTTGATAACAAAGTCAATTCTACTAAAGAATTGATTTTTATTATAATATTATTAAATAAACACATTGGGGGATTTTCAGTTGCAAAAGATTATTTTGAATGATAGTTTAATCGACCTAGCCGCCTTAGACCTTATCTCAGATAAAGGTTCAGAGTTTTTAGTATTTAAACATTTAGATATGGTTTTAAAAATATATAAAAAAGACTATCAATTAGAACATTTATCTTTAAAAGAATTAAACTTTCTCTGTTCCCTATCTCCTTTTGTTAAAAGAATTTTATTACCATCTTTTATTTTAAGAGATGAAAATGGAGAATTAATTGGTTATGGAATGCCTCTAATAAGCAAAACTAGAAGTTTAGGCGAAGATAAAATAGCTACTTTCTTTGAAGAATTAGATATTTTAAAAGATGATTTAGAATTTTTATCAAGACATCTAATCGTTTTAAGAGATATTAATCTTCAAAACACTATTTATAATGGTCATATATTTTTAATAGACCCCGGAAACTATTTAATTGGAGAGTTAAACAAAATTTTTTATTATCTTAATCCAGATTCTCTAAGCTTTAATGAACAAATAGAACTAGTTAGAAAATGGAATTACAATAAAATAAATCGTTTAATAGATATGCTTTTATTTACTTATAATAGAAATATAGATGATTATAAAAGTTGGCAAATTATTCAATTTATGCAAAAAACAAAAGAAAAAGAATCTATACTATATAATTTAGACATTTTAAGAAAATATATGAATCCTTCCTTAAATATAAATGAGGCTATAAACGAATTTATAGCTAGCTATATTCCAGATAATCCAGAAGAAAAGGCACTATATTTAGCACTTTATAAATAAAGACAAGTTATTTTAAGACTTGCCTGTTTTCTTTTGAGCTAATACTCTTTTTAGCACCTCTTCATTATCCCTAATAAAAGGTACCTCATCAATTATTCTAAGAGAAGCTCTCCCAATTTTTTCTTTTTTTAACTCTTTCTTTAACTCATTTAATTCTTCTTTAGTGAATTCTGCAAACTCATCAGATATGGTCTCAACAAAATCACTAGGTTCCTTTTTAATAGGAATATTGGTGCCACCATAAAGAACTTCTTTTATTTTAGCATATGCTTCCTCAATATTATCTTCATTAGCTAATTTTTTAACTTTTAGTAAATTTATATTAAAAACTATTTTCTTACCAAACAACGCTTTTACTAATAAAGTTATTAAAACCCCGATAGCAACTACAGGAATTTTGTTACTCATTCCCCACTCTAAAATATCCTTTACTAGATTATTTATTTTATCTTCTTCCACTTTTTCTGTAGATGGGGTAATGTCGACAATCACTCCATTATCTCTCATAGCCCAAGCATGAGCATCTCCAGATGTTATAAAACCAATACTATTAGAATGATAACCAACAACATAAATCAATTCTTCATCTAATTCTACAGCTAAAGATGCAGCCATATTACATATTAAGCTATCCATAGAAGCAATAGCCTCATAATACTCTTTTTCAGTCATTTTCTTAATTTCTCTTGAAAGTCCTGCATCTTTAATAGGAGTTAAAGAGTAATATTTACTCCATATTGTTGCAAATAGCTCTGCTGTATTTGTATCAACATCTAAGCCTAAACCTTTAGTTATAGCTTCTCTTGCTTCTTCAGGCGTTAATTCTGTATAACTACCCTCTTTAGATAAGTTTTCCACAAAAGAATTAGCATTTTCATAACTTATACCATAAATATAAGTAATCTCAGGTCTTCTAAATGTTTTTAAATAATTCATTTCTTCTAAAGTTAAACTATTTTCTAATCTCATCGCCCGTTCATAATCAACAATAAAAAGTTTATCACCATCTGTTACATCTCTTATTTCAACTCTTGTTATAACAAAATTATCACCTAAAGGATATAAAGTTTGATTTAAATTTAATTGATTGTTTTGAATAACTTTTTTAAAAACATTTCTTGGCATATCATAACGAACACTAAATAAATCGGTCACATTTTCAAAATCTCTAAAATTTAGCTCTGGATTATATATTTCGTAATCAACTTGTCCTTTATTATATGCTCCACTTGTAGCAAACCCAACTGTATAATAATCAGGCATATTTTGATAATCATCAGTTAGAGGAGTTACATAACCAACACATATATTGTCCTTTTCTGGATTAATTTCAAACCCTAAAAAATCAAGCGCATCACCTGTAGAAGCAGATATTTTATCTCCTACCCCATATACCATATCTTCAACAAAATCAGTAGCATTATCTAAAATACCTAGCTCTAATTCTAAAGAATATTTATAAGGTTTTATAATCGTATTTACAACATTCTCAGCAATATTAGCATTTTCATTTCGAAAAAAATAAGTATTTATAAAATCAACGCCTACACAGCCTCCATATAAAAGTATAACCAAAACAAACATTAAATAAGCATAAATCCCCATATTTATGACATTTAATGTATTCTTCCACACCTTAGTATAAAGTCCTTTAACCCTTTTATTTTTACTATTCTTAAAATTCTCATAAACATAATCATAAAAAGACTGATTTTTCTTTTGCTTTAAAAGTATGTTTTCTTTAGTATTACATAAATATAAATAAAGAGCACTTATTGCTTTAATTTCTTTATCATCACTATCTTTTTTTATATCTTCAAGTAAAGTATTATAATCTAATACTTCTAAATAATCATATAAAGACATAATGGTATTACTTATTTGTTTTCCCTCTTTATTAGTAGTTAAAGCTTTTAAATACTCTCCATCTACAACAATATTTTTAAAAACTTTACCCTCTATTTTATCTTTATAAACAGCCTCACTATTTAAATACATATCCAGTCTTATTTTAACTAAAGCTTGTAATCTCTCAATATCATTATCATCTAAAAAGGCTTTTATAGCGTCCTTAATTGTTATATCTTCAATAAAATTACCAAGTGACAAAATAAATTGTTTATTAGATTTTAATCCCTTTAAAATTGTAATTAATTTAATTAATTCTTCATTATTTAATTCTAATAGTTCTTCACTTAAAACAAAATTTAATCCCCAATCTAAAACATTGCTTAAAATAGTCAAATTAAAATCATCAAAATCAAAACCAACAAACATACTATTAATATCTGTTTTACGTAATAAAATTCGAGATATTTTATATAAATTACAAAAGTCTGATAATTTTTCCAAATTATTAATATAATTATCTAAATTTCTATTTTCTTCTCCATATAAGCAAGAAAGATAAGCCTTACTTTTAATACGACTAAATTTAATATTCGCATAATTATTTTTGGAACGGACTATATCCACATTAAATCCTAAAATATTTCTAATAGTATCTTGAGCTTTTTTTACTTTAGCAATAGGCACAAAATGAGCTTTAATTTTTTCAAAAATAACTAAACCGCCATAAAGAATACGTGAAAGTAATAAAAGGTTTGCTCTTAAAAATGGATGCTTACTTACATTTACACCTTTATTCTTCGCTATAACATCATATAAATCCCCATTTTTTAAAATATAATTTAAAGCTTTTTTTCCTTCATTAATACGGTTCATAATATCACCGCCTTATCTTCTTTTTCTTTTTAAACTTAATACTTCGTTACTAGCTTGAAAAAGAATATCATTTACTCTCTCATCAGTTATTTTAGCTACATTTTGATCAATTCGATGTCCATATACATATTTAATATAAAGAGCTATATCAGATGGCAAAACATAATCTCGTCCTTCAGTTAAAGCATGTAATTTAGCTAGTTTAATTAAAAAGCGATGAGCTCTAATATTAGAACCTGCAAATAATTTTTTATTTTCTAATGTTCCATTATCAATAATATCAAAGGCTTGCATCATTAAATCTTCATCATTTTTATCTGTTTTAAAATCAGCTATAATAGAGTTTACTAAGAGAAGCTCTTCCCTTTTTAAATTACTAATATTAGTTGGAATAAACCCACCAAAAAACAATAATCTTTTCTCTACATCAGTTAAAGAGCCAAAAGAAATATTAACATCAAAACGATCATATACCGCTTGAGGTACATTAAATATACCAGCAATATCAGCACTATTTTGTGTTGCTAATACATAAAAATCATTAAAAGAATAAGTTTTTCCACCTATACTCATTTGACGCTCTGAAAATAATTCAATAAAAGCTGATTGAACTTTACCACTAGCGCGGTTAAACTCATCAATTTGTAAAAAGTCTAAATCTTGTCTTGTTTTAAGTTGTTCTTCTATGTCACTAGGTATCATATCAGAAGTAACAGATATTCTTTCAGCATTAAATGATTTGGCTAAATAATTTGCTATAGTAGTTTTACCCACACCTGTATTTCCCGTAAGTAATATTTTACTATTAGTATCACTTAAAAGCGTAGATGCTAAAACTATTTTAGCATATTTTTGTCCAACTAAAACCTTATCCAAAGAATTAATGGTATCTTGATAAATCTTTCTTACTTGTTCTCCGTTTTGGCATTTTTCCATATAAAAAACCACCCTTTTTTAGCACTACATATATTATCATAGCTATAAATAAAAGTCAAATTAAAAAAATGGCTTAAAGCCATTTAATTAGTATCTCGTTCCAAGGTTCTAGCAAGAACTCTTACTTGTTCTATTTCGCTCTTTACAGTCTCAAACCCTTTTACTGGAACAGTTAAATCTTTTAACTCATCTTCAGATTGAAGTGTTAAATTATATTTTACTTCGCTACCATTTTTAACAACTGTAAGGGATGAAGTTTCATACGACCATGCCCCTAAACTATCAATAGAAATAGTTTTACCATTTTGTGTTTTCGTTAGTTCTTTTAAAGCTCCAGATTCGAATAATACTTTATCAGTTGTTTTTTCTCTCTTACCGTCTATTTTCTTAGATACTCCAATAATAAATTTTGGATAATCAGCAATTGAAGTTGTATCTAATTCATGTATTTTTCGATATACTTCAAATATATCCATTGGAAAACTAAGTCCTAATAAATATTCCTCTAATTCTTTTTCTTTAGCAAAACTATATTTGTAAGTAAAAATCTCATCAAAAGGAATATCTTTTGGATTCTTCATTTCTATTCTTAATGTATAGTCGGCACTTCTTAAAGTATAATTTACATCATAAGGTGATATATATCTATAAAGTTCATTACCATTATCTTTTTTTAAGGTATAACTTTGTAAAGTAAGTTTTGCTGGATTATCCTTATATGCCTCATGATAATCATAATGTCTATTAGTATTAACTGTATCAATTATAACTTCCGGCATCTCATCCACAAGATCGCCCCATCTTACGTAAATTTTACAATCTTCATTTGCTTTTTCTAAATGACAATTAAAAGAAAATTCCTTTTCATTATAATCACTAAAAACACAAGTTTCACCATCTTTAATTCCTGTCATTTTTAATAACCTTCCAAATTTAACTGCTACTAACTCTAACTCTGCTCCAGAAACTCCAACTTTTTTTATTAATTCCTCAGGTTCAAGTCCAGTTGATATTGATATTCCAGAAAAAGAATATGTTTTGGTAGGCTTTAATACATTAAGCCATTGACCTAATTTAATTTGCAACATTAAATCACCAAAAACTATTTTAATACTTTCATTAGGTATTTCTGTATCTTTTGTCTCTTCCATCCTTTTATTCCATTTAAAATTTTTTAAAATATTCATGTCATTTCTCCTTTTAAACTATTATAATATAAATTATTAAAAAAGCAATAAAAAAATCTTTTTTAAGTTGCAATCGCCCTTTATGTATATTATAATAAACCAAAATCGAGGTAAACACATGGAAAAATATCAAGAAATTGAAAGAAATATTATTAAAAAATATCGTAAAGACATTTGGTGTAAATTTACGAAAGCTATAAGAGATTATAATCTTATTAAAGATAATGATAAAATTATGGTTTGTATAAGTGGTGGCAAGGATTCATTCTTAATGGCAAAATGCTTTCAAGAAATTAAAAGACATGGAAAAATAGATTTTGACGTTTATTATGTTGTAATGAATCCAGGATATACCAAAGAACACTTAAATCTTATAAAAGAAAATGCCAAAATCCTTAATATTCCAGTAGAAATATTTAATAGTGATATTTTTTTAAATGTTAATGTAATGGACGCTAAAAGCCCTTGCTATATGTGTGCTAGAATGAGACGTGGACATTTATATAATAAAGCTCAGGAACTAGGGTGTAATAAAATAGCTTTAGGTCATCATTTTGATGATGTAATTGAAACAAATCTTTTAAGTATGCTTTATAGCGCTGAAATAAAAACAATGATGCCAAAGCTTCATAGTGAAAACTTTGAATGTTTAGAACTCATTAGACCTATGTATTATATTAGAGAAAAAGACATTATCGCTTGGGCTAAATATCATGAATTAAAATTTCTTAATTGTGCATGTAAAATGACTATTGAAAGTTCCATAGATGAAGAAAAAAGCAAACGAAAAGAAATAAAGAAACTAATTAATGCTCTAAGTAAAGTTAACCCCTACATTGAGTATAATATCTTTAAAAGTATGGAAAATATCAACTTAACTCAAATATTAGGCTATAAAAAGGATAATTATAAATATAGTTTTTTAGATAATTACGATAAATATACCGAAGACGAAAAATAAAAAAAGATTAGAGCTTATATTTCCTCTAATTTTTTTAATACTTCATCAAATGTTTCCGCATTAATTATTTTAATATCATAATCTTTTTCTTTAGCAACGTTTAAAGCTTCTTCATAATTTTCTTCTGGACAAATAAATATTTCAGCATCATTTTTTACGGCCCCTATTAATTTGTATTTAACTCCACCTATTTCTCCAACATTACCATTAATGTCAATAGTACCAGTTCCAACTATCTTTTTGCCTTTAGTAATATCAGTATCTGTTAACTTATTATATATTGTAAGACTCATCATTAAGCCTCCACTACTGCCCATTTCACTTGATTTAGACTTAATATCAATACTTGGACTCGCCTTATATTCATAAGTTGTAATAACACTAACACCTATCTTAATGCCATCACTACTCTTATAAGTTGTTGCATAAGCATCACGCTCTTTATTATCTCTTTTTATTTTTAAATTAACTTTAGTGTTTTCAGGTAATTTACTTACTATATCTTTTAATTCTTTAAGCGAATTAACTTTAGTATCATTTACATTAATAATATTATCTCCTATTTTTAAATCTGTTTTAGCATCACTAACAATTAAACTAACACTATTATTAATACTTGTTATTTCAATATCTTTACCAGCTTTTTTGTAAGCATTAATAGTTGCACTATCAATAGATTCTTGTAAATATAAACGTTCTCTTTCAACCATCTCTTTAGTATTTTCGCCTTCCACCATTAAATCAGTCTTTTTTACTAAGTCCCAGTCTGGTATAACCTTTGATATCAAAACAAAAGGTAGTGATCCCTTAACCATAGATACATAAGCCATATTAAAAGAACCCTTTGGATCAGAACTATCATCTATGGTAATTCTATCATTTAAATTAACCGCTCCTCCAGGAGTATATATTGAATATGGAAGTTCAATATTAAAAACTAAAAAAGTTATTAAAATTACTAATAAGCCTTTATAATTATCTTTAATAAAATCTTTTGTTTTAGCATATATTTTAGTAAACATTATCATCACCTTATTAAATTATATCAAAAAAAGAGGTATTTATGAAGAAAAATATTTTTAATTTTTTATTTTGTTTTTTTTGGATTATAGCACTCATTTTTATTTTTAATCATAATAAAGAAGTAGCAACAGTAATACTAAATGGTATATCTCTTTTCTTTAAAAAAGTTTTTGTTTCTTTATTTCCTATGTTTATTATAAATGACATGCTAATAAGTATCAATCTCCCCTATTATTTTTATAAAACATTTAATAAAATATTCAAGAAAATATTTAAAACTAGTGGTATTTGTGCTTATGTCTTTGTTATGAGTTTAATTAGTGGTACTCCAAGTAATGCCTACATTTTAAAAAGTTTAGTTGAAAATAATCAAATTACTGCTGAAGAAGCCAATCATTTTCTCTACTTTACCTATTTTTCTAATCCTTTATTTCTAACAATCATGTTAAGTCAAATATTCGATCCCCTAACTACACTTAAAATAATAATTGCTCATTATACTGCTAATATAATAATAGCGTTTATTAAAAGAAATAAAGCCCCCTTAATAAGTAACAAAAATATTAATAAAAACTCTTCCAATATCAGTAGTGCTTTAATAAAAAGTATTAATAAAAGTATCAATACCCTTTTAATGATTTTAGGAACCATAATTTTTTATATGCTCATAACTTATATCATAACTAATCTCTTTGATTTGCCATATATATTTAAAACAATTATCGCTGGTTTTCTAGAAATCACTAATGGTTTAAATTACCTAACTAATCTAAAAATTATAGCTAAACTAAAAGAAATAATCGCTGTAAGTATTATCTCTTTTGGAGGACTTAGTATCAATACCCAAATAAAAAGTATCTTAGAAGATACTGATATTAATTATAGTTATTTTCTTAAAGGCAGATTAATGCAAGTTATAATAAGTATTATCATTATTATTCTTATTTAGAGCACTTAAAACTAGATAAATAATTATTTTTTTCATCTATTAAACTTAAATAAGTTAAAGTTATATCATCATTTATAGTAGTGTTTTTATTATCAATTAAAACTGGTATACTAAGTTTTACTAAATAATAATTATCATCTAATGTTTTATAGCTATATTCTAGACATCTACTATAGGTTGCCTTATTACTTTTTAAATTATATAAAGTATTATCATAAATTAAACTCTTATCTTCTATAATTAGTTCTTTTTTGGTATCATTAAACTCAAAAGTCACAATTGTTTTATCATTATTATCAAATATATTTATTCCTTTTAAATCAAGACTTAGAAAATCTTTTTCTATTACTTTAATTATTTCTGCTCTCTCTATTTCATCACTACTAGCATAACTTTCATCATTGTTAATTTTACTAAAAGAAAATGTTACTCTAATTAATAATAAAACGATAACACTAGTCATAACAATACTTATTAATAGTTCTAAAATAGTTACTCCTTTTCTATTCATAATACCCACCATTTAAACCAATACTTGCATAACTATAATTTGGCACATTATTATATTCTACTACTAACCGATATGCATAATCATCTTTATTAGATAAAGCCTTTAAATAATTATTAAGAGAACTACTACCAGTATCAATATCTTTTAAATCATATTTCATAACATAAATCTTACTTATATCAAATTCTTTTATTAAAGTATTACAACTATTTATACTAAAATCCCTACAACTAATTTCTTTTATATTATTATTATCTAATAATGAATCTAAATTATTTAAACTTAAATATTCCTTTAAATAATAAGTCTGATAAATCTTTGCAGGATCATCATATAAAATATTCTTTTTACTATTATTAAGCATATTAATAAATGTATTATATAAAAGTAATAGCGATACACTTAAAAAAGTTATGACAATTATTGTTTCTAATAAAGCAAAACCCTTTTTCATAGCTACCACCTATTATAATTATATATTAATAACCTTATTTTGACAATAGAAAAAGATGTTGTCATAGTTTTAAATACATGAAATAAAACATCAACATCATATGTTAAGGAATACTCCTAAGATTAATCTTGTATCCTAATTCTACTTTATTTAACCTTAATCAAATAAATGAGTTTTAAAAGGATATTGGACGCACACCATTCGTGTTGTTCACGTTGTTGTTCTGGAGGTAGCCATCCGAATTCACACGGAACACGTTAGCATTGCTGCCGTTAAAGTTATACGGAGACATACCATATTATTTTAGATTAACCTATTTAATTATATAAACTTTCTAATCATTAGTCAAATATATTTATGATTATTAAATATAATTAACACTAAGATACTTTATAGGGATTAGAAATCGTTCCATCACCAGTTAAAGTAACATCAGCACGTAAATTTATGACTGGTCTTACACCAACATTAGTAGCAGTATTTATATTTTCTAAATATCCATTCAAATGAACCCTAAAGTTGCGCATTAAAGTACCATTATTTGCACTTGGAGACAAGGTCCAATAATCTAAACCTGTATATAAATAATTGTCTATCGCTTGCTTACCAGTTAAAGTCATTCCTGCATAACGAACTTCATCTGCGGTTATTAACCCAATAGGATATTCTAATTTTCTATTACCGCCTAAAGCATTTTGCGTAGTAAAATAATCGTTAACATCTAAACAATTATAAGTAGGAATTCCAAACCCTGTATCTGTATATACTCTTAAATAAGGTCCATAATATGTTGGAGTTACTCCTGTACCACCTTCATTATTTAAGACATTTCTAATAGTTGTTGGAGTTCTATCATTGCAAAAACCTGCATTTGTATCAATTTTAGAAAAATAAGTTTCGTTTGTTAAACCAGAAGAATTCTTAAACCAATCATTCAAATAATTATATATATCTGATGGTTCCT
This sequence comes from Ruminococcus sp., assembly GCA_023663235.1. Classification (GTDB taxonomy): domain Bacteria; phylum Bacillota_I; class Bacilli_A; order RF39; family UBA660; genus Caccenecus. The sequence goes on along the minus strand of JAMPHW010000016.1, from coordinate 8,199 downwards.
TTACTCCATGCACTACATCTTGTTCATACCAATATCCAGCATATTTGTTGTCAAGGCTAGCATAACTGTTAAAAGCACTAATACCTATTTGTGTGCCCTCTCCTGTTATATTTGGTTCTGTTCCTTGATATATCATTCTAATGGAGCCATTGCCATTAATTCTAATGATACGCCAATAATATCCACCAAACTCGACCCAGTTATCTGTTGGATTTCCTGCATAATAATATGTTACTCCATCATCATCACTATCTGCATATATCTTTCCTGTTGTTTCTCCTTCTATTACTTGGTTAAATGTTCCTTTTTTTCTGTGTGTCATTTCTGTTATATGACTTAATATATACTTAGCTGCACTTGTTGTTGCTTCTCTTCTTTTAAAATATAATATACATTTTGATGACTTACTTAATTCTGATATGATATGTTCTCCATATTTATTAGTTTCTAGTATAACAGTATTATCTTTATTATTTTTATTTGTTCCTTTATAACAATAACTATCTTTTGTTAACACATATCCTTTTCCTGGCATTGTTGTTTCTTTAGATTGTTCTACTCCATCTATATACATAGCTATTATATTAAAATCATAGGGACTAGATATTACTTTACCTTCTGTTAATGGAATAGATGCTGTCATTCTATAATTTGCTTTACTTGTTATAAAAGTAACTGTAATAGTAAGTGCTACTACACTTATTAAGCCACACAAAAAATACTTTTTACCATTTCTATTTCTTTCAAATTTCATTTTTATTTGCTCCTTAAAATAAGCAAATCGCGATTATTTTAGAAATTTCTAGCT
>JAMPHW010000016.1:0-7291 GCA_023663235.1 Ruminococcus sp. | reverse complement strand
AGGATTAATCTTGTATCCTAATTCTACTTTATTTAACCTTAATCAAATAAATGAGCGCTAAAAGGATATTGGACGCACACCAAGCGTGTCGTTCACGTTGTCCCAGTTTAGGTAGCCAGTCGAATTCACATAGAACACGCGAGCAGGATACGTATTGCTAGAATTATAGTAATACGGAGACTAATCACTACGTATTAGATTAACCCTATAAAAAAGCATTTACTTTGTTTCGTAAACGCTTACTTTCTTTTTATCGCGACCTAATCTTTCAAAACGGACAACGCCATCTATTTTAGCAAATAAAGTATGATCTTTACCCATACCAACATTATTGCCTGGATAAATCTTTGTTCCTCTTTGACGATAAAGAATAGAACCCGCTGTTACAGTTTGGCCATCCGCTCTTTTAGCCCCAAGTCTACGACCTCTAGAATCTCTACCGTTTTGGGTAGAACCTTGAGCTTTAACGTGAGCGAATAACTGAATATTTAACTTCATAAAATTCATGGTCTTTCCTCCTCTATTATTTTTATATTTTTTTTATAAGTTAATGCTAACTCTTTTAGCATTTCAAGCATATTTTCAATAATTAATAAAATATTTTTATTATCACTATTGATATCAAGAGTAAGTTTATCTTTAGCCTCTTTATAAATAATACTATTTTTATCAATTCTTAAAGAAGCATTAACACTAGTAATTACAATTGAAGATACACTAGCACAAACAATGTCTTTACCATAATCAGCAAAATCTGCATGACCTGTGATAATAATTTTTTTATTAAATATATGGACTTTTATCATTATTAACCAATTTTTTTAACAACTAATTTAGTATATGGTTGTCTATGACCTTGAGTTTTACGATATTTCTTCTTAGGTCTATATTTAAAGACTTTAATCTTTTTTTGACGTCCATGTTTTTCAACTGTACAAACAACTTTAGCTCCATCAACATATGGTGTACCGATTTTGTCACCTAGAACTAAAACATTAGTAAATGTTACTTCACTACCTACTTCATTAGGTAATAATTCAACATAAATAACATCATTTTCACTAACATAATATTGTTTTCCGCCAGTTTCAAATATTGCCTTCATATTCATTCCTCCTTACTTTTAAGACGCACCTTTATGGTAACTTTTTTAAGTTTTATAACCATTTTAGAGTGGTTTTTTACGAATAATCTTTTCGCAACAGTTATATTTTAGCAAATAATAAATGGTTTGTAAAGTATATTTACGCTTTTCTCTTTCTTTCTAATACTTGTTTATCTTTAGCAAGTCTATCTAAATTATTTAAACAAGAGCTGTTTTCTTCTCTTAATTCAGTTAAAGCTCTTTCGTGAGAAGCGATACTATTTAAAATAGATTTTTGATACATTAATATTCTTTCTTTAATATCGTCAATTGATTGGCAAATATCATTAGTTATACTATCTTCATTAAGAATGTTTCTAATATTACTAGCTATTAACCTTATAAATACACTTGGATTAGTAAGAGAAATATCTCTTAAAGGAGTAAATGCTTTATATCTACTTGTTATATTATCACTATATTTATCGTAGGTACTTGAGTATCTTTCAGGCACAAACTCTCCAAAAATAATTATATTAGAAGCTATTAAAATATCTAATTCTTTTTTAGCATAAAAATGATTATAGTCTAATTTGTCTTCATTTTCTTTAGCACAATAAACAAGAGCGTCGTGTTCCCAAGTATCATACCATTCATCCCAAATCGGCCCAATACTATGACGAGTATCTTGTTTAACAATGGTTGTTTTTAGGCGAGCCTGAATTATATCTTCGCTTTGTAGAATCGTCTTTACCATTGCCTTTTTATCTTCTTCGTTTAATTCTAAGCTGTAGTTGATAGCGACCAATTTTAATAGTTCTTCATCGCTTAAATCTTTAATTTGCTCTTGTAATTCTTTTAATTTTTCTAGTCTATTTAAATTCTTAGCAATAGCTTCTGTTTGTTCTTCTGCAGTTCTTCCAATCGGAAAATTTTTTAATTTTAATTCCATGCTTTATCTCCTATTTTCTTGTTCTTTTTAAAACTTCTTTTTTATAATTATCTAAATTAGCTAAAACATCAAGATAATGAAGATATGCAGCAAGATAATCACCTGCTAATCTATTTTCTGCCGTTCTAGATTTAGATACTTCATTTTTATAACCAGTTATATTATATCTAGTTTCTTCAATTATCCTACATATATCTTTAGCAATACGACTTCTTTGAAGTTTATTCTTAAGTTTTCTTACAACTAATCCTTCACTTTCTCCTAAATTTTCTAAATGATTGGCACCTTCTAAAGACGGAATTTTTTTATACTCATTTGCTTGTTCTTCATCAATCTCATTTAATGAGAATGAGTGTCTTCCATAAGTAAAGCCTATAATAACTATTTTCTTACTTTTAACTAATTCTTCAAGTTCTTGTTTAGTATATATTTTATTAATATCCAAGGCTTCATTTCTTGAAGAATATATGATAGCTTCTAAATCATAAGTACCAAACATCTTATTTTGAATAAAACAAGGCGTCTTAAGATTTGTTTTAATTACTCTTAACTCTAAATTTTTACTTTGTAATAAAACCTCACTTATCTTTCTTAAATCTTTACTATCTAATTCAACTTTATAACATTCTAAAACTTTTTTAATAAAGGCAGCATCATCTAACTCTCCTAAACCTTCTTGAAGACTTTTTAATCTTGCTATTTGTTCTAAATTTCTACTAATTACACCTGTACATAACTCTTCATCTTCAAAATTACCTATTTGCTCTTTTTTTAGTTTTAACTTCATATTTACACTCCTTTATAAGCATTTATTATAGCCTATCAAAAATACAAAGTAAAGTTTATTTAAAGAATTTTTCCTTAAGTAAAGATTTTTCACTAATATAAGTATTTTCTTTTTTAAAATAGTGATAAGTATCTTTTTTTAAGAGATTTAAATTACTGTTCCTTTCATATTTTATTTTATGATATTTAAAGTTATTTAGGTGCCTTTCTAATAAGAATTTTAAATGCTCATATTTAAATTCTTTAATAGCAATTATAATTTTATAGATTAAAAAACTAATAATTAAATAATTGTTTAAAGAATATATTTGATTAAAAGTAATAAAAAAAACAATAGATATAATGCTTATAAATAAACTGAAATAGAAAGCTTTATGATATGGAAAAACAAGTTCAATGATACTTCTTAAAAGGATGTACCCATCTAAAGGGATAATTGGTAATAGATTAAAAATGATAATAGTTTTATTATATATTTTAAAGAGATTAAAAGTATTAAGATTTATAAAGCCATAATTAAATAAGAAGAAGAAAAGAAGATATAAAATAACTTGAAAGATAACCCCAAAACTAGATATTAAAATTTCATCTTTTATGGGAGTATTTATTTTCTTATTGATTGTAGTTATGCCACCCATAGGATAAATATCAACTCTAATTATTTTATATTTTAATAATTTAATAATGAAGATATGACCTAGTTCATGAAATATAACAATTAAATAGATTAAAATAATATTTTTAATTAAACCAGTTAGAAGAAACGTTAAAATTAAAAAATAAGTTGCTAAATTAATATTAAATGAGTTTTTGATATTCTTCATAAGATATATACTTACCATCTTTATTAATAGTTAAATATATAAAATCACTATTAGAAGTTCCTAAAATAGAACCTGCTTCTACATAATCATAGATAGTTATATCAACATCAGTTAAATTAGAATACCAAATATCAATACCATCATTACCCTGAATAATAACCGTATTTCCAAGGTCATCTTTTTCTCCGATAAAAACAACTATGCCACTAGTAATAACATTTACAGCATCCCCTCTTTTTACAGATAACTTAAAGCTGTTTTTATAACTTTCTAAATTAGAGTAGTTTATATTATTAAAAACCGTTTTATCACTCATCTTAGGTATATTTAAAATATCTAAATCACCAAATATTTCTTGATATAAATTATTTATTTTAGTAAAAGAAAGGCTATTTTCTAAAACATAGCTTTTATATAACTCTTTGTTTTTTTCGCTAAAATTAGTAAAAATGACACTTGATAAAATAAAGATAATGGCAAGCAGTATTCTAGAAATTAAGCCTTTAAAATATTTAAGTTTGGGGCTTATATTATCTTTACTAGTAGTAGAATTAGTATAGTTCTTCCTTTTTAGTTTATTTCTTCTAATTATATCTTCAGCATTCATATAATCACCTAGATAACTTTATGCTTTTATAAATGATTTTATAACATAGTAAATAAAAAATTAAATTAGTTAAAATATTCTTTAACATAAAAGTAAGTAGATAAAGAATAGAATAATTATTAAAGAAGCCTAATATGAAAATATAACTAATATAAATTATAGCTAAAGATAAAAGATAATTTAAAAGAGATTTCTTGGTTATTTTAAGCTTCTTAAAGCCAAGAAAAATAATAGTTATAATAATAGTATTTAAAAAGAAAGTATTTAGAATTAATAAATCAATAATTAAAGTAATAATAATGAGTTTAGGCAAATCTTTTTTAGATAAAATAACGATATTTAAAAGAAAAAAATAAGTAGGAGTAAAACTAAAATAAGAAAGAATAAAATCTATTAAGAGAAAAATCATATTGTTAATACTCCAATATAATTTAAGTTATTTAAATTAACACTCGGAATTACTTCAATTATATATTCTAATTCTAAATTATCTTTATTAATGCTACTTACAGTACCTATAAAGAGCCCTTCTGGAATATCGGTTAATCCCGAAGTATATATTTTATCATCTTTTTTTATTTCGCTATTTAATTTAATATTTTTAACAATCAACTTATTATCTAGGCTAGTTAAAATGCCATATGAGTCATTTATTTTAACAGATATATTTGTTTTATTATTAGTTATTAATAGAACTTCACTATAATTATTATATACTTTACTAATAAGACCTATAACGCCATCTTCATTAATTACAATATCTCCTTTTTTAATATTGTTATTTGAACCCTTAGCAATAGTTATTTTATTCCAAAATTCATAAATATTTCTAGTGATAATTTTAGAATAAGTTATATCATAACTATTAGGTTCAATATTAAGCATTTTACTTAAATTTTCATATTCATTTTTATAATATTCTTCTTTATTATTAAGATAGTTACCTTTTAAAACATTGATATTACTAATAGGTTTTAGGAAAATATCTTTCATTAAGAAAGCTAAATATATGATAATTAATACTATATAAAAATATTTCTTTTTAAGCATATAGAACACCTAATATTATTATTTATAAAATTTAACTAATATATGCATTAAATAGTTTAAGTAAAGAATTATTTAAATTATAATAGTATGTTTCATCACTATTTTTAATCAATAACTCATAAGATTCACTTGATTTTAGAAATTCACTACTGACTTTCATTTCTTCTTTTTCGAAATCTACTCCTTGATCTAAGAAAAAACTAGACATTAAAGCAATACTTTCTTTAGTAGAATAAGCCCCTATTACAACTTTATATAAACCATTATCATTATATATTATAGCATTTTCACAGGATTCTTTTTTTATAGTAGCACTTTCTAAATTATTATAAGTCCCAACATAAAAATAAGTTATTTTTGCTTCTTTAGCTAAGCTTAAAAGATTATCATTATATTTGTAACATACTAAATAGGAAGCTATCATACCAATAAGCAAAGCACTTAAAAATACTTTTAATTTATCTTTCATAATATCACCAAGATAGTTATATCATAAAAAAGGCAAATATATTGTCGAATAAAGTTAAATTACTTTATATGGATTAGAAATTGTTCCATTTCCTATTAATTTGACATCAGAACGTAGATTAATTACAGGACGCACACCAAATAAATAAATTACACGAAGGTTTCCCAAATAACCTGATTCCACAGCAAAGGCATGAGCATAGATTATGTTAGCAAGAAATGCGGATGGAGAGATAGTCCAATAGGTTTGCCCTGTATCTAAGTAGTTCCCTGATGATAAAGCGCCATAGGCCAATCCTCCATATGCGACTTCATCAGCTGTTATTAAACCAACTGGATTTGCTCCACTGTGCATATACAAGTCATCGCTATTTAGACACTTTAATGACGGCGTTACAGTTGTTGTGCTTGAAGTTACTGCTTGCTTTTTTGGAGCAAGCCTCATATAAGCTCCATAATATGTTGTAGTTGTTCCTGTTCCACCTAACCCATCTCCAATATTTAATCCATCTTCTACTGTTGGTGTATCTGTAGAGCTTGGGGTTCTATCTCCACAGAACCCTACATTTAAGTCTATTTTTGTTTTATCATTTATTGTTAATGTTGCCTTATTCTCATACCAATCATTTAAGTATGTATTTATTGTTGATGGTGTTTCATTATTATCATATTTATATCCAACATATTTATTATCTGTATAATTTGTATTGAATTGACTTGTACCTATTTGTGTTTCCTCTCCTGTTATTTGAGGTTCTAGCTTTTTGCCATTTTCATCTTTTGTTCTACCCTGATAGATTAATCTAATTGAACCATTGCCATTTACTCTTATTATTCTCCAGTAATATCCTCCAAATTCTACCCAATTATCAGTTGGATTTCCTGCAAAATAATATGAAGTTCCATCATTATCTTCGGCACTAAATACAGTTTTGGCTGTTGTTTCTCCATATGGTATATTAAAATCTTTGTTCTCTGATGTCCTTACTCTTTTATCAGTATAATAATTAGCTAGTAATTCTTCCATGGTTCTCAGTTTATCAAAGTATAAGATACATTTATCCCCTTTTATTAAATTAGATATTATATGTTCTCCATTACTATTTGTATAAACTCGAGCTTCTTTATCTATATTATCTTTTGTTCCTATATAACAATAACTTTTTTCTTCATTTATGGCATAACCGCTATTTGGCATAATATTTGTTTCTTCATAATTAATGCTATCATCGCTTATATACATACTTATTATATTAAAGTCATAAGGACTTGATTTTACTGTTCCTGATGCTATTGGTATGCTTGCTGTTACTCTATAATTTGCTTTACTTACTAGTAAAGTTACTGTAATAGTAAGTGCTACTACACAAATTATGCCATACAAAAAAATTTTTTTATTTCCACTATTTATTTTATTAAATTTCATTTTAAATGTTGCTCCTTTAATAAGCAAACCATGGCTATCTTAGAAATTTCTAGCTTATGTATTTATTATAATATTCCATATAATAAAAGTCAAG
>JAMPHW010000015.1 GCA_023663235.1 Ruminococcus sp. | reverse complement strand
TAGGATTATCAATTTTGCCTAAAAGATAATCGGCAGATATTTTATATTTAGAACAGATTGTATAAAGAAAAGGGGTAGCAATAATATATCTTCCTATTTCATATCCTGCCAAAGTACCATAGCTTGTATTTAGTATAGAACCTAATTTTTCTAAAGTTAGATTCTTTTCTTTTCTAAATTCTTTTAACCTTTGACCTGATAGAGTTTTATTAATTTCTTTAATGTCGTTTTCATAATTTTCTTTTTCAGTTAATTCAAATATATAGTCAATTGAAACATCAAAATAAACGCTTAAAGCATTTAATCTTGATATTGGAATTATTTTTTCTTGAACTTCATAATGTGAATAGGTAATTCTTGAGATATTTAAAAGGGAAGAAATATTATTTTGAGTTAAGTTTTTGCTTAATCTAATTTCTTTTAATTTTTTGCCATAGTTCATATAATTCACCAACTATATTTTCTCATTTATTTTATAATTCTTAAATTTAACGGTCCTAATACCAAAAATAATGTTGACTTTTATCATATTAACAATTATAATAAACATATAAGCTAGAAATTTCTAAAATAATCCGGATTTGCTTATTTAAGGAGAACATAAAATGAGACTTAAAAAAGTAAATAGTGAAAATAAAAAAATTTTTTTGTATGGTTTAATAAGTGTAGTAATACTTACTATAACAATTACATTTATGGTAAGCAGAGCAAATTATAGAGCGACCGCATCATATGAATTAGCATCAGGAACAGTAACAGCAAGTCCTTATGACTTTAATATATTAAGCATTTACTTAGAAGATGGAGAGAATTATAGCGAAATAAACTCAATGCCAGAAAAAGATTATGTCATAAATGAAGAAAAAAGTTATTGTTACATAGGAAATAAAGATAATATCGATAAAGAAGCAAGCATTTATACTAATGAGTTAGGTGAGCATGTAATAGCAAATTTAATGAAGGGTGATAAATGTATATTATATTTTGATCAAATAAAAACTATAGAAGAATTACTATCTAATTATTATACAGATAAAAGAGTCAGAACAGAAGACACCTTTTATCAAACAATAAATAACGAAATGTCAAAAGTAATATATACCACTGAAGACGACTATGGAACAACATATTATTTTGCCGGAAATCCAACCGATAATTGGGTCGAATTTGGGGATTATTACTGGCGAATCATAAGAATAAATGGCAATGGCTCAATTAGATTAATATATCAAGGAAGAACGCAGGATGAAAAGAAAAACAAACTAGAACCCCAAGCAACAGGTGAAGAAACTCAAGTAGAAACTAGTGCGTTTAATACAAATAATGACGACAATGCTTATGTAGGGTTTATGTATGGAACGCCAGAAAGTCCAACTTATGAAGCTACTCATGAAAATATAAATGATAGCACAGTCAAGACAGCATTAGATAACTGGTTTATATATTCTAACATAAAACAAGGAACAAAATATTTTGATAAAATAGATAAAAATGTAGGTTTTTGCGGAGATAGAATGCTAGATAGTGGTAGTGGAATTGGAAAGACATATACAATTTATAAAGCAACTTCTAGAGTCCACTTAAATCAAGAAGTTAAAGATAGCCCAACATTGATGTGCAACAATAATAATGATTTATATACTTATAAAAATAATGATAATGGAAATAAGAGTTTAGTTTATCCAGTGGGCTTAATAACTATAGATGAAGTAAGCTATGCAGGTATGAGAGGTGATAGTTCCGTAAAAAGCGAAAATAATTATCTAAATACTGATCAATCATATTGGACGATGTCTCCAAATTATGCTGTTAATGCCGCTGTTTTTGCTGTGTTTCCAGGAGGATATATTTTTAACGTTTGGGTACAACACGCCCTTGGAATAAGACCTGTAATTAACTTACGCTCTGATGTTAAATTAACAGGCCATGGAACAATTACTAATCCATATAAAGTACTAGATTAATATTATTATTTATGTCTTATTAATTCTAATGGATTTTCATTTCTGGCCCTAGCAACTTGGTTAAAATAGTCAATTAACGATATCGTGATACTATATTTATTTAATCTATTGGTATTATTTCTTAAAACACGAAATTCTTCAATTTTAGCTTTTAAAGTATCATTATATATTGTAAAACCAATACTATTTAAATAATTATATAATAGAATTAACCCATTTAAATTAGCATCACTTTCAAAGGATAAACAATCATAATTTAAATCCTCATATCCACCTAAATTGTTTTGCAAATATTCATCCATTTTAAATAATTCAATAAAACATGATTCTGTATATTGAGGTTTATCTTGAACTGTATGCCAATATTCATGAAAGAAAACAAATAAGTTTTTAGCTAAATCATTACAATTTAAAGTCTTATTATTAAAAGCGATGTATATATGCCCAAATTTTTCTTTAGCTTCTGCATCAATAACGGTTGTTTTACCATTTATAATAACATCAGGAATATTCTTAGCAAAAGCATAAAAATCTAAATTATTTTTCATTTTAAAATTATCAATAAATTTAAAAAATAGTTTTTTATATAATTCGGAATTAATAGTTAATTTATGGGTTAAAATTTTAAAAATAATGAAATTCAAGATTAAACTAGGATTAATTGTTTTATCAATATCTATTATTGTAAGTAGTTCTTCTGCTTGTTCTTCTGTTATATCTTCATTATTAATAATAATTTTTTGATATCTTGCTATCTCTTTTTTTAAAGCTACTTTAAATTCTAAACTGTTCTCAACTTGTTCTACAGAAAATAAAAAACATGTTGGAAGTTCATTTCCTACATGTTCTTTTATTATTTTAACTAAAGGATTGGTATACCAATAAAGAGGATACTCTAGTATGTAGGGTTTTAATAAACTCATAATATAAAAATTAACTTCTTTTTTATCTAACGCAAAAAGAGATAGTTTTTCTAACCATTTATTAGCTACTTGTTTTATTTGGCATTTAAAAGAAACACTATTAGTGTAATAATTATAAGATTTAGTATTAATACTTGTTCTTTGCATATAAATGCCTCCTAAAATATACTAATCATAATATCAAAAAAATAAATAATTGTCAAATTTAAATATCTTTACATTTAGTTGATATTCTTATATAATAAATACAGGAAATGAGCTGATAAAATGCAAATAAACCTTATTGAAAAGATAGATACAGATAAATATCCTACTTTTAAAGACCAAGTTGATTATCGCTATAGTCAAATTGGAGCTTTAAAAAAAATTCAAAGTAAATATGAAGAATTAGAACCAGAAGAATTTTTAAAATTAATTTTAATAGCTTATCAAATAAGTCTTTCAGATAAAGATATTATGAATTTAGCTAAAATTATTCTTCAAAGTAAAGCTGTAACTAAGAAAAAGATAAGTGTCGTTCGAAACCTTAATTTCTTAAGTCTAAGCCACTTTATGGCTACTGTTCTTTGCGCTTCTAATTTTATATTAAAGCCTGGTGAAATCCATACAACTGAAGAGCTACAAGAATTAGTTAATTTAAGAAAGGTTGTAATTTTTGATTTTGAAGCTAAGACAGGAACGGGGAGAGATTATAAGAGACCGCAATTCACTGGGCTTGCAAGTAATCCTTTAGAAGTAAGCTGTGAGTTATATGCTAAAGAATTAGTGTATTTAATAAAAAAGGTTTTACCTCAAGAAAAATTGGCTAGTGATTTACTAAACCTTATTGCAGTTACTAAAATGGATGTAGAAATGCTTAAGACAACAATTGATCGTGAAATTAAAAAGTCTTATGACAAAGCAGTAACATTTATGGCTGAAGTTGATAAAGGAATTATAGATTTAGATAAATATAACAAAATGAGCTTGTCTTTATCAAGAACTCTACAAGAAATTAAAGATAATAAACATTAATCTAAATAATAAGTGTGATTTTTAAAGGTTAGTTTGGTAATTTGTTTTAATAATTAATATGTGTTATAATATGTTCGAATTAGGAGATGGTATTATGAACGATAAAGCTATAGAATATAATGCTATATTACAAAAAGTAGAAAATACTTTAGAAAAAATGCAAAAAATAGGTTTAAATACATCTGTATATTACAAGTTATTAGAAGAAATAAAAGCTGATTTAGAGAAATCTAAAGATAATAGCTTTAAAAATCTTTTTAATAGCAGTATGGAAACAGATGTTTTAAGTATGGCTTATAGTAACGCTATAAAAAGGTTAGATATAATGTATACAGTCTTAACCAAATATGATGTATATTTAAAAACTGCTGGTTTTTGTGGTACTTTAAGAGCCTTTTTAGCAGAATCAAATAAAGACAAGAACGAATTATCTAAACTAAGCGCTAAAATTTTAGAATTACTAGACGAAATCAAAAAATCAGATACTTTGGATTATTCAGTTGAAGGTCCTTTAGTTGAAGATATATATCATCTAACATATGAATTTATTAAAATAGAAATAAGCCTTACAGGGACTAGTTCTGTACTTAGTAAAATTGAAGAAGATGGTATTGATAAATCTTACATTGAAAAAGAAATTATCAGAGAACTTGAAAGTTTAGATTTAAAAAATCCTAAATATCGAGAAATAGTTAATAAGAAACATGAGCTAGAAAGTCTTGGTATGAGATCTTCTTATGTAGATAAAGAATTTATTTCTATAATAGTAAATTGCACTATTAGTTACGAATACTTAAATAACTTATTAAAACGGTTAGTTAATGAATTTAATGTATATTATAATGAAGCAATATCAATAGACAACAAAATAGTTGCTAAAATGGCTGAATTAGATGAAAGAGAGAAAAATAGAAAGCAAAGTTTAGTAGATGAATATAAAGAAATAGGTGCAAATGTCATTAAAACAATTGTATCTATAGGACTTATAATATCTCTTTCTGTTGGTGCTTATAAGTTGTCTAAAATGACTTCCAAAAAAGATAAATACAAAGTAACAACAACTACCTATAGTTCTATTTCACTACCTGTTGTTGAAGAAGAATACTTAGATAGTGGCAGTAATAGTAGATTTCTATACGAGTATTCTCCATATACTGAACGAAAAGTATTAGGTGGTTTTGGTAGAGAAGTTACTGAGTATGATTTAACTAATCTAGATGATTTAACTTTAGAAGAGTATTTATCCTTAGATTTAAATCAGCTTGGAATAAAAGGAACAAAAACTAAAGAAACCAAATCAGAATTAACTTTAGGAGATTTGTATGAAGAAAGTTATTATCTTTTAAAAGAAACAACTATTGATGAAACAGATATCATATCTGAAGAAGAAAACTTTATTGGATATTTAGTGGTAAATTTCGTAATAGGAGTAGTTTTAGATTTTCTTATAGAATGCATACTTGATAAAATACCTGGTTGGGAGTGCTCAAGTTGGGCATTTATTGATGGAATTAAAAAAATAAAAAAAGCTTATCAAGAAATAAAATGCCAAAATCACGATGTAGCACATGAAAAAGAAGAATTAAAAAAATTACTAAAAGAAGCTAAAGCATTAATGGTAGAAAACGAAGAACTTGTCCTTAGGATAGGAGAAGCTATTAAAACTAGCGATAACGAAAAACAAAAAGCTACTATTAATACCAAATTAGAAAGAATAAGAAAATTACATTATTAGTAATTTTTAAATAAAAGAATTAAAATAAGATTAGTTCTTTTTTTTTAATATATTTAATGTTATAATTTTTTTAGGTGATTTTATGAAAGTTTATTTAGTAGCAGGTAAAGCAGGCTCTGGAAAAGGCGAAGTTGCTAAAATTATCAAAGAATACTATTTAGGAAATGGTAAAAGAGTTTTAATTACCCAGTTTAGTAAATATTTAAAAATGTATGCTAGAGAGATTTTAGATTGGAAAGGTGAAGAACCAAAACCTCGTAAATTCCTTCAAGATTTAGGGGTAACTATTAGAGAAAATATGGATATGCCTTTAATGATAATTAATAGAATATTAGAAGATTTAAAAATTTATAGTTTATATTATGATGCTGTAATTATAAGTGATGTTAGATATCCTGAAGAAATAGAAAAAATAAAAGAAGTTTATAAAGATGCATCTTCTATTTATGTTATAAACCAATTTGCTCCAAGCGAATTATCTTTAGAAGAACAACAACATATAACTGAAACAGCTTTAGAAAATTATGCTGATTTTGATATTACAATTACTAATGATAACTTAAATGTTTTAGATAATAGAGTTATTAAATTTATAGAAAGTGAAGATAAATAATGAATTTAAAAGATGAATTTATAAAATTTTTTGTAAGTAAGAACCATGTCGAAATTCCAAGTAGTCCTTTAATACCAGAAAATGACCCATCTGTATTATTTAATACTGCTGGTATGCAACCTTTAATCCCTTATTTAATGGGAAAGGAACATCCTAAAGGCAAAAGATTATGTGATTATCAAAAATGTGTTAGATTAACTGATTTAGATGCTATAGGAGATAAAACACACCATACCTTTTTTGAAATGCTAGGTAATTGGAGTTTAGGCGATTATTTTAAAAAAGAAAGTATAAGCTATAGTTTTGAATTTTTAACTAAAGTTTTAAATATTCCACTAGATAAATTAGCTGTTACAGTATTTGAAGGAAATGAAGATATTCCAAGAGATGAAGTATCCGCTTCTGTTTGGGAAAGTTTAGGAATAAAAAAAGAACGTATCGCTTATCTAGGTGTTAATGATAATTTTTGGATAGCAGGTGAGTCTGGACCTTGTGGTGGTGATACTGAAATATTCTATTTTAGAAGTGAGGATGAAACTCCCGAAGTATTTGACCCTAAAGATGAACGCTGGGTTGAAATTTGGAATAATGTCTTTATGGAATTTAATAAAGATGAAAATGGCAAAATAACTGAACTTCCTAGTAAAAATGTTGATACAGGTATGGGGCTAGAACGTGTCGTCGCCGTTTTAGAAGGCGTTGATGATAATTACAAGACTTCTATTTGGAAGGAAATAATAACCGCTATTGAAAAAGTTAGTAATAAATCTTATCAAGGTAATGAAGTTAGTATGCGTATTATCGCCGATCATATTAGAACCAGTGTCTTTATAAGTGCTGATTATGCAGGTATAAAACCAAGCAATACTGACCAAGGTTATATTTTAAGAAGACTTATTAGAAGAGCTATTAGACATGCTAAAAAGTTAGATATTGATATGAATTCTAATTGGCTAGAGGTTATCGCTTTAGAGGTTATTAAAAAATATGAGAATTACTATCAAGAAATTAAAGATAATAAAGATATTGTTTTAGAGGTTTTAAAAAATGAAAGTGCTAAATTTAATCGTACTTTAGAAAAAGGCTTAAAAGAATTTACGAAAATGCTTAAATCTTTAGATAATAAAGTTATTGATGCTAATATGGCTTTTAGATTATATGATACTTATGGCTTTCCAATTGAATTAACTGAAGAAATGGCCGAAGAACAATGGTTAACAGTTGATAGTGAAGGATTCAAAAAAAGATTTAAAGAACATCAAGAATTGTCAAGAACAGCTAGTGCAGGTAAATTTAAAGGAGGGCTCGCTTCTACTGGTGAGATAGAAACTAAATACCATACTGCAACTCATTTACTTAATGCTGCTTTAAAACAAGTTGTAGGTGAATATGTTCATCAAAAGGGAAGTAATATTACTAGTGAAAGAATGCGTTTTGACTTTTCTTGTGATCATAAACTAACTGATGAAGAAAAACAAAAAACTGAGGAATTAGTAAATAATTGGATTAAAGAAGATATTCCTGTTACGATGGAAACAATGCCTAAAGAAGAAGCTGTAAAAAGCGGTTCTGAAGCTATGTTTATTGAAAAATACGCTGATATTGTTAATGTTTATTCTATTGGCAATGTATCAAAAGAAATTTGTGGTGGACCTCATGTTAAACATACAGGAGAACTTGGAACTTTCAAAATAAAAAAAGAAGAAGCATCTAGTGCAGGAGTAAGAAGAATAAAAGCTGTTTTAGAATAAGAGGGTATATATGTATCGAAAAACTTATGTTGAAGTAAATCTTGATAATATAAAAACTAATGCTAAAAATATTATAAATTATTATAATGATTATGATTACTATATTGGTGTTGTTAAAGGAAATGCCTATGGTCATGGAAACTATGTTGCTAAAGCCTTAACTGAAAGTGGCATTAATTATATTGCTACAAGTTCTTTAGAGGAAGCTTTAGACATTAGAAAATATGTTAAAACACCTATTTTAATCTTAGAACCTATAGATATTTCTGAGATAGATATTTGTCTTAAAAATAATATTGCTATAACTCTAAGCAATTATGATTATTATAAAGAACTTATAAAAAAAGACTTAAAAGATTTAAAAATACATTTAAAGATTAATACTGGTATGAACCGTTTAGGTTTTGGTAATAAAAAACATATTAAAGAAGTATATGATTATTTAATTAAAAGCGGGAATTTAGAAGGTATTTATACCCATTTAGGAACAGAAGGTATATTAGATAAATACTATGATTTACAACTAGCTAAATGGCAAGAATTAACATCTCTAATTGATTTAACTAAAACAAAAATCGTTCATATTGGTAGAAGTTCTACTTTAGTTAATCATCATAAAATAGAAGGGACTAATGCGATTAGATTGGGAATAATTCTCTATGGAGCCAAACCTAATCCTTTAACTTATAATGGTTTTAAAGGCAAACTTCGAAAATTAAAACATAATCATTTAAAACATAAACTTCATATATCTGAGTCTTGTTATAATTGTCCCATTGAAATAAAAAACACCTTCAATTTATGTAGTGAAGTTTTGGAAATACATGAGATAAAAAAAGGTGATGTTGTTGGTTATGGTTCTTCCTTTATTGCTGATAACGATTTAAAAATAGCAGTTCTTCCTATTGGATATGCTGATGGTTTAAGCCTTAAATTATCAGGCATTAATGTAAAAATTAATGATAAACCTTATAAAATAATAGGAACAATCAATTGTGGCATGATTACCATCCTAGTAGACGATAATGTTAAAGTTCATGATAAAGCAATAATTATAGGAAGTAATATTAGAGAGGTAGCTAGACATACTAATATGACTTATTATGCTGTTATAACATGTATTAACCCTTTAATACCACGTGTATATTTAGAAAATAATAAAGAATTAATAATAGAAAAGGATTGATTTTATGGATTTTGAAGTAGTAATAATAGGATCTGATGTAAATGCCTATTATATGGCACGTAATACTTATGAAGCTTACCACAAAAAAGCTTATTTAATAGGCAAAACACCCATGGCTTTTATATCTTTATCTAAAATATTAAATATTACCTATGAACCTGATTTATGGGATAAAGATAAGTTTGTTAAAACTTTAACTGATTTCGCTAAAAAGCATAGTGATAAAAAACTAGTGTTAATCGGTGCTAATGATACTTATGTTAGATTAATTGTCGAAAATGCATCTTTATTACCAGAAAATTATGTCTTTAATACACCAAGCCTCGAAATAATTAATAATCTTCTTATTAAAGAGAATTTTTATGAGAATTATGGTGATATTCTAGATATTCCTAAAACTTATATTTATAAATGTTTAAAAGATAAATTAGACATGAAAAAGATTAATAGTTTTATGTATCCTTTAATTGTTAAACCTAGTAATGGTATTTTATATCATGAATTAGAGTTTCCAGGGCAAGCTAAGGTTTATAAAGTAAAAACTGAAGCAGAATTAAAAAAAGTTATTAAAGATATTGAGAATTCTGGCTATAATGACAATTTAATTATTCAGGAGTTTATTCCTGGTGATGATAGTCGTCTTTTTGATTGTATTCTTTATGTAGGAAAAGATCATAAAGTTAAAGTAGAGACTTTTGCCCAAATAGGATTACAAGAACATACTAAGACTGGTATTGGTAATTTAACTTTACTTATTAATGGTTATAATGAGTTTGGGAATACTCTTGAAATAGCTAAAAAGTTAAAAGACTTCTTAGAAAGCATCAATTATAGTGGTATCGCAGAGTTTGATTTAAAGTATGATATTAGGGATAATAAATTTAAAGTATTTGAAATAAATCCAAGACAAGCAAGAAGTAGCTATTATCTAACACCTCTAGGCGCTAATCTTGTAAAACTATTAGTTGATGAATTAATATTTAATAAAGACACTGAATATAGATTTCTAGACGAAGAAATAGCCTTAACCTTTGTTCCTAAGAAGGTTATTAAAAATTTTGTAACTAACGAGGATTATAAAAATAGGGTATTAAAACTATTTAAAGAAAAAAGAGTTGTTAACCCTTTAAGATATAGTAAAGATTTGAGCATTAAAAGAAGATTATTGCTTATAGCTCGTGATATAAATTATTTTAAAAAATATCAAGAAAACGAATGGTAAGGCACTAATAATAGTGTCTTTTTAAAGTATTGGAGGTCCTTATGATTTTAAATGTAAGTGGTAGAACTGATATTGTCGCTTTCTATTCCAAGTGGTTCATTAATCGTTATAAAGAAGGTTTTTTAGATGTTAGAAATCCAATATATCCTAAACTTGTTAATCGCATTTTCTTTAAAAATGTTGATTTGATTGTTTTTTGTACTAAAAATCCTCATCACATAATAGAATTTTTACCAAAAATAAAAGAACCAATCTTATTCCATGTTACTTTAACTCCTTATAATAAAGATATAGAACATTTAGTGCCTAATAAAAAAACAATAATAGAAGATATTAAAAAAATCTCTCAAATTATTGGAGTTGATAAAATTTATGTTAGATATGATCCTATTTTTTTAAATAAGAAGTATGATTTAGATTATCATATGAAGGCTTTTAATAAAATGTGCGATTTGCTTGAAGGTTATGTTAATAAAATAATTATTTCCTTTATTGATGACTACAAAAATGTTCGTAAAAACATGAATGTTTTAGAAATAAAAAACTTTACTCAAGAAGATTTTAAAATGTTAGGAATTAGTTTTAGTAAAATAGCTAAAGACCATAATATGACTATTCAAACCTGTAGTGAATATAACAATTTAGAGGAATATGGCTTTTTAGTTGATGATTGCTTGTCTAAAACTCTAGCTTATAATTTAACTAATAAAAAATATCCTAAATGGCATAGTCGTAATAATAAATATTGTGGTTGTGTTCAAATGGTTGATATTGGAGCCTATAATACTTGTACCCATTTTTGTAAATATTGTTATGCTAACTATGATGAAGAAGTAATAATTAATAATAAAAAATTACATAATCCTAATTCATCATTATTAATTGGTGAGTTAAATTCTGATGATGAAATAAAAATTAGAGTAAAATAATTATTTAATAAAGATAATCAAAATAAATTCAAGTAACAAATTCTGTGTTTCTTTATCTAGATTTGTTAAGCTTTTAATTATTTTAAAAAGGCTTTTAATTCTTATTTCGCGTGTATCTTTAACATTATTGTTTTTAAAAATACTAAATAGATTATTAACTAAAGTTACTCGTTCATTAATTGCCATTTTTTCTAGTCTAGTAGTTAGTTTCTTCTCTAAATTTAGACTTCTTTTACTAAGTTTAGTCCTAATAAATTTTTTATCATCACAAAGCCAATTAAAGGCATCATGTTGTAAAATACTAAATCCTTTTGCTTTTACTACTGTATATTTATCTTGATGATATAAAAGCATACCTATAATACTTGCCTCAGGCACATAGAATCTTATTTTATCTTCAATATGTTTATAATCTTTAGATAGGGCTTGTTCTTTCAAAAATCCTGGACCATCAAAATTCCAAATATTATTTATTCTTTTTCTAATATAAAATTTAGTATTCATAGCAGCACTAATAGCTAAATTTCCACCCTTAGAATGCCCACCAATATTTACTTTTCTGTCTAGTATCTTAACTACCTTATTTAAATAAATAGTTGCATATTTTTGACTAGCTCCAGGATACATATAAGCCATTTTAAAATCTTCTTCCCAACCAATAATGGAGCTATCAGTACCAGCATAAGCTATAAACAAAGAATTGTCATTAAGTTTTAAAGTTATTGCCCCAAATTGCATTTCTTCATTAACAACATTCATGTAATTATAAAGATAAATGTCACCATACCTTTTAGTGCCACTCATTGTTTTTAACATCTTATAACTATTACTAGTAAACATTCCTAGTTGTTTTATTTGTCTTGCTTCAAGTTTTATAACTACTTCATTCAAAGTTTTTTTCTTTCCTCTAAAGGGAGAGACGATATTATTAAAATTAATATATGGTATAAGCGAAAAAATTAAACTATCTATTTCAGTTAGTTTAAATGTTTTAAAATCTTCATCTTTATGTTTTTTTATATAATCAATTATATTCATAGTTATCCCTAAAACATTATACTATATATTTTTAAATTAATGAACATTATAAAAAGCTTTAAAAGATTTATATAAATAATAAGTATCTTTAATGCCAATTAATTCGCGACCAGAATGCATAGCAAGCATTGGAAGTCCTATATCTAATGAATTTATACTTAAATGTTTTAAACTTAAACTAGCAAGAGTCGAACCTGTTGTAAGATCATTTCTTGACGTATAATAAGAAACAGGAATGTTATTTTCTTCACATATTTTTTTAAAGGAAGCTGAAGTATAAGGATTAGTAGTTCCAGTAAGTTCCCTCATAATTAATATACCATCGTTAAGCAGGGGAATATTGGTATGATCTTCAATATCTTTGTGATTAGGATGTCTTGCATGAGCATTATCAGCGCTAACTATTATCGAATTTGCTAAACTAATATCTAAATCTATATTAATAGAGGAACAAATTCTTCTTAAAGTATCAATTAAAAAGTTACTATCAGCGCCTTCATATGTATTAGAGCCTATCTCTTCGCTATTAAAACATACTAAAACATTTATTTTATCACTAAAATTATTAATAAAACCTTTTAAAGCCGCATAAGTACATGTTAAATTATCAATCCTAGGACTACAAATAAAATTATTATTGATTATTTTAGGTTCATCAGTATTATATAAATATAAGTCATAATCATATATTTCTTCTTTTATATTTAGTTTTTCTTTTATTAAATCAGTAAGTTTTAAGTCTTTATCTAAGCTAATTATTGGAACTAAGTCTAAAGCTGTATTTAAATTTAGATTAGTATTAGCTTTGCTATTTTGATGAATAGCAACACTAGGAATAATAGCAATACTCTCTTTTAAATCAATTATTTTAGTGGCTAACTGATCATTATTTTTTAAAATGATTTTACCGGCAATACTAAAAGGTGTATCCATAAAACCATAATTTAAAATACCGCCATAAGGAGCTACATTAAGCTTCAAATAATCATTGTCCATATATTCCGAATTAGGTTTAATGACAAAACTTGGAGTGTCTGTATGAGTAGCAACAATATTAAACCCATTTATACCTTTATTAAGATTAAATGCTATAATAGAAGCATCATTTCGAATAATAAAGTATTTATCTTTATCTAAAATCCATTTTGTATTTTCTTTTAACTCTTGATAATCATTTAGAAGTAATATTTCCTTTATTCTTTTAACCGCTGTATAACTAGTACTACCATCTATTATAAATTTAAATAATTCCTTATTAAAGTTTTCCATTATATCACCATTATTTAGCATAACCGAAAAACTTCTAAATATTAAAATTTTCTTTACTTTAATATAAAATAATAATATAATTAACAATAAGGAGTGTATTTATGAAAAGTAATATATTTAAAAGAGTATGTGCTTATTTAATTGATTTTATTGTTATAACTTTAATTAGTGCAGCGATAACTTCTATAAGTTTTTTAAATCCTAAATATGAAGAATATTCCAAGGTATCAGGAGAATATAATGAGATATTAAATTCTTATTATAAAGGTGATATTGAAATTGGTGAGTTAAGCGAAGCAACAAGAGAACTTAGTTATGAAATGAATAAAAATGGTTATGTTTATCTAATTAGTGGTATAGTTGTAAGCTTTCTTTATTTTGGTGGTTTTGCATTTATTACTAAAGGTCAAACTTTAGGTAAAAAAATAATGAGAATTAAAATAGTTAGCAACAAAGATAAAGAGTTAAAATTATATAATTATTTAATTAGATGTTTTATTTTAAATGGTATTATTCCTAATATTATAACACTAGTTGCTATATGCTTTAGTAAGAGTACTTACTTTAAAATATACAATATTGGTTCTAATTTTGATACTATATTAATGATTGTGATTTTCCTTATGATTATGCTTAACAAAGAAGAAAGAGGCTTACATGATATAATCGCTGGTACAAAGGTTATTGATTTAAAAACGCTTGAGGTAAAAGAAGATGAAGATTAAAGATGTTGTTGGAATAGCTTTTATTAAAGATAATCATTTATTAGTTGTTCAATCAAAAAGAAGCAGTGCTACTAATAGTTATACTTTTATTGGTGGAAGTGTTGAAGAAGGAGAAACAATACTTGAAGCGAGCGTCCGTGAAGTATCAGAAGAAATTCATAGTGGCTTTGCCATATCTCCTGATGATTTAGAATTGGTTTTAGAAAAAGAAGAGCAAGCTGCTAGTGATCCAACTAAGACTATTAGAATGCATATATTTATTTCATATAAAGAAATAGATGTTCCCTTAGTTCCTAATGAAGAAATTTTAATTTATCATTGGTATAAGATAGGTGATAACATTAATGTTTCAAATTCAATTAAAGATTTTTTAGAGTATGCTAAAACTAATAATTTAATGAAATAATATCTATATGATGTTATTTTTTTATGATATTTTATTAGTTCGACAGTATTTGACAAATTTTATAAAATAGTCATGTTATAGTAGAAATCGTTTTTTTAAAAGGAGTTTCTATGATAACTAAAACAAAAGGTAATTTAAATATAAAAGATAAATCCAAAGATATTTTTTCTAAACAAGTTGATGATGTAATTAAAGGAATATCCCCTAAAAGAAATATGTTAATTATAAGTGAAAATACGCCTCAAATATTACAAGATATTGGTTTAAAAGACTTACCTATAACAATTACTCAAAAACATCTTTACACAATTATTAATAGTCATGGCAAATATGAAGATGTTAATTATCATAATATTCCCATAGAAGTAATTAAGCAATTGCCGACAGCGTTAGAACATCCTTTAAATATTTTAAAATCAAATACCAAAGATGATAGTATAGTAGTAATAACGGAACTTGCTGATAGAAAAGGAGATATTATTATTGCCAGTATTCAATTAAATGGTAAAGGTACCATAAATGATATTCGTATAAGTACTAACGTCGTTACAAGTGCTTACGGTAAAGCTAATTATGACAATTTTATGAAAGATAACATTAATCAAAATAATATGTTATATGATATTGATAGAGGCATTATAAGCAAATTTTGATGGCAAATAAAAAAATCAAGTGCTAGGGATAGGCTCCAATTGCCTATGCGAAGCTCTAGTAGTTAAACTACCAGTGGTATTCCTAAGAATACCAGCTTGACTTCTGAAATTAATATACCATAAAATTAAAATGGTGTCAACTTTAATACTACTATATATTATATGTAAAAACATTTAAAATAAGCACATAATGATAATTTTTTATGCTTTTATAAATTCGACATCGTTTGACAAATTTTAGGTTTAAAATATGATATAGTAAAAGCTGTTTTCTTTTTAAGAAAGGAGTTTTTATTATGAAATTAAAAATTAAAAACGAAACAATAAAAGAATATACCGAACATGAAATCAACAATTTTAAAGGTGGTAAAATAAAAATTGCTAGAAACACAAAAGATATACTTAATTTTGTAAATACTTCTATTAAAGTACAAGGTAATGCTAAGTTGTATTTTGGGAAAATAGGGACCTATACTGCTAATAAAATAAAAAAAGATATAGGCATTGATATAGAGAACTATAACATTTCATTACAAGGAAATGCGATAAGACATATATTTAAAAATCATGGTGATAGAATATACGAGCAAAAAAGAGGGCAACTAGCAATAACTAAAGACGACTTTAAATTTATACCTTTGATTATATCTAAATACGATATTGTAAAATTTTCTGGCAAAACAGAAAATAACAATATTTCTATAACATTTCAAAAAAAATTAGAGAATAATTATTATTTAGTAAGTTATACCTCCATAAAAAATCATAATATAGAAGTAAAAACAATTTGGAAAACAAAAGCAAAATAAAAAGAACTCTGCCACTGCTTCCGATACTTAAAGCCCCGAATTTAAACGTCCAAAACGACGAGCGGTACGAGCTCTTTCTAATAAAAATATATCACAAAATTATATTAGTGTCAAACCAAATTTTTAAACTCTTTATCAATAAGTTTATAACTAAAATAAACCATAATGATAATATCAATAATTTCAGCAATAACTAAAGCGTACATACCAATATGACATAATGATAAAATAGACATTATTATTAATTTAATACTAATAGCAATAAAGGTTATAATCATACAAGCTTTAGCTTTTCCCATCGCTTGTAAAACACTTTGAAAGGGACCTTCTAAATAAAATAAAACAAAAAAAGGTGCTAGTATTTTTATATAATCAGAACCATTCGTTGTATTATATAAAGTTGTTAATAAAAAATCTCTGCTTAAAAATATAATGCTAGAAAAGAATAAACCAACAATAAATGATAATATTAAAGCTTGTTTATATCTTCTTTTAACCATTTTATAATTTCTTTCTCCTAAAAATCTTGATATTTCTGGAAGTAATGAAGAAGATATCGCTTGAATAAAAAAGGAGGGCATAGTAAGTAATGATATTGTATAAGCATTATAAGCCCCATATTCATTTAAAATAAAACTCATGCTATATCCTGAACTTAAAAGTAAATTCGTAAGTAAAATAGGCTCAAAAAAGAATCCAATATTACCTATTAATCTTGATGAAACAGAGGGAAGAGATATTTCTAATATAGATTTAGTGGTTCTTAAATTAAATCTTAAGTCCTTTTTGTTAATTGAAACTTTCTTTGGTAAAAAAAAGATAAATGTTATTGTAGAAGCTATTTCGGTAGCAATACTAATCAATATTAATCCAATAACTGACGCTTCAACACTAACTTTTGTAAGTGGCGGAATTATTAAATAGATTAAACTAATTCTAATAATTTGCTCTATAATATTAGATATCGTATTAGGAAGCATATTTTGTTTTCCAAAGAAATAACCTTTTAAAATAGAAGATAAAGAAACAAAAGGAAAAGTTAGAGACATTGCCATCAATAGAGGAGCACATCTGTTATCATTTAATAATACATTTGCAATAAAATCTTTTGTAAAATATATTGTAACAATAACAATTATATTAAGAATAATACTAATAAAAGAGGCATTAGCAAGTATTCTTAAACTTTTGTCTTTAGCTTCACTTATTAATTTAGATATAACAATTGGTAAAGCAAATGTTGCAATCGTAAGCATTAAAGAATAAGTAGGCATAACTAAGGAATATAAACTAATCGCTTCATTTCCCACCATTCTAGTATAAATTATTCTGATAATAAAGCCTAATATTTTTGTAATAAAGCCCCCAATTAATAAAATAATAGTCGCTGTTAAAAATTTATTCTTTTTGATAACTTCACCCTCTTTAAAAATATTCATAAATAAGATATAATTAAATATATGAAATAAAGTTAGGTGATATTATGAATAATGGTAAATTTAAAACATTAAATGATTTATACAATCATATCTATCCAGCTCTTAGAAGTAAATCCCACGAAATGCAAGTAAAAGGTTTTAAGTATATACATGAAGAAGATATATGGAACTATCTAAGACAAAATAAATGGTCTAAGGCTCGTGATCTAGATATAGGTAGTATGGTTAATGATATATTTACTATAAATGAAGAAAAATTAATAAGCTATATAAGCGAAGAATTAAAAGACTATCATAGAAAGGCTGATAAAGATGAAGACAGAAAAAACTAATATCACTTTTGATAAATTATACGAAAAAATAAAAAATAATATAAATAATACTGAAGATTTATTAAAAATAAAAGAAGCTTACTCCTATGCTTTAAAACATCATGAAGGTAAAAAAAGACTTAATGGTGATGATTTTATAACTCATCCTTTAACTGTTACAGAAATTGTTAATGATTTAAACGTTGATGCAACAACTATTATTGCAGCTCTTTTGCACGAAGTTATGAATAATGAGGAAGTAACTTATGAAGAAATAGCAGGTTTATTTGGTGATACTGTTGCTACTATTGTAAGTTCTGTTACTAAAATTAATAAGTTAGAGTTAGTTGATGATTCTGAATCTAGTGCTATATATTTAAGAAAAGTATTAGTCGGACTTGCAACCGATGTCCGTGTTTTATATATTAAACTTGCTGATAGGCTTCATAATATGCGTACCAATTATGCTATTAATCCCAAAAAACAAAAACAAAAAGCTTATGAGACCCAAGCTGTTTTAATTCCTATCGCTCATCGTTTAGGTATTAATTCTATTAAAAGTGAACTAGAAAATCTATGTTTATATTATACTAAACCTGATGTTTATCAAGACATTCTAGATAAATTAAATGAAACCAAAAATACCTTAAGTGATACCTTAAATAAAATGGAAGAGAGTATTATTGATATTTTAACCGAACAAGGATTAAAGTTTAAAATAAAAAGTCGCGTTAAAAGTGTTTATTCGATTTATAATAAGCTTAGTAATGGTAAAAAATGGAATGAAATATATGATATTCTAGCACTTAGAATAATATTTGATAAAGTAAGCGATTGTTATATGGCAGTAGGATTAATTCACTCTAAATATCGTCCAATTCCTAAAAGGTTTAAAGATTATATTGCCATGCCTAAAGCTAATATGTATCAAAGTTTACATACTACTGTTTTTGGTATTGATGGACATTTATTTGAAATTCAATTAAGAACTTTTGAAATGGATGAATTTGCCGAAAAAGGTATGGCTTCTCATTGGTCTTATAAGGAACATGGTACTAAAAAAGTTCAAAACTTAATGGAGCAAAAACTAGAACTATTTCGAAATCTAATTGAAACGCAAGAAGATGTTGATGATGATCATTTCTTTAACGAAGTAACAAGTGATATGTTAGCAGAAATGATTTATGTTTTTACACCAGAAGGGGATGTTATAGAACTACCCAGAGGAGCAACACCTATTGATTTTGCTTATCGAATCCATTCTGAAGTAGGGGATAAAACGGTTGGGGCTTTAGTAAATGATACTATCGTTCCTTTAAATCATGAACTTGATAATAATGATATTATTAGAATTAAGACTAGTAATACTGCAAACCCTAATAAAGATTGGTTAAAGTTTGTTAAAACTAGTCAGGCTCGTAATAAGATTAAAGCTTACTTCAATAAACAAGAACATAACGATTTAACCGAAAAAGGCAAAAATATTTTTGAAAGAGAACTTAGAAAAAGAAAACTTAACTTTAGTGAAATTTTATCGGATGATAATATTAAGAAAATAACTAAAGAACTTAAATTAAAAGATTTGGATGATATATATTTTTCTATTGGATCCTTACGTTATACAAGTGGCTTTATAATTGATTTAACAAATGATAATGAGGATACAACCGATGCTTTAGTAGAAAGAATAAATAATAATCATGTAACTTTAAAAAATTATAAAAATGATATTATTGTCGCAGGCATAGGAGATATCATGGTTAATTTAGCAAAATGTTGTTATCCTGTAAAAGGTGATAATATAATTGGTTTTATCACTAAAGGTCAAGGGATAACTGTTCATAAAGCTGATTGTTCTAATATTGCTAACTTAAAAGAAAGATTAGTTGATGTTTCTTGGAATGATAATAATGAATCAACATATTTAAGTACTATCTTTGTTGAAACAGAAAATACTAAAAATTATCTAACAGATATCGCTGCTCTTATGAGTCAAAATAATATCTATATAAATGAATTTAAAACTAAAGAGTTTAATAATAGCTATGAGTATGAAATAACTGTTAAAATAAAAAACAAAGAAGAGTTAGATAAATTAATATTAATATTAGAAAATACAAGTTTTGTTATAAAGGTTAGGAGAGTTAAATAATGCGTGTAATAGCTCAAAGAAGTAAAGAAAGTAGTGTTATAGTAGACAAAAAAATAGTTGGTTCCATATCATCAGGATTAGTTCTCTTAGTAGGGTTTACCGAAGGTGATGACGAAGAGACAATAAAAAAGTTGGTTAAAAAAATAGTTAATTTAAGAATATTCGATGATGAAAACAGTGTTATGAATAAATCAATTTTAGATGTTGGAGGTTCTATCTTATCAATTAGTCAATTTACTTTATATGCGAATACTAAAAAGGGTAATAGGCCTTCTTATATTGCTGCTTTAAATGGTGAAGAAGCCATAAAATTATATGAAGCCTTTAATAAAGAATTAAAAGAATTAGTACCAGTAGAAACAGGAATATTTGGTGCTGAGATGGAAGTTCATATTATAAATGATGGACCAATAACTATAACTTTAGATAGTGAATTATTATAAAAACGCTAACTGAAAAACAGTTAACGCTTTTTTAAATAGCAAAAATTATTCAACAACAGAGTAGGGATTAGAAATAGTACCATTACCTGTAAATTTAACATCAGAACGAAGGTTAATTACTGGTCTTATACCACGATAAGTAACAACGCTATTACCTATAAGATAGCCGGTTGACCACACACATATTACACGTGCATTACCTTCATTATAATGATAAGGTGTTATTGTCCAGTAAAATTTATCTGTGTCTAAATAATTTGTTGAAGAAGAATTCGCTTCATCATATACCATACCAGCATAAGCAACTTCATCTGCTGTTATTAAGCCAACTGGATTTACTAAATTTTTATTTCCTTTATTTGAACTTGTATGGGTGTATAAGTCATTATCATTAATACATTTGAACGTTGGCTTTATTGCTGGTGATGAAATCGATGGACTTGTATTTCCAGTTCTTAATCTTACATTTGCACCATAGTATGTTGAAATTGTTCCTGCTCCACCCAAATCATCTATAGTTAAAAGGTTTGAACTAGGCTGTCTATCACTGCAGAAACCAGCATTTAAATCTATTTTTTCAAAATAACTTGTTCCTTGTTTAATATTAGAGTTTATAAACCAATTGTCTAATATTTTTTTTACATTACTATCATTTTTATTTTCATGAGTTGCCTCATAAGTTGAAGAATTGGGAGTTCCATACATAAAACCAACATAGGCATTATCATCAGTTTTCTCACTAAATACACCCATTCCTATTTGTGTTCCTTCTCCTTTTTCATTAGGCTCTGTTCCTTGATATATAATTCTAATTGAGCCATCACCATTTATTCTTATTATTCGCCAATAATATCCACCAAAGTTGATCCAGTTATCTAATGGATTACCTGCAAAATAGTAAGTTGTACCATCATCATCTGGAGCAGTAAATACAGTTTTAATTGTTGGCTCTTCATAAGTAACATTAAAATCCTTATTTTCGTTTGTTCGTTCCTTTTTATTGATATAATAGTTCTCTAATAAATTATTCATTGTTACAGCATTGCTAGTATTAGTTTTGTTAAAGTACAAGAAACATTTTTCACCTTTTGATACTCCTCTAAACATATGTAATCCTGCAAAGGTTCTTAAAGTTACATTTGTATCTTTATCTTCTTTTTTACAATTACTTCCTTTACAACAAAAGCTATCTGTTTCATTTATAGTATAACCTGATAGGGGTATTGTTGTATCTTTGGGTTGTTCCACACCGTCTAGGTAAATTGCTATTACATTTATATCGTAAGGACTAGCAACCACTTTTCCCTCAGTTAGGGGAATAGATGCTGTCATTCTGTAATTTGCCTTACTTCCTATAAATGTTACAGTAACAGTAAGTGCTACTACCATTATTAAGCCACACAAAAAATACTTTTTGCTACTTTTATTTCTTAACTTTTCTATTTTCATATTTGCTCCTTATAATAAGCAAATCCGGATTATTTTAGAAATTTCTAGCTTATACATTTATTATAATTGCTCATATAATAAAAGTCAAGAAAAATGTAGTAGTTAGGACTAAGAAATTTAATCATAGATTAATAAATGAGAAAATAAGCTTGGTGAATTATATGAACTATGGTGAAAAATTAAAAGAAATTCGAAGAAAAAAGGAATTAACACAAAATGCTGTTGCAGATTATCTCGGAATATCTCAAGTAACGTATTCTCATTATGAAGTACAAGAAAAGATTATACCTCTAGAAAGACTAAATGACTTAAGCACCTTTTTTAATGTTTCTATTGATTATTTGTTAGGTTTTTCAAATAACTTAAACTATAGCAATCATATTAATGGTATAGACAAAAAGATAGTAGGAGAGAGGCTAAAAAAATTTCGTAAAGAAAATAAGCTTACTCAAGTTAAATTAGCAGAAATTCTAAATACGGTGCATCCTGTTATAACTAATTATGAAAATGGTAAGAATTTAATTGCTTTATCTTTTCTATATGATATATGCAAGAAATATAATATTTCAGCCGATTATCTATTAGGTAAAATAGATAACCCAAAATATTTAAAATAGTTGTATAAATCTATAAAATATGTTAAAATCAACTTGTAGA
>JAMPHW010000014.1:19456-24717 GCA_023663235.1 Ruminococcus sp. | reverse complement strand
GTTCCTGATGCTATTGGTATGCTTGCTGTTACTCTATAATTTGCTTTACTTACTAATAAAGTTACTGTAATGGTAAGCACTACTGCACAAATTATGCCATACAAAAAAATTTTTTTAGTTTTTCTCTCTTTTTTTAATTTCATTTTCTTTCTCCCTCTAAAATTCCGGTATCAGTCTATATATTAACTCATAAAAAAATATTAAACTATTTGTAGGTGATTACATGGATATATTAATTAATATGGGCAAAAACATTCGTAAATTTCGTAAGTATAAAGGTTATACTCAAGAAAAGTTAGCTGAAAAAGCAGGTCTCAGTAATTCTTATATAAGCGATATAGAATGTGGTAAAATAAATATACCTACCCTTACGCTTGCTGATATATGCGATGCTTTAGATGTTGAAATATACAAAGTGTTTTTACCATACGTAAATAATTAAAATTCCGGTATCAGCTTAAATATGCAGTTAATAAAAAATCTGTCTACCTTACATTATTATTATAACATACATTTTTCTAAAGTAAATATGATTTTACCAATTTAAATAAGCTTGCTAAATTTATTTTATTATGTTATTATGTATACAGATGAAGGAAACTTCATACAATAAAAAAGAGGTATATAACTTGGTTCGTTAAATGCCTCTCTAAAATGTTTTAGTGAAGACACTTACGTTTCTTAGAATATTCTAAGAAAGTGTTAAGTGTTTTTATTTGCCTTTGTTTTTTGGATAGTTATCACGTTGTATTAAATAAATAATCACAACTAGTAATACTAAGTAGTCCATATATCCTTTCCATCATAAGCAATCCCTCCTTTTTTTAAAGTGTTTTGCTTTTATATTTTTGCGGAGACACTTAACAGTTATATATCTCTATCATATATATTATTTAGTGTAAAGAAAAGTGCCATTCCAAATTAGCCTTTAATCCCAGCATTTATGCAGTCTAAAACGATTTCACAAAACTTTCATAAACAATAAAAAAACACTGTAATAGTTTTATATTCAAGACATAAAACATCAGTGTTATATATTTAAAGTTTTAACTTAAGGATTAATCTTGTATCCTAATTCTACTTTATTTAACCTTAATCAAATAAATGAGTTATAAAAGGATATTGGACGCACACCAAGCGTGCCGTTCACGCCGTTGTTGCCCAGGTAGCCAGACGAATCCACATAGAACACGCGAGCATTGCCGCCAGTATAGTTGAACGGAGACTTAACTCTATTGTTTTAGATTAACCCTAATATAATTATAAATAATTTATTCTTTATAGTAAATATATTCTTAAAATTTTAATAATAAATATTGACTAATAATTTTTTTTATACTAATATATTAATATAATATTTTTCTAAGGAAAGAAAAAGTAAATTTTAAAATTTAAACTTTAAGAGAGGGTTAGATGCTGGAAAATACCTAAGTTTAATAAAATCGAAAGAACAGCTTTCCATAATTAGAAAACGCATATTTGCGATAAAAATTTGAGGGTACTTAGTAAAATAAGGTGGCACCGCGGAAATATTCCGTCCTTATGATACTAAGTTTTTTTATTTAAGGAGGATATATGAAAAAAATTACCGAAAATAAAGCTAAATATTATAATTATGCAAGTAGTGTCTTTAAAACTGTAACCAATTATTACAACTATGATTATTTAAAAGTACCACTTTTAAAAGAAAATAAAGCTACAAGTTCACTAGATATTATTAAAGATTACTATTTTAATGATGTTAAAAAGGGTTTTAAAAAGTATTCTTATGAAGGCTTTATTATAGATAATAATGAAACTAATATTTTTGGAACACTAGCAATTGATGTTGATACCATTTATCAAGATGCTGAATTTATTAGTATGTATTATCGTACTTTAGAAGAATTAGGCTTTGAAGATTTAGCTGTTAATATAAAGGTTAATAATAGTTATGATATTACTAAGCTTCAAAATTATTTAGAATATTTAGAAGTAGACTATGAAACTAATGAAACTAGTAATAATATTTTAGAGTTTACTATCACTTATGATGATACTTTACTAAGCGCTGGAATAAAGACAATTAATAAAGATATTACCTATATTGAAGGATATGTAAATATTGATGATTTAGTAAATCTTTTAAGTGAAGAAAAAGAAATAGCTAAAGAGGCTCAAATATATATTGTTGCTGATACTGAGGAAGAAAGAATTACTGCGATGCGCCTTGCTCAAGACCTTAGATGGTGTGAAATTAAAACATTCGTTGATACTATAAATCTAAGTCGTGATAAACAACTTGCTATTGCCGAAGAAAATAATGCTAGTAAAATAGTATTAATAAATGCTGATGATTTAAATAAAGGTCTTATAGCCGTTCGTGATAATTATTTAAAAGAAGATACTAAAGTCGATGAAAATGAAATAATCGATTATATAGTAAGTAATTTATAGGAGGATTTTATGGAAAATATATATAGAAATACTTATTGTGGCACATTAACTATTAAGGATGTTGATAAAGTAGTACGTGTAGCTGGTTGGATTAACTCTATTAGAAATTTAGGAAGCTTAGTTTTTGTTACTTTACGTGATGAAACAGGAATTGTTCAAATCATAAGTGAAGATGCATCTAAATTTGATGATATTACTCGTGAATCTACAGTTAGCATTACAGGTGTTGTTAGAAAAAGAAGTGATGTTAATCCTAATATGAAAACAGGCGAAATTGAAATACTTTTAAGTGAAGTAACAGTTTTAGGAAGATGTTTAAATGTTTTACCATTTGAAGTTAATAGAAGCAAAGAAGCAAGCGAAGAAACCCGTCTTAAATATCGTTATTTAGATTTAAGAAATCCTGAAGTTCATGATAAAATAATTCTTAGAAGTAATGTTATTGATTATATAAGAAAAATTATGAAAGAAATGGATTTTAAAGAGATAACTACTCCAATTATAACTGCTAGTAGTCCAGAGGGTGCTAGAGATTTTGTTATTCCATCTCGTAATTATAAAGGAAAATTTTATGCACTACCTCAAGCCCCTCAAATATATAAGCAACTACTTATGGTTTCAGGCTTTAATCGTTATTTTCAAATAGCTCCTTGTTTTAGAGATGAAGATTGCCGAGCTGATCGTACTTTAGAATTTTATCAACTTGATATGGAAATGAGCTTTGCAACTGAAGAGGATGTATATGCTGTTGGTGAAAAAGTATTTTATAACGTTTTTAAAACCTTTGGTAATAAGGAAGTTTCCGAAGCCCCATTTAGAAGAATAAGTTATAAAGAAGCAATGGCAAAATATGGAACCGATAAGCCTGATTTAAGAAATCCTTTAATTATTGAAGATATAACCGAAATCTTTAAAGATACCGATTTTAATGGTTTTAAAGATAAAAAAGTAAGAGCTATCAAAGTTGATAATATAGAAAACTCTAACGCTTGGTATAAAAAACTAGAAGAATTTATGAAAGAAAAGGGAGCATCAGGTCTAGCTTATATCAAAGTTTTAGAAAATATGGAATTAAAGTCTACTATTACGAAGTTCCTAAAAGAAACCGAAATAAATGATATTGTTAATAAATTAAATTTAAAAGAAGGAAATGTTGTCTTTATTCTAGCTGATAATAAAAATATTGATAAACTAGCAGGTCAATTAAGAACTAAACTTGGAGAAGAATTAGAATTAATTGATAAAAATAAATTTGAATTTTGTATTATAAATGATTTCCCAATGTATGAATATAATGAAGAAGATGGAAAATGGGATTTTGGTCATAATCCATTTAGTATGCCTAAAGGTGGATTAGAAGCTTTAAATGGTAACGATATTGAAAACATTGTTGCTTACCAATATGACTTTGTTTGTAATGGCTATGAAATGGCTAGTGGGGCAGTCCGTAATCATGATATTGAAATAATGAAAAAAGCTTTCGATATCGCAGGTTATAATGAAGAAGTAATTAAAAACAAATTTAGGTCATTGTATACTGCCTTCCAATATGGAGCTCCTCCTCATGCAGGTATGGCTCCTGGTATTGATAGAATAATCATGCTTTTATCAGAAGAAGAAAACTTACGTGAAGTTCAAGTATTCCCACCAAATGTATCAGGTATGGATTTATTAATGGGAAGTCCAAACGTATTAGAAGAAAAACAATTACAAGAATTACATATTAAAGTAAGAGATTAAGGAGGATAATATGGATTTAAGAGATTTATTTAAAAATATAAAAGATTATGAAGATAAAGTTATAACTTTAAAAGGTTGGATTAGAAATCATCGTGATCAAAAAACATTTGGTTTTATCGATTTTAGTGATGGAACCGTTCAAGAACATTTACAAGTTGTTTATGATGAGGATTTATCTAATTTTAATGAAATAAAGAAATTGTTAGTTGGCTGTGCTATTGAAGTTAAAGGAATAATTGTAAAATCAAGTGGCAATCAAGATTATGAAATGAGATCTAGCGAGATTAATTTGCTTGGTGATTGTCCTGAAGATTACCCAATCCAACCCAAAAGACATACTAGAGAGTTTTTAAGAGAACAGGCTTATTTGCGTCCTAGAACTAATCTTTTTCAAGCTGTATTTAGAGTAAGAAGTATTGCTGCTTACGCTATCCATAAGTATTTTCAAGATCGAGGTTATGTTTATTTTCATGCCCCTTTAATCACTGCAAGTGACTGTGAAGGAGCGGGCGAAATGTTTCAAGTAACAACTCTTCCTCTTGATAAATTAAAAGGTGATGTTGATTATTCTAAAGATTTCTTTGGCAAAATGGCTAACTTAACCGTAAGTGGTCAATTAGAAGCCGAAACATTTGCGATGGCTTATAAAAAAACTTACACTTTTGGTCCAACTTTTAGAGCTGAAAATTCTAATACTAAAACCCATGCTTCTGAATTTTGGATGATTGAACCAGAAATAGCTTTTTGTGATTTAAATGGTGATATGGATATTATGGAAGATATGCTTAAGTATGTTGTATCTTATGTTTTAGAAAATGCTTCATCTGAAATAGCTTTCTGCGATTCTTTTGTTGAAAAAGGTTTAAAAGAAAAATTAGAGAAATTAGTTAATAGTCCATTTACAAGAATTGACCATGAAGAAGTAATAAAAATATTAAAAGAAGCGGATGTTAAATGGGAATTTGAGCCTGTTTATGGCGAAGACATTGCTAAAGAACATGAAAAATATATTACTGAATATTTTAATGGTCCAGTATTTATTAAAAATTGGCCTAAAGATATTAAAGCCTTTTATATGAAACAAA
>JAMPHW010000014.1:9327-19356 GCA_023663235.1 Ruminococcus sp. | reverse complement strand
GAACTTCTAAGTACTGATGATGAAGAAGAACTAGAAAGACTAGCTAAAAAAGATAAGCTTATGGAAGAAGTGGTTAAAGATATGAAAGAGTTTTCAAGTGAAGAATGGGTCCAAGACTATAACTCAAAGGATAGACTAATCGAGAGTCAACATGAAACAGAAATGAAAGAACAAACTATATCTATAGCTAAATCCATGCTTGAAGAAAAATGCGACATATCATTAATTAACAAAGTTACCAATTTATCTATTGAAGAAATAGAAGCTTTAGCTAAAGAACTAAATTAAATTTATTTAGAAGGTAAGAGTAAAATCTTATCTTTTTTACTGCAATAAGCTTAATAAAAGATTAGGCTCTTCTTTATTAATAATAATATCATATAAAGTGTCTAAGATAGGAATGCTTATATTATTATTTTTAAGTAAAGTTTGAAGAGATAAAAGGGTATAGTATCCTTCAACAGTATTATTATTTAAATATGCATTTGAATCTTCTTTTTTACCAATGCTAGTTCCATAACTAAAATTACGACTTTCAATAGACGAACAAGTAAGAATTAAATCATCAATACCAGCATGACTGAAAATGATATCAGGATTACAATTAAGTTCTTCTAATAATTTTTTAGTACTGTTTAGAGCAGTGCTATATAATAAAGCTTTAGTTGAATCTGAGCAGTTTAATCCATTTAGAATACCAGCGGCAATAGCAAAAACATTTTTGATGCTTCCACAAATTTCGACCGCTTCTAAATCATTTACTATTTGAAATTTTAGATTATCATTAAATGAAGTCGTAATAATTTCAGTAGTTTTATAATTTATACTTGCTATAGATAAAGCAGTCTCTTCTTTACTAATTAAGTCTTTGGCAAAAGTTGGCCCAGAAATAACAGCGATATCATTGGTTTTTAATTCTTCTTTTATGATATCTGATACAAGATAACCAGTATTATTTTCGATACCTTTAGTGGCTATACATATAGGAGTGCCTTTATAAAAAGGTAACATACTTTTACATACATCTCTTACGTATTTAATAGAAGTAACTAAAATGATTAAATTAGTATTATTTAAGACTTCTTCCATATTATTTGATATATTAATATTGTTAGGTATAAAAGTGTCTGTAATTGGCTTTAAATTGTGATTATTTTTAAAATTTTGAACTAAGTCTTTATTTTCGCTCCACATCATAACTTTATAATTGCTTTTTAGAGATAAAGCTAGAGCTATACCATAAATTCCTGTTCCAATTATACTTATTTTCATTTTTCGTTCCTCATTTCTTTATATAGTTTATTTAAATTAATCTCATATTTGTTATTTTTAGGTTGATAATACTTTTTATTTCTTAAAGTCTCGGGTAAATATTCTTGTTTAACATAATCATTTTTGTAATTATGAGGATATAAATAATCAGAGCTAGGATTTATTAAATGTCTTGGAATACGTCCTGATAATCCTTTATTAATATCATTAACCGCTTCGTTAATAGCTAGATAAGCACTATTACTTTTAGGAGATAAGGCAAGTTCAGTTACAACAATGCCTAAAGGAATTTGTGCCTCAGGAAGTCCAACTAGTTCAGCTGCATGAATAGCTGCCATTACTTTAGGTCCCATTGCAGGATTAGCAAGACCAATATCTTCATAAGCAATAACACTCATTCTTCTATAAATACTATCTAAATCACCAGCGACAAGTAATCTTGCTAAATAATGAAGCGAGGCATCAACATCACTACCCCTAATGCTTTTTTGAAAGGCACTTAAAACATCATAATGACCATCTTCATTTTTATCATGAACAAAGACTGGTTTATTATTAACATTTTTGATAGCATCAATAGTTATATTATGATCACTAGTAGCATAATAGCATATCTCTAATGTATTAATAGCACTTCTAAAATCACCAGCACTAAGAGTAGCAATATACTCTAAGGCATCATCTTTAATTTTTATATCAGGTAATTCTTTTAAAACTTTTTTTAAACCAATAACTATATCTTCAATGCTTAATTCATGTAGTTCATAAATACTGCATCTACTTCTAATAGCAGGATTTATTTTATGATAGGGATTAGATGTTGTAAGACCAATAAGGATTATCAAACCGGATTCAATATGGGGAAGTAGTATGTCTTGTTTATCTTTATTCATACGATGTATTTCATCAATTACTAAAATCATTTCGCCGTACATTTTAGCTTCTTCAATAGCGATATCAAAATCAGCTTTATTATTTGTTGTAGCATTTAAAAATTTTGATTTAATATTAAGTTCGTTTATGATAGCGCTAGCAATACTTGTTTTTCCAATACCAGGCTTGCCGTAAAGAATCATCGAATATATTTTACCATTTTTTACTAAGTTAGATATTACTTTATTATCACCAATTAAATGTTGTTGACCGATAACGTCTTTTAAACATTTAGGGCGAAAATTATTGGCTAAAAGTTCCATTTTATCAACTCTTTTCTCCATTATTATAACATAATATATGACTTTTTTTAATAGAAAAAAGGAACTAAAGGTGTTATAATAAGTATAGGATAGATAATATGAAAAAAGAAGATTTAGAAGAATTATTAAGAGCTAATAAGGATTTAGATAGTTACATAAATAACTATTTATATAGGGAGTATAATACTTCTAAAAATACTAGAAATGCATATGCTTATGATATTATTCTTTTAGCTAAATATTATAAAGATAAAAATATAAATCATTTAACAAAAGAGGATATTCAAGAATATTTACGAAAAAGTGATAAAAAAGCACGAACTAAAGCTCACTATTTAACAAGTATAAATAATTATTATAAGTATTTAATTGAAGAAAACAGAATAAGCAAGAATCCTTGTGATAGTATTAAAATGCCTAAATTAGAAAAAAAACTTCCTGTATATTTAACTATAGAGGAAGTAGACAAACTTCTTAATATAGGAACAAGTACCGCTTATGATATGCGTAATAAAGCAATGCTTGAAGTATTGTATGCTACAGGAGTTCGAATAAGCGAATTATGTGATTTAAAAATGAATAATTTATATTTAGATGAAGATTTAATTAAAGTTTTTGGTAAAGGCAGTAAAGAGAGAATTGTTCCAATAAATAGAGAAGCTAAAGAATTCTTATTAAAATATTTAGATTTTGGCAGAGAAAAACTTTTAGGTACGAAAGATAGTGAATATGTTTTTATAAGTTCTAGGCATACAAGAATTACTAGACAAGCCTTTTTTAAATTTTTAAAAAGATTATGTGAGGAAAAGGGGATTAAGAAGAATATTAGTCCTCATATATTAAGACATTCTTTTGCAACACACCTTCTTAATAATGGGGCTGATTTACGTATAGTCCAGGAACTTCTTGGTCATAGTGATATTCAGACTACCCAAATATATACGCATTTAACCAATGAAAAACTAGAAAAAGAATATGATAAGCATTCTTTAATAAAATAAAAAACTACATTAAGTCGTAGTTTTTTATGTGAAGGTTTTTATTAACGAGCTTCTCTATTAGCTCTTGAACTTTTTTCATTTCTACTGTTTCTAGAACTTTCATTACGATTATTATTGTTATTTCTTGAACAATCGCGTGAATTTCTATTACTTTGGTTTCTAGAATTCTTGTTATTTTCTTTTTTCATTTTTCTTTACCTCCCAATATTATTATGGCTCACTATGACATTTAAATGCATATATTTTAATCAATTAAATGGAAATTATTGGTTTCATTTTAAAGTCTAGTGATTGTATAGTTATTTTTTCATAATTATATATTGGTAGCGCAAGAAAGGAATGTTAAAAAATGAATTTAAGTGATTTAAAAGCTAGTGGAACACACTCTATTAATATAAATGATTCATTATCGGCACCACTATTAAGGTTAAGTGTAAGTCCCTCTTCAAATAACTCTTCCTCAAATACTTTAAACATTTATGTTAGTAAAAATAGTTCTAGTACTAGTGATTTAAAAACATATTCTTTTACTTTAAGAAACCCTTTAAAATATTATAATAACACAAGTGATGAATTTATTATTGAACCATTAATTGAAGGTAAAAATGTAACCATGAAGGCTTATGTAATTCGAAGAATTGGTAATAATACTATCTTAGCTCAAGAAACAAAAGAATTCGTTGATTCTAAAACGATTACTTTATTTGAAGGAAATAATTATATTTATACTAATTATAGTAATGCTACCATAAATATAATTTATCCTAAAAATATCGAATTAGTAAAATATTTCTTAAATAATACACTTTTTACTGAATCAAATAATATTTCTAAAGATGATATTTATTTTAAAGATGCTTTTACTAAAGAAAATGATAATATTAATGCTAGTTTTAATAATTTAGAAATTAGTTGTCTTACTAGTAAAAATAATAATTTTAGTTTAGATAGTGATGGTAATTTGATAGTTAATAGTATAACGGCTAAAAATGAAACTTCATCTGGCGGAAATAATAGTCTTACTTTTAATGACATCTATCCAGTTGGCTCAATTTATTTAGGTATGAATAGTACTAACCCTGCAACTTATTTTGGAGGTTCATGGAATAGAATTGCTGAAGGTCGTACTTTAGTTGGGGTTAATACTTCTGATAGTAGCTTTAGAACAGTTAGAAAAACAGGGGGAGAAAAGACCCATACATTAACAATTGACGAAATGCCTGAACATCGCCATCAATATCGTGCAAGATATGGGGCTAATAATTGGTCAGAAAGTGTTCAAGAGTGGCAAATTGGAAGTAAAGATTGGCAATATTATGAAACTGAATCAGCAGGTGGAGGATATGCTCATAACAACTTGCAACCTTATCTTACTTGCTATATTTGGGAGAGAACGGCATAGCAATAACGAAAAAATTAATATTAAATCAATATTAATTTTTTTAGTTTATGTAACTATAAAGTATTTTTAAGATATCATAAAATACATAAGAAAGGAGGAAATATTTTGAAACATATTAACTATAACAATACTAAAACAGAGTTGGAACTTGTTAATATAAATATAGAAGCTATAAATGAAAAAGAGGAATTGTTAAAATCACTAAAAAAAGATTTTTTAAAATCTAAAGAAGGTCTTCAAGAACAATTATTAAAGATGGAGAGTAAGTTAAAAGAATTAAAAGGTATTGAAGAGAGTTTGATGTATGAAATATTAGTTAAGGGTGTAAATGTTACGAAAGCTGTAGATACAGTTGCTTTTAAATATGATATGGATCCTTCTAATATATGGAAAAATTATTATCCGAAAGTTAAAGAAAAGCTAAAAGAGATAGAATCTAGCGAAAGTCCAGTATAAATATCATATCTATATACTAGAGGTGATAATAAATGAAAGAAATTAAAAGTCTTAGAAAAAGAAATGAGAAGCATTTCTTAAATCCTGATGGTACAATAACAGCCTATCTTTATAATAATGATATTCATTATTTAAAAAATGGTGAATATGAAGAGATAGATAATACCATTATGGAAGATAAAGATAGTCTTTATAATAAGAAAAATGCTTTTCAAACGTACTTTTTAAAAGACACAAACGATAATTTAATAGTTGATATAAAACATGATAATCACTATTTAAAAATGTTTTTAAAAGATAATAAAAGTCCTAATTTAAAAGTTATAAGAAATAAAGAACAAGTTAGTTTTAAAGACATCTTAGAAGATATTGATTTTAATTATGATGTTATAGCAACTAAACTTAAGGAATCAATTATTTTAAAAAATAAAAATAATATTCCTGAAAATTTATCTTTTATAATTGAAACTGATTTAGAATTAGTTTTAAATAATAAAAGAATAGAAGCTAAAAAAGATAATAAGAGTCTATTTACAATTGATAGCCCTTATATGTTTGATAGCAATAATAATTACAATTACAATATAAATTATGATTTAAAAAAAGAAAATAGTACTTATCTATTAACTTTAAATCTTGATTTAGATTGGTTAAGGAAGGAGGATACTACTTATCCAGTTATAATTGATCCAACTATTTTAGAAAGCAATATAATTGTTTATGATACCTATATTTATCCTGGTGATACAAATATAAATCGTAATAATACCGATAAATTAAAAGTAGGTGTTGATAGCAATAATACTGTTTATCGTAGCTTAATAAAATTTGATTTACCAACGATTGGTACAGGGTGTGATATTATAAGTGCTAGAGCATATTTATCAAGTCATAGTAGTGATTATGTAAATGATGTTGATACGAGAGGACTTGAACCAGTTGAAGTTCATGCTATAAATGGCTATTGGACTGAAGAAAGTGCATCTTGGAATAATATTTATAATATGTATGAGGATAAAGTAGAAGATTTTATTTATCCAAATAGAACTAAAAGAACTATATATAGCGATTATTATGATGAAGAAATTAAGCACACATATACCGATATTACCAACTTAGTTAAAAGATGGTATGCAGGTTATCCTAATAATGGTATTATGTTAAAAGCCCATAATGAAGTCTATAATAAGAACTGTAAAGAATATACTTTCTATTCCGCAAATAAT
Source organism: Ruminococcus sp. (assembly GCA_023663235.1). Lineage (GTDB taxonomy): Bacteria > Bacillota_I > Bacilli_A > RF39 > UBA660 > Caccenecus. The sequence goes on along the minus strand of JAMPHW010000014.1, from coordinate 12,803 downwards.
ACAGTTACCAATATAGACAATCCCAAACCTGTATTAGTAATAACTTATCGCAATCAAAATGGTTTAGAAGATTATATGTCTTATAAAACACAAACTTATACAGATGGAACTAGTTACATTAATAATTTAACAGGTAATTTAACAACAGTATTTAATTTAAATGAAACTATTGGTGGTAAATACCCTATAAGTTTAAGTATGATTTATAATACTAATGATATGGTCTTAAATAATGATTATGGTTATAAGCCTGGTTATAAATTAAGTTTACATGAAACAATAAAGGAAGTAAAAATTGATAATAAAGATTATTTAGAATATTTAGATGGTGATGGTACTATTCATTATTTTGTTCATGATAATGATGATGAAGGTAATCTAGTTACAAGTGAGTATGTTGATGAAGATGGTCTTGGACTTTCTGCAACTTATGAGTTTCTTAAATATACAGTAAAAGATAAAAATAACAATAACTATATTTTTAAAAAACATAATAATGATATTTATTATTTAGAAGAATTAATTAATACAAATGGAGATATTGTTTATATTAGTTATGATAATAATGATAGAATAAGTGCAATAATAGATGCTAATAATTCGATGATAAGTTTAGCATATAACTCTGATAGTATCGAATTTATTAGTGATAGTAAAACAACTAAAATTAATTATACTAATGATTTAATAACAAGCTTAGAGACTAATAATGGTATAACTTTATTTACGTATAATGATAATAAATTAATAGAAAAAATAACAGATGTAACAGGGCTTAGTAATGAGTTTAGTTATTATAATGTTAATCCTTATAGAATAAAGAAAGTAACAGAATATGGATTAAATAATAAATTAGGTTCATCATTAAGTTTTGAATATGGCTTTTTAACGACGAGAGTAATAGATGATAAGGGTAGATATAATACTTATACATTTAATACTAGAGGTAATACAATTGGTATAACTAATTTAGATAGCGAGACAAATTTAAGTAATGCTTATGGTAAAGGAATAATATATGAAAATGATACAATTTATAATGATAATAATACTACTAAATTAAATAAAGCTGTAAATAATATATCTAATGAGATATTACCAGTTAAATATACAAAAAATTTAATTAATAATAGTAGTTTTGAAGATGACCCAGAGCTTGATAATATAACAAATGAAGAAGCAAGAACGGGTGAATATTCTTATAAAATAAATGGCTATGACTATTTGGTTTTAGAGGCAGAAGATGATAAAACTTATACGTTTAGTGGTTACTTTAAAAATGACGAAGAAATAGGTATTGAAATAACTACTCCTGATCTTAATAGTCCTGAAATATTAGCTTTTGGTAAAATACCTGCTAATAAAGAATTTACTCGTTATAGTTTTACTTTTTCGCTAGGTAAAGGTAAAAATGAAATAGATATTAATATAAGTGGTAATGCTTATCTTGATGATATCCAATTAGAAGAAGGAGAGATAGCTAACTATTATAACTTACTTGATAATGGAGACTTTAGTAATGGTCTTGATGGTTGGACTTTAAATGGAAATAGTAATGATACATTAATTACTTTATCTAATGGTATGAAAGCTTTAAGATTTAAACCAGAAATTAATAAATATAAGAGTTTATCTAAAACAATTAAATTAAAGGGATATAAAACTACTGAAGAACGAGGAATTGGTGATGTTTATTATTTATCATTTTGGTATAAAAATACGACTTTAGAAAAAGAATCTGGTCTTATGATGGGCGGTTTTGGTACTAGTGTTTTAGTAAACTTCTTATATCCTGATGATTACTTATATCCAGGTTGTGCTCTTCCTTATAGTGTTATTCCATCTAATGAAGAATGGCAATTTTTCTCCGCTCCTTTTTATTCTGATAGTTCCTCTGATTATGAAAACCTATATCTTACAATTTTTGCATCAGATAATGTTAATGAATTTTTAATTACTAATATCTCCTTAACTAAAGACATAGAACAAAATTATAGTCTATTTAATAGTACTAATGGTAACTTAGAAAGTACAAGAAATATGGATAATACATCTAGTGAATTTAAATATGATAAAAATAACCAATTAACTAGTATGTTTAATCCTAAAGGCAATAATTTTAGTTTTGAATATGATAATACTATAACTGATAGAGTCTTAAAAGGTATATCTCCAACAGGTATATCTAATGAAATAGAATATGATAATATTGGTAATCCTATTAAAACAATTATTAATAATATAAATCCTTCTAATGATATTATTGATAATAATAATTATCAAATAAGACTTAAAGGTACTAATAAATATTTTGATTGTAACTTCCTAAACAAAACAGTTAGTTTAAAGTCTGATGACTGTAGTCATGATGCCTTTAAATTAATTAAAAATGGTGATTTCTATTACTTAGAAATTGCTAATCTATATCTAAGCCTTTCCAATAATAATTTAATATTAACAAGTAATAAAAATGAAGATTCATTATTTAAATTAACGAAAAACACTAATGGTAGTTATTTAATTACTCCTAAAGCTAATTATGATAAATCTAATTTAAATGTTTGTTACGATAATGATGAACTTATTATTAAAAATATTGATCAAGATGATAATAAAGCAGAGTTTTATTTTGAAGATATTAATACTAATCTTTTTATTGAATCTAAAGCCGAATATACAAGTGATGGTAAGTTTATTACAAAAGTAGTAGATTCTTTAAATAAAGAAACTAATTATGATGTTGATTCTATAAAAGGCTTAACTAATAGTATAACAGATCCTAATAATAATATAACTTATTATACATACAATGATAAAGATCAAGTAACAAAAGTATCAAAAAACAATAAAGATGTGGAATATATATATAATACCCAAAACTTATTAGATAATATTAAGAGTGGTAATAAAACTTATAACTTTATATATGATGAATTTTTAAATACTAAACAAGTTAAAATAAATGATAATATCTTAGTAACTAATACTTATGAGGCTAATAATGGAAATTTAGCTAAAACAACTTATGGTAATAATGATACTATCGCTTATACTTATGATGAATTAGATAGATTAAAAACAATTACTACTAGTGATAATACTTATACTAATATTTATGATAATGTAGGAAATCTCTCTAAAATAAAAAGTAATACTGATACTTATAATTATTACTATGATTTATCAAATAGACTTAGTAGATATATAACTAGTAATTTTAAAATTGATTATGATTATGATACTAATAATAATGTTATTAAAAAGAATTATAAACTAGTTGATGATCATATCATAAATTATGAATATAATAAAGATGATGCTATAACTAAAATATCTTTTGATAATGATAATTTAAATTATACTTATGATTATCTAGGTAGATTAATAAGTAAAGATTTAAATAATAAACAAAAAATAGAATATACATATATAACTAATGGTAATAAAACATCAACAGTAATAGATACCATGAAAAT
>JAMPHW010000014.1:0-9227 GCA_023663235.1 Ruminococcus sp. | reverse complement strand
TAAGAGGAACTTAAAAAAGCGGTGATTCCCACCATAAGAGGAACTTAAAAAAGCGGTGATTCCCACCATAAGAGGAACTTAAAAAAGAACTAGAGAGCTTACTCTAGTTTTATTATATTATATATTGTATAATTTTAATATGGGGGATAAGTATGAAAAATTCATTGGTATTAGTTAAGTTGGATAAAGATTATTGTAATTATTTAAGGCAGTTTGATTATAGAGTTCCTTATAATTTTAATGATAAAGTTAAAAGACCATTTATTGGTGTTTTATTTAAAGTTAACAATTTTATGTATTTTGCACCATTATCAAGCCCTAAAAAGAAACATTTAAAATTAGTTTCAAAAATCGATTTTTTAAAGATAGATAATGGTAAACTAGGAGCAATTAATTTTAATAATATGTTACCAGTTACAGAAAATAATATCATAATGATTAATATAAAAGATAGTTCAAAAGCTGATTATAAATATATCAAACTTTTAAAAGAACAATTATATTGGTTAAATCGTAATAGTGATAAATTATATACACGTTCTAAAAAGTTATATGATAAATATCTAGATGGTACTTTAAATTTAAATATTCGTAAAAGATGTTGTAATTTTAAACTATTAGAAGAAAAGTGTTTAGAATATAATAAAAAGCTAATTTCTACCTAGAATTAGTCTTTTTTATAACGCATTTGAAAGGCGTCGATTGGTTTATTAAATATTCCAGCATAACCATTACTCGTATCATCAACTTTATTTATCCAAGAAAGCCAATTGCCATTTTTTAGATGTACTCGGTAGCTTGCATCTTTAATTTGTATACCATCAATTAAATGATTAAATATTCCTGTTTGTTTACTATTTTCCCAATCACTCCATTTATTAGTAGTCATATCATGAATACGATAGGTATAATTATCTATTTTAATAGCATCTATTTCATATCCTAGCCATCCTGCATATTCGTTATATTTGGTGCCAGGATTAGTTTTTATTGTAACAGAATCATTCCAATTATGGGTTTTATCATGAGCTTGATAAGTATTTTTAACTGGTAAATCACTTGTTAAATAAGGGGTAGGGTTTATTCTTTTATTATTTTCATATACTTCGAAATGGAGATGTCTACCGTAAGAATTTCCACTATTACCTATAATAGCAAGTTTTGTATCTTTGTTAACTTCATCACCAATATTTACTAAAAATGAGTTTTTCTTTAAATGAGCATAACGGGTTTTATAACCATTTCCATGATCAATTAAGATATAATTGCCATAAGAAGCTAACCCTTTAGAACCTTTATTATTATCTTTACCATCTACAAGTTCAATAATTGTTCCTTTACTATGAGCTTTAACTATATTATTTGTTTCAAAAGAATTATAACCTAAATCAACAGCTTTATGAGATGATGTATATTTACCTGTTATTCTGTTTTCACTATTTATTAATACACGTGACATAATTATTATCCTCTCTAATATAAAATATGTTTTTTTAAAATTGATAACTAATTAAAAAGTATAATAAAAGGAGAGGGGACTAATTAAATAAAAGTTAAAGCATATATTTAAATAGGTGATAATATGGAAATAATAGGAGCTTTACTAGTTTCAACTTTAGCAGGTTTATCAACTGTACTTGGAGGCTTAGTAATATTTTTTAAATTTAAAGAGAATAATATTAATCGTTTTATAACGTTTGCTCTAGCTTTTTCTTCGGCTATTATGATTGGTATAAGTATAACTGATCTAATACCAGAATCTAGTTTTATATTACTTCAAGATTATGGATTAAATAAAGGATTAATATATGCTTTTATAGCTTTTATTATTGGAATATTTTTAATTAGATATTTAAATAAGTTAATGAATAAAGCAGAAATTAAAAATGACTTATATAAGCTTGGTATATTAAATATGTTAGCTTTGATTTTGCATAATTTTCCGGAGGGCATAGCGACTTTTATGAGTTCATATAAAGATATTAATCTAGGAATTAAATTAAGCTTAGCGATAGCTTTTCACAATATTCCCGAGGGTATTAGCATAGCGGTTCCTATATATTATGCAACTAATTCTAAAAAAGAGGCAATACTAAAAACTTTTTTATCAGGAATAGCAGAACCTATTGGGGCAATAATTGCTTATATCTTTTTAAGTAAATATATAACTAATAGTTTAATTAGTATTATATTATTATTAGTTGGTGGAATAATGATTACGCTTGGTATTGAAGTAATACTACCTAAAGCTAAAGAATATAACTTAAAAAAGCCATTATATTTAGGCTTTATTATAGGAGTAGTTTTAATATTAATTAATTATTTTTTACATTAATGATGTTATCAATAATTCTTTTTAAAACATATTCTTTTTCGTTTGGATAATATGTATAAAATTTAATAAGCTTAATATGACAATCATCTAATATCTTTTTAACTTTTAAATCGCGATCTCTACGCTTGTAAGTTTGATGCGTTTTATCATCTAATTCAATTAATAATAATAGTTCAAAATTTTTATTAAAAATTCCAAAGTCAATATTGCGAAATAATTCAGAACGATATTTGGCATTATATTTATTAACAATAGCAGCAAGATTAACTTGAGGGATAACAATATACTCTTCATTTAATGAAACTATTTTATTATAGAAGTCTTTTTCGTAAGGAGTCAAAAAAGGCTTTGGTTCATAATAACTATTTCTTGCTTTATTATAAGATATATTATTATTTGTGTTGTCTGATAAAAACAATACTCTTTTTAAAACAGCTAAAATCGCAGTAAAAAATATATAAAAGAGAAAAGAACTATTGCCACTAAAAAGTGCTGATATAGCTCCTATAATAAAAAGTATTTCAAAAACTGTTAACATTTTCTTAATCATACTACTCAACCTCATTCGTATTTAAAATATCATATTTAAAGACAAAAGTAAAGTTTTAATTAAAAAGAAAAGGGGAGATTACCCTTTTTAAACTGAAAATGTATTTTATGTAATATTTTTTCTATAGCAAATAATTGTTTGTTTTTGATTTGTAATTATTTTTATGAGAGATTAAATTTCTTTATTATGGAATTAAATAGAATTATAAATGGGGTATAATTAGACTTAGAAAATAATTTCTGAGGCTCAAGTTAACATAATATATATTTTGCGAAATATAATTTCGGAATAAAAATACAAGCCAAGTAATTATATTATATAATACTAAATAATATCTAAATATTATAATATGTATTCATCTGCCATATATAAATTATAATATTAATACAAATTAAATTATTTAAATAATGATTTTTAGAATCTAATTAAAATTTGTTGCGCATTTATAACCTTATTTAATTATATAATAAGGTTAATATGCGTGCGTAATCTTTATAATTTATATATATATAAGGTTATATATGTATATAAATGAGCATTGCCTACTTTTTCTATCGAAAGGGGTTTGTTAAAAAAAGGGGGACTTAATTTAAATTTATTATAACATTTAAATTAAACGTTTGTTATACTATTAATAAATAAAAAAATACTTATACCTATTTTAACTTATAATTAATTCTTAATTAAGAAGTCCCTACTTTTGTATTATATTTTTATCATTTTAAAAGGGGACTTTCTCCCCTCCTCTTTTTATTGCATATCGCTTTTAAACCAATAGTAATTACCATTTTTATCTTTTTTGAATGTATGTTTATATAAAGTACCATATTTTTCAACAAAGTCTTTATCAATATTATCTTTTAAATTTTCAGTGCATTCGCTATCAACATTCGCATTTGATGCTGTTTTATAACATGTATTATTCATTACTTTTAAGAAATAATCATAAATAACTATTTCTCCATTGTTTTTCTTAATTGCTTTATTGAGCATACGATAAATTGTTGCATCAGATCCAATAGAATAGTTATAAGTTTCGGCATTACCACAGTAGTACGTATCACCATCAACAAAGCATTTCTCATTACTTGATATATAGAAATTAATATAATCTTTTATCTTTTCACCATACATTTTTTGATATGACTCATTTAATTCATCTTTAGAGAAAGTATAATAAGAACATTTATCGCTATCTTCATTGGCTACGATAGTTACTTCATCGCTTATTTTACAAACTTCAATGTCACTATCATTTTTGTTTGTTATAGAGGTCTCTTCCCTACTCTTCTTATTTTCTTCTAAATTATGATAAGCCATACATAAAGCGTCATCTTTATTAAGGTTATTTAAAGTTACTTCAGTACCATTATATGATTTTAAACCACCACAATGGTAAGTATCTACTTCGCCAAGATAGGAATATAAGGTTTTAATTTCTTCGCTATCTAAACTGATTCTTTTATCTTTTACAATTAAACTAGTTATAACAATCAAAAATATACAAATTACTGCTATAAAGGGAAATATATTTTTTTCTTTCATGTCTATACTTTACGAGATTGAATTTCCGCGATTTTTTCAAAGACTTCAGCAGCATTTTGTTCGTTAATTTCATTATATCCAAGCTCCCTTAAGGCTTGAATTTTAATTGTATTTAATTGTTGAGTACGACTTAATTTTTCTTCATTTTTTTGTTCTATTTCTTGAACAAATCTTTTATGACTTTCAGCAAGTTTACTTTTGCTTGCTCCCCCATTATTATATAGAGTTAAAGCAGAATATAAAATACCTTCAAAAATAAATTGATGATCTTCATCGAAAGCATATTCTTCAGGACTTATAAAGCCTGTTGTTTTAGACATATAACCTAAAATATACTTAATTTCAGGTACATTATCCATTGATTGTAAACAATGATATAAATAATTTATCGCTTGAAAGTTTTCTTCTTTTTTTGATTCATCTAATAGCTTTTCTTTTAATAGATAAGTTATATCAGCGATTAGTGTCTGTTCTTTACCTTCAAGTCCTTTCATATCAAAATAATTATCCATATCACTAGAGTTTTTTACACCTTGATTTAAACGATTTTCAACAGCCATTAAATAATCAGTAGTAATTTTAATACCACTTATTGTAGATTCATCGCCATCTTCAATATCTAATAACTTTAAAAGTAATATTTTCTTTTCTTTAGGCCATTTATTAATATCTTCTAATTCTAAGTAATTATATACCATTTGTCTAGAAACATTTAAATATTTAGCTAATCTTACTTTCGATATACCAAGTTCTTGCAGTAACTCATTTAAACTATTCATTTAATCCTTCACCTTTCCTATTTACATTAATATTATAAATTACTTAACACTATAATGTCAAGTGATTTATAATTTATGTTAAGATAAATTGGAGTATTTAATTGGTGCAAAGCTTAATAAGTTTAGACTAATTATATATTATTTTCTGGTTTCAGCGGAATTAAGGCTTTTTTGATCAATCAAATATTCTTCTAGAGTTTGGTCACCTATTAACATTGCATCTTCTTTTCCTATATATCTAAAGTGCCATGGCTCATATGGATAACCGGTTATGTCTTCTTTGCCTTTAGGATATCTTAAAATAAATCCAAAATATTTTAAAGATTCATGAATTCTTTTGAAAATTTCAGTTTCATTTAGCAAATCAGCATTCTCTGTAATCCATTTATTATCTTTTTTAATAACAATATCCACAGCTTGCCCTGTATGGTGTTCTGAGGTTCCAGGGATGGCCACTATTGTTGAAGCATAATCGATTCCATATCTTTTTTCAAATTCTGAAAAAAGCCGATTTTGAGCCTCTAAACTTCTATAGCAGTCTTCTATATCTATAACTATACCATTAATGCGCAAATAATCTCTTAATACTTCGAAATGTTTAAATGTTTCTCTCTCTATTAAGACTTTTTCTCCCTGATAATTTTTATATTCTATCATTTCAATAGTATCAAGCATTTCTTTATTAAATAAATTATTTTTATTTATTAGCAAAATCATTTTATTGCCTCCCTTTCAAAACGATTATATCATAGATATATATAAGTTAAGATAAATACCAAAGTTTCTCACCATTTTTATAAACATCTTTAATAAAGCCACAGCCTAAGCATTTTTCATTATCATAAAATACACAAGCTTGTCCAGGTGTAACAGCCTTAGCTTCGCCAATATATTTTAATCTTATTTCTTTATCATTAATAGAAATGATTTCGGTAGGGATATCTTCGCCTCGATAACGAAATTTAACAGTTAATTTAGAAGGCAATTCATCAATTATATTTAAGTTATCTAAAGTACATTCATTACTATATAAGTATTTACTATCACCAAAAGCAATATATAAAATATTATTTTTAACATCTTTCCCACAAACATAGTGTCTTCTATCATGACCACTTATGCCGACGTTTCTTCTTTGTCCAATAGTATAATTCATAAGTCCTGTGTGACGCCCAATAATCTCTTTAGTTTCAACATCTATAATATTCCCTGGATTGGGTTTTAAATAATTTTTAATAAACTCTTGATAATGTCTTTCACCAATAAAACATATACCTGTAGAATCTTTTTTAGTAGCTACATTTAAATGGTTTTCTAAAGCTATCTTTCTTACTTCATCTTTAGTTAAATCACTTAAAGGAAATAGAACTTTTTCTAGTTGTTCCTTAGAAATGTCAGCTAGAAAATAAGTTTGATCTTTATTTTGATCTTTAGCTCGATATAAAGAACCATTTTTTGTTTTAGCATAATGACCTGTTGCAATATAATCAGCACCAAGTTTTAAAGCTTCTTTTTTAAATAAATCAAATTTAATAAATTTATTACATAACATATCAGGATTGGGCGTTCTTCCCTTTTTTAATTCTTCTAAGAAATAACTAAAAACATAATCCCAATATTCTTTAATAAAGTCAACACGGTGAAGTTCAATACCAAGTATTTTAGCGCATTCTAAAGCATCATTATAATCAGTTTCTTGAGGACAAATATTCTCATTAAAATTAGGATTGCCTAAAGTATCATTATTAAGCATTGAGTCCCAATTGCGCATGAATAATCCTTCTACTAAATATCCTTCGTTTTTTAATAATAAAGCAGCGACTGCAGAGTCAACTCCCCCACTCATTCCAACAATTACTTTTTTCATAAAACATCACTATTATTATTTTATCAAAAGAAGCGTTTTAAGTCAAAATAAAAGAGCATTATAAATTAATCTAATACTCTTAAATAATTATCAAATTACAACTTTGTATGGATTAGATTGAGTTCCTGAACCTGTGAAAGTAGTAGATGACTTTAGGTTTATGACGGGCCTAATGCCAAAATTTTGATTTGCATAGTTGTCATCGAGGACGTTATTTGACCGCATACAAAATATATCTGCGCCGTAGGCATTATAGTAAGAGGGAGATATAGTCCAGTAGTCATTATCTGTATCTAGATAGTTGCTTTTTGAACTCGTGGCAAATACTTTTCCGGCGTATGCTACTTCATCGATAGTTAACATTCCTACCGGATTATCTAGTACCTTGTTCCCTTGATTTGCATTTTTATAAGTATATAAATCACTACTATCAGCACACGTTAATACTGGCGTTACTGCTGTAGAAGTAGATGTTGGAATACTAGTTCTATCTGGTCTTAACCTATAATATGTATTATAGTATGTTGTGGTTGTTCCAGTTCCAACGCTACCGCTATTGGTACCTGCCGACCTATCTCCACAGAATCCTGCGTTTTGGTCTATCTTATCAAAGTATGCACTTTCTTGCTTTATATTTGAACTTGCGAACCAATTATTTAATGTTGTATATACTATTGATGCTGTTCCTAAACCTCTTTGTATACCACTTGTATAGAAGTATCCTACATACATATTATCACTACGAGCACTATTAAACTGACTTTTTCCTATTTGAGTTTCATTACCAGTTGTTTGAGGCTCTAGCTTATTTCCCTTTTCATCTTGTGTTCTTCCTTGATATATTAAACGAATACTGCCATCGCCATTTACTCTTATTATTCTCCAGTAATATTCTCCAAATTCGACCCAGTTATCTAAAGGGTTCCCTGCAAAATAATATGTTGTTCCATTATCATCTAAAGCCTCAAATATTATTCCATATGTTGTTTCTTCATATGGTACATTAAAATCTTTATTCTCACTTGTTCTTGTAGATTTATACTTATAATGAGTATTTAATAGTTCACTCATTGTTTTACCTGTATCACTATTTTTTTCAAAATAGATAATGCATTTACTTCCTTTACTTGTTCCTTTTATAACATGATTTCCTAATTCATCTGTATAAACTTTAGCGTTATTATCTTTTGTGTCCTTATTTGTTTTATAGCAATAACTTTTCTCTTCATTAATAGTATAATCTCCACTAGGTATAATATTAGTTTTATCTTCTATATAATTACCATCACCATCATTAATATACATTGCCATAACATTTATATCATAAGGACTTGCAACAACTTTTCCTTCTGTTAATGGAATAGATGCAGTCATACGATAATTTGCCTTTGATGTTATAAAAGTAACAGTTATAGTAAGTACTACTACACTTATTAAGCCACACAAAAAATATCTCTTGCTATTTCTATTTCTTTCAAATTTCATTTTTTATTTGCTCCTTAAAAATAAGCAAATCCGGATTATTTTAGAAATTTCTAGCTTATACACTTATTATAATCTTCACTATAATAAAAGTCAAGAAAAAGTTCATAATTTTAGGACGTTGTCGTTTTTTTCTTTATGCTATGAGAAAATTATTATGGATTGGAAATGATAAAATGTATAAGGAAAGACTTATTGAATTAAGAGAAAATAATAATATAAAACAATATTCTCTTGCCGAGAAACTAAAAATATATAAAGGCACTTTCAATCAATACGAAACGGAATACCAAATTATTCCGATTAAGCATCTTAATTCGTTATGTGTGTTTTTCAATGTTTCTTTAGATTATATTTTTGATTTTACGAACGAGCTAAATTATGATAACAGTTTAAATGATATAAATAAAAGCGTTTCTGGATTTAGATTAAAAGAACTACGTAAAGAAAATATGCTAACACAAGAGAAATTCGCTAAAATTTTAAATGTAGGAAAAACAACTATAACAGAATATGAACGTGGTACCAATGTTATAGCTACCCCTTTTCTATATACAATATGTTCTAAATATAAGATATCCGCTGATTATCTCTTAGGTAAAGTAGATAAACCTAAATATTTAAAATAGTTGTATAAATCTATAAAATATGTTAAAATCAACTTGTAGA
>JAMPHW010000013.1 GCA_023663235.1 Ruminococcus sp. | reverse complement strand
ATATCATTATAAGTAATAACTATGAATTTACCTTTGAAGGTGTAAGGGAATTTATGGATTATGAAATTGACGATGTTTTTGAAGAGAATAAAATAATAAATGTATCATTAAAAAACTAATTATGATAAAATAACTTTAAAGGTGATATTATGGAACTTCAAACCAAAATCATTGAACATGATGAAGCATACTTAAGACAAATATCTAAACCAGTCGATTTTTCTAAAAATGATTGGCAAGAGGCTGTAGAAAAACTGAGCACTTTTTGCAGTAATAGCGATTTGTGTCTTGCTATGGCTTCCGTTCAATTAGGCATACCTTTAAGATTAATCTATTTAAAGAAAACTGACCTAAACCGCTTAAAAGATGATTACAATGAGAGTAAAATATTAATAAATCCTAAAATTATCAAAAGTGAAGGTTTAACTAGATATTGGGAAGCATGTGCTAGCTGTCTAAATTATACGGGTTTAGTTGAAAGACCTTATAAAATAGTTGTAGAGTATTACGATATAGATGGAAATAAACATGAAGAAACTTTTGAAAATTTTGCTGCGACTGTTATATCTCATGAATTAGATCATCTAGATGGTATCTTACACCTTGATGTTGCCATTAAAGTTGTAAATATGCCTGTTGAAGAGCGTAGAATTCTAAGAGAAAAAGAACCATATAAAATAATAAAAAAAGATGGTCCTTATAAACGTGTATTACCTAAAAACGAGTAAAGTAATTGTTGATACTTTACTTTTTATTTTTAAAATATTTGAAATATGCTATAATATTACTAGGAGGATAATAAAATGCCTGATATAAGTATGTTAGAACGTTATGGCGAAGATTTAACTAATAAAAATTACATAACTGATCCCGCTATAGGCCGTGATAACGAAATTAAACAAATGATTTTAACGCTTTTAACCCCTGAAAAAAGTGCTTTATTAGTAGGTAAACCAGGTATAGGTAAAACTGCTATTGTTGAAGGTTTAGCTTACCGAATTATCAAAGGTTATGTGCCTGATGTATTATTAAATTATCAAATAATTAAAATAAATATTAGTAGTTTGCTTGGCAATACTGTAAGTAATGGTGAAAGTGAATCACGTATTGATTTATTAGTAAGAGAAGTTTCTAGTAAAGATAATGTTATCGTTTTTATTGATGAAACCCACCTTTTAGTTAATAAATCTGGTGGACTTGATTTTGCTAATATGTTAAAAGCTGGCTTAGATCGTGGAACAATTAAAATGATTGGCGCTACAACTACTGAAGAATATGAACAATATATTTTAAGAGATAGAGCCTTCCTAAGACGTTTCCAAAAAATTGAAATAAGTGAAACCGATAAAGAAACAACTATTGAAATCTTAATGGGAACTATTCCTAAATTAGAAAAAAATATTGGCGTTAAATTAGAATACACTGAATTTATTAAAGAAAAACTAATGCGTTTTATTGTTGAAATGACAGACGAATATAAAAGAATATACGAGATAGCATCCCGTTACCCAGATATATGTTTAACGATAATTTCTAATGCCTTTACTTTTGCTTTATATGATAATAAGAAAACAGTAACTTTAAAACATTTTTATAAAGCTATTTGTAATGCTAGAAACATTTATGAAGATGCTAAATTAAAAGAAATAGAACGATTTAAAATCGAATTTGCGGATATAATAAGAGAAGAAGGAGTTGATTTAAATGAAACAAGTTAAAGTTTTTCAAATTGGCTGTGGTAAAATGAGCAAATATATCATGGAATATATTTATAATTTAGGCGGTGAAATAGTTGGAGCCGTTGATGTATCACCTAAAATAATTGGTAAAGATATAGGAAGTATTATTGGTACTAAAGCTAAAAAAGTAATTATAAATGATGTTACTAAATTAGAAGAATTATTAAAAAGCACCAAACCTAATATTGCAGTTATAACTACTATGAGTTTCTTAAATGATGTCGCTGAGACCATTAGAACTTGTATTAATTGTGGGGTTAATGTTATAACAACATCTGAAGAATGTTTCTATGCTAAAAATAGTAATCCAACTCTTTATAATGAACTAGATATTTTAGCTAAAATAAATAATGTAACTATAACTGGATGTGGCTATCAAGATACTTTTTGGGGTAATATGATAACTACTATCGCTGGTTCAACTCATAAAATTACTAAAATAAAAGGTAGTTCTTCTTATAATGTAGAGGATTATGGACTAGCTTTAGCACAGGCGCATGGTGCGGGTTTAACTATTAAAGAATTTGAAGAAACAATCGCTTCTGTTGATAATATAAGTCCTGAGGAACGCAATAAATTAATTAATAAAGGAAAATTTAATCCTTCATATATGTGGAATGCTTGTGGTTGGTTAGCCGATAAATTACATTTGACTCCAAAAAGTATATCACAGAAGTGTATTCCTACTACTAGTGAAGAAGATATTAATAGTAACACTTTAAATATGAAAATAAAAAAAGGTGATGCTACGGGTATGAGTGCTATTGCTACTCTTGAAACAGAAGAAGGAATTACTATTGAAGCTGAATGCATAGGTAAAGTATATGGACCAGAAGATTTTGATTCTAACGAATGGACTATAGTAGGCGAACCCGTTACAACTGTTACTGTAAGTGAGCCTGATACAGTAAAACTAACTTGTGCTAATATTGTAAATCGTATTCCAGATGTTATTAATGCTAAAGCTGGATTTGTTCCGACAAGTGATATTGGCGAACCTACTCATAAAATAAAATATAATTAAAACTTTACATTTATTAAAAAATATTATATTATAAATTTAGCGAGACACTTATAGTGCTTGCCAAAAACTTTTGTGGTTTGCACTACTTCTTAAAAGTAGTGCTTTTTAAATGCCCAAAACCCCCTGAATAGATTATCATCTAAATAGAATTAAGAGTATTATTATCACTAGAAGTATTAAGATTAAAAAATCTTTTTTACCCATAGCGACCACCTCCTTAGGTGGCAAGAACTACTTAAAATATGTCTCGTAAGTTCACTATATCATAGAATTTAAAAATATCAAAATGCAGATTTATTAAAATCTGTAGGATTTTTATGCAGAAATACTAAAATCTGCTTAGCAGAAATTACTAAATCTGTATGTTTTTAGACTAAAATCTGTAAAATTTTAAAAAAATGAAAAAAGTGCATAAATTTCTGCACTAAATCAAACAATAACTTTAAATGGATTATTAATTGTACCATCACCAGTAAAAGTAACATCAGAACGGAGATTAATTACAGGTCTTACACCGATATTGCTTATAATATCATTATTCCAAAGCTGTCCAGTATAACGAATAGAAGAGACATTAACAACAGGGGTTCTCAGAAAAGCTCCATATGGTGACATGGTCCAATAACTAGAACCGGTATAAAGATAATTACTAACGCTTTCGGTCTGCCCTACTCCAGCATAATGTGCTTCATCAATAGTTATTAACCCAATGGGGTTTTCTAATTTTTTATTTCCATTTTTAGCACTTTTATAAGTAAATAAATCTTCTGTTTTATTTATACATTTGAATGATGGAGTAACATTTTCTGTTCTTGTGCGCGCTTTGTAAATGGTTCCAGATTTTGCTACTCCAAGCCCACTTGTTAATGACCTATCGTTACAAAATCCAGCTTCTAAATCTATTTTATTAAAGTAAATGCTTCCGTATTTGATATAAGATTGAGTAATCCAGTTATCTAAAATAGATTTTACAGTACTATCATTTTTATTTTCATGAGTTACTTCATAAGTGTCAGAATTTATTGTACCATACATAAATCCTACATAAGCATTATCATAGTCAGTATCTATATTATTATATTTGCCAAAACCAATATGAAGTTCACTTCCTGCTGTTTGAGGTTCTAACTTATTTCCACTTTCATCTTCTGTTCTTCCTTGATAGATTAATCTAATGCTTCCATCTCCATTGATTCTTATTATTCTCCAATAATATTCACCGAATTCTACCCAATTATCTAATGGATTACCCGCAAAATAATAAGTTGTACCATCATCATCTTCTCCTTCATATATTACGCCTATGGTTGTATTCTCTATTGTCTTATTAAATGTTCCTTCTAGTCTTATTTTTCTTCCTGTATAATGTGTTTCTAATAATTCACTCATTGTTTTAGCTGTACTTGTATCTTTATCTAAATAGATGAAACATTTATCACCTTTTGATATACCTCTAAAAGTATGAATACCACCTATAGTTTCTAATATCGCATTATTATCTTTATTTTCTCTTTTACAATTGCTTCCTTTGCAGCAATAAGTATTTTCTTTATTTATTGTATATCCAGTAGGAATAGTTGTTTCTTTGGAAAGTTCTTGATAATTGCCATCACCTTCATTTATATATATTGCCATAACATTTATATCGTAAGGACTAGATACTACTTTACCTTCTGTTAAAGGAATAGATGCTGTCATTCTATAATTAGCTTTTGATGTTATAAATGTTACTGCTACAGTAAGTACTACTACCAATATTAAACCACACAAAAAATACTTTTTGCTATTCCTATTTTTTTCAAATCTCATTTTTTATTTGCTCCTTATAATAAGCAAATCGCGATTATTTTAGAAATTTCTAGCTTATGCATTTATTATAATATTCCATATAATAAAAGTCAAGAAAAATCGTCGTATTTTGCCTGTAATTTAAAAATGCAAGTTGAACGTGAGAAAATGTACATAGGTGAAAAATATGCTATACAGTCAAAGGCTTAGAGAAATTAGAGAAAATAAGGATATGAGAATATCAGATATAGCAAAAACATTAAAAATTGATGAATCGGTTTATGGAAAATATGAAAGAGAGTATGTTCTTATGCCAACAAAACATTTAAATACTATATGTAACTATTTTAATGTTTCGTTAGATTATGTTTTTAATTTATCTGATGATTTAAATTACAATAATACCACTAAAGAAATAAATAAAGAATTATCAGCCAAAAGATTAAAAGAATTTAGAAAAGAAAATAAACTTACACAAATAAAACTGGCTGCAATATTAAATGCATCACCAGCAGTAATAGTTCATCATGAAAATAAAAGATTTATACTTGCTACCCCTTTTCTTTATACTATTTGTAGTAAATATCATATATCCGCTGATTATCTTCTTGGTAAAATAGATAGTCCTAAATATTTAAAATAGCGTTAATAAACCGTTAATTATTAACATTATTTTTTATATAAATACAATTAACTTTCTATCTTGATAGTATTATTATCAACTATTTTTTTTAAATGTTTTTGTAAATTTTTATCACAAGCATATATATAACAACCTTTAATACCTCTTGTTAAAAGTACTCTATAAGTATTTCTAATAATCGTATCTGCTAAATTTTCATAATATTCTTTATCTTTCTTTATAAGCGTTTTAATTCCATATAAAGATTTCTCCGTATATGCTCTCTCATTATAATCTGTAATTACTTTTCTGTTTTTATATTTTAAATCAGGACCTATTATCACTCCAATATAATCAAACTCTAAGCCTTGAACATTATGAATGCACCCAATTTCATTTATAGCGTTTTTTCTAGTTGCAAAAGGTTCTCCATGCTTTAAATTCCAACTCATTTCAAAATCATCTATTTTTATATCATGAAAGTTTTGATTATCAGAATTAATTCCATTTCTAGTCCAACAAAAACCTGCTACTAATCTTGCATTATTACTAGTATTTTTTTTAATTATAAGTTCTCTTAATTCCTTAGGATTATCCATAACTTTAAAGTCAAAGTCAAAATTATTAGTACCTCTTTTATTATATAAAAAGTTATCTATAAAATCTAAGTAATTATTACTTCCATTACATCTAAATTGACTAATAAGTTCATACTCATATATTAACGCTTTATTTTCTTTAGCAAAACTCTTAATATTAGCAATTGTTCCAATATCATTTAATGTAACTTTCTGTTTTTCATCAATTAAAAATACACTAAGTCTAGAAGCATTTATAATTTCTTTAATTTGATTTTCGCCTAGATTGTTATGTAATCCTGATTTTTCTTGTAATCTATGAGCCTCATCAATTAATAAAAAATCAAATTTATCTGTTTTAGTTCTAAAAAAATTTCCTGAACTCTTAAATAATTCATTAATATTAACCTCATTATTATTAATTAGCAGATTTTTATATACTTTCCTAGGTGCCATATTTTTTGAAACATAAGCGCCCATTAAACCATTAGCTAGTAATTCTCCTAAAGCATTAAGTGCTAAAATTGATTTACCAGTTCCAGGCCCACCTTTAATTATTATCACTCTTTTTTTATTATCTATATAGGAGTCATGAGCTATTCTATAAATATGTTCTGCAATAACTTTTTGCTCATCAAGTAGAACAAATTCTTTTTTAGCTTCAATCATGTTTACTATCGCTTCTGTAAGCTTTTTAGTGGGTCTTACCTCACTATTATCTATAATGTTAATAATATCTAAGTTATCCCCAAATTTTATAGTATCATCAATGAATTCTTTAAGTAGCATCCAATCTTTTTTGCCGTATACTTTAGCTTTCTGATAATAAGTTTTGAATTTTTTAGCTAATATTAAATCATTAAAATTAATATCATAATTATGTAAATACACAATTGGAATTACGTTTATTTTATATTCTTCGACATTTATATTATAATTGTTTAAAATGTTTTTATAAGTTAAAACCTGATAACTAGGATGTAATACTCTTTTCTCTTTTTTGCCAATCAAAGTCTTAATTACGGCATCTTCACCTATAACCCCTTTTACATATTCCCACTGTTTTAATTCTACAAGTATTATGATCGGTTTATGCTCTATATCATATCCACTTATTACCATATCAATCATTTTACTAGTAAGAGGAATTCTGTATTCTATTGTAATTCCTACATCATCCGGCAGATCTTTAATAATATTTTTCATAAAAGGTAAACTATTAGACCATGATTTAATTTGACTTAACTTTGTTTTTTTACCCAATTTATCTTTATAAGCATCGTAAACTTTATTACTAATAATACCTTCTTCAACATATTTAATAAAATCTTTTTTTAAGCACGCAAAAACAATCACATCTAATCACTTACCCTTAATATAAAAAGCTAGCAAAAACTAAAGTCTTTACTAGCCCTTTTACTAATTATAGCACAAATCTTTTCTAAATAGTATTATCTTTTTTATAACTTATATCATAATTACTAGGACCATTTATACATTTTCCATCAATATCAAATCGTGAACCATGACATAAACAATCCCAAGTTTTCTCCTTTTCATTAAATACTATTCCGCACTTTAAATGAGGACATCTATTATAAACTATGTGTTGAGTACCTTCATCATCTTTATAAATTAATACTTTATCTCCCTTGATTCTTTTGTTAATAACTCTATTATTATTAACACTATTTTCGCTTTTTATAAAAGATTTAATATTATTAGAAACATCAATTGGAAATCTCATCACTTTGCTTAAATTAATTCCTCTATTTGGACTCATAAGCTTAATATATGGATTATCTTTATTTAAAATAATATCTGTTATAATCTCTCCTGCTAGAGTACTATTTGTAAAACCCCAAGTATTATAACCGCTAGCCATAAATATTTTCTTGTCATCACTTATACTACCTATATAAGGTATATAATCATTTGTTATAATATCATGATTGCTCCACTCATATAAAAAATTATCTTTATTTTCTAATTTTGTAAAACAATCATTAATATCATTAATATCCCCTGTTTTATAAGACCCATTTAAATAAATTAAATAATTATTATCTTTCTCTCTATGATATCTTAAACTAATACAAGGATTATCTATATTTATCATACTAATATTTTTAAAATCATTAACTACTTTAGCTCCTATAAAAGATTTCTCTATATAACTATTAATAGGCATCATTAAAGGCTTTAAAAAATTTAAATAATGCGTTGCTATAATGACATATTTCGCTTTTACTTTAAAATTCCCAACTTTACATATATAATAGTCTTTTTCTTTATCTATACTATTAACTTTCGAATTTTCATAAATATTGCTATAGAATTTATTTTTAAAATGATTTATGTATTTTATAGGATTAAACTCAAATGTATCACTAACTTCTAATCCAAGCTTAATCGGTATATCTACATCTAATTTTTTAATTCTTTTCACATTAACATGAGCTTTTTTTAAAAACATATATTCTTCATTAATATAATGAATATTGGCTTCATCATTAGTAAATATATAAGATTTAACTTCTTCTAAATTACAATCAATATTTTCTTCAGATATTATATTTTTAAGTTTATCTTTCGCATATATTTGACTTTTTAAATAATTAAAAGCTTTATCCTCACTATATTTTCTAATATTCATATACATTTTTTCTTGTAAATAAGAAATTTTAGCTGTACTATTAGCAGTTACTCCATAGCCACATTTATTTTGTTCTAATAAAACTACATTTAGATTAGTTTGACTTAAATTATATAAGCAAGATACACCCGTTATTCCTCCTCCTATAATTAAAACATCAACATCTAAATCTTTATTTAATTTTCTCGCATCTTTATTAGAACTTAAATCTTTCCATAAACTATAATTTTTCATAATCATCATTTATATTATTAACAAGTTTAGCAATATAATTCTTAAAATACCTTGATTTTTTCTTAAAATTTTGTTATCCTAAGAGTGCTTTAATATTTATGGCGGAATTGGTGAAGTGGTTAACACGGCAGATTGTGGCTCTGTTATGCATGGGTTCGACTCCCATATTTCGCCCCATATTGAATTTTACGCACACCTTTGTGCGAGAAGTTAGTAAAAGTTCGTAATACTTGATATTATGGACTTTTTTCTTTGCAAAGGTGGTGGAATTATAAAATGAATGTGTCCATAGAACTTTTAGAATTTCCTTTGTGTATAAAAAATAAGATATTAAGAATTAAAGATATTACCAAACTAAATATAGAATATATAGCCAGAAAAAACATTATTTTTAATAATTCTAATTTATAATAAAATTATTCTTAGTAATAGTAAAAATCAACTAATTTTACTTTGTAATGATGAATCAAATCTATATAATGAAGATTTATCAGATACTATTACAATAACTGAATTAACAAAAGTTATAAATACATTGTTAGAAGAAATATCAAATTAATGGTATAATTGTCATAAGGAGTGATTATTTATGAGAAATTATGATATGAGATTAAATGAAGAACCTTTTGATATGATTGCGAATGATATTAAAGATATTGAATACAGATTAAATGATGAAAAGCGTCAACAAATACAAATTGGTGATACAATTACCTTTTATAAAAGACCATTAGAGAAAGAGATAATTAAAGTATTAGTAACTGATTTAAAATATTATAAAACTCTATTGGAAATGTATTCAGCTACTTTTGAAAAAGATTTTAAAGATAGGTATGATAGCCCACAAGCTGTTGTAGATGATACCCCATATTATACAAATGATGAAGTAGAAAAATATGGATGTGTAGCAATCTACTTTAAAAGAATTAGAAGAATATAAATGGAAATTAGAAAAAAATAATGTGAAGATCAAGACTTGCTAAAGTTTATTTGTTATAATATTCATGGTTAAAACTTAATGAAACGAGGTGTTATTGTGAATATTGAAAATATACAAAAAGTATTGTTAGAATGTTACTCAAAAGATTTATGTTATTCTAAAGTTCAAGATGATTGGAATGAAAATAATAAATGCTTTGGTATGTGTGCAATAACATCACTAATCATTAATGATTATTCTGGTGGAGATATTTGTAAAATTCATGTGGATGGAATTAGTCATTATTTTAATTTAGTAGAAGATAAAATTATAGATTTAGCCTCAAGTCAGTTTAATCATAATATAGATTATAAGGACTATCAAATTATAGATAGACAAAAAATATTAACTGATGATACGGAAAGATATAACATATTAAAAGCAAGATTAATAAAAGAATTATTAAAACAGGTTGATGAAAAAGTATATTCTTGTAAAACTTGTAATAAATTAGTAGATAAATTTCCTAATGATGCGACAGTATTTTTAGGTAAAGATAATGACATAGTTTTAGTTGGTGAAGCTCCTGCTAATAATGGTTGGAGAAAAAGTCATAAATTATGGTGTGATATAAATGGCAAAGTATTACCTAGTGGAGTAGTATTACAAAAGCTATTTGATATTATTGATAGAAATATTTCTGAAACAATATTTTTAGAATCAGTTAAGTGTTATCCTTTGATGCGAAAAAATTTAAAAATCTGTTCTAGTAATTGTAAGAATATAATGCTAGAACAATTAAGAATATTAAATCCTAAATTATTTATTACTTTAGGAGAATTTCCCACTAGAAACTTACTTAATTTTAAATTTAATAAATTTTCAGATGTTGTTGGTAACATATACGAAGTTAATGGATATAAAATATTGCCTATATATCATCCTAGTCCAATATCTCCAAAAAGTTATAAAGGTAATGTTCCTATATTTGAAAAATTGAGAGATATGTAGTAATTTGTATAATTATTTGATATAATTAATTTAGATTTAAATGGCTAGTACAGACTTTGAGTAAGTTTTGTATTGGCCTTTTTTAGAAAGATGGTGATTTTGTGAGCAAAAGAATTGACTTACCAGTAAATACTAAAAGAAAGTTATCGTGGTTTTATACTGATGGAAATTGTTGCCTTTGTTCTAAAAGAATTGGATATTTTGAACATGATGAATTTATTGGCGAATTTGCACATATAATAGATTTACAACAAGCAACTTTACGCTACGATTCAAATAAAAAAATAGATGAACTTAATTCAATTGATAATATTATAGTTCTTTGTCCAACTTGTCATACAAGAATTGACAAAGAAAGCAAAAAATATCCAACTAATTATTTGATACAACAGAAAAAGCAATATGAAAATAATATATTGGTAAGTAAAGAATATAGTAATCCTGAATACTTACAATTTTTTGATAATATATTTAAGGATTTGAAAGGAAAATATCAATTCGTATCAAATAGAAAAACATTATTACCAATCTCTGTAAAAGATAAAATAACAAGAAATTCATTATATTCAATAAATGATGTTATTAATATGGGATTATCAATGCAATCAAATTTTGTTGATTATCTAGATACATTACCATCTGAAGAAAAAGTTGAGTTACGAAAAATAATAATAGAAATATATTTAAATGAAATAAAAAATAAAAATGTTTCCAATGAAGATAAGTTCAATAATATGGTAAAAGAGTTGGTCGGAAACAATACAAATAATTATTTATATGCAATAACGATATTAGCATACTATTTTGAAGAATGCGATGTGTTTGAAACATGATATTGCCGAATAAGGATTGTTCTTTTATAAATTCATTATTATATAAGTCAATAATAATTTATGAAAGACTTAGTTATAAAACAAATGTAAATTTGCTCTACGATTCATATTCTGACATTTATATTAAAGATTTAGAAAGTATATTATTATTTCTTTATTGCATAAAGAAAATAGATATAGTAGGAAATGAAGTGATTAAATTATGATTACTAAAATATATAGTAGAACTTTAAAAACTTTTAAGACTATTGAGTTCCATGAGGGATTTAATTTTCTGGTATCAGAATCAGTAGATGGACTTAGCAATAATGGTACTGGTAAATCTAGTTTGCTTCAAATAATTAACTTTTGTTTATGTTCGAGTAGTGAAAAAATAATGGAATATAAAGAATTAAATAATCATGAATTTAGTATTGACTTAAAATTTGAACAAGGATTATTAACATTAACAAGAAAAATTGATGGTGCATGTAGTAAAATAATTATTGATGATGAGAATAATATTTTAGGTTTAGGAGTTTTAAAAAACACTGAAAAAAGTATTGATCATGTGAAAGAGAAGTTAGCAAAACTATTTTTTGATATGGATGATAATGTTATTAGTTTTAGAACCTTAATATCACCTTTTATGAAACGTGGTGCATATGCATTTAATCATATTTTTAAAACTCATGCTATGGAAAAAAATATTGTAACGCAATTAAAAAATTCGTTTCTAATTGGTATTCCTTCTGAACCAGTTATTAGATTAAAAAATATTATTAATGACCGAGAAACATTTTTAAAATTAAAAGAAATAAAAGAAAGTGACATTATATGGAAAAAGGAAAATATAAGAACATTAAATTCAAAATTATTAAAAATAAAAAAAGAAATTGATAAATATGAATCAGACTTAAAAAAATTTAATATTGATAATCATGATTCAGAATCAATAACTACTATAAATAATATAAATTCAAATTTATCAAATTTGCTAAAGCAAAAATTTATATTAAAGAGCCAAAATGATAATAATAAAAAACTTATAAGAAATGAAAGTATTTTAAATATAAATGAAATTAAAGAAATAATTAAGGAAGCAGATTTCTTATTATCCGATAGTGCAATTACAGATATTGAAAAGGTCCAAAATTTTCATCAACTTTTACAAGCAAATAGAAATAAAAGATTAAAGGAGCAAACAGACGAAAATAATAGAAAGATATCAGAATTAGATTTACAAATAAATGATTTATTGGATAAGAAAAAGAATTTATTAAAGCTATTTGATAAAAAAGGTTATTTAGATGAATATTATTCTATTAACGAAATAATTACACAGCTAAAAATAGAATATAGTGAATTAGAAAAACAATATAATGTTTATAAAGAACTAGATAAAATTGAAAAGGATACTAAAGAAAAATCAAAAAGCATAATGAAAGAAATGTATGAAAATTTAAATTCTAATGCTTTTAAAAAAGTAAATAATAGATTTTCAGAATATATAAAGAATGTATTTGGTGAAAAAGGAAAATTAATCATAGAATTTAAAGACAATACTCAATATTCTTCAAAAGGATATACTTTTGATTGGCAAATTCCTAGAAAAGCAAGCACTGGATATTTAAAAGGCTGCATAGCTGCTATAGATGTTGTCTTGATAGAAAATAATATAACTAAGCATCCATTATTTTTAGTACATGATAGTGTAGTCTTTGATTCTACTGATAAAGGATATGTAGCAAAATTTTTAAATATGGTTTATGAAAGTACAAAAAAATATAATTATCAATATATATGTTGTTTAAATGATGATCAAATTATTTATTCGGACATTTGTGAAGAATTAAGAAAATTGTATAACAATTCACAAAAATTATCACAAAAAGATACTTTGTTTGGTATTAGTTTTGGAGATAGATAATATTGCAAATATAGTAAAGTTATGCTATAATTAATTTATCAAGTATTTAAGTAAATACTTTTACTACTTGGGTGCAAAACTCATTTTGGCCTTGCCCCATTACGTATTTTACTCCCTGCTTAGGGAGTTTTATTTATAAAATAGGAGAATGATTTATGGATAATACTCATTTAGAATTAAATGTTAAAAGTGATAATTCTATTTACATAGATGAAGACTTAAAAAAAATAAATTTAGAAGAATATTCTGAAAGTTTATCATTTCAATATATAACAATTGCATTAGATGAAGTAAACGAGGACACAGAAGAGCATAAAAATATAGCTTACCTTATAGGATACTTTTATGACTTTGACTATATATATGACTATGGCACAGATTTATTTTCTGCTTTTAATATGACTGATGGGGATACAAGTGAACTTTATAGCATACTTTTTGATAATAACCAAATAAAACCAGAATATGATACATATTGTGCGAATATTTTCTATATCAATCGCATTTATGTAGAAAAGAAATATAGAAATAAAGGATATGCTAAATTTATTTTAAATCAAATAGAGGATATTTTAAAATATATAGTTAAAATAAATGTTGGATTAGTTATTGTTTGTGCGCAACCTTATGAAAAAGAAAATAATACTGAGAAAATGCTTAGAGATAATCAAGAATTAAGAAATAGACTTGTTAGTTTATATAAACAATGCGACTTTAAAGAAGTCGAGACTAACTCGAATATGTCATATTTAATAAAAATTTGTGACGAATTTTAATTTATTTTAAATAAAGGTGAATAACTCTAAAGTTATCCACCTTTTCTTTTTTATACTACGCATTTCTATAGCTTGAATAGCTATTAGTTTTTCTAAAACTGTTTTTTTCTGCCTTCTTTTTTGCACGGCAATCTTTACATCTTTGAGGGTCACTATTAAATCCCATCTTGGCATAAAATTCTTGATCATTAACTGTAAAAAGAAAAGTTTTACCACAATCTTTACAAGTTATCTTTTTGTCCTTTAATTCCATAAAATAAATACTCCTTTCTTTAACTCGTTTAATGTATACTAGGGATCATTTCGCTTTGTTAAAAAAAGAAATATCTAAAATAAGCAATAAACTACATCTAGTATAACACTTATTTAAAATAAATACAAATAAAATTTATTAATTTAAAATTAATCTACTGTTATATTGCTCAAAATATAAATTTCTAAGTAGTCCTAAAGAAAACTCTATATATAGAGCTAAATCTAAAAGCTTTATATTATATTTTATGGCAATATCAAGTAAGTTATTATTCTCTATAATATAATAATTAAGTAAATACTTAATATTAGGGTGTAACGAATTAAAGGCTTTTATAATTGACATAAACTCTTCCATTTGACATAAAGAATTAAGTATACATCTATTATGATCATAAAAGAAAGAACTAACTAGCTTAAAATTTTCAACGTCTAATTCCATAACCATTAAATCTTTTAATTTTTCTAAATAATAATCATTTTCAAACATTTAATACTCCCAATAGTTATCATATCTACAAACAAAGTCATAACCGTTCTTTCCATCAAAGACTTCCTCATCTAAAGAAATACAATATACATTTTTATTGTTCTTTAAATAGTCGATCACTCTATATTTAGCATGTATATTTAAATACCTTATAATTTGGGGAATATTATTTAAATAGATATTTTTATATAGCTTTAGCTCATTAAGTAACACTTCATTTTTTATGTCATCAAAATAAGATTTATAGTAATCTTTATTAAAAACATTTCTTTTTATTATGCTAAGTATATTAGGGCTTCTTTTGCTTACAAGGTAGTTCAGTGCCTCACTACTTCCAAGCTTCACCATAACAAAGACATCTAAAAGATTAGTATCATCATCAAAATTTTTATTGTAATATATCTCTTTAAACTCTTTAATTCTCTTTTTGCTTATGGATATTTTTCCATTTTTAGTCAAGATATCATGTAAAAACCAAACTATATAAAAAGCACTCTTTTTAGTAAATCCTTCTTTATATACTCTATACATAGCCTGATATTCAATATTTAGTTCTTTTGATATAGCTAAAAAATTATAGTTATTGCTTTCTTCTAAATTCTCTATAAATTTAATAATTCTCTTGTTTTCATATAATCTTAAAAATTTTGTAATTACCATTTCAATAATATCATTTAAATTTTTAGTATCATCTTTATCATTAAAATATTTTATTGAATATCTCACACAATCATAATTAAGATTATTTATTTTACAATATTTCCAAACCGTCATCCCCTTATAAAAATACTTTACCATTTACTACTTCAACCTCTTAATTCAAAAATTCTATTAATTCTTCTTCTAATTTTCTTATTTCTTCATCTATATTATGTAAAGCTTTTCTTTTAAAAAACGCTTCATCTGTAAACCACTTACTAAATTTTTCATTGTGCCTTATTTCTTCCATTTCCACATAATTAATAATTATTTTACGTGTTTTAGTGTTTATTGCCATCATTTTAATACTGCATAGCTTTGTAATCTCAGCTAGACCAAAATCATACGTTAATAAACACGGAATAAAATAAGCATCGTCCATTGCAAATAACAATTTATTTCTTTCTATATTATGAACGTGATATAAATCCCAAGCCATATTTTTAATTGTAGCAGTGGAATTTTTCATACTTTTACTAATTTTTTTAAAGAATCTTAAATTTTGTCCTTTTTTAAAATATTCTTGTGCTATAATAATTTCTCTATGCGTCATCGCTCCTAAAACATCATTTAAATATTGCAAAAATAAACTAAGTTTAAATTCCCAAGCTTTAGTTTTGTATTTTAACTCAATTATAATCATTTTAAGTAAACAAACATAAGTAGTATTATATACCATATCTTGATAATCCTTAATCGTATAATAACCTTTTTTATACTCGTTGATTTCCCACTCTACAGTATCCATTATTTCTTTATGCTTTTTATTTGTAATAAGTAAAGCTGTATTAAACCAATAATCTTTATTAGCATTTTTAAATATCTCATAAGCATATAAAGTCATTTTAATATCATCACTATGTCTGTCAATATCACTATAATTTTCATATAAATATTCAAAAGGATCAACATTAATATCATTAACTATTAAATAATTTAAAACATCATAAAAGCCTTTAGGAATATTTTCTTTGGCATTAAATACATATCTTTTCATATAGCTTAATATTTGTGTATCCATAGATAATGAATAATCTATAAAATAAGCTACTTTATCTTTAAGGAAAGTTCTATATTCTATAAAATAAATAAAAGGATATTTAAAAAAGTTTATTAACCAAAAATTATCAGCAATTTCTTTTGTTAAAATAATCTTTCTTATATGATTTATACCTTTATTATCGCATCCAATAAACATCCAATCTTTAAGGAATTCTTTGTTTTCAGAATATATATCAAAAGCTTCAATAACACCTGCTCCAAAAATACTATTAATTAGGTAAAACTCTCTATTCATAAAAAGAATATAACATAAATAATTATTAATAACAATAAAAAAATATAAATAATTTTAATTAACAAATTTATCATTAGAAGAATAAGACATCATAAACTTTATTAAAAATAATGAATTAGTGAGACAAGAAGAAATATCTAAATTAATTGAAAAATCCATTAGAACTGTAAAAACAATAATGAAATAAATGCAAGAAAAAGGGATTATAAAAAGAACTAATAGTAAAAGAAATAGTAAATAGATAATAATGTAGAAATAACTAAATAAGATATAGATATAAAAGACATACTATATATAATATTAATCATATGATATAATACCTATAAGAGGTTCAATTTATGAATAATAAAATATATTTAGATAATAACGCTACAACAAAGTGTGATGAGGACGTTTTAATTGCAATGATACCTTATTTAAAGGATAATTATGGTAATCCTAGTAGTATATATTCTTTTGGTAAAGATGTAAGAAACGAAATACAAGTAGCAAGAAGAAATATTGCAAATTTATTAAATGCTGAAGAAGATGAAATAATTTTTACAAGCTGTGCTAGTGAAAGTAATGTTACTGCTATTATGAACGCAGTTAAAAGTTTTCCAACAAAAAAGCATATAATTACAACTAAAGTTGAACATGCCTCTATTATGGAAACAATGAAATATTTAGAAAGCCTAGATTATGAAATTACTTATTTAACAGTAGATAATCAAGGTAGAATAAACTTAAATGAATTAGAAAATTTTATAACAGAAAATACATGTTTAATTACCATAATGATGGCAAACAATGAAATTGGTAATATCTATCCAATAGAAGAAATAGGAAAAATAGCTCAAAAACATAATATTTTATTTCACTGTGATGCTGTTCAAGCAGTAGGAAAAATAAAAATAGATGTGAAAGAATTAGAGATTGATACTTTATCTTTATCGGGTCACAAAATAAATGCCCCAAAAGGAATTGGCGTTTTATATGTTAAAAATGGAATACCTTTTACTGCGCTAATATTTGGTCATCAAGAAAGAAATAGGCGTGGTGGAACAGAAAACGTTCCATATATAATAGGATTAGGAAAAGCTGTAGAATTAATATTAGAGGATAATTATAAATCAAATGATAAATTAAAAGAATTAAGAGATTACATGGAAAATGAAATAAAAGCAAATATTGATGAAATTATGATTTATGGAGATTTAGAAAAAAGACTTCCTAATACATCAAGTATTGCATTTAAAGGTGTAAATGCTGAAGAATTATTATTGATGCTAGAATCATTTAACATATTTGTTTCAACAGGTTCTGCTTGCAATTCAGAGATAGCTGAACCTTCTCATGTTTTAACAGCTTGTCATGCTGATTTGAAAGATTATAGTCCAATAAGAATAAGTTTAGGAAAATATAATACTAAAGATGAAATAGATATATTTGTTAAAAGACTAATAAATATAGTCAATATGATTAGAAAGAGAGGTTAATACTTATGTCGGTATTAGTTAATTTTAAAATTTGTGATAATGCCAAAGAATGCGGAGGAATAACAGTCTGCCCTACTGGTGCATTATCTTGGGATGAAGAAAAAGAAAGTATAAAAATTGATAATGATAAATGTATTTCTTGTGGCCTATGTGAAAAAGAGTGCCCAATTGGAGCTATCAATGTTGCTAAAACTGAAGATGAATATAAAAAAATTAAACAAGAAATAGAAGAAGATCCAAGAACGACAAAAGACTTATTTGTTGATAGATATGGCGCTGTTGCTATTTCTGATTTTTTCAAAATTTCAATGGATGAAATAGAAGAAAAGATATCAAAAGATTGCATAACTTTAATAGAAATATATAATCCAGATACTGCTGAATGTTTATTAAAGTCAATTCCAATAAAAGAATTAACAAAAACTTTACCCAACGATACACTATTCTATAAAGTTGAAAATAGCGATTATAATATAGAAAAATATAAAATAACAGAATTACCAGCCTTATTGATTTTTAAAAACAATAGATTACTAGGAAAATATGAAGGTTATTGCAGTATTGAAGACAAAGAAAAAATAATAAATAAAATTAATAATAGTATAAATTGCCATGAATAGTAAAATATCATCCCAAAGACTCACATTAATAACTAACTTCAAACAAGAAAGTTTAGAAATGCTTACATCATATGAAAATTTATTAAAAGATAATCTTTGTAGAGTTCCTTTTGGAAAAGTTGCTAATCGTGAAAAATCCAACACTCTTCCTTTTCATTTAACATTAATCGCTTGGGATAATTCTAAAAAAGAAGAAATTTTAACTAACTTAACCCAAATAGTATTTCCTAAAACCAAAGTTTTAATTGATGATGTAAAAATAATGAACGGTAAAGAAAATAGTTATGTATTATATTTTAGTGTTGCTAAAAATAATGCTTTAATTAGTCTGTCTAAGCAAATATATGACTTAATTCCCAGCCAAAACTATCTTAATAAATCTGAATTTCATATAACTATTCATATTGATAAAGACTATTCGAAGGTTACAAGTATGCAAGAGACTTTGCTAGAAAGTTTTAGACCATTTGAACTAGAAATAGAAGAATATAAATTATATGAAATATATCCTCCACTTCTAATAGAAACTTACAACTAAAAAACTTACCTAAGTAAGTTTTTTTAACCTTCAAAAGTCGCGTCTACATAATATATTGGACGTCCTTCTTCAAAATATTTCTTCTCAAAATCTGTCATTATATTGCTAATTGGATTTTCATCATGATGTAAATCTAAACTAACTCTGTTAAAAGAATACCAATACTGTGATAAAGTTTCTAAAGAGTAAGCAAATAAACCTTTGTTATCTGTTTTTAAAATAATATGCTTATGCTTTTTAAATATTTTATCATATAATTTTAAATAGCTAATATGCGTAAATCTTTTTTTCTCATCTATCTTTTTAGGCCAAGGCTCAGAAAAAGTTAAATAAATAGTGTCAATTTCCTTTCCGAAAACATTATCTATATCTTTAGCATCCATATTAATTAATTTTAAATTATCAAGATTTTGTGTTTCAAGTCTCTTAACAGCCATTACCATTTGCGAATCAGATAACTCCAGTCCAATGAAATTAATATTAGGATAAGTTTTGGCCATCTTTATAATAAACTCTCCCCTACCCATACCAAGCTCTAAACATATAGGATTTTTATTTTCAAAGAAATCAGCCCACTTATTTTTATATCTACTAGGATTACTTACAAGATAAGAACTATTACTTATTATTTTATTAGCATTTTTAACAACATTATATTGCATAAATTCACTTCCTAACCATTATTATAACAGTTTTCTTAAATCCTAGCAACTAAAAAGGAATTATTGGGGTGTATATAAATTATTTCTCTATCCACCCTAATAAAGAGGTATTAATATGAGCAATAATTTAAAAGAATATAATCAAAAAAGAGATTTTACTAAAACAAATGAACCTAAAGGAACTGTATTTAAAACATCAAAAAAGCTTAGATTTGTTGTTCAACATCATTTAGCCAGAAAAGACCACTATGATTTTCGTTTAGAACTAGATGGCGTTCTTTTAAGTTGGGCTGTTCCTAAAGGACCATCATATAACCCAAAAGATAAACGTCTCGCTGTCCATGTCGAAGACCACCCTTTATCTTATCGCAACTTTGAAGGAGTAATACCTGTCGGAGAATATGGTGCAGGACCAGTTCAAATATGGGATTATGGTTATTGGGAACCTTTAGAAAATCCTAAAACAAGTATGGACAAAGGAACATTAAAGTTTATCTTAAAAGGCATTCGTTTAAAAGGCGCTTGGACTTTAGTAAAATTTAAAGATAATAATTGGCTTTTAATAAAAGATAAAGATGAGTATAATGAATTTGACGATATTAAAAAGCTTAATACAAGTGTTAAAACAGGGAGAACCATAGATGAAATTCTAAATAATAAACCTAAGAAAAAAGTTAAAGAATCTACTGAGGAAATAGAAATTACTAATCCCGATAAAATAATTTATAAAAAACCTAAAATAACCAAAAAAGAAATAGTAGAATACTATAAAGTTGTTGCAAAACGCATGTTACCATATTTAGAAAATCGTTTAATAAGCACTATAAGATGCCCTGATGGCATAGATAAAGAGCAATTTTTTAAAAAGCATTTAAAAGAAAATAAATATTTGGGTAAAAAGATATTAAAAGGAAAAGAAAGTAAACAAGATGATTACTATTATATAAAGGATATTAATGGTTTAATAAAAGAAGTTCAAATGAACAGTATTGAATTCCATATTTGGGGAAGTACCATTAATAACTTAAATAAACCTGATATGCTTGTTTTTGATTTAGACCCTGATGAAGCTATAAGTCTTAAAAAACTTCGTGAGGGCGTTAGAGATTTAAAAAGAATTCTTGATAATTTAAAATTAAAAGCTTATTTAAAAACTAGTGGTGGCAAAGGTTATCATATCGTCGTTCCCATAAAAAATATCAAAAGTTGGCAAGAATTTCGTAAAATAGCGGAGAATATCGCTAAACTTATGGAAACAAAATGGCCAGATAAATATACTACTAATATCAGAAAAGATAAAAGAACTAATAAAATTTTTATTGACTGGTTTAGAAATACTAAAGGGGCTACCAGCGTTGCTCCATATTCCTTAAGAGCAAGAAAAAATGCTCCCTTATCTATGCCTATATCTTGGCGTGAATTAGATACCGTAAAACCAAATAGTATTACCTTAAAAGATGCTCTAATAAGAATTAAAAAAAGAGATCCATGGAAAAATTTCTTTAATTAAAAATTAATTTAACTAATATAATAGAATAAAAAGTATTTTACATAAGATGTTATTTATGATATAATCTTAAGCGTAAACAAAAAAGGAATGATTATTATGTTAGAAACAATTTTATTAATAGTATCTGTTTTTATTATCGCTGTTGTTTTATTACAAAGTAATAAAGCTAGTGACGGTGGACAAATATTAAGTGGTGGGAATGAAGCCCTATTCCAAAATATGAAAGAAAGAGGATTTGAACTATTTATTAGTCGTTTTACTTTCGTTCTTGGAATTCTATTCTTTGTTATTTCCCTTGTATTATTCTTAAAATAGATAAAAACTAAAAATATTATTTAAAACAAGTAAATTCTGCTTGTTTTTTCTTTTTCTAAAAATGTTTGCAAAAACCCTATATAAATAATATAATATAACTAAAGGAGAATTTATATGAAACTTTATAATACCGAAACTAAAACTATCGAAGAATTTATACCATGGAAGGATAATATTGTTAAACTATATACTTGCGGACCAACTGTTTATAGCTATGCCCATATAGGTAATTTAAGAACTTATATTATGGAAGACATTTTGGAAAAAACTTTACGCTTATTAGATTATGATGTAACAAGAGTTATGAATATAACTGATGTTGGCCATTTAAGCAGTGATGCTGATACAGGTAATGATAAAATGGTTACAAGCGCCAAAAAAGAACATAAATCTGTTTTAGATATCGCTAAATTTTATACTGATGCCTTCTTTAAAGATACTGATAGTTTAAATATTAAAAGACCCGATGTTGTAAGCCCTGCTACCGAAAATATTCCTGAGTATATTAAAATAATCACTAAATTATTAGAAGATGGTTATGCCTATAACTCTAATGGTAATATTTATTTTGATACTTCTAAATTAGATAATTATTACCGTTTATCTAATCATGTTGGTGAAGATTTAATAAGTGGGGTAAGAGAAACGGTCGAAGAAGATTTAAATAAAAGAAATAAAACTGACTTTGTTTTGTGGTTTACTAAATCTAAATTTGAAGATCAAGAGTTAAAATGGGAAAGCCCATGGGGCGTTGGTTATCCTGGATGGCATATTGAATGCTCTGGCATATCTATGAAGTATTTAGGCGAGTACTTAGATATTCATTGTGGTGGCGTTGATAATATTTTTCCACATCACACTAATGAAATCGCTCAATCTGAAAGTTATATTGGCCATAAATGGTGTAAATATTGGGTTCATGGTGAACACTTAAACGATACAACTGGTAAAATGAGTAAATCTAAAGGTGAAGTTTTAACTATATCTACGCTAATTAATAAAGGTTATAATCCTCTAAGCTATCGTTATATGGTTTTAGAAAGTCATTACCGTAAACAATTAACATTTAGTTTTGCTTCTCTAGATACCGCTGAAAATGCTTATAAAAAATTAAAGAAAAAAGTTCTTAATTTACAAGATAACGAACCTATTGATAATAAAATAAAAGATGATTATATTGCTAAATTTAAAAATTGTTTAAGTGATGACTTAAATACTGCAAATGCCCTAACTTTAACTTATGAAGTATTAAAAAGTGAAGCTAATGACACTACTAAAAAAGAAATCATTAAATATTTTGATAAAGTTTTATCTTTAGATTTAACTAAAAAAGAACAAAAAGAAATAGACGAAAATTATATTAATGAAATGATTGAAAAAAGAAATGTTGCTAAACAAAATAAAGATTTTGCTACTGCTGATGCTATTAGAGAAGAATTATTAACTAAGGGCATAACTTTAAAAGATACTCGTGAAGGTACAACCTATGAGGTTAATTAATGTCTCTTATAATTGAAATTGCCTTTTTAATAGTTTTATTAATTATCCTATTTTGCTACTGTTTATGCTATAAACTACATAATGAAATAAAGAATGTTTCTAATGAAATGAATCTTTCTGGTTTTGAAATAGCTAAACATATCGCTTTAAATGAACCGCATATCATTAAGAAAAAAGGCATATTTTTAGATTTTTATGATACTAAAAGAAATGTTATTAAATTAAGCCCTGAAGTATTTGATGATAATAGTCTTTATGCTACATTTATAGCTATTACTACATCTAATGAAACCCACAATAAATCTCAAACATTTCGCCTTTTAAATTCCTTTTTAGTTTTAGCATCTTATTTTAACATCATTATAGGAAGTTTTTTAAATAATTTCATACTAATTCATTTTGGTTTTGCTCTCTTTATAATTGCTTTTATTATTGAATTACGATGTATAAATCTTTTTGCTTTAGATTTAAAAGATATAAAACCTTTATTAAAAGGCTTAAAAGCCTCTAAAATATTAGATAATTTAGAAGAATATCACGCTGAAGTAGTAATATTAAATATCAGACATATAGCTACTCTGCCTTATTATTTTATAAATTATTTTAGATAAAAAGATTATAAAAATTAAATAATTATAAATACTAAAAGTATACTTATCCAGGTGTACTTTTTTAATAAAAAGCTTTTATAAAAATCTGCTTTTTGTTATAATAACATTAAGGTGAATACTATGAATTTAAAAGTAAATGGTTTTAATATCTTTTTAATAATTGCTGTTACCTTTTTATTAAGTGCTATTTTAACTCCAATAGTTAAAAAAATAGCTCTCCATATAGGTGCTTTAGATTATCCTAATGAACGTAAAGTTCATAAGAAACCTATTCCAAGATTAGGTGGTTTAGCAATATTTGTTTCTTTTCTTATTGGATACTCTATTTTTGGCGAAATTAATGTCCAAATGCTATCTATTTTAATTGGCAGTTTTATTTTAATTATTACAGGCATTATTGATGATGTTAAACCCATACCTGCTCGTTATAAACTTTTAGCCCAAATAGGGGCGGCTATCTTTGTTGTTGTTTATGGACAAATATATTTTACCGAAGTTAGCTTTCTAGGTTTAAAATTCTATTTTGATAAATATATAAGCTATGTTATATCCTCTATTTTTATTGTCGCTATAACCAATTCTATCAATCTAATTGATGGTTTAGATGGACTTGCCGCCGGTATTTCCTCTATTTACTTTTTAACTATCGCAATCATTGCCTTTATTCTAAATCGTATTGGGGGCTTAGATATAATATTATCAGTTATCATGCTAGGTTCTACTTTAGGTTTCTTATTATTCAATTTTCCCCCTGCTAAAATATTTATGGGCGATACAGGAAGTCTATTCTTGGGCTATATGATATCTATTATCGCTTTGCTAGGATTTAAAATAACAACCATTACTTCCTTAATTGTACCTTTATGTATTCTTGCTATACCTATATTTGATACCGTTTTAGCCATTTTAAGACGCTTAATTAAACATCAAAATATCGGTGTTGCTGATAAAGAGCACTTCCACCATCAGTTGTTAAAATTAAGATATTCTCCTACTGCTAGTATTCTAATTATCTATTTTATTGATATTTTATTTGCTAGCGTTTCCGTTTTCTTCGTTTTAGGAGATAATAAAGCCGCTATAGCTATCTATGTAATCTTAATGATTGTTCTTCTGTTTGTTGTTTTAAATACTGATATTTTATATAATCATAAGAAAAAGAAGTGATACTATGTTTAAAGAAGAAACTTATAAAAAAATATTAAAAATCTTTTTATTTATCTACCCTTTTTTTAGCTTACAATTTTTTTATAATAGCTATTTTACCTTAATTCAATTAGCTATTATTTTTGGCTTATTTATATATTGTTTAATAGTTAATAAAAAATCACATAAAAATGTAAAGTATTTATTTTTATATTATCTATTATTAATTATTTATGGTATATTACATCATTTAAATGCCCTAAATTTTACTTCATTAGTTCCCAATAATTTTAATTATAGTTATCTATCTGAAATCCTTCAAATATTTAAGTTAAGTACACCAATAATTTTTATATATACTATTTATTATAGTAATTTAAATTCTAAAGATTATTTAAGTATCATAAAGTCTTGGATAATTCTTATTTGTGGCAGTATCATCTTAACCAATATTTTTAAAATATCATTAACCAGTTATGGAAGTATTAAAATAAAGTACAACATTTTTGATTGGTTTTTCCATAATTATTCTTATTACGAAACAGCAAGCAAAGGTTTTTTTATGTACCCTAATCAGATTAGTTCTTTTATTTCTCTACTTATTCCCGTTACCCTATATTATTATTTTAACAAACAAATATCTTTTATTTATTTAATAATGCTTTTATTATCTTCTTTAATGTTGGGTACAAGAGTATCCAATTTAGGTAGTATTGCTATTTTTATCGCTTTAATCATTGCCTATATCTTTATAAGTATATTAAAAAAACATAAGTTACCTATGAAAAATCTTCTAAAATGTTTATTAATAACAATAATTTATGTTTTAATTTTACCTATATCTCCAGCAATAAATAGATATAAAACTTATGATTTCCTAGAAACCAAAAATATCATTGCCTATTTAGACCAAGAATATCTAGAAAGCCAAGAGTATCAAGAAGATTTAAATTATATTGAAAATAATTATGAAGAATTACTAATTAAAGAATCTTTCATCAAAGAATCAT
The DNA here is from genome assembly GCA_023663235.1 of Ruminococcus sp. Classification (GTDB taxonomy): domain Bacteria; phylum Bacillota_I; class Bacilli_A; order RF39; family UBA660; genus Caccenecus. The sequence continues at coordinate 2,613 of JAMPHW010000013.1, read as the reverse complement.
ATCCCTATCAATATGATCCTAAATTCTGGTTAAATATTTTAAATGAAGATATCAGTAATAGAGCAAATTACCGCTATATTGAAATCGCTATGGTAAAGCGTGTCATTGAAATAAACAGTAATAAATTAGATATGCTATTTGGCATAACAAATTCAAGACTTCAAAATATCTTCAATATCGAAAGAGACTTCTTGGTTCAATACTATGCTTATGGTTTAATAGGTTCAATAATTATTTTAGGAATTTATTTTCTAGTTCTAATTAAAAATATTACTAATCTTTTAAAAAAATTAAATTATTTAAATATTTGTCTTACTGCATGTACTCTTCTTTTATTCTTAACTTCTTATCTATCAGGTAATATTTTGAGTCAAATATCCTGCTTTATTCCCTTACTTACTATTATATCTATGAACTTAAAAAATGAGTTATAAAAACAACCTCTAAAATAAAGGTTGCTTTTTTTATTTAAACAATGACTTTGTAAGGATTAGATATAGTTCCATTGCCAGTAAAAGTAGCATCAGAACGGAGATTAATTACTGGTCTTATTCCTCGTGAGTAATTTACACTAAAATAACCATCAATAGCTCCATTTGAAGTAATTTGATAAACATCTGCATAAGGGTAAGCAGATGGTGATATTGTCCAATAGGATTGTTCTGTGCATAAATAATTTGCTACTGTTCTAGAAGTATTGTTATAGTCAGATATCATTCCAGCGTAGGACGCTTCATCTGCAGTTATTAAACCAACTGGATTTTCTAATGCTTTATTTCCTTTATTGGAATTAGTATATGTGTATAAATCATTATTATTAGTACAGCTAAAGGTTGGCATTACTGGTTGTGTGTCTTTTGTTACATCTTTATCACTAGGCCTTAATCTTACTAGCGAGCCATAACGGGTTAATATAGTTCCTGTTCCGCCGCTTATTGTTGCAGTGTCTGGGTTGCTACCGTTATATGGAGTTCTATCTCCGCAAAAGCCTGCATCTAAATTCAATTTATCAAAATATTTAGAGTTTTTATTTATGTTGGAGGTTTCAAACCAATTGGTTAATAATTCATATATAGTTGATTTATTTGTTAAACCTCTTAATTCTCCATCGTTTCCATATAAAAAACCTACATATCTGTTATTATCTCTTAAATTATTAAAGCTTCCTATTCCAATTTGAGTTTCTATTCCTTTTTCATTAGGTTCTGTTCCTTGATATATCATACGAATTGACCCATCACCATTTACTCTGATAATTCGCCAATAATATCCACCAAATTCTACCCAATTATCTAATGGATTACCTGCAAAATAATAACTTGTTCCATCATCATCCTGGGCTGTAAATATTGTTTTTATTGTAGCGTCTTCAAATGGAATATTAAAGTCTTTATTTTCACTTGTTCTAACTCTTTTATCAGTATAATAATTTTCTAATAAATTACTCATAGTTACAGCATTACTACTATCAATTTTATCAAAGTATAAGAAACATTTATCTCTTTTAGATATTCCTCTAAAAATATGTAATCCCGCAAAGGTTCTTAAAGTTACATTAGTATCTTTATCTTCCTTTTTACAATTACTACCTTTACAACAAAAACTATCATTTTCATTTATTATATAACCTGATATGGGAATTGGTGTGTCTTTAGGCTGTTCGACATTATCAAGATATAAAGCGACTACATTGATATCATATGGATTAGCAGTAACTTTTCCTTCGGTTAAAGGGATAGAAGCGCTCATTCGGTAATTTGCTTTACTTCCTATAAAAGTGACTGTAATAGTAAGTACTACTACCATTATTAAGCCACACAAAAAATACCTTTTGCTATTCTTGTTTCTCAATTTTTCTATTTTCATATTTGCTCCTTATAATAAGCAAATCCGGATTATTTTAGAAATTTCTAGCTTATACATTTATTATAATTGTTCATATAATAAAAGTCAAGAAAAATTCCATTATTTAAATGCTTTTGTAAAAAAGAAATGCGTCCATGAGAAAATATAATTGGTGATTTTACTATGATTTATGGCGAAAAATTAAAAACACTTCGAGAAAGTAATGAATTAAGACAAATAGATTTAGGAAATCTTTTAAATATAAATAAAGATGCATATGGAAATTACGAAAGGGAATTTCAAATTATTCCTATTAAACATCTTAATACATTATGTAATTATTTTGACGTTTCACTTGATTATATATTTAACTTTACAAATGCATTAAACTATAATAGCGTAACAAAAGAAATAGATAAAAATATATCAGGAAAAAGATTAAAGGAGTTTAGAAAAGAAAATAAAATTACTCAAAAACAGTTATCCAATTTTTTAAATGCTAGTAATACAACAATATCAGAATATGAATGCGGAAATAATCTAATCGCTACACCTTTTCTTTATACTATCTGCAAAAAATATAATATTTCTGCTGATTATCTTTTAGGTAAAATTGATAATCCTAAATACTTAAAGTAATATTGTTTATATATTTAAAATATGTTAAACTAAATTTAGTAGAGTTATTAGGTAACTAATATCTACTAATTGTGTTTAGTGACATTAACGTCTACTTTGTTATTTGTTATAACAATAATAGTCGTCGAT
>JAMPHW010000012.1 GCA_023663235.1 Ruminococcus sp. | reverse complement strand
ACTTTTATTATATGAGATATTATAATTGATGTATAAGCTAGAAATTTCTAAAATAATCGCGATTTGCTTATTTTAAGGAGCAAATAAAAAATGAAATTTGAAAGAAATAAGAATAGCAAAAAGTATTTTTTGTGTGGCTTAATAATGGTAGTAGTACTTACTGTAACTGTTACTTTTATAACATCAAAAGCAAATTACAGAATGACTGCATCTATCCCTTTAACAGAAGGTAAAGTAATATCTAGTCCATATGATTTTAATATAGTAGCCATGTATATAGATGGAGTAGAGCAGTCAAAAGAAACAACAATGCCAGGAAAAGGATATGTTTTAACAAGCGATAGTTATTGTTATAAAGGAACAGATAAAAATAATAAAGATAATAATGTTATACTAGAAACTAATAAATATGGAGAACATATTATATCGGAATTAAGTAAGTCTTCTAAGTGTATATTATATTTTAAAAGAAGAGAAGCAACAACAAGTGCGGCAAGTTATATCTTAAGTCACATAACAGAAGTAACACATAGAAAAAGAGGAACATTTACCCAAGCAATAGAAGGAGAAACAACAGGAAAGATATATGCGGATAGTGATGATGATGGAGTAACATATTATTATGCAGGCAATCCGACAGATAATTGGGTAGAATTTGGCGATTATTACTGGCGAATAATCAGAATAAATGGCAACGGCTCAATTCGTATGATATATCAAGGAACAGAGCCTAATGCAACAGGAGAAGGTACTCAAATAGGAACTAGCAGATTTAATAATTTTAAAGATGATTGCAAATATGTTGGATATTGGTTTGCTGATAATGATGTTCATGGTTTAACAGAACCATCAACAATATACACAAAACTAAATGATTGGTTCAAAAATACGTCTGGTTTAACAAATGAAATTTATTTTTCTAAAATAGATTTGAATTCTGGCTTCTGTAATGATAGAACAGCCTATTTAAGCCTAGACGCTACAGGTACGCCAGGCTTAGGAGACACTCTTACAACATTTGGACCTTATAAAAGATATGAAAATTCTAAACCAACATTTAATTGTGAAATTCAAGAAAAAGACTTATTTACTTTTAGAGGTAATGATAAATATTCATCGTCTTATATTGGCAATAAAATTTTAGAAAATCCAGTCGGAATGATTACTTTAGATGAGGCTACTTATGCTGGGGTTATTAGAACACCCGTTAAAAATAATTACTTAAATACTAATATGGTTTATTGGACTATATCGCCTTCTCTTAATCTTGGTAGTAGCAATAATAATGGTATTATTGCAGCAAACATATGGAATTATGGAGCTTTTGGCAGTAATTCAGTTGTGAATAATTTTGGTATTCGCCCAGTAATTAATATTCGCCCAGATGTCACTTTAACAGGTGATGGAACAGTATCTAACCCTTACAAAGTAGTTTAAATAATTGAATTTATCTAAAAAATATGTTAAAATCAAGTTGTAGAGCAAAAGATAACTAAAATGCCTACAAAAAAGTTACTTTTTAGAGACACTTTTTCTTATATCAATATAAATGTTTATATTAATAAAGAAGAGTGTCTTTCTTATTTGTAAAAATAAAAACAATACTAAGATAAATCCTAGCATAGGCAATGCCCCCTTTCCTATAAAAACCAAAACCCCCTTTGAGAGTTTAAAAAATAGTTATAGAAAAGAAAGGAAAAGCAGGCACTCAGGTTTCTTTTGCTCTGATTAAATATTCTAAAATAAAAGGTATATTTTGTCTACAAAAATCGTTCGTCAAAATTCGACACTGTTAATAAACAATTATTTACTAACATTATTTTCTTTACTATTTATATATTTATGGATATAATAAATATATGGAAAAATATTTTAATCTATTATATCAGGACACATTTTTATCATATACCAAACTTCTCCAAAAAAAGTTAAAAAACAAAGAGAAGAGTTTTATTGTTACAGTTAATCCTGAAACAATTATATCTGCTGAAAAAGAGACAGAAATAAATAAAATGCTTTTAGATAAAAACACGAGTCTTGTTCCTGATGGCATAATTATTGTTAAAGCTGCCCATAAATTAAAAATACCTATTAAAGAACGTATAACAGGCATAGATATTTCTTCATTTCTTTTAGAAGAAGCAAATAGAAACTCTTATTCCTTATATCTTTTTGGAGCAAAAGAAGAAGTGATAAATGCTTTAGTTGAGAAAATAAAAACAGATTATCCTAATATTAATTTAGTCGGCTATTCTGATGGTTATGTTAAAAATAAAGATGAGATAATGCAAGATATAATAAATAAAGAACCTGATATATGTCTCGTTGGTTTAGGCATTCCGATGCAAGAAAAACTTATTTATAAATATATTAGTAAAGCAAAGAAGGGAATTTATATTGGTGTTGGAGGTTCTTTAGATGTTTTAAGTGGCACAAAAAAAAGAGCTCCTAAACTCTTTATTAAATTAAATCTTGAATGGTTATATCGTCTTTTAAAAGAACCATCTCGTATCAAGCGCTTTTGGAATAATAATATCAAATTCTTACTAAAGATAAATAAATTAAAGCCAAAACATAAATAATTGTCTTAAATAGAAGAAAATACTAGTTTTACAAATAATACTATCATTAAATATAATCATAAAGTTATATACCATACCAAATATAAAGGCATAGAATATTAATTTACTAAATATTTTACTGTCTTTTTCTTTGTTTAATTTATTAAACAAAACTAAAGCAGTCGCTAAATACAATAAGAAACCAAAATCACATATATATCTTGGTAGAATACCAGCCATTTCTGTGTCTGCGATAATTATTATAAAACTTGCTATAACAGCCCATATGCCTATATTATATAATTTCTTATCTTTAAATTCATCTTTTTTAATAAATAAACCTAAAGCAAAGATAACAAGTAAATTGCTCATGATAAATCCCGCAGGCATATCTTCAAATATTGTTGTTCCAAAATAACTGGTACTAACACCTTCTGTTATCATAAAAGGGAATAGGGGAGTAATTGTAATAGGTCTAAATAGATAATAGAATATACCTAAAGGGATTCTATCTAACATAAATCCTCTTTTAGTCATATCATTAGTTGTTAAATTGTAATTAGCGCCAAAATCAACAGGAGAGCCAAATCTTGCATAATTATACATCATTAATAATATGGCAATAACAATATAAGGAGCTATAAAAGCTAGAGTTTCTTTTATACTATCTTTACTAAATAGTTTTCTCTCTTTAAATACTTTATCATAAAATATTGGTATTGCAAAAAAACTTGTTAGTAGAATCTGAGGCCTACAAGCTGCAACACTTGCCATACATAAACTACCTAAAAATAAATATACTGGTTTAAGATTATTTCTTTCTGCTTTAAGCCAAAAGTATAATCCATAAATACTAAACATAATTGCCATTAATATTGGTAAGGAATAATGGTCGGGTCTCCCCATAATTGATAATAATCCTGATGCATTAACAAATAGTAAAGTAAATGCTAAGAAAGCCCCTAAATTAACTTTTTTAAACCATTTCTTACATATGTCATATAGTAATAAGAATACTCCTATAACTGTCAATATCATCGTAATTGTAATACATGTACTTGTTCTAATATGATGTCCTGTTAAAGCATAAACTGGCAAATAATAAAGTATAACTGGCGCTACCCCAAAATAAACATAATATTTACCTTTATAATATGCCGCATCCCATATGTAATGATTTTCTGGATCATCATCATAAACTTTACTGTATGCTCTGTTACGATCTTTCTTGTCATATGGATTACTTAAAGATTTTAAAATATCATCAGGTTCTACATTTAAATAAGTATGTCCCTCCATAAATGATTCAGCAAGCATTTGATATTGATATCTTTGTAATGTTTCAAACTTTTCTCTTACAAAATAAAAGTTAAAAAATGAAACAATAATCATAAAAACAAGCTCAAAACCTACAGCCATCATAATATATTTCTTGCTTTTTCTATCAAATAAATTTATACTGTATAAAGATGATTTAGGATTGAATATATAAATTAAGACTAATAAAAGATAAATCATAAATGGTCTAACAAGTGATATATTAAGAGGAACTTGTTTGTTAAAAGAAATTTCCTTAATTACAAATTTTTGTTTAGCTTCTCTAGTATTTAAATACATTTTTAATCTTTTAGTCTTACCAGTAAATTGTAAATGCATTATCTCTCCATCATTTTTATTACTAGCAAAGACTCTTCTATCCTGAATATAAGCATATCTTTTATTCGCTGCATCTGTATAAGCTGGATGAATAGTAATATAATCTGATTTATCTAAAAACATATCAAAATTGATAAACATATTATCTAAATGTGCATTAATTCCATCTATTTCAATGTAGTTATCATCATCGCCTATAACTTGGAGTGAACCATCACTATTTTCTTTAATATCCGCCCCTAAAGTGTAGTTATTTATTTTTATTTCTTTATAAAATAATGACTGATAATGTCTATAGTTAAATAAACTAACTTCTAATACTAAAAGTATTCCTAAAACTATATAACTAAATTTAAAAAATTTTTTAAATTCTAAAGATTTACATTTATTATAACTTATTATTAAAATCCCTATAATTAATATCCATATTATCAAGTTTAACATAAAATTATTCACCACCCAAATTATAACATATCTATTTAAATAAGGAAAATAAAAATTTTGTAATAAAATTATTATTTACATTACCATATTTATATGCTAAACTAAAATTAATAGAAGTGAGGATATTATGAATAAAATAGCAGTCTTAATCCCTTGTTATAACGAGGCTAAAACTATTGAAAAGGTTGTAAAAGATTTTAAGAAAAATTTACCTAACGCTGACATTTATGTTTATGACAATAATTCAAGTGATAAAACATCTGAAATTGCTGAAAAAGCAGGCGCTATAGTTCGTCATGAATATATGCAAGGAAAAGGTAATGTTATTAGAAGAATGTTTAGAGAGATTGACGCTGATTGTTATATCATGACTGACGGCGATGACACTTATCCCGCAGAACACGCTAAAGAAATGTGCGACCTTATATTAGAAGGTAAAGCCGAAATGGTCGTTGGAGACCGTTTATCTAGTACTTATTTTACTGAAAATAAAAGAATGTTTCATAACTTTGGTAATGTCTTAGTAAGATTCCTAGTTAATAAAACTTTTAAAAGTAATGTAAGAGATATTATGACCGGATATCGTGCTTTTAGTAAAACTTTCGTTAAATCTTTCCCAGTTATTTCAGGTGGCTTTGAAATTGAAACAGAAATGACTATTCATGCTTTAGATAAAAAAATGAAATTAGAAAATGTTTTAATTGATTATCGTGATCGTCCTGAGGGTAGTGTATCTAAACTAAATACTGTAAGCGATGGAATTAAAGTTTTAAAAACTATTGCTAGTCTTTTTAAACAATATCGTCCTTTTACTTTCTTTACTATATTATCAATAATTTGTTTATTAATTGGCGTTGGTTTCTTTATTCCTAGCTTAGTAGGCTATATTAATAGTGGACTTGTTGAAAAATTCCCATCTCTAATCGCAGCATCTTTCTTTGGTATTATCTCTATTCAACTATTTGTTGGAGGCCTAATTCTTGAAAGCATCGCTCGTAAAGACCGCCAAAACTTTGAATTACATCTAATTAATCTAGAACAATCTAAAAAATAAATAGATAAGAAGGGTATATATGAAATATATCGCTATTATAATAGGTAAGCTAATCGCTTTTGCAGGTAAATTACTCAATCGTGGTAGTTCGCTTCCTGGAAAAATTGCTTTAAAAATAGACAAAAATCTTTTAAGTAAATTAAAATATCCTGAGGTTCGTATCGCTGTAACTGGTTCGTCTGGTAAGGGCAGAACCTCTTCTTTAATTGCTAATACTTTAAAAATAAATCATAAAGTATGTTTTAATAATGCTGGATCTAATTTAGCTTGGGGGACAACATCAAGCTTTTTAAAGAATATGAGTTTAACAGGTAAAATTAAAGCTGATTATCTTGTAATGGAAGTCGATGAACGCTATACCAAAGTAATATTTAAAGATGTAAAACCAACCCATATCGTTATTACCAACTTAACTAAAGACCAACCGCCTAGACAACATAATATAGACATCGTTTATCAAGATATTTTACAAGGAATAAACTCTAATGCTAAAATAATAACTAATATGGACGACCCTTATTTACGAAATTTTGCTAAAGATTTACCTAATGAAAACCTTTATTATAGTATATCTAAAAATAAATATAGCTATAAAAACCAAATATTTGAAAATTTAAATATCTATCATTGTCCTTATTGCCATGCCTTATTAGACTATAGTTATTATAATTTTGAAACATTAGGTAATTATAAGTGCCCAAGTTGTTCTTTTAAATATGAAGAACCAAAGGCTATCGCTAACAATCTAGACCTAACTAAAAAGACTTTTACTATAAATAATAAAGAGATTTCAATTGGTGGCGATATGCTTTATCATGCTTATAATACTCTTGCCGCTTATACAACTTTAAAAGATTTAAGCATTAATGAAAACGATATTATAAAATCTTTAAATAAATTAAATGATGTAAGTTCTCCAATCTTTATAAATAATAATAAAGAATTTTACCCTATAAGTGCTAAAGCTGAAAATGCAACAACTTTTAATCAATCGGTTTTTAAAGTTATGCAAGATAAGCGCCAAAAAGATATTATTATTGGTTGGAAGGAAATATCTAGACGTTACAAACATTATGATTTATCTTGGTTATATGATATTGAATTTGAATTATTAAATAATAACTATGTAAACAAATTCTATGCTTGCGGTATCGATGCTGACAATATTAAAAAAAGGCTTATTCTTGCAGGTATTACTGGCGAAAAGATTGTTACAGCCGAGGATATTCCATCTATTAAAGAAGACGTAATAAAAGATAAAGTAGATATTGTGTATGGAATTCTAAACTTCGATTATGTTGAACCATTTAACATCACGTTTAAGGAGGGTAATCATGATTAAAATTGCACATCTATATCCGAGTGAACTTAATCTTTATGGAGAAAATGGCAATATTAAAGCCTTAAAATATGCTTTAGAAGAAGAAAACAAAAAAGTAACAATTATAAATATTAATGAAGATGCTAAAATAAACTTTAAAGAGTATGATTTTGTCTATATTGGAAGTGGTCGTAAAAATAGTCTTGAACTTGTAAAAGAAAAATTAAAACCATATAAAAGTGATATTTTAGATTATCTAAATAAAAATAAGATTTTTTTAGTAACAGGTAACGCTTTAAGTTTGTTTGACTTTCTTGACCTATATGAAATAGAAGAACCTGAAAAAAGGATAGTCTCTGATGTCGAAGCAACAACATCTTTATGTAATAGTAATATTTATGGCTTCCAAAATACTGAATATTTAATTAAAAGTACAACTAATGTCATTTTTAATTTAAATAAAGGATTAGGGGGTAATAATACTATGCTAGAAGGATTTAACTATAAAAATTTTTATGTCACATCTTTAATTGGACCAATACTAGCTCGTAACACTAAATTAACTAAATATTTTATAGATTTATTACTCGAAAATGATTAAAAAGCAAAGTCTCACTTATCTATTTTTAATATACTAAAGTAGAAAGGAGGCTTTTTTAATGAAATTAAAACATTTTATCTTTATCTTATTTTGCTTCGTAGCTTTAAAAACTAATACTTATGCTCTAAATGGTATTGATGTTAGTGAGTTTCAGGGTGAAATTAATTTTCAAGAAGTAAAAAATTCCGGCATTGAAGTAGTCTATATTAGAAGTAGTGCTAGTAATTCTTATATCGATAATAAATTTGAACGTAATTATCTTGAAACTAAAAAGAATAACCTAAAAGTTGGTTTTTATCATTATGTAACTGCTAGAAATACAAAAGAAGCCGAAGAACAAGCTAAATTTTTTGCTAGTGTCATTAAAAACCATGAAACTGATTGTCTTCTTGCTATGGATTTTGAATCATTTCCGGGATTATCTAAGTCAGAAATAAACGAAATAGCTTTAACTTTCCTAAAAACTTTAGAAGAACTAACAGATACTAAAACTATCGTCTATAGCGATGCTTATAATGCCGCTTTTACTTTTGATGAAAATATTTATCGTAATTATCCCCTTTGGATAGCTGAATATGATGTCGAAAAACCCAAAATATCTAACTGGGATACTTATTATGGTTGGCAATATACCGACAAAGGAAGAATCGAAGGAATTAGCCATTATGTTGATAGAGATTATTTTAAAGAGGATATTCTAATCGATACTAAAACTATTAATAATCCAAACCCTAGTAATACAACTAAAACTGTTTATTATCGTGTTAAAAAAGGGGATACTCTATCAAAAATTGCTTTAATCTATAATGTGCCTTTAGAAACCATAATTAAAGATAATAATATTATAAGACCTAATCTTATTTATCCAAATGAAGTAATAAAAATTAACACCGATTATGAGTATCAAATTACAAGTAAAGGAACCAATAATATTTATAGCGTTAAAAGAGGAGACACTTTAACTAAAATTGCGAATATCTTTCATGTAACAGTATCAAACCTTGTAACTTGGAATAATATAAAAAATCCTAATCTAATTTATATTAATGAAAAAATAACCATTAAACCAACCAATAACGATCACTTAATAGCTTATAAAGTAAAAAAAGGTGACACTTTGTCTTTTGTCGCTACATCTTATAAAGTATCAATCTATGAACTTCAAAAAGTAAATAAATTAAAGAATATTAATTATATAATACCAGGCGAAATAATTTACATACCTGAAACTTATATATATTAAGACAAGAAAAAAAGTAGTTGCCTACTTACTTGTCTTTTTCTTTTTATCCATATCTTTATTTATAAATCTTACTTTTACACCTTTAACTTTACCAAATTGTTTTTTAACTCCTTTAGGTAAGTTTTTCTTAATAGTTTTCATGAGCCACCTCCAATTGCTACCTAATTATAACACTAAATTAATAAAAAATCATCAATTTAATAAGAATATTTGAATAGTTAAATAAGTAGCAAATAAAATCCAAATTAAATAAGGCACATAAAAGATACTTTATTTTTGCTATAGAAAAGATAAAGCATATATATAACCAGTAAATCTAATCCTATTATCCAAAATACTGCTAAACCTCTTAGTTTTAAATTAAAGAAAATAATAGACCAAAAAAGGTTAATAGTAAGCTGACCATAATAAATAATTTTTAGTCTGTCATCAGTTTTGTTATCTTTCTTTAAAATATAATAAGATATCCCCATTAAAAGATATATGATTGTCCATGCAATTGGAAATATTATTTTAGGTGGCGCTAAAAAAGGTTTTATTAATTCACTATAATCAATATTATTTTTAATTAAAAATCCAACCAAAAATCCCCCTAATAATGGTAAAAATAAATAAAATAATTTACTTAGGTTTTTCATCCTATCACCTTTCTAATATTATATTTCAAAAGATTAAAAAGATACTTTTATTTTATAAAACAATGTCAAGTAAATAACTAGAATGTTAAAACTTTACAAAAAGTATGTTATACTTATGTAAAGTAGGGTGATTAAAATGTTAAAAAGAAATAAATTATTTGAAACTTTTCTAATTGTTATTACTTTTTTAATTTTTAATATCCATACTATAGCTTTAGACTCAACTTCTGGTGTTGCATCACTTAATAATGATATATATAGTAGTTTAAAAGAAGCTGTAGAAATTGCTAATGAAGGAGATACTATTGAACTAATAAATGATACTACCGAAACTCAAGTTATAAATGTTAATAAAGGAATTACTATAAATGGAAATGGTCATAAAATTATATCAAATTCTTTAAAAGGAACTGAAGCAGCTTTTCTAATCAATACTAGTTCCAAAACCATTATAAATGATTTAATTATTGAAACAAACACGCGTGGTATTGCGTTAAATAATAGTACTCATAATTTAATAGTAAAAAATAGTACTTTAAATGTTGGACAAAGAGGTATAACTGTAAACTCTAATAAAAATAGTAATTCTACTTTAATTGTTGAAGATTCTTTAATTCAAAATACTAATGTAAAAGATTATAATGAAGAAGTACCTAATAATGACTCTCGAGGCATATCTTTATGGGAATATTCAGATTCTAATATTTCTGTTAAAAATACAACAATCCAAGGCTTTTCTTACGTAATAAATATAACTGCTGCTTCCTCCTTTTACAACTCTAATAACACTAATGTCATTATAGATAATTGCCAATTAAAAGGGCGTGCAGGAATAAATTATAGTAATACTAGTGGCTTAACTATTAGCTTAAAAGATTCTGAAATATTAGGAATTAATAATCAAACAGGAACTAGTGAAAGATTTGGTAATATCGTCATTTATCAAAATGGTAATGCGACTTTAAATATTGAAAATACTAAACTAATAAATTATCAAAATGAAATAGGGACTTCTAATCCTAGTGCCTTACAATATATGCTCGATATAAGATCAACAAATAGTACTATTAAAATATCTGGTAATACCTCTGGAATAGATACAACTGGTAAATTAGATAGTGTTATTATATTAGCTAGCAATGAAAATAATATTGAAATAACTGGCGGTTCTTATTCTTACAATGTAGAAAAATATATACCTGATGGTTATGAATGTAATTTAATAAATGAAATGTATCAAGTAAAAAAAGTTGTACCTATACCAACTATTGATATAGAGGAACTAGATTTAAATACTCCAACAAACGAAACAATAGTAGGCTTAATAAATAAAGGACAAACTCAAAAAACCTTAATAGATACTATCACTACAAATCCTAATCTGGCCGATAAAAACTTAAAAGTTACTATCGATATAACAACATCTGTTACCGATGACGATAAAGAAGATTTTAATAATAATAAAATAATTTCAAATGCTATAATATCTAGTTATTATGATATTACCATTAATGTTTTAGATGCCTCTAATAACAATGTTATAGAAAACTTATCAGAATTAAAAGATAAAATAACTTTTGCTATTATTTTACCAGAAGAGTTGAAGTCAGTTAATAACGGTTACCAAAGAAAATACTATGTTCTTAGAAAACATAATAATAAATATGAAGTTTTAACTGCATCCTTAGCTTCTGATGGTAAATATTTAACTTTTGAAAGTGACAAATTCTCTAATTATGCATTAATATATGTTGATGAAAAAATTACAACAAGTTCCAAACCAAGTCATAAAAATGAGCCAACAGAAATTGAGGACATACCATCTGATAATATAAATGATAACCAAACAAATATTGATAATTCTACTAATGAAAATCCTAAAACTCATGATAGTATTTCTATTTATTATGCTGTTTGTGGTGTTTCTCTCATATATCTTGCTTGTATAAAGGCCTTATCTAAACTAAAATAAAGACTTATATATTGAAATCTAAAACTTATATATAGGTCTTTTTAAATTCTTAGAAATAAATAGTACTTAAACTATCTTTACTTTTCCTTTAATATCTAATAAAATTTATTAAAAGGAGGCTATATCTATGTTAAAGAAATTAAATCTAGATATTTGGCGGCTTATCGTAACATTCTTAATTGTAGCTATCCATATTTCACCATTTGTAAACATTAGCCCAACTTTTGATTTTTTCTTTACTCGTATTTTAAGTCGCATTGGAGTCCCTCTATTTTTTATGATCACAGGTTTTTATATCTTGGATAAATCTTTAAAAGATTCTACTAATTTTATAAAGTATTTAAAAAAGATTATTAAACTATATTTATTTGCTATAGCTTTATATATTCCCATTAATATTTATATGGGTAAATTTAATAATATAACTTTATTAGAAGTTTTTAAAGATTTAATATTTAATGGAACACTTTATCATTTGTGGTATTTTCCTGCTTTAATAATTGGTCTAATAATAGTTTACTTCCTAAATAAAAAACTAAATATTAAAATAGCTTTTACCATAGCTTTTATCCTTTATTTACTAGGCCTTTTTGGCGATAGTTATTATGGTATAATTACTAATATACCACCTATCTTAAATATTTATAACTTTCTTTTTAATATTTTTGATTATACTAGAAATGGTTTATTTTTTGCACCAGTTTTTCTTGAATTGGGTTATATAATTAAAACATCAAAACCATTAAAAAATAACTCTTTGTTATATAGTTTAATCTTTTTTATTATCCTAACTTTCGAAGGATTATTATTGTATCATTTTAACCTTCAAAAACATGATAGTATGTATTTATCATTAATTCCTTTTATGTATTTTTTCTTTAATTATATAATAACTCATAATAAAACCAATAATAGAACTATAAGAAATATTGCCACTACTATATATCTTTTCCATCCGCTATTTATTATTATAGTAAGATTTATATCTAAAATAATAGACATGCCTTTATTAATAAATAATAATTTAGTTCTCTATCTAATCGTTTCGTTAAGCACAACCATTTTGGCTTGTATACTAGAGAAGATAAAAAATTGTTTTATAATTAGAAAGCGTGATAAAAATGCCTAAGATATTAATTGTTGAAGATGATATAAGTATTCATAATGTTTTAGAAGAACTGTTAACCTCTAATGGTTATACTGCTTCTAATGCTTACTCTGGAAGTGAAGCTATGCTATTATTAGAAAAAGAAAGCTTTGATTTGATTCTTTTGGATTTAATGCTACCAGCTTTAAGTGGTGAAGAGATAATAAACCAGGTAAATAATACTCCTATAATTGTTTTAAGTGCTAAAATTTCTCCTGATGATAAAGTAAATTGTCTTTTAAATGGTGCTTGTGATTATATAACCAAACCCTTTAATTCTAAAGAACTGCTAGCAAGGATTAAAGTTCAATTAAGAAATAAAAATAAAATTAATAATGATACTTTAAAATATAAAGAATTAAAATTATTAAATGACAATCATACTTTGCTATTAAATGACGAAAAAATAAATTTAACTAAAACTGAATATGCCATTTTAAAACAATTGCTTTTAAATCAAGGGCAAGTAATTACTAAAAGTATACTCTTAGAATTAATTAGTGATGATACTGAAGATTGTAGTGAATTTTCTTTAAAAGTTCATATAAGTAATATTCGTAAAAAAATAAAAACTATAAGCGATAAAAATTATATTGAATCAGTTTGGGGAATAGGCTTTAAAATAATCGATTAAATCTTAACTAAATTTTAACTATTTCTTAACTACTTCCTTAACCTTTTTATCTTACACTAAAAAAGAAAGGAGAAAATTTATGGAATATGTTTTAAAAACAAATAATTTAGAAAAGAAATATAAAAATTTTAAAGCTTTAAGCAATCTAAATATGCATGTCGAAAAAGGTGCTATTTATGGACTTATTGGTAAAAATGGCGCAGGAAAGACAACTCTTATTAGGATAGTTTGTGGACTTCAAAACCCTACTAATGGAACTTATACTATATATGACGAAGAAAATAATAGTAATAACATATCAAATGCAAGGAAAAGAATGGGAGCTATTATCGAAATCCCAGCTATCTATGGTGAATTAAGTGCTAAAGATAATTTAATTGAACAATATAAGTTAGTTGGTATGCCTGATTATGATGACATTGATGATCTTTTAAAACTAGTAGGACTAAAGGATACTGGTAGTAAAAAGGCTAAAAACTTTTCTTTAGGTATGAAACAAAGATTAGGTATAGCTATTGCTCTCGCTAGTAACCCTGATTTTCTGATTTTGGATGAACCAGTTAATGGGCTTGATCCCGAAGGTATTATTGAAATAAGAGAATTAATACTAAAACTAAATCAAGAAAGAAGAATCACTATTTTAATATCTAGTCATTATTTAGACGAATTATCTAAAATAGCAACTCATTATGGTTTCTTAGATAACGGTTCAATTATTAAAGAAATATCAAGTGCTGAACTTATAGAGAAGATGGAACATAAAATTGAGCTTGAAGTAAATAATGAAAAAGAATTCGTTAAATATTTTGAAGAAAACAACATTACATATGAAGTAATTGATGACAAAAATATCTACATTTATGGCGAATCTAACTTATCAAAGTTTATCAATAATTTATCTAAACATGATTTAATTGCTGATAAAATTCATGAAACAGAAGAAACGTTAGAAACTTATTACATGAATTTAATTGGAGGTGACAAAAATGATTAATTTACTTAATGCTAATTTTACTAGACTAAAAAAGAATAAATTATTTTGGCTCTTAATTGGCTTTAGCATAGTTATGTCTCTTTTAATGATAGGGTCAAAATATAAAGATATGAAAACTTATAATGATATAATTGAAGTTGAACAAATTTTACTTAATTACTCGGTAATTATTGGTATCGTTATATCCATATTTACAAGCCTCTTTTTAGGTGTCGAATATTCTGATGGCGGACTTCGCAATAAAATAAGTATAGGGCATAATCGTTTAAATATTTATTTATCAAACTTAATAACGGTACTTATAACAAGTTTATTTTCCTATCTTTTATTTATAATAATAACTATGTGTATCGGAATTCCTCTATTTGGTAGTATCACTATTTCTCTAAAAACCTTATTAATATTATTAGGTTGCCTCTTCTTAGTTGTTATAGCTTATTCAAGTATTTTTACCTTTATAGCGATGATTTGTTCTAATAAAACTATAACATCAATAGTTAATATTATGCTTGCCTTTGGTATGATGTTCTACTCTTTAATGGCTTATGATACCTTATCTCAGCCAGAATATATAGATAGTTTAATTATAAAAAGCGATACAGAAGAAAGAGTAATTGAACCAACTAAAAATCCTCATTATCTAACGGGAATTAAAAAGAAATTAGTAAAACTAAGTATTGATATTAATCCGTCAGGTCAAACTTTACAAATCGCTGGTAGAACTGTCACTAATCTAAAAGTACTACCTTTATATTCGCTTGGATTAACTGTTTTCTTTACGGGTATAGGAATTATAATATTTAATAAAAAAGAATTAAAATAAGTAGGTGATTATTATGAGTATCTGGTTTTGTCTTTTTATCATTATTTTAGGTTTTACTATATATCTACTATTAAAACTATTAATTATAAAAAAGGAACTTAAAAACATTGAAGAATCACTTTTCTTTGTTTTAAATACCGATACTAATAATTTAATTACCCTTAATACTAATGATAGAAGCCTAAGAAAGTTAGTAATATGCCTAAATAAAAATTTAAAAGTTTTAAGAAAGTTAGAGTTAGAATACAAACAAGGAAATAATGACCTTAAATCATCAATAACAAATATTTCTCACGATTTAAGAACACCTCTTACTGCCATAAGGGGTTATCTTGATTTAATAGACACAAATAATTTAAATGATAAAGAGTTTAAGTATTTAGGAATAATTGATGAAAAAGTAAAAGATTTAATAGAACTTACAGAACAACTCTTTGATTTTTCCAAAAGTTTAGATTTAAAAAATAACATTCCAAAAGACAATATTTGTTTAAATGATATATTAGAAAACTCTATAGCTAGTTTTTATACTTTATTTAAAAGTCATAATATCGAACCCAATATTACAATATGTGAAGAAAAAGTTTATAAACTACTAAATGAAAACATGCTTAAAAGGATTTTTGAGAATATCATATCTAATGCTTTAAAATATAGTGAAGAAGAATTTAATGTTAAATTATTACAAGATGGTACTATTGAGTTTTCTAATAAAACTAATAAATTAGATAAGGTAAGTTTAGAAAAACTGTTTGATCGCTATTATACCGTTAAAAATACTAAAAAAGGAAACGGAATTGGACTGTCTATCGCTAAACAATTAGTAGAACTAAATAATGGCGAAATAGATGCGAGATATCATAAAGGAACTCTTATAATTAAAATAGAGTTTAAACAGTAAAAGATAATTAGAGTTATCTTTTTTTCATATGTAAAAGACCTTTGATAGACAAAATATCCTAAATTTATATATAATAAAACTGTAAAAAGAAGGAGATAAATCTATGAAAATCAAAGATAAAATTTTAAATATTAGAAAAGAAAATAATTTAACCCAAGAAGAATTTGCCGATATTTTATGCGTTACAAGACAAACAGTATCCAATTGGGAAACAAAAGGCATTTATCCAGATATTGAAACCTTAATCATAATTAGTGATAAGTTTAAAATATCACTAGACGATTTATTAAAGGAAGATAAAGAAATGGTTAAAGATATTGATAAAGAAATAAAAAAATCACTAAAAAGAAAACATATCATTTTAGGGTTAATAATGGTATTAATTATTGGAGTTATATTTGGAAGTATAATCTTAATAAAGAATAAGATAGAGTTATTAAACGACTATAACGAAACTATAACAGAATTTAAAAAACTAAACTTATATGAAAGAGAAAGAATAAATATAAAAACCAAAAAAGAACAAACTAATCAAAATGTAGAAGGATTAAGCATTTATATTCCTGAAAACTTAAAACTAACCGAAAAAGGAAGTAGTGCCTATCACTTTGAAGATGAAAATAATCATAGTATTTGGTTTTGGATATATGATCATTCTGTTGGTACAAGCTTATATCGTCAAGAATTCTATAAAAATAATCTCAAGACCTTTACTGACTTACTATTTTATTATGAAAACCATATTGATGATACTTACAGCTTTTTTAGTTCAAGCAAGAAAATTAAACTCCATTTACATTGTGCGGAATTTTTAAAAACCAATCTTTTTTGGGATAAAGACTATAGTAATCTTGTCGTTGGCGATTTAAAAGGTTACTATAAAGAGAATGAAAGAGAAAAAACGATTGGCTTAAATGCTAATCATAAATATTATCAAATAATGTTTAAAAACTATTCTAAGGAAGAAGTAATTAATATCTTGGAAACGATATATTTCTCTTAATAAAAATATAGAATTTAAACTAGATATTTTAAATTTACATAAATGATATTACTGTAACTTATTTTATATACACATAAAATAGAATCATT
This sequence comes from Ruminococcus sp., assembly GCA_023663235.1. GTDB lineage: Bacteria > Bacillota_I > Bacilli_A > RF39 > UBA660 > Caccenecus. The sequence goes on along the minus strand of JAMPHW010000012.1, from coordinate 11,962 downwards.
AATTAATAACGGTAGCGAATTTAAGTTTGACATACGTACTTTTGTGTTGTATAATTAAATCAGTTATAAAAATATATTTATTTAAAAAATTCAGATATATATAAATTTTATAAATTCAAAACATGAGTTGATGCATTAAAAAAATTTATTTATAAGGATTTTAAAATAACACCAATAATATAGCTATTGTTTTTAAGTTTAGTTATTAATTTATTGCTAATTTTCTTTTATAGGAGGTGCGGTCATAAAAAATCTACAAATAAGAAATTCGACTGTTGAATTTTTAATTTTTACAAAGCAAAATCAGGAAAAAACAATTGAAGTAATAGTTGATGATCATTCGGTGTGGTTAAGTCAAAAATTAATGGCAGAGCTATTTGGCACAACACGACAAAATATTGGCTCGCATCTTAATGATATTTTATCAAAAGAATTAAGTAAAAATTCAGTATGCAAGAAATTCTTGCACACTGCTAGCGATGGTAAAAATTATAATACAGAATATTATAATTTAGATGCTATTATAGCAGTAGGCTTTAAGGTGAATTCAGAAAGGGCAATCTCATTTAGATTGTGGGCAATCAATATATTAAAGAACTTTTCTATTAAAGGATATGTTTTGGACAAAGAAAGACTTAAAAATGGAGCCTATTTAAATGAAAACTACTTTGATGAATTACTCCAAGAGATTAGAGAAATTAGAATTAGTGAAAGAAATTTTTATCAAAAAATTACTGATATTTATGCTACAAGTATGGATTATAATGTATCTTCTCATATTACAAAAGAGTTTTTCGCAACAGTTCAAAATAAAATGCACTTTGCTATCCATGGTAACACAGCCGCTGAAGTTATTTTAAACCGCGCAAATCATCTAAGTGAACATATGGGCCTTACGAATTGGAAAAATTCTCCAAATGGAAAAATAATAGCATCTGATGTAGTAGTTGCAAAAAATTATTTAACCAAAGACGAGATTAAAGAATTAGAAAGAATAGTTACAATGTATTTAGATTACGCAGAAGATAAAGCTGAAAGACATATTCCTATGACTATGGAGGATTGGAAAAATAAATTGGATGTTTTTTTACAATTCAACGAAAGAGAAGTACTAGATAATATTGGTAAAATATCTCATAAAGTTGCAGAATCTTTTGCGTTATCAGAATTTGAAAAATATAGGGTAATTCAAGATAAAATGTTTACATCAGATTTTGATAAATTTATAATTGAGATGAAGGAAGATGGTATTAATGATGCAATTAAGGAGGATGATTTATGATTACATATGATTCGTTTTAAAAGTAGTAAATTAGTACGTGATTGGATAAAAATTATAAATCAATTAAGGAAACTCCAACAAAATTTGTCTAAATATAATTCAAAGTTAAATTATATTAAAAGAATTAGTTAATAATAAGATTATGAAACACATTGTATCTGATAAGGCGATTATTGGGAAATATATAGAAAGTAGGTGCGTGATATGTTTGAATTAGTGTCGAAATATAAGCCGAGTGGTGATCAGCCAGCTGCTATAAAAGGGTTAGTTGAAGGAATAAAAAAGGGAAAAAAAGAACAGGTCTTGTTGGGTGCAACTGGAACTGGAAAAACTTTTACTATCGCAAATGTTATTAAAGAAGTAAATAAACCAACTTTAGTTCTTGCTCATAATAAAACTTTAGCAGGTCAACTTTATAGTGAATTTAAAGAGTTATTTCCGAATAACCATGTGGAATACTTTGTCAGCTATTATGATTATTATCAACCAGAGGCTTATGTCCCATCGAGTGATACTTATATTGAAAAAGATGCTTCTATTAATGATGAAATAGATGAACTTCGTCATGGAGCAACATCAGCTTTAATTAATTATAATGATGTAATAGTTGTTTCTAGTGTTTCCTGTATTTATGGTATTGGGGAAAAGGAAGAATATAAAAAATCTATGTTAATTTTAACTGTTAACGATAATATTAAAAGAAATGATATAATTAATCGTTTAGTTGATATGACTTATGAGCGAAATGAAATGGATTTTCATCGTGGAACTTTTAGAAGTAGAGGAGATACCATTGATGTTATTCCATCAAACGAACACCAGCATGGTATAAGAATAGAATTATTTGGCGATACAATTGATAGAATATCAACGTTCGACCCTATAACAGGCGCTATAATATCTAATAAAAAAACTGTAACTATTTCTCCAGCATCGCACTTTGTTACTAGTCCTGAAAAACTTGCCGAAGCTATTAAACGTATCGAAAAGGAATTAGAAGAGCGTCTAGCTGTACTAAAAAGTGAAAACAAACTTTTAGAAGAGCAACGATTAAGAGAAAGAACTAATTATGATTTAGAAATGCTTAAAGAAACAGGTTTTTGTAATGGTGTAGAAAATTATTCAAGACATTTAGCTCTTCGTGGTGAAGGTGAAACGCCAACTTGTTTAATTGATTTCTTTCCTGAAGATTTTCTTTTAGTAGTTGATGAATCACATGTTACTTTACCTCAAGTAAGAGGTATGTATAATGGTGATAGAATGCGTAAAATGACTCTTGTTGATTATGGATTTCGCTTACCTAGTGCCTTAGATAATAGGCCTCTTAATTTCGGTGAATTCGAGAAAAAAGTAAACCAAGCTATTTATGTATCAGCAACTCCAGGCGATTATGAACTTGAACATACTAATAATGAATATGTTGAGCAAATAATTAGACCAACAGGCCTATTAGACCCAACTATTGAAGTTAAATCAAGTAGTGGTCAAATAGATGATATAATTGAACAAATAAAATTGCGTATCGAAAAAAATGAACGAGTTTTAATTACCACTTTAACAATAAGAATGAGTGAAGAATTAACTAACTATTTAAAAGAAATGGGCATCAAAGTAGCATATCTTCATAGTGAAATTAAAACTTTAGAACGTTTAAAAATAATTAGAGAGTTACGGTTAGGTGTTTATGATTGTATTGTAGGTATTAACCTTCTAAGAGAAGGTCTAGATATACCCGAAGTAAGCTTAATTTGCATTTTAGACGCTGATAAACAAGGATTCTTAAGAAGTGAACGAAGTTTAATTCAAACAATAGGTAGATGTGCTAGAAATTCCAAAGGGCATGTTATTATGTACGCTGATACATATAGTGATGCTATGAATAAAGCTATTAAAGAAACAGCAAGACGTCGTGAGATTCAAGAAAAGTTTAACGAAGAACATAATATAATTCCAACCACTATTAATAAAGAAATAAAAGAAGTAATATCTAATGAGGTTGAAAATAAAACTAAAAAGCCAAAAATGAGTAAGAAAGAAAAAGAAAGTATCCTTATGTCTATTGAAGATGAGATGCGTGAAGCAGCTAAAAATCTTGATTTTGAACGTGCCATGGAATTGCGAGACATTCTTTATGAAATGAAAAAATCTTAATTTATTGCTTATTAATCCAATTTATGGTAAATTAAAAATAGGTGAAAATTATGAAAAAAATCTTAATTTTTATTATTAGTATTTTAACAACGCTATCTTTATATGGAGAACGTGTTTTAAAAGAGATGATAATTGTTTATGATAAAATAAAAGTTTATAATTTAAAAGAACTAATAAAGTTTAGTTATTCTAACACAGATTTTCTTTTAATTCTTATTTTAACAATTGCATTAATTTTCTTTTATAATAAATATGCAGATATTAAAAAATCTAAAGCATATAATATCTTAAGTATCTTCTTTACGTTTTTTTTGGTATTTGGCTTTAGTTATAGCGTTTTAGGAAATTCTAGTCTTGTAACAGGAAATATTATTTTAATTATTATTTCGTTAATAAAATTTATAACATATTATATTTTCTTATCAACATTGATAAATTTAATAGCTATAAAATTAAAAAAAATCGATTTATCTAAAATTAAAGTGCCTAAAATATTTAAAAGATTTGAGAAGTACTACGAAAAACATCCATATAAGACAACAATTTTAATTTTATTAATTTGTTGGTTACCATATATAATTAGTTTTTATCCCAGCATCTTATCTCCAGATCCATCTAATCAGATAAAACAATATTTTGGTATCGCTACCCATTATGTTGAGGGTGTCAATTTAATAAATCCTAACGTTTTAATAACTAATCATCATCCCGTGTTCCATACCTTTATTTTAGGAGGATTTGCTAAAATAGGTGACAGCCTTGGCAGTATTAATTTAGGCTTATTTCTTTTTACTTGTTTTCAAGCTTTTATTGTTATATCAGCGTTAACTTATACTTTAGCTTATTTAAAGAAATTAAAAATGCCGTTCATTTATCGTTTAGTTGTTCTATTGATTTTTGCTTTAGTTCCAGTGTTTCCTTTATATGCTTTAAGCTGTGTTAAAGATACAATGTTTGGAGCAGTTCTAATATTTTATATTATAGAAGTTCACAAATTATTAACAACTAGTAATTATAAAACTAAAGATTATATTATTCTTTCTTTATTACTTTTAATACTTATGTTGGTTAGAAATAACGGTATTTATATAATTTTAATTAGTTTCTTAAGCTTAATCTTTGTTTTAAAAGATAAAAGAAAAAGTTTAATAGCTGTTCTTATTGCCAGTATATTTATTTATGAGGCCCATAATCGCATCTTATTACCTACTATGAATATCAGCATGGGTAGTATTAGAGAAATGTTATCTGTTCCTTTTCAGCAAACTGCTCGTTATGTAAAGTATCATAGTGAAGATTTAAGTGAAGAAGAAAAAGAAATAATTGATAAATTATTAGGCTATGATACTCTTGCTGAAAGATATAAGCCTAATATCGCTGATCCAGTAAAAAATGAGTTTAACAAAGATACAACTACTGAAGACTTAATGAATTATTTTAAAGTCTGGTTTATGTGTTTCTTTAGGCACCCAGGAACTTACTTTAACGCTACTATTAATACAGTGTATGGTTACTTTTATCCTAACACATCTAACTGGTATGTTTATCATGAATATGATACAAGATTAATCGAAAGCGGTATTAATTATCATTATAATAGTTTAAAAATCCCACGTAATATTTTAAGCTCTTTCGGGGTTGCCTATCCTTATATTCCTATATTAGGAGCTATAGTTAATATTGGCTTAATTATATGGACATATATGTATCTTTTAGCTTTTCTAATTCATGAAAATAAAAAAAGACTAATTACGTTAATCTTACCAGCCTTTATTTTACTGCTAACGTGCATTGTTGGTCCAGTAAATACTTATTTTAGATACATGTTCCCGCTTTTGATTAGTTTACCTTTAATAGTTGGATTAATCTACCAAGAATCAAGAAAGAATTAGTCTTTCTTTTTTTGTGAGATAACACCCAAAACGTTTACAAAAAAATGTATACAAAAATAGTAAATAAAAAGTAAATATAGCGACAACTATTTACAAAAAATAATAAAAATATTATAATATAACTACAATCTGTTATATTTTAGATTTATGAAAAATATTTTAAAAGAAAAGGAAGAGGTTTATGAAGAAAAAAAGAGTAAATTTAAAATTAAAAATAACAAGTGGACTGATTTGCAGTGTAATACTACTAATTGGTATTCTTTATAACTATAATAATAAAATAAATAGTAGTAGTGAATTCAAAACATCTGTTTACACTTTTGCGGCAGCAACGCCTAAAAATAATGAATTCATATATTTATCAGATATAAATTACATTGCCAATCAATCAAAAACAGCATGGGGAAGTATATTAAAAGATAAAACCAGTTCTGGAGGCAAAATATCAGTAAAAATAGAAGGTGCATATTATTCATTTGATAAAGGAATGTGGGCTCACGCAACATCAACTCTTGTCTATGATATAAGTGCTTATAACTATGACTATTTTACAGCATATGCTGGTTTAAATCAGACAGCCGCTTCATCTAGTAATGGTGTTAAATTTTATGTTTATACCTCAACAGATGGCAAAAACTGGGATTTAAAAACTCCAGAAAATCCACCTGTAAAAAAAGCAGGAAATGAAGCTGAATTTTTAAAAGTAGACATCAAAGGTGCTAAATATCTAAAATTAATCGCTAATGATAATGGAGCTAATGGTAACGATCATGCTGTATATGCAGACGCGAAGTTAACTAATTCTGCTCATGATGATAATGTCGTTCAATCAGTATCTTACTATGATGAATTAATTAAAGAAAAGAATAAAACAAATGGAATAGATAATAAAGAATTAGAATTATTACTTCTACAAAGAGATTTTGTTAATAAAGTAGGTCAATTTGCTTTAAGAAGATATGTCAATGAAGACCCTGAAAATGAAGTAACTTTAAATTGGTTATTTAATGACTTAGAAAACCTAAGAGAATTTATCCTTGGTGGAACTCCAGATGGAGGATCTTACTATAATGCTCTAACTGTATTAACAAGACTTTATAAAAACTATAAGACCGATTTAGATAATAAAACTCTTTTAAATAATAAATGGGATCCAACTTTAACTTATGGCGATTTATATCGTAAAATGATGTTTGCTATATCACTTACTCATTCTCAAAGAGTAGGATTATGGATGCAATCAGGAAATGTTGTAAATCAATCAGACCCTGTAAGACGTTACGCTATATTTAGATATTTGCATAAAAATAATAAATTTGTAGTAACAAGAAATACTGATGGTACACCAAATATAGATATAACTCCATGGTTTGAAAGTCTTCGTGTAGAAGAAATGCGCTTTGTTTTGTATAATAATATTGATGATGAAGAAATATTATGGTTAAATGATTACGTTCAATCAAAAATAGATGATGCTCCAGGTAGAGCGTGGAGTCTTTTAACACCTCACCCATATATGGCATATGTATGGCCAAACTACCAAAATCAAGTATATTATGCTGAGGAAAATGTAGAATACTTTAATGAGTTATTTGCTGTCCCTGATGAGAATGACAGTACTAAAAAAATAGGCATGTTTGATGTCAGCTATACTATACCAGGTGGAACAGAACAATCAGAATACACAATAAAAATAACTAGAGGAACACCTACTAATAAGGTATATAAAGTATGGATGAACTTTAGAAATAAATTTGGTACAGGAGCTGTTTGTGGAGGGATATCTAAGTCTGGCGCTAATATTAGAGGAACTCATGGAATTCCAGCTGCCGTTATTGGTCAACCGGGACATGCTGCGTTACTTTATTATACTAAGAATAATGATGGTAAAGGCTATTGGAGAATAGATAACGATGTAAGTGGCTGGACTAAATCTGAAAAAGGCGAAAGAATGCTTTTAGGCTGGGGAAACGCTAGTTACCAAAAAGGATATTCCGTAGTATACATGGAACTTAGCCAAACTGCTATAAATGATTTCGATAATTTAGTAAAAGCTGAGGAAACTATTATGCTTGCTAAATCTTATCAAGATGACTTAGATAAACAAGAAGAATTATATAGAGAAGCCCTAAGAATTCAACCAATTAATATTGATGCTTGGTATGGACTTATACAGACTTTTAATGCTAATGATAATAAAACAGAGAAAGATTATTATGACTTAGCATCAGATTTAGCAGACAAATTAATGCCTTTCCCATTACCAATGTATCACTTAACTAATTTAATAAAATCAAAATTAACTAGTCCAGAATACATATATCAATTTACACTTTTACAAACTAGAACCCTAACAGAAGGAAGTGCTTTACCAAATAGTGCAACTAATATTGTTTTACAACCAGGAGTTACAAGAACAGAAGCTAATTATTTATTAGGCAATTTAGATAAGACAATTGCAACATTCTCTTTTGACGGAGATAATGCAGGTAATATAGTTCTATCTAGTCGTTTTGATGGAGCTGGTGTTCGTTGGGATTATAGTTTAGATGGTAAAGAAACATGGAAAGAAGTATCTTTTACAGGAGAAGAACCTCATAAATTACAACTTAGTCCTGAAGAAATAGCAAGCATTACTGAAGAAAATGATATATATGTTCATATTGTTGGTGTTAATTATGATGAAGAAAATCTTTATAAAATAGATATTACTAAACCTACAATATCAAGCACTTTATATGGAAATGATTTAGAAAATAGAGTAATAGGCATAAGCTTAGCATACGAATGGAGTAATAATGAAAATGGTCCATGGACATCATATGCTGATTCATCACCAAACAACTCTGGCAATAAAACTTTATATGTAAGAGTAGCAGCTTCAGGAACAGCTCTAGCTAGTGATTCAAAAACATTCACTTTCACCGAAGATAATCAACCAGATACTGCTAAATACATACCTATTAGACATTTATCAATAGAAGGCTATTCTACTCAATCAAAAGATTCTAAAAGACCTTTTTATGCCCCAAATGCTATTGATGGTAATTTAAATACTTTATGGCATACTGATTTTGCAATAAATGTTTTACAACAACAAGAAAAGCCATTTATAACAATAAAACTAGATGCTGCAAGATATATTTCAGCCTTAGAATTTATCCAAGTAAAATATAAAACCAATAATCCAGATTCTATTAAAAATATGAGAGTATATGTAAGTGAAGATGGAGAAAATTGGACTCTAGCAGGAACAAAAGACAATATTCCTCAAGAGAATGATCTATATAGAATTGATTTTGCAGAAAGTGTTTATGGCGGATATGTTAAACTTGAGATGGATACATATAATATGTTTGCTTCTTTAGCTATGGTAAATCTATTTGAAGATATAACTGAAAATCCACCATCTTTAGCCCCAACAGCTGATATTGGCTATAGTACAACTGAAATTACTAATGGCGATGTCATTGCAAGACTAGTAAATCCAAGTACAGAAATTAAAATATTAAATAATAATGGAAGTGACACATACACATTTACAGAAGAGGGAAGCTTTACATTTGAGTTTATTGATGCAAGTTGTGAAGAAAATTGTTCTATTGGTAGAATTACAGCTAAAGTTAATTGGATAGACAAAAATGCGCCAACAGCAAGTGTTTCATATGACAAAGAAGGCAAAACAAATGGAGAAGTAACCGCCACTCTTACTAATATAAGCGAAAGTATTTATATACTAGATTCTCATGATAAAATAACAGGATATATTGAAGTTGAAAATGAAATAGTTGAAAGTATCACTTATTATGATGACAAAGAAGAAATTACCAAGATTGTTTATGTAGATAGTGATATGCAAGTTACAAGCATAGAGTACTATAATAATGGACACGCAGTATATATCACAGAATTAAATAAAGATGGTGTTATTACTAAAGAAACGTTCCTTGATAGTGAAGGAAATGTTATAGACCCAGATAATAAAGAAGAATATCGTAAATTCAATCAAGTTGGTAGAACTAATCCTCTTGAAAATACATTTACAACTAATGGAACTTATATCTTTACTATTAAAGATAAAGCAGGAAATATTTCTAATGTTATGGCTGTTGTAAACAATATTGATACAACTATTCCTATGGCAGATATAAAGTATAACATTACTACAACAACTGATAAAAATGTTATCGCAACATTAACAGATGCTACTGAAGAAATAACTATAATTAATAATGATGGTAAAGATACTTATACCTTTACTGAAAATGGTGAATTTACCTTTGAATTTAGAGATGAAGCCGGTAATATCGGAAAAGCTGTCGCTAAAGTAGACTGGATAAAAGAGAAAACTGAAGATAATAAACCAAGTGATGGTAATAATACTGATAAGCCAGACGACAATAAACCAGGTGACGATAACAACAACGATAATAATGATAATCCAAATGATAATGCAACAGACGATGATAATAACAATAATGATGATAACATAAATAATGATAATGAGGACTCAAATACTAATAATCCAAGTAAACCAAACACAAAACCAAGTAATCCAAGTGCGGGCAATAATTCTGACAAAGTAGATAGTAGTAATAATAGTACTGTTGAAAATCCTAAAACGAATGATTATTTCCCAATGTATCGTGGAATGATTATCTTTGGTATCGTAATACTAGGCTTTATTACTAAAAAATTAATTTAAAAAAGAAAGAGTTAATCTTTCTTTTTAAATACAAATAATTTACTTAATATATAATTAGCAACTGTTACAATAACTTGTGATACTAATTTACCAATCTTATCATTTAAATGTAATACTGATACAATAATAAACATTGTAAACATATCCATAAGTAAACTAAGAATTCTTGAACCAACAAAGCTAGTTGCCTCTTTTAGCATATTTTTTTCTTTGCTTTTAAAAACAAAAATTCTATTTGTAAAATAAGCAAAGGCGACTGCAAGTATCCATGATATTATGTTAGCAATCTGTAATTCTAATTTATTATTAGGATCTAAAAATGTCATCGTACATATAAAATATGTTGCTAAACTAACAATTGTAGTTAAAACTCCAACAATTAAATAATTAATAATTTCCTCATGTTTATGATATGTATCTAATATTTTCTTCACAACTATCACCTATTTAAAGTATAAAACAAATTTATTAGAAAGTAAATAAAAAGAATACTGTAATAGTCTTATATTCTAGATATAAAACATCAGTATCATTTATTTAAAGTATAACTTAAGGATTAATCTTGTATCCTAATTCTATTATATTAAGCCTTAGCCTAATATTTAAGTTATAAAAGGATATTGGACGCACACCTCGCGTGTTGTTCACGTTGTTGTTGTTGAGGTAGCCAGACGAACCATTCACATAGAACACGTTAGCATAGCCGTTGTTATACCAGAACGGAGACATCTCATAAGTTCATTAGATTAAACCTATAATAATTATATAAATTATATCTTTATTAGTAAATGTCTTTTAGCAAAATACAATATTTTTAAACAACTTTAAATGGATTAGCTTGTGTTCCATCACCAGTAAAAGTAACATCAGAACGAAGATTAATGACAGGTCTAGCCCCTCTATTACTAGTTACGGTTGTATAAGAGAACCAACCTTTATTGTCAACTGTAAAAACGGATGCGTTTCCAGTATTTAACATAGATGGAGACATTGTCCAGTATAATCTCTTGGTAATTAAATAGTTACTTGGAACATAAGTTTTATCATTATTAGGTAGGCCAGCATAATATACTTCATCAGCTGTTATAAGGCCAATTGGATATGTTAATTTTTTGTTTCCTTGATTAGAACTAATTGATGTATATAAATCATTTTGTTTATTATTACATTTAAAAGAAGGATTATTTTTAGTAAGTATTCTTACATGACTACCATAAAAAGTCAAATTAGAACTTATTCCTCCACCTTCAGTTGTACCGTTAGTATTAGTAAAAGATTGTCTATCACCACAGAATCCAGCATTTAAATCAATTTTATTGAAATAGCTTGTTCCTTGTTTTATGTTAGAACTTGCAAACCAGTTATCTACAACCTGTTTTATTACACTATCATTTTTGTTTTCATGTGTTGCTTCATAAGTTGAGCTTCCAGGAGTTCCATACATATATCCTACGTATGCATTTTCCTTTCCTGAGGGATTAAATGTAGTTGTACCAACCTCAGTTTCTACTCCAGTTATTTGTGGTTCTAATTTCTTACCATCTGCATCTTGTGTTCTTCCTTGATAAATTATTCTGATTGAGCTATCGCCATTTATTCTTATGATTCGCCAGTAATATCCTCCAAATTCTACCCAGTTATCTAACGGATTTCCTGCAAAATAATATGTTGTTCCATCATCATCTTCTCCTTCAAATATCATGCCATAAGTAGTTTCTTCATATGGGACATTGAAATCTTCATTTTCTACTGTTCTTTTAGATTTATATTTATAATGTGTATTTAGCAATTCAGCCATAGTTCTAGACTCATAATTTATTTTATCTAAATAAAGAATACATTTGGAAGATTTACTTATTCCACTAAAAGAATGATTGCCTAGTTCATCAGTATAAACCCGAGCATTACTATCTTTATTATTTTTATTTGTAC
>JAMPHW010000011.1:24440-31765 GCA_023663235.1 Ruminococcus sp. | reverse complement strand
AATACTTTTTGCTATTCTTATTTCTTAATTTTTCTATTTTCATATTTGCTCCTTAATAAGCAAACCTAGGTTATTTTAGAAATTTCTAGCTTATACATTTATTATAATATTCCATATAATAAAAGTCAAGAAAAATATTTGTATTTTATCCTTTTGATAAAACTACTTACGTTATCATGAGAAAATATAAATGGTGAATTATAATGTTATATAAGAATAAATTAATATATTTACGAGAAGAAAATAATTTAATCCAAACTGATGTAGCGAAATTATTAAAAGTAGATAGAGCAGTTTATGGACAATATGAAAGAGAATACCAAATAATACCTTTAAAACATTTAATAACTATATGTGACTATTATAATGTTTCTTTAGATTATATTTTTAGTTTTTCTAATGATAAACAATATAAAAACAGTGGCAATATAGATAAAAACTTATCGGGCAAAAGACTAAAAGAATTTCGTAAAGATAATAAAATTACACAACTAAAATTATCGTCTATATTAAATGCTGGTCAACCCACAATTGCTAACTATGAAAATGGTACTTATCTTATTGCTACTCCTTTTTTATATACTATATGTAGTAAATATCATATCTCAGCCGATTATCTTCTTGGGAAAGTTGATGAGCCTAAATATTTGAAGTGATTTTATATAAAGAACTTTTAATTATAAATGTTCTTTTTTTATAGTTAAATAAAAAGATAAGATTTAGACTCTTACCTTTTATTGCTTTTCTTCTTACTAGAATTATTTGTTGTTTTTTTAGTGTTTGATGTTGTTTTCTTCTTAGATGTATTCTTTTTGTTATTATTTGATTTTGGTTTGTTATTTGAGTTAGGCTTCTTAGTTTGGGTTTTAGCTTTGTTTGTATTTGTCTTTTTCTTAGTTGGAGTAGTATTAGTTTGTTTAGTAGTGTTTGGTTTAACTCCTTTATTTGTTGTTGTTTTAGGAGTATTATTATTTTTTGTTTGCTTTGGTGTATTTTTAGCTGTGTTTTTAGGAGTACTTTTCTTGTAATTATTGTTTTTATTATTTTTAGACTTAGATGGTTTAGTTTTATTAGCTCTTGTTTTATTCTTAGGAGCACTTGATTTCATCTTAGGCATATCAAGTTTATCTTTAACAGGTACTTTCTTAATTGTTGATTCCTCAACCGGTTTGGTTTCTTTAATTGTTTTTTCTTTAGGAGTTGTTTTAAGTTCTTTCTTAGGTTCTTCTTTAATACTTTGTTCAACTGGTTTAGTTTTTTCAGTTTTAGCAATAGTTGTAATAACCTCTTTAACCTCATTGCTCTTCTTCTTTAATTCTTGTTTAATATTAACTTGTTCTTTTGGTACTTTCTTCATAAATAGTTTTCTAATAATGGCAATATCAGACAATTTAAATTTACGCTTTTTCTTTTCAATCGCCTTTTTATTAACATCTTCTATTCTGATAGCTGGTAAAATTACAGTTGGTTCTTCTTCAATAATAGGTGTAGTTAATTCAATACTACGATGTTTTTTAGATTTATTTTTAAATATCGCAAATATTAAGGCGATAATTAAGCATGCTAAAGTTGCAAAATATAAACCAATCATTTTAATAAAGAATATATCAATGGGGTCAAATTTTTCCATACAAACATCTCCTACTTATTCGTTAATTTTAGGTTCATATAAAGCTATTTCTAACTTTTTATTATTTAAAACTAGATAGACTGTTCCAAATTTGTCATAGCCTAAATCTTTTTCATAACTGTATTTCATTGTAACTTTATATGCTTCTACATCTTCACTTTCGTTTAAGGTAATATTATCTTTAATCACATCTAATATTTCTACTTCGGTTATTTCTGGTAATTCTTGAACACGATCTTTATAGGTATTATCAATAATATCATTATATATAGTGTCCATTGCTTGTAATTTAAAACTACTTACTTTATCACTTAAAATATATTCTAAACCGCCAACATCATACTTGTTAATTTTATTGTTTAAAGTATAAAAATCAATAACGAAAAGTTTAGCTAAAGATTTAGCATATTCATTATAATCTATTTCTGATTTATTTAGGATAGTTCTTAAACTCGCAAATTCTTCTTGCATATATTTAGAATCACGGTCATCGAGAGTATATCCATATTTATCAATATTAGAAATAACATTGGTTGTATTTTTAGTTTTAGGATCATCTTTTTTAAAGATGCTTAAAGTAGCAATTATACTAATTACAATTAAAAGTAAAAATATTATTATCAACCCTGCTTTATATCCTTTTTGCATTATTCACTATTTCCTTCCTTTATTGCTTCTACTTTATTACCTTCGTTTTTAATTAAATCATGAACAACAATGGCATTAGAAACTTCTAATATTTGTTCACTTTTAGCTATAAGATTAGTGATATAATCACTGGTTAGTTCAGCTCCCTCTTTTATTATTTTAGATTGCTCGGAAGAACTATTATAATATATCATATTAGTAACGAAATTACCATTAGGGAAAACAACAAAATTGTCGTACTTAATATTAAATATATCGTGACCAAAAGCATAATCATTTTTGATACCTAACATATTGCCTAAAGTTGGCATGACATCATACATTCCCATTACATAGTCGACTTCACCATTTAAAGTACTTCTAAGTTTCGAATTCTTAGTCCAAATAACTAATGGTGTTTTTTTATTTAACTCATGAGCATAATAATCATATTCTACATAAGTTGGGTCATCTGGTTCTTTTAGCTTTCCTGTTTTATAATCATAATTATATAGATACTCTTTTTCAGTACGTTTTAATTTAGCATCATGATCGCCATAGAAAACAAAAACAGTATTTTCAAAATAGTCTGACTCATTAATATATTTTATGAAATCTCCTAAAGCAGCATCAGCATAATGAGCACTAGAAATATAGTTTCCAACTGGGGTATTATATAAATAATTAGAAGTTACCTTTTCACAAACATTATATTCATTGCAATCTTCATAGGTTGTAGACATATCATATTCACCATATTTATCTAAATAAATGAATGGAGAATGATTAGATAAAGTAATGACTGTTCCCATATAATTATTATTTTCTTTTTCAATATTTTCTAAAATAGGCATGGCTTGTTCAAAGAACAGTTTATCACTTATACCTAAGTTAATACATTCCATATTTTCTTCATCATCACAATTATCATTGAATGTGAAAGCATCTTTAAAGAAACGATGGTCATAGCCTAGAAGTGGATGAACGGTTGATCTATTCCACATAGCTTCTAAGTTTCCATGCATACTAAAGGTATAATAGCCTTTTTCTTTTAATAATTTAGGGATTGTAATATATTCTCGATCATAATAATTGGTGAAAACACTACCGCTTTGAGCAGGCATTAAGCTTGTTAAAAGAGTAAATTCGGTATCACTTGAAGTTCCAACACTAATTTGAGGGTAAAATTTAGAGAAAAACATTCCTTCTTTAGCAAGTTTATTTAAGTTAGGGGTTGCTTCGACGCCATTAAACTTTAAGTCCATTAAATAGGTTTCCATGCCTTCCATATGGACAAAAACAATGTTATATCCATCTAAAACATTGGTATATTTATTCTTTTTATCATATTTCTTAATATCATCACTTGTGAAATATTGGATAAATTTTTGGACAGCTTCTTCATAGCCAAATAAACTATTTATTTTAGGCGTTAGAGTTTGAATTAAGTCATTACATTGATATAAAACTATTCCAAAGCGCTGAACAATGTACTGTCTATTCCATAATTTACTTAAGCGAGAATAATCAGAAGCGGTTGCTGTTACAAAAGTATAAGCCAGAAAAATGCATCCAACAAGAAGAGTTACAGTAAACATCTTCTTACCTTTTTCTATAAAACTCATAAAAGAGTAATAAGCGCTTCTTAATATCTTTTTATGCAAAAACAAGAATACAAAAGGAAATAGTACATATATTACATCAATAATTCTTAACCGGTCATATATGGAGTTAGCGACAGTTTCGGTTTGTCCAAGTGTTCCGAGTTCGCCAAAAGAAGCAAAAGAATAATAAAAGCTATAATAAATAGAGTTTATAACTTCCATTATAGTAAAAATAATAATAACGACTAAAAAATAACGATACTGATTTTTGGGTTTAAAAAGATAACCGAAAGATCCTATGATTAGAACTAGGGCTAAATCAACAATAAAAGTTTCTAAACTAAACATATTATTAACAGTAAAATTTCTAAGAAGGAGTAAGCCTAACATAGAAATAAAACAGTAGCTTAAAAATAATCTATTGGTAGCAATATATTCAATAATACTTTTTCTAAATTTTCGTAATGTAAGTTCTATTTTCTTCATATTTTACCTTCTTACAAGATTAATTATATAATATAAATAATAAATTTGCAATTTATCCTTGATTTTTTTTTATCTTTTTGGTAGTATTTAGTTATGCGGATGTGCAGGTATAGTACAGTGGTTAGTATGCGACCTTGCCAAGGTTGAGACGGCAGTTCGAATCTGCTTACTTGCTCCATTGATTAAGTTGTTCGAATTTCGAGCATTAATATAGAAATATACTAATCATTTTGATTAGTATTTTTTATACTAGCATAATAGGTATTATTAAAATTTTTATTGGAGGTAAAAAATATGTATACTAGAGAAGAAGATATAATTCATTTTATATTTTTAGCATTCAAAGGTTTAAAAAGGAAAAAGGAAGATATTGATTTAGCATTTCATAGTATTATGGTTGGAAATATGTTAAAAAATGCTATGTGCGATGAAACTACCGTTTTTATTGGCTATCTTCATGATGTTATTGAAGATACAAATTGTACATATGATGATTTATTAAAAAGATATGGAAAAGATATTTCTGATGGTGTTATGCTTTTATCTGAAGATAAAACAATTAAAGATTATGTTGAAAGAAAAACAAAATTTATTTCTAAATTAAAAACTGTAAATGAAAATATATTAATAGTGGAGGTTGCTGATAAGTTACAGAATTTAATTTCTGATTATAATTTATTTTTGGAAAAAGGTAAGGATTCATTAATTACAGAAGCTGATAATTATAATAATTTAAAATGGTATTATACTGAGTTACAAAAATTATTTAATGAACGAATTGCTAATAACATACTGTTAAACAGATACAATGATATAGTTAAATTATATTTTAATTAACAATATATATCAATCTGATATTATAAAAAAATTACTCCCTTTATGGCGAGATTTTATATTAGTCTTTTTAGGGAGTTCAATATGTGTTGTTATAGATATTTTTAATAAACTTTTTCTAATGTGATTATAAAGAAAGATCGAGCAACTCCACTAAATAGTTAATCAAAAAAAGATTGGTAAGCTCAATCTTTTTTTCTATTGTAAATAACCAATAATATATATTTCTTTAAATAAATTACTCCATAAATTAGAATTTTTTCCGATAGCGTCTGGATTATCATTTTTTTCATCTAGAACTATACCGATTAATTTACTAGCTATTTTATCAGCTAATGTTATTGGATCTGTTTGCCAATAGTATTTTCCGTTTTTTTCATCTACTCTTACCAAGGCTCTAAATGCACCAACAACAGGATAAAGCATTCCTCTTGGAACAATGTAGTCCATTTCGGTTTCATAAAATAAGGAGTTACTTATAAAATCATTTCCGCTTTTTATAACCTTTCTGCTTTTTAAATTTTTTCCTGCTTCACGCGCATACCTACTAAAGTTTACTTCTAACTTTTCCCAAAGATTATAAATATCGGGGAGTATATCAGACATATCATAAATCATTTTTTCTCTTGATGCTTTATCTAAATTTATAAATTTTTTTAAGCTTGATTCTTTTCCTGTATAACATTGAACTGGTTGAATGTCACTTAAAGTACCATCTGTTTTTTTGAATGGGTAAACATCTTGACTAAACATTAGCATTATAGCTATTATTTCTCTAACGTCAATAGCTATAATATCATCATTATAATGCTCATTCATTTTATATGCTATTCTATTACTAAATTTCATAGCTGATAAAGCAGCTTTAATGACATCGAAACTTTTTTGTAATTCTTCAATAGATTTTAAGTCAACTTGAACTGAAGTATTTCTGGCAGCTGCTAATTCTACGGGACTATCGATACCAGTAAAGATTTCCATAAAAACATATCTATCGTCTGGCAATAACTGAGTACTATTTAAATTAAGTATAGCTCTTAATGTATGGCCTCCGTCAATGTTTCCATGAATATTGACATCATTTAATTCAATGTCAACTATATTTGTTTTATTATCAAATGTTACATTTTCCGCTGACATCAATATTCCCCTATTTAGTTCATGAAAATTACTATTTTCCTCTAAACTATTTATTATTTTTTGAGCTACATTTGTAGTCATTTTTTGTTCTCTTGGATTGGTTCCCATCCAATTATCAAAGCCTTTAGGGATCGTATTTGCTCTAACATAGCACACATATTTTACTCGATTGCTATCTTGGTAAACAGGATCATCCATTTTTTTAAAACTTTTGGCAATCATTTGAAACTTTGCCATATAAAAATCATTCCTTTCTCTTCTGCACTAGTATCAGAAAAAAGAATGATGGCTTACTCATCAATATAATTTCTAATCCATATCGCAGATAATGGAGACTTACTAAACAAAATCGTTTAGAAATCTACAGGTTGATTATATAGTTATATGATAAATATGTCAAGCGTTTATTATACTTTTAATAAAAAACGGAGCCATAAGGCTCCTTCAGGGGGTTTTGGTTGACTCACTTTCACATTAAGTCGTAAAAGTGATTCGGACATGATGTATTATCATGTCATAATAATGATATTATGATTTTAGGTTTTTGTCAATTACATTTCGTGAAGTTTTTATTTTATGACTAAGGAAGTTAATTTTTAATATCAAATTTGGCATAAAAAAAGGAACCTAAGTTCCAATTTCTTAAACTAACTCTACTTCAGCGCCAGCTTCTTCAAGTTGTGCTTTTAGTGCTTCTGCTTCTTCAGCAGGGATATTTTCTTTTAAGTTACCACCGTTATCAGCGATACCTTTAGCTTCAACTAAACCTAAGCCAGTAACTTCTTTAACGATTTTGATAACAGCGATTTTGTTTCCGCCAGCATTTTTAAGAACTACTGTCTTTGTGCTAGGTCCTTCAGCTTCAGCTCCACCAGCAGGAGCAGCAGCTACAGCAACTGCGCTTGGATCTACTCCAAATTCCTCTTTCATTGCATCAACTAATTCTTTAACTTCAAGAATAGTCATTTCTTTTAAAGCACTAATAAAATCTTCTTTTGTTAATT
>JAMPHW010000011.1:0-24340 GCA_023663235.1 Ruminococcus sp. | reverse complement strand
CTTCAAGAATAGTCATTTCTTTTAAAGCACTAATAAAATCTTCTTTTGTTAATTTTGCCATTTTTATCTTTCCTTTCTAATTTTCTAATTTTTCGGCATATAAGTTTAAACCAATACTTAAATTTCTTACATGTTCCATCATACCAGCGGCTAACATTGTTAATAAGCCTTCTAGAGATGGGATAGAAGCGTATTCTTTAATTACACTAAGTTCTGCTTTAGCACCACTAATGATACCAACACGCATTTTCATATTTTCGTGTTCTTTAGCAAAACTAGAAATAATTTTAATTGGTTCAAGTAATTCTTTACCAAACATTATTGCATTTGGTCCATCTAAGAATTCATTAAGGTCAATTTTTAAGTCTTCTAAAGCTCTTTTTAATAAAGTGTTTTTGTAAACTCTAACTTCACCTTCAGCATCTCTTAGTTTTTTTCTTAGTTCACTAACTTCTGCAACAGTTAAGCCTTGATATTCAAATAAAACAACAGATTCACTATTTTTTATTTTATCAGTTATCTCGCTTACTATAGCTTTCTTAGTTTCTAATACTTTGCTACTTGCCATATTCTCCTCCTATTATATTAAAAAAGCTTCCTTCAGGGGAAGCTTAAAACTAACATTATTAGTCTAAGTAACTCCCCTCGGTAGGATAATTAAAGCAATGCTCCCTACTGTCTTTGGTTCGCTTTTTCTACATTATTATATTATATTTTTAACTAAATGTCAAAAGAATTTTTATCTAATTTAATACCAGGACCCATTGTACTTGTTAGGGTTACACTGTTAATAAATACACCTTTAACACTTGATGGTTTTGCTTTGGCTACAGTTGTGATAACATATCTTAAGTTTTCCTCTAATTTCTTTTCATCAAAAGATTGTTTTCCAATAATAGTATGAATATTACCAAAACTATCATTTTTATAAGATATCATACCTTTATTAATATCTTCAACTGCTTTAGCTACATCAGTTGTTACTGTTCCAGTTTTAGGGTTAGGCATTAATCCTTTAGGTCCTAAAACTTTACCAATTTTACCAAGTTCAGGCATCATATCTGGAGTGGCAACAATGACATCAAAATCAAACCAGTTTTCATTTGCGATTTTATCAATCATGTCTTTATCTCCAACATAAGTTGCTCCAGCATCGCTTGCTTTTTTAGCAGCATCACCTTTAGCGATAACTAAAACTCTTTTAGATTTACCTGTACCATTTGGAAGAACAAAACTTCCTCTTAGACTTTGGTCAGATTTTTTCGCATCAATATTTAATTTAATAGCTACTTCGATAGTACTATCGAATTTAGTAACACTTGTTTCTTTAACTAGTTTTACAGCTTCTTCAATAGTGTAAACTTTGTTTTTATCAATTTTATTTGATGCTTCCACATATTTCTTACCGTGTTTTTTCATATTATTTCCCTCCTATCTGTGGTTATTTAGATGGATTTCTTTTTTATATTTATTAATTTTCTTCTGTTGTTTCTTCTTCGTCACCAGCTACAGGAACTTCAGCATTAAATTCTTTAGCTTCAGCTTCCATTTCAGCAAGTTCAGCATCACGTTTAGCCATTTCAGCTTCTTCTTTTTTAGCTTCAGCCGCTTGAGCAGCCATTTCAGTATCATTAAGACCTTTAATAGCAATACCCATATTTCTTGCTGTTCCTTCGATTATATTCATTGCAGCTTCAACATCATAAGCATTTAAATCAGGTAATTTAGTTTCAGCAATTTTTCTTAAATCATCTTTAGTAATAGTTGCTACAACTTCATTTGCGCCTTTAGTTGAACCTTTACTAATCTTAGCAGCTTTCTTAAGTAAGAAGCCTGCTGGTGGAGTTTTAAGTACAAAGTCAAAACTTCTATCATCGTAAACAGTTATTTCACATGGAACAACGTCTCCCATTTTATCTCTTGTTGCATCATTAAATTTTGTACAGAACTCTTGTAGATTTACTCCTGCTGGACCTAAAACTGTTCCAACTGGTGGAGCGGGATTTGCTTTTCCTGCTTCAATTTGTAACTTAATCTTTTTTGCGATTTCTTTTGCCATGAAAACACCTCCTATATTTATAATATTTTCAGGTAGTGGTCTAGGGCAAATCCATAGTTCCCTCCCACTAAACTATATGCAAAAATAATTTTGCAATTATGATAATATCACAAAAGTTAGGGATTTACAAGCTTTTTCAAACATTTTAATTAGTCATTTTTATTTATTATCCTGCAATATTATATATAAAAGCTAACAATAATACATTTATCTTGTGCCTAAATATGGGCTACTTTCTATAATACTAGATCCTCTTCCTAATAAACCTATAATATTGCCTTTATTATCAGTTACATATGTTTTTTGGCTTCCGTCTAAAGTCACAGTATTTATTGCAAAATTATCATTAAAAGCAATTATATTTATTCTATAATTTGTACTTAAAATAGTAATTTTTTTATCATCTGGAGTATAGAAAATTTTTTCTTTTTCTCTAGATGATTCTGGTTTGTCTGAACGATTAAGAATTGTAATTAATGGAGTAGAGTTAGTAGATTTATCAACCTCCGAAATAATATGTGATAAATTAACAAGACACGGCTGTTTATCTAAAATTTGATTAGCATCATTAATTAATGTTTTTAGTCCGTCCATTGGAGTTTTAATTGTTATTTTAAGTGAAGAAGAATAATTAAAATTAAATCCACAACATTCTAATAAAGTCTTCACTAATCGTATTCTATCTCTGGGATAATTTTCTAATCTCTCGTAATTTAAAGTTTGAAATGGCTGTTCTGTCGCGGTTAAAAAATAATTAATATTCCATTCCTCTGCTTTAGCATTAGGATAAAAACCAATCGGAAAAGTAGCATCTACTTTATACCACAGGTTTCCAACCTTTACTTTATTATAAGCATGTCCACCATTAGGAACTAACCATTTCTCACATTCTAAACCCATTATTTTACACAATAAATATACTGTGTCGCTAATTCCACAACATATTGATTTTTTAAGAACTAATGCCGTATATGCTGATTCATATGGGGTACACATATCTTCTGGCCTATTTTGCACTCTGCCGGTTCCGTCATTAGCTGATAAAACATCCGCATATTTAACATTGCCTAAGATATAGTTGTAAATATAAATTATCTTAGCTAATTCTAATGTTTCGTTAGAAAGTCTGATATCTGCTAACGCTCTATTAAAATCTTGTACTACTTTTAAAGCTGCGATTTTTAGAGCAACCATTTCCTCAATAGAAAGGGCTCTGCCTTGCGATTCTCCATACACACTGGCATTTTCAAATGAAGCAGTTTCAAACGCTCTTATATCTTGAGGTACATCCATTGTAATTGCATCTAAAACAGGCATAACATGCCCTGAATTTATAGTACTAGTTAAAGTTATTTTAGGACTGTTTTCACTAGACATAATAACACCTCTTTTTTTATTATACAATATTTAAAAAATTAAATCATCTAAAAATTGATTTTTAATAGCTTACATCTTAAAAAGGCTCTTTTTCAAATTTAGTTAAAATTTTCACTATTTTTTAGGTGCTAAATATCCTTTTAACTCAGCGAAAAGCTATAAAAAAGAAGCTAGTACTTTAATTAGTACTTGCTCCCCAATAACCTGAAACGTCACAAGAGGCAGAAAATGGTCGCGGATTTGGCATTTCAAGTTTACAAATCATAGGAATTTTAAAGGCTGTTCCAAAGGCAACACATGTTCCTGGTTGTAAGATTTTCATCTTTTCGATTACATCACTACTAATGTTAGGCAGCATTTCTTCAATATATTTAATATCTTTAGGGTGAGTCATTTTAAATATTAAAAAGTTAGAACACTGAGCGATAACAGTATCACTTATTTCGACTGGTCTTTGACTTATGATATCAAGTATTACTCCGTATTTACGACCTTCTTTAGCAATTCGGTCAAATATATTATAACCAATTAAGAAAACATCATTATCTTGTTGAACATATCTATGCGCTTCTTCTAGGAATAAATGAAAAGGAATAGTAGCACGACTAGCATTTTCTTTAGCAAAATCAAATATTATTCTGGAGTATATTTTTACTAAAGACTTAGCATAAATATCATCAATACCTTCTAAATTAATGTTAATAATTTGATCTTTTTTATTATTGGAACTTACTAAATTAGTAACAAACTGTGCAGGTGTAACAAAGGTGTCTCCTGTAAAAAATGAGCCAATATCACTATGTAAGATTGTATTTAGACGAACTCTTAATAATTGGGCATCATCATGCATATTTTTATTTTGATTAAAGCCTTCACTTATTAAAGTAAACTCTAAAGCTTTAGCAAGTTCAGCAAGAGTATAAACAGCATTTTCAGGTTCTTTTATTTGTTCTTCTTCCTCATTAATAAATTTTAAAATATATTCAGTAATAAGAACTTCTTCGCCAAAATGGCCATGTGAGTCTATTGCAAAGCATTCACTAAAACTTCTAGTGTAACCAAGTCCTGGAATAACAGAATCAAAACTAAACTCTTTAGTATGACAAGTATCAATAATGGTAAAAATATCATCCTTTTTTTGTCTAGTAGTACTTTGACTATAAAGAATGGTAATTAAGGCATTAGCGATAATATTATTTTTATATTCATTAGCTTCTGGAGTATCTGTTGCAAAAATTTTAGCATATTTCATAGCACGTTCAATAATTGTTAATTGACTATGTTTATCAGCTTGTAACAATATTCCTATATCATCTACTTTAAGTAAATTAAGTGGAATATTAATTAAAACATCTTCTTCGTCACGAAGTCTTGAAGTAATAAATTTATAATTGTAAGCGGTATTAATAGCATTGATACTTTTAAAAGCATTTTTATATTCGCCAAAGGAGTCAAAAAAGATAAGATTGGCATTATAAGCGAGAGCTTTTTTGTTACTTAGAATATTTTGAACGACACGAGACACACCACAAGATTTACCAGAACCACTATTGCCAAATATACACATATGATTAGCAAATAAATCATTAATATTAGGACATACATCAAAGTTTTTATAAGTGGCACTTTTTCCTAGAACAAAATTATCTTTAGACTCTTCACCAACAAGTTCTAGAAGTTCCTCTGTGTTAATAATTCTGATTGTACTATTTAAACTCGCTTTACGAAGAATACCATTATAGTACTTACCATTTACAAATTCGCCTAGAAGTCTAATCTCTATTTGGTCTTCACGCATTTCAACAATTTCACCTAAAATTTTTTGGCCTTCATGTTCGAAAACAACATGAATATTTAATAGGTCACCTTTTAATTCTGATGAGACACTATTTTCTAAGACCGCTTTATTATCGCTTATATATAAAATTTTACCAAACATATCTATCATCCTTTTTATTATATATTAAATATATCATAACATGAAGTTTTAGTCAATTTTGAATGATAGTTAAATGACAAAACAATTGTTTTGTTTTTTATAAAAAAAGTTTGACTTGACGTTTGTTCGTATGATATAATAGATTTACGTTTTGTGATAAATAGTTATTTATGTAACACAATAATATAAAAGGAGTAGTTTATGGATAAAATAATTGTTAAAGGAGCTCGCGAAAACAATTTAAAAAATGTTAGTATTGAGCTTCCTAAAAATAAGTTAATTGTTATGACAGGTGTATCAGGGAGTGGTAAATCATCTTTGGCTTTTGATACAATATTTGCTGAAGGTCAAAGAAGATATGTAGAAAGTTTAAGTGCTTATGCAAGACAATTTATTGGAATTAGTGAAAAACCAGATGTAGATTCTATTGAGGGATTAAGTCCTAGTATTTCAATTGATCAAAAAACAACTAATAAGAACCCAAGAAGTACAGTAGGAACAATAACAGAAATCTATGATTATTTAAGGCTTTTATATGCAAGAGTTGGAGTTCCTATTTGTCCTAAGCATAATATTCCAATTAAAAGACAATCAATCGAGGAGATGACTAATAAGGTTTTAGAGCTTCCTATTGGAACTAAGTTAGAAATTATGGCACCTGTAGTCCATGGTGAAAAAGGTGAACATAGAGAATTATTTGATGATTTAAGAAAAAATGGTTATTCAAGAGTTAGAGTTAATGGTTATATGTACACATTAGACGAGGAAATTAAGTTAGAAAAAAACATTAAAGATAATATTGAAGTTGTGGTAGATAGAATTGTACTTGATTTAGAAGAACGTTCTAGAATATTTGAAGCGATTGAAAATAGCACTAAACTTGCGAATGGTAAAGTATTAATTCATATAATAGATGGTGAAGAAATACTTATGAGTGAGTCTTATGCTTGTCCTAATTGTAATTTTTCAATTCCAGAACTAGAACCACGTTTATTTTCTTTTAATGCTCCTTATGGTGCTTGTTCCGAATGTAAAGGACTTGGAACAAAACTAAAAATTGGAGAAGCACTACTTATGCCTGACAAAGATAAAACGATTTTAGATGGTGGAATTAAAACTATTAGTAGTGATAGTAATATGGAAACCACAGAATTAATTACTGTTTGCGAATATTATAATATAGATATTAATAAGCCAATTAAAGATTTTACGCGAAAAGAATTGGATATTATTCTATATGGTTCTAAAGATAAAATAGATTTTAAATATGTTTCTAAAAATGGTAATGTTCGTTATGCAACTAGCTATTTTGAAGGGATAATAAACACTTTAGAGAGAAGACATATTGAGACAACTAGCTCATGGCGAAGAGAATGGCTAGAGACTTTTATGGTAGAATCTCCTTGTCCCAAGTGCAAAGGAGCTCGCCTTAACGATTTAGTTTTAGCGGTTAAAATAAATAAGAAAAATATATTTGAAGTTACTAACTTTAGTATTATAGAATTAAGAGACTTTATAGCTAGTTTAAAACTTAGTAAAGAACAACAAGAAATAAGTGGTTTAGTAACTAAAGAAATATTAAATAGATTAGATTTTCTTATTAATGTAGGGCTTGGATATCTCACTTTATCAAGAAGTGCTGGAACTTTATCTGGTGGAGAAGCTCAACGTATTAGATTAGCTACACAAATAGGTTCGAAATTATCTGGAGTTTTATATGTTTTAGATGAACCTAGTATTGGACTCCATCAAAAGGATAATGAAAAATTAATTAAAGCGATGCAGGAAATGCGAGATTTAGGTAATACTTTAATTGTGGTAGAACATGATACCGATACGATGCTTGCAAGTGACTATTTAGTAGATATAGGTCCAGGAGCTGGTGAGTATGGTGGAGAAGTTATAGCTTGTGGAACACCAAAAGAAGTTATGAAAAATCCTAATTCATTAACTGGTAAATATTTATCTGGTAAAGAAAAAATTGAAGTACCTAAAAAAAGAAGAAAAGGTAATGGTAAATCTTTAAAGATTGTTAAAGCAACAGAACATAATTTAAAAAATATAACTGTTGAAATACCGCTTAATAAATTTGTATGTGTAACAGGTGTTTCAGGAAGCGGTAAATCAAGTCTTATTAATGAAATTCTTTATAAAACTTTAGCAGTAAAAATAAATAAGTCAAAACAAATACCTGGAGCTTGTAAAGAAATAAAAGGCGTTGATTATCTTGATAAAGTTGTAGAAATTTCACAAGATGCAATTGGCAGAACTCCTAGAAGTAATCCAGCGACATATGTTGGTGTATTTGATGATATAAGAGATTTTTATACTAATACTAAAGAAGCTAAAATGCGTGGTTATGATAAAGGAAGATTTTCTTTTAACGTTAAAGGTGGCAGATGTGAAGCTTGTTGGGGCGATGGTGTTAAAAAAATTGAAATGCACTTTCTACCTGATGTTTATGTTCCTTGTGATGTTTGTGGTGGTAAACGTTATAACAAAGAAACTCTAGATATTAAATTCAAAGGAAAAAATATTGCTGATGTTTTAGATATGAGAGTTTCAGAAGCCTTAACTTTCTTTGAAAATGTACCTAAAATTTACAATAAATTGAAAGTTATGGATAGTGTTGGTTTATCTTATATAAAATTAGGACAATCAGCACCAACATTATCAGGTGGAGAGGCTGGAAGAGTAAAACTTGCTAAAGAACTTCAAAAAAAACCTACTGGTAAGAGTATCTTTATTTTAGATGAGCCTACAACTGGTCTTCATAGCGAAGATATTAAAAGACTACTTACTATTCTTAATAGAATTGTTGATAATGGTGATACAGTTGTAGTTATTGAACACAATTTAGATGTTATTAAAGTAGCTGACTATATAATTGATTTAGGACCTGAAGGTGGAAATTTAGGTGGAGAAATAGTGGCAACAGGAACACCTGAAGAAATTGCTAAAAATCCTAAATCCTATACAGGTATGTTTTTAAAAAAGATTTTAAATGATAAATAATAATGTTATAATAATCAGGGTTAATCTATTATATGTAGAGTTGTTAGTCTCCGTATAATACCAATACGAGTGGCAATGCTGTCGTGTTCATTGTGAATGGGTCTGGCTACCTCAACAACAACCGCGTGGACAACACGTGGGGTGTGCGTCCAATATCCTTTTAGCACTCATTTATTTGATTAAGGTTAAATAAAGTAGAATTAGGATACAAGATTAATCCTTAAGTTTAACTTAAAACATATGACACTGATGTTTTATATCCAGTATATAAAACTATCACAGTGTTTTTTATTTTTTTATAAAAATTAGAAAATTACAGATTTTATATAATTGGTATACAGATTTAGTAATTTCTGCTTAGCCAATTTTACTATTTCTGCTTAGCAGATTTATCAAAATCTGCATTTTGACACCTATAAATTTATATGTTAGATTGAACTTAGAGCGTTAGACCGATGTCTGCTTTAATTCCCATAACTATCTTTTTTAATCTCTACTTTGGGGTTTTGGCTGTAGAATAGCGAGGTGATTAAAGTGTTGCTAGAAGTAATTCTAGACTTCATAAAAAGTTTGCTTCCTGAAAAAAGCAGACATAATAAAAAGACATCGACGACTATTATTATCCATGCAGATAATATAGAAGTTAATGTCATTAGCAAAAACTAGTAGACATTAGTAACTAACGCTCTACTAAATTGATTTTAACATATTTCATAAATTTTAACAACTATTTTAAATATTTAGGACTATCAGTTTTACCTAATAAATAATCGGCTGAAATATTATATTTTTTGCAAATTGTATATAAAAATGGTAGTGCTATTATATTCGTTCCATTTTCATAGTTGGCTATTACCTGTTGGAAAGTTCCCAAAATCTCTGCTAAACTTTTCTGTGTAAGTTTATTTTCTTTTCTAAATTCTTTTAATCTTAACCCCGAAACTTTTTTGTTTATTTCTTCGATATTACCATTATAATTAGAAAAATTAGAAAAGGATAATATATAGTCGAGAGATACATTATAAAAATTGGATAATATATTTAAATGTTTTGTAGGTATAAGTATATATTCTCTTTCGTACTTTCCATAAACTGAATTATCAATATTTAAAATTTTTGAAATATCATTTTGTTTTAAATCTTTTCCTTCTCTTAGTTCTGTTAATTTTTCACAATATAGCATTAATTTCACCTAACTTCATTTTCTCATGATAAGGTATTCATTTTTGCAAAAATGGCAAAATAAATGTTTTTTTGGTTGACTTTTATTATATGAACAATTATAATTAGTTTATAAGCTAGAAATTTCTAAAATAACCATGGTTTGCTTATTTTTAAGGAGCAAATAAAAATGAAATTTGAAAGAAATAGTAATGGCAAAAAGTATTTTTTGTGTGGCTTAATATTGGTAGTAGTACTTACTATTACAATTAACTTTATAACTTCAAAAGCTAATTATCGTATGACAGCATCTATTCCATTAACTGAGGGAAAAGTAACAGCTAGTCCATATGATATAAATATAGTAGCATTATATCTAGATAATGTAGAACAAGATAGTAATACTATAATACCTAGTGGTTATAAAATAAATGAGGATACAAGTTATTGTTATAAAGGAACAAATAAAAATAATAAAGATAGTAATGCTCGGGTTTATACAGATGAGTTAGGAAATCATTCATTTAGTGGACTAAGTAAAGCGTCTAAATGCGTATTATATTTAGATAAAAATACTGAAAATGCTAAAACAATGAGTGAGTTATTAAATACGCACTATAAATATAAATCAAAAAGAACCGCAGAGAATAAAGATTTTAATGTTCCATATGGAGAAACAACTTATGGCATGATATTTGAAGCTGAAGATGATGATGGAACAACATATTATTTTGCTGGTAATCCACTTGATAACTGGGTCGAATTTGGAGACTATTACTGGCGCATCATCCGAATAAATGGAGATGGCTCAATTCGTATGATATATCAAGGAAAAACGATTAACGGAGCCAGAGTAACAGGAGAATATACAAATATTATAAAAGCAAAATTTAATTATCCATATAATGACAATAGATTTGTTGGATATTGGTATGGAGAAGAAAAAATCTTAAGAGGTTTAACTTATCCATCTAGTGCATATACTGCGTTAAATGATTGGTTTAAAAATTCGTATATAAAACAAGGAACATCTTATTTTAATAAAATTGATTTAAATGCTGGCTTTTGTGGAGATAGAGAACCAAGCACAAGTTATATTGACACTAACGGAAATGGTGGAATAGGAACCGAAAATACTTATTATGCTGCATCTATAAGATTATGGCCTAATAAAATTAATGTAACTGAGGAATCTGCTACTGTAGAGCCATCATATAATTGTATTAATAAATCTGATTTATATTCATTTAAGGGAAATGAAATTTATCCTTCTGCTACTCAAGGTAATAATGTTTTAGAAAATCCAGTAGGATTGGTTACTGCAGACGAAGTAAACTTTGCTGGACTGATATATGGTGGTAGTGGGATGAACAATAATTATTTATACACTAATCAAGAATATTGGACAATGTCACCATTTTTATTCGATGCTAACCATAAATATGCTCAAATGTTTTCTGTTAGTTCATCTGGTAAACTTAATATGAATGTTAACGCTACTATTGGTATAAGACCAGTAATTAATCTCCGTTCTGATGTTACTTTTACAGGTAACGGAACACAATCTAATCCATATAAAGTTGTAGTTTAATATTTACTATAATTAATAAATTATTTATAATTATATTGGGGTTAATCTTAATTTTTGGGGCTTTGCTTAGTCTCCGTATTGGTATAACAGCGGCAATAGCAATGCTAACGTGTTCTTTGTGCATTCGAATGGCTACCTCAACGGCAACAACAACGTGACCAACACGTTTGGTGTGCGTCCAATATCCTTTTAAACTCATATATTTGACTAAGGTTTAATATAGTAGAATTAGGATACAAGATTAGTCCTTAGGTTTTTACTTAAAAAAAATAACACTGATGTTTTATATCTTTGAATATAAAACTATGACAGTGTTTTTTGTTTCCAATACATTTTATTATCTACAAATTCAAAAGTTATTTTGTTTTCATCGTATAAATATGATAAATACGATTTAATAGTACTTCCTACTAGCACATACTGATTAGCATTCATTATTAAATTATAGCTATTAAATATAGATTGTACAATATCTTCAAAAGTTATAGGATTAATACATAAACTGTATATTTTATCTGATATTTCTAGTATTTTATTTCGATTAATGTTTATTAGATTTGTGATATTTTCTGTTGGTTCAATATGGGAAGCGATAAACAATTTACCCTTTAAAGTACTTAAATAATCTAAAGTATTAAGATATTCTTTAACATCATAAATAAAGAATATATGGTATTTATTAATTGTTTCTTCTCCAAATAAAGCATCACCTATAAAGTAAACATCATCTTTTGTTTTAAGACCTATCATATCAAAAAAATGACCTTTTAAAGAAAAATATTCTAAATCTGTTATTTCACTTATTGGTAAACACTTAGAACTTTCAGCTTGTAAGAATTTATTCCTTATATCTTTAAAGGGATAACCACCATAAAGAAAAGATGGCTCTAATATAGGATTTTCGGTAAAACTTTTTTCAATATTATTAGCATAAATATGACAATTAGTACGATTTTGGATTAATCTATTGCCACCAATATGATCAGCATTAGAATGAGTATTAATTATCCCCTTTACTGTCCAACCTTGGTCATTTATTATTTTTAAAATCTTTTTACCAGCTTCTTTATCATTGCCACTATCAATTAAATATACTTCATCATTATTAAGTTTATAGATACCTATATTGGTCGGATTTTTAATATAATAAGTATTATCTGTTATTTTTATTAGTTCCATAGACTTTCCTTTCTAAACGATTAAAAATTCATGTTTTGTATATTTAATAAATTTTATTAAATCATCATAGGATATAGATATTGTTTTAGTATTTATATTGGGATGACATAAAAGTTTATTATTCTTTAATTCTTTATCAATAACTACTGTTACGATATTTTTAGTATCATTTATTAAGCCTAAAGGAGTTACACTTCCTGGTTCAAGATTTAAGATTTCTTTTAGTTCCCTCTCGCTAGCAAAAGATAAATGAGATGAATTAATTTCTTTTTTTAACTCTTTTAAATTAGCCATTTTATCATCTTTAATTAAATATAAATAATAGTTTTTCTTATCAGTTAGAAATAAGTTTTTACAGCCAATACCAGTTATATTTAGTTTAATTTTTTGAGCTTCTTCGGCAGTATAGACAGCTTCATGGCTAACCTCTTCATACTCAATATTTAATTCTTTTAAAATATTATATATCACTAGCAAATATCCTCACTACTAGAAGCATTTAAAGTATAATCACTAAATTCTTTTTTTAAATATTTAGGATAAGCGGCTGCGCCAATCATTGCGGCGTTATCAGTACAATAAATAAGTCTTGGAATTAATAGTTTAGCATTATATTTATTACATAAGCTTGTCATTTCTTGTTGTAAATATTTATTAGCAGATACACCACCAGCAATAACTAATCTTTTAATATTAGTCTCTTTAAAAGCTAGTTCAACTTTTCTTACTAGTTCATCAACAGCGACATCCTGAAAAGAACGAGCTAAATCTTCTTTATTTATAACTTCACCTCTTTGTTCAGCATTATGAACCAAGTTAATTATGGCACTTTTTAGGCCACTATAACTAAAATTATAAGTATTATCTAAAACTGGTTTAGGTAAATTATAACTATGGTTACCTGATAGAGCGTATTTTTCAACATTAGGACCTCCTGGATATTTAAGTCCTATTACTCTTGCTACTTTATCATAAGCTTCACCAATAGCATCATCTAAAGTTTCGCCTAGTTTTCTAAATTTATAATCGTCTTCCATAACTAAAAGTTCTGTATGTCCCCCGCTTATTACTAAAGCTAAAAGAGGATATTCCATATTATTTTCTAAATTATTAGCATATATATGACCTATTAAATGATTAACACCGATTAACGGTTTATTATAAATTAGAGATAAAGTTTTGGCCGCTTCGATACCAACGATTAGACTACCAGTCAAACCCGGAGCATGAGTTACAGCGATAGCATCAATATCTTCCATTTTCATACTCGCTTTTTTTAATGTATCTTCTAGAACATATGTTATAGCTTCGGTATGCATACGACTTGCAATTTCTGGAACTACGCCACCATATTCAGCGTGAGTATCAATTTGACTAGCGATAGTAAGACTTATAACATCCTTACCATTTTTAACAATAGCCATACTAGTTTCATCACAAGAAGACTCAATAGCTAATATATAAACATCTTTCATTAATTACACTTCCTTGCCATTAAATAAGCATCATCATCCTTATAATAATTTTCGCGGTGATTAACAACTTTAAAGCCAAATTTTTCATATAAATTAATAGCAGCTTTATTTTTAGTTCCTACTTCTAAAGTTATTAATATTAAATTAGGATTTAATTCTCCAATTAAATAAGTTAAAAGATTAGATGCTATCATTTGTCTTCGATATTCAGGATCAACAACAATATCTAAAATATCACAAGTTTCTCCTAAATCGGTTGCAGTAACAAATCCCACAACTTGATCTTCTTGTTCATATACTATGACCTTTGATAAGCCATCATTTAACATTTCATTAATATTAAAAAGTTTTTTAAAATTGGGATTTAGAAGACTTCCTAATTCATTAATGCGAGGTATATCATAAACATCAGCATATCTTATCATTTTTGGGCCTCGATTTTCTTTATATATAAAGGCTTTAATAAGTGGGGATTCATACATTCTTTACCCTCAAGAAAATTATATACTTTTATAATATCAATTTTATCACCAATAGTGATATTATTAGGATAATTCTCTAATTCTTTATTAGTTAAATAAAAATAATCTGATTGTAGTTCATGTTCTTTATTAAAAATACCAACAAATACGCCATTTTTATCTTTAATACCTAATGTTATATCTTCATTATAGTTAAGACTTAAAGCTTCTAAATAAGATATAGCTTTTAATTTAATTTTTTTTGTGTAACTTAAAAGTTTAGCGATAACGACTCCTATACGCACACCCGTAAAAGAGCCTGGACCATTAATAACAATTATTTCATTTAAATCTTCAACAGTTAAATTACTATCTTCTAATATTTTTTTGAGCATATTTACCGTATAACTAGAATGTTTATCACTATTTAATTCTTCTTTAGCATAAATATTGCCATCTTTTAGTAAAATCATTTCTAAATTAGTAAAATGCGTATCTATATATAATGTATACATGATATCCCTCCTTAAAATAAAAACTCACTAAAGAAAGTGAGATTATAACACAGCATTACATAATTCTTCGTATTTTTCACCTTGAGGATTAAATTTTAAGACACGAGTATTTTCATCAACTATTTTAATAGTTATGTCTAGTCTTTCTTCAGGTAAACGATTTTCAATTAGTTCTGACCATTCTATAATGCAGATTCCTTCTTTATTAAAATAATCTTCTACTCCAAAATCTTGATTTTCATCAATACGATAAACATCCATATGATATAGGGGCATTTCCCCACTTAAGTATTCTTTTACAATTGTGAATGTTGGGCTAGTAATATTATCATCTATTTCTAAAGCTCTGGCAAATCCTTTAACAAAAACAGTTTTGCCGCTTCCTAAATCACCATTTAAACAAATAACCATTCCTGGAAATTTTTCGCTTTCAATATTTCCTGCTAAATCTAGCGTATCTTCTACACACTTTGACGTATATTTATAATCCATTTTACTCACCTATCCGTATTATAGCAAAGATAAGAATATATATTCAAGGTTAAATGAACAATTTTACATATTTATTTTATACCTTAGAAAATTCTAGTCTTTATTATATTTTTAAAACATATTAAAATATATATGAGGTGTGAAATATGGAATTTGTCGTAAGACAAACAAGGCAGAAAGATCCTGCTAGCTACAAGTCCTTATATATTAAGGATTCGCTGTTAAAAGAAGTAGAAAAAATAGCAAATAAAAATGGCACCTCTTTTAACAATGTAGTAATTAGTATGATTGAAGCCTGTATCTATGGTAATGGTGAGGGCCAAGAGAAAAAGAAGAAGATAAAAGCTTAATTCTTATAGATACACTCCTTTTTTGTATTCATAACCTTAAACTATTAGATTATTTCTAGTAGTTTTTTATTTTGATATGAAAAAAACTATCAATTAAGATAGTTTAAGATACTTTTCGATAATTTGAATATTTGCTTTCTTCACCTTTTTTAAGGTTAACACAATCATTCAAATCAGTATACTCAATAGAGAAATATAATGGAATATAATAAACATAAGTTTTTGTAGAATAATTATATGTATATGGGCTTACATTATTATAATTATTTACTCTATATGAGACATCAATATACCAATAACCGTTTTTCTCATATGTTTGAGTGATATTTTGCCAGAAGTTAGCTTGTTTTAGTGAGAAAAGTTGATAATTTATTGGAACTGTATAATTAGATATACCATAATCCTGAACTAAATATATTCTTGGGTTATATAAATAATTACGAGCATTACGATAAGTATCATCATTATCATATAAATAACCTGCACTATAAACTTGAACATCTTTCATATTTTTATTACTATATTTTATAGTTAAATTCTTTGATGAATAACTATTAGGAAGTTCAGATGCTATAATATAATCTGTTTGATAAGTTCTCTTACAATATTTATAAGTTGGCTCAGTTGTTACGCTTACTCTAATAGAAGAGCTGTAACCATTAGAAGAGGCAGTAATAGTTGTATATCCTACTTTTCTAGCAGTTATTTTACCATTAGAATCAACACTTGCAACATTCGGCATACTACTTGTATATGTTACATTTTTATTGGTAGCATTATTAGGTTTTACAGTAACATTTAAATAATGAGTATCGCCAATATATAAGTCAAGATTTCCATCATTTATAGTAACACTATTTACACCAATAGTTTTAGGACTAACAGTTACAGTAATACTAGAATAAGCATTACCTGACTTAGCTGTAATAGTAGTGCTACCAGGATTTTTAGCTGTTACAAGGCCATTAGATACAGTTGCAACGGAAGTATCACTACTTGTCCAAGAAGTAGAAGATGTTGCATTACTTGGAGTTAGGCTAGCAGTTAATCTATAAGTATCGCCTGTTGTTAAACTTAAACTTGTTTTATTTAAAGTAACTTTAGTAGCATTAATAACACTGTTATTAGTACTATTATTGTTATTATTAGTTGTTGTACTATTAGATGGTGTTTTATTTAAAGAACTTCTTTTATCAAGAATTACTTTACGGCTACCATCTTTATTTAAATAATATTGATAAACTGTTTCTAAAGCATAATTATTTTTTCTTTTAACAGTAAATAATATTTGATATCCTACTAAACCGGTATTAGTTTTATTATAAACACCTGTAAAATTAGGATTTTCAATATAAATATTGCTATAGCTACTCATTTCTGTAACTATTTTTTGATACTCAGTGGCAGTTACAGAATTGACAGCATTTATATAATCAGCTTTATTATAATCACTTTTACTAACAGCACAGTTTCCAGGTATTTCATAAGATAAAGTATAATTTATGTAATCTTTATTACCATAAGAACATGTAGTAGTTGTTGGTTTGTTAGTAGTTGCGGTATTACTATTGTTATTAGGTTTTGTTGTAGTTGTAGAGTTATTTGATGTAGATGTACTTGTATTAGCAGGTTTATTAGTTGACGAGCTATTGTTATTATTAGTAGTATTGTTATTATTATCTACTGGAGTATTATCAACAATAGTATTGTTATTATCATTATTATCAGGATTATCAATATTTGTAGTGTTATCATCATCTTTATTAGCAAGTGTTATTTGATCCATAATATAGTTAGCTTCATTAGCACAGACTAATTTAACTTTAAGGTCATAACTTGTAGAGTTTTTCTTAGTAGTTTCTGCATAACTTTCAGTAGTATCACACGCTTTATTATTTTGATCTTTGAATTCGACAAGAAGCTTACTATCAAACATCTCTTGTAAAGTTATTTTCTTTTTACCATTAATAGTTGTTGGTAATTTTGATTCAGTAAAGTATTCAGTAGCAGCTTGTTGCATTAATTTTAAGTTAGTATTTAAATTAGATGGTTTATCACTATTCTTTTTATTTATTAGTGATATTAGCCATAAAATAATAAATACAGCGACTAGTAAGATTATCATTTTTATTAGAAATGATTTCCAATTAATATTTAATTTTCTTGATTTTTCCTCGTACATATAAAATCCCCCTTTAACCAATGTTTCTTTGGTTTTGTGGCATATAATATCACAAAAGTGGTAATTTGTCAAATTATTTAGATGGTGGTTAAATTATGGTAATAGCTTGTTCTTAAAAATAAAATATGATAAACTAATTTTGAAATAGAAAGAAGTAGGATTATGAAAAGAAAATTATTATTATGTGAAGTATGTGGAAATTTAGTGGAATTAACTAATGAAACAGAAAAAGAACTTACTTGTTGCGGTTCTAAAATGAAAGAAATAGAGGCTAATACGACAGAAGCAGCTTTAGAAAAGCATATACCAGTTATAGACAAAAAAGATAATGTGGTTATAGTTACAGTTGGAGAGGTAATGCATCCTATGACGGAAGAGCATTATATAAAATGGATATATTTAGAAACTAATAAAGGAATTAAAAAAGCTGATTTAAAGCCAGAAATGG
Source organism: Ruminococcus sp. (assembly GCA_023663235.1). Taxonomy (GTDB): domain Bacteria; phylum Bacillota_I; class Bacilli_A; order RF39; family UBA660; genus Caccenecus. The sequence goes on along the minus strand of JAMPHW010000011.1, from coordinate 6,096 downwards.
AACCAGTAGTTAAGTTTAATTTAGAAAATGATGAAGAAGTAATAGGAGCTTATTCTTATTGTAATCTTCATAGTTTATGGGGAACTAAATAAATTTATAGTTAAGAAAAAACACTGTTATAGTTTTATATACAAGATATAAAACATCAGTGTTATTTTTTTAAAGTAATATACTTAAGGATTAGTCTTGTATCCTAATTCTTTATATTAAGTCTTAACCTAATATTTAAGTTCTAAAAGGATATTGGACGCACACCACCGTTAGTCCAATCCACGTTGTTGTTGCCGTTGAGGTAGCCAGACGAATGCACATAGAACACGGTAGCGTTACCATACATATACGGAGACTGATATTATCCCAATAAATTTAGATTAACCCTATATAATTATATAAATTAAATCTATATTAGTAAAGCATTTTATATCAAGGTCGAATTCTGTCGAACGTTTTTTTAGACAAAATATATCTTTTATTTTAGAATATTTAAAGAGAGTAAAAGAAATCTAGAGTGCCTGCTTTTCCTTTCTTTTCTATAACTATTCTTTAAACTCTATAGGGGGTTTTGGTTTTTATATAAATACAATATTTTAAACTACTTTATAAGGGTTAGATATTGTTCCATCTCCTGTAAAAGTAACATCAGAGCGGAGATTAATGACAGGCCTAACACCAAGCTTAGCCATAGTGCAAGCCGTAGTAAGATAGCTAGTCACTCGATATACAGAAGCACAATTTGTAACATCTGAGACCGCATATGAAGCAGGTGTCATAACCCAATAATCAAGGCTTGTTCGTAAATAGTTTGTACCTTTAGGCATTGTAAGATAACCAAACCCAGCATATACGGCCTCATCTGCAATTATTAATCCAACTGGATTTTGTAATTTCTTGTTACCTTTATTAGCACTTTTATATGTAAATAGATCTTCCTCTTTACAATTAAAGGTAGGGGTAACTGCATCTGTAGCTGAAGTTACCCAAACATTATTACCTAGCCTATAATTACCTATATATGAAGTGGCGTTTTTACCTGTTCCAACATCATTTGAACTTAACCTCTTATCATTACAAAACCCTGCATTTAAATCAATTTTATCAAAATAACTAGTACCTTGTTTAATGTTAGAATTAATAAACCAATTATCTAAATATTGCTTTACAGTACTATTATTTTTATTTTCATGAGTTGCTTCATATGTATCACTTCCAGGCGTTCCATACATAAAACCTACATAGGCATTATCATCAATTTTTTCACTAAAGGCACTTGTTCCAATTTGAGTTTCTGTACCTGATGTTTGAGGTTCCAGCTTTTTGCCACTTTCATCTTGAGTTCTTCCTTGATATATCATTCTTGTTGAACCATTTCCATTTATTCTAATAATTCTCCAATAATATCCACCAAACTCTACCCAGTTATCTAAGGGATTACCAGCAAAGTAATATGTTGTTCCATCTTCGTCATTACCTACATATAAAGTTTTTCTTAATTCATTCTCTATCGGTACATTAAAATCTTTTCTTGATGATAATCTATATTTTTTATGAACATAATAATCTGCTATTAGTTCCTCCATTGTTCTAGCATTACTATTAGATTGAATTTTATCGAAATATAAATAACATTTATCACTTTTACTCAAATTCTCAATTACATGTTCATCATAAATACTTGTATATAATTTAACCCTATCATCTTTAATTTCTTTTGTACTTTTATAGCAATAGCTTTTTTCTTCATTTATAGCATAATAATTAGCATCAGGCATAGTTGTATCTTTATCTTGTTCTACTCCATCTATATACATTGCTACTATATTTATATCATAGGGACTAGATACTACTTTACCTTCTGTTAGCGGGATAGATGCAGTCATTCTATAGTTTGCTTTACTTCCTATAAAAGTAAGTGTAACAGTAAGTACTACTACCAATATTAGGCCACACCAAAAATACTTTTTGCTATTTCTATTTCTTTCAAATTTCATTTTTATTTGCTCCTTTAATAAGCAAACCTAGGTTATTTTAGAAATTTCTAGCTTATACATTTATTATAATTGTTCATATAATAAAAGTCAAGAAAATTCTCAGTATTACCGTCAATTAATAAATATACAATTATTTTTTTGTAGAATATACTTAGAAATGAGATTAATATAATGAGAATAAAAGAAATCAGAGAAGAAAATAATCTAACCCAAACAGAAATAGCTAAACTATTTTGTATTTCTCGAAGTACGTATGGTATGTGGGAACAAGAAAAAGACATTATTCCTATTAATAGATTAAATGATTTTTGCAATTATTTTAAAATATCAATTGATTATGTATTTAACTTAACAAATACTAAGAGTTATAATAACTATAAAGATAAGATTAATAATAGTCTATCTGCTATAAGATTAAAAGAATTTAGAAAAGAAAATAACTTAACTCAAGTAAAACTTGCAGAACTATTAAATGTTGCTAATGGCACAATTGCTAATTATGAAATAGGAAGTTATATTATTGCTACTCCTTTTTTATATACCATTTGTAGTAAATACAATATATCTTCTGATTACCTTTTAGGCAAAGTGGATAGTCCTAAGCACTTAAAATAGCGTATTAAAAATTTGACTTTAAGCATAATATATAGTATAATGTAATTGTAATTACATTTTGAAAAAGCCAGTCTTGTCCGTTTGGATGGGAGTGTGCTTTTTCTTTTTTATTTTCTAATGTAGATGGCAATTAATGTATCTTCTTTTCTTATTATAATCTTATCAACCCACTTTCTATCTTGCTTATCATATAATCTCTTTACTTGATTAATAACATTTTTAGTTGTTAGAGGGCAATCTTTTTTTATTTTAAGAATAAAATTTTGAGATTGACCTCTGGCTTTTTTGAGGTTGTTATCAACCGCCCTAGTTGTAGCTTTTTCTCCAAGTGTTTTTAAATCCCATTTTTCTTCAGGATAACCAATTGGTTGCCAACGATAATCTGAGCATTTTATATATTTAGGACTATTTACCTTAGATTGAATTCTAATTTTTCCACCGAATGTTTTACTTAACCAATTGGCATTTTCTATTTCTTCAATACTTGGTGAATATATAACACTACTTCCATCAACATAATATTTACTACCATCATCACCTTTATAGTAACGATTATCTTCGATTATCTCATGACTATTTGGATTTGCTTGGTCAATCATTTCTTTTGTTACATCTATGTATGTTTTATTTTTACATATCACATTATCTCCTTTCTACTACTTTTCTTACACGCTTATTTTAGTTTAAAGCTTAAAATTATATTTGTAAATAAAAATCGTCCTCGATATTTCGACAAAGAAAAAACACTGTAATAGCTTCATATTCTAGATATAAAACATCAGTGCTATATATTTAAAGCCTAAGCTTAAGGTTTAGTCTTGTATCCTAATTCTTTTATATTAAGCCTTAACCTAAATATTTAAGTTCTAAAAGGATATTGGACGCACACCAAACGTGTTGTTCACGTTGTTCCAGTCGAGGTAGCCATTCGAACCATTCACATTGAACACGCGAGCATTGCCGCTTTCATAGTTAAACGGAGACATGCGTTATTCCATTTTTTAGACTATACCTATTATAATTATAAAGAATTTATTACTTATAGTAAATGTTTTTTACAAAAAAAGGAAGATATAATGCTTCCTTTTTAGATATTACCTTTTAATATCGTTAATACTTATAATATTAGATTGATATCAAAAATAAATATGTACGAGTAATATCTGTGTACATATTTATAGTTTATTAATATTTGAGTTAAATATTTACCCTCTTTTTACCAATACTTTATTATTTTTTTAAAATATAATCATACATATTATATTTTATAATTTGATTGCTTAAACTAAAACGATTATTAACAATATTATCTATTTCTTTAATATATTCATCAATATTATCTAATTCAACATTGTCTTTTAAAGTTAATTTGCCACGATTATAGGTGCCATAGTCGGATACCCAACTGCGATTAGAAAAGATGGCCAATCCTGGCGTGTTACTTAATATATCTTTACCCATTATTAATCTAGAATCATATTCAATTCCAAATAAATTTAAAAGAGTTGGTAAAACATCTATTTCACTACCTACTTTATCGATAGTTATTGGTTCTTTCATCTTATTATTCCAAATAACAAAATCACTTCGATTAACTTCGATAATTTCATCTCTGTCATAAGTACTTAATTCGTTTATTTCATCAACTGTTAAAGTATATGGATAATGATCACCAACAAAAGATATTACAGTATCGTCTAATATGCCCTCTTCTTCCAAAGACTTAATTAAGGTTTCTAAGGCTCTATCGAATTCTATCTGAGTAGCTAAGTAAGCTTTAACATTGTTAGAATATGGTAAATCTTTAACTAAATCAGTATTTTTTTTAGCAATAGAATTACCATTAGAGTTATAAACATAAGGAGCATGACCTGAAACTGATATATAATAAGTCATAAAATTATCATTATCTTTATATAAAGGTAAAGTAGCATTTATCATATCAATATCACTAGGAAGCCATTTACAATTAATTGATTTTTCTAAACCATTACCACAAGCGAGATAATTATCAAAACCTAAAGTAGGCATTGTATTTTGTCTACTATAATATGTATGAGTCCAATCATGGTAACTAGATGTATAATAATCTAGACGATTAAAACTATTACCTAAAGCATAATGAATATTTGTTTTTTTCTTTTTCCATAAAGTTAAAGTTTCTTGAGTAGGTAATAGACCTGTCATGGCTTGAAATTCACCACCAGTAGTACTTAAGAAAACGGGAGAATAAAAATTGTTAAAAACAAATCCTTCATGAGTTAATTTATATAAAGTTGGAGTTAATTCTTCATCAACAGCGATCATATTAAAGCCTTCGGCAAGAATAAATATTAAATTCTTATCTTTAAACATACCTGTATATGTATTTTTATTGGTTGGTTCGCTATTTTTAAAATATTCTAAAATATTTTTTATGTTTTCATCACTTTCATTATTAATTAAATCTTCAAAATTAATAGATATTTCATTATAAGTTATTTCTTCAGGTTCGTCCAGTTCTTCTTGAATTTCAAGCATTTCATTATTTATTATTTCGTTAAATCCCCAAATAGTTCTTTTTATATCCAATCTTGTATAAGTTGCTAAACCAAAAGTTTCAACTGTTTTGATTTCACTATTGATATTATAATATAGATTATATGGAGAATATGTATTTTCTTTATTGTAATAAAGAGTAGCTAAAGATAGAAAATAAAAGAAAGCAATAAATAATACATTATATATTATATTATATTTAGTTATTTTATGAACATTTAACTTCTTATAAATAATAGTTAAAATAATTATAGGTATAATGTACAATGCAATACATATAGTATTTTTAGTTAATATATCAATAATTAAGGTTTTAAATTCACCAATGTCGGAAGCTAAAGATAAAGTATTTATAGAAAAAATATTACTAAATAAACGATAAAAGATACCTTGGAAACCATAATATAATGATAAAAGAAACGTTATTATAAAAAGAGTTATATTATTATGTTTCTCTTTAAATAATCCTGTTATAAAATTTATGAAAATAATTAAGGATATACTAAAAATTAGAGTATAAAATATACCATTAAATGTTTTTAAAACAATAAATTTAGTAATTAATTCTAAATATATAATTAGAAAAGTTATGAATAATATTTTAGAATACTTTTTTATCATAAGTACCTCTTTCCAAAGTATATATTATAACAAAAAAAGAAGAAAATTAAAGAGAAAGTTTTAAAAATTAAAGACTTTGCTTCAATTTGACATTATATATAGAGTTTGACTTGTAAATAATACTATTTTATACTTTATTTTAGGGTTAATCTATTATAGGAACAGAGATGTCTCCGTATAATGCTTCGAACGCTAACGTGTTCTATGTGTATTCGGGTGGCTACCTCAACAACAACCGCGTGGACAACACGTATGGTGTGCGTCCAATATCCTTTTAGCACTCATTTATTTGATTAAGGTTAAATAAAGTAGAATTAGGATACAAGATTAATCC
>JAMPHW010000010.1:24785-33399 GCA_023663235.1 Ruminococcus sp. | reverse complement strand
TTATTTAACCTTAATCAAATAAATGAGTTTTAAAAGGATATTGGACGCACACCATACGCGTTGGTCACGTTCGGGTTGTCAAGGTAGCCATTCGAATTCACACGGAACACGTTAGCGTTTATAGCATTAGACGGAGACTAAACTTTTTTCCACATGACAGATTAACCCTTCACTTTTAAAATCCATGTCCAGATGAACCACCGCCACCAAAACCGCCACCACTAGAGAATCCTCCGCCAAATCCGCCTCCACTTGATGAAGATGAATGGCTATTAGAATAATTAGCAGCTTGTCTAGAATAAGCACTATTTAAGGCATTATTGACACTTGTATTAATAGTGCTACCTAAATCAAAATAGAAATAGCTTGGAATATAACTAACAGCAGTTTCATCAAATTCATGTATTTTAACATTCATAACTTTTTGAACTTTATCAGCTAAGCCAAAAATAGTTGCATAAACTAAGTATCTTTCCCATAAAACTATTTCAGGTAATTCTTTTATATCAAAAGCACCAAAATCATTTAAGAAATTTTTAAAGGCTTTCCATTTAGTATAGTGATCTACACCTTTGATAGTTTTTTTATCAACTAGAATACCATAAAACATTAAGATAATGCACATTATAGGAACAAAGAAAAGTAAGAAAAAGTCTATACCATTAGAAGTATTATAAATAAACAATATAACACCTATAATAAATAAACCAATACAAATACCTATAGGTACAGCAGATTTTTCATAAAATTGTTCTTTTTCGCCATATCTAGTGACGCTATTTTTCCAGGAAGTATAACTAGAAATAAATTTATTGCAAGTCTTTGTTCCATTAGCATAATTTTTTAAATCAATTGTTGAAAAATTTTTAGTGCCATCCGTATTTTTATGTCCTACTTTATCAAATAAGAATTCTACTAAAGTAACTTCACTATTCTTTAAGTTATCAGTATTTTCTAAAGTGAAGACATAATCTTTTTTATTTTTCTTTTTAGAATTATCTATTTCTTTAACACTAATATTCTTTTTATAAATTAAATTCATAATAGAAGCACTCATAGCATTAGGTGTTATTTTTTTATGCATTAAATAGTCAATTACTTCAACATTGTAGTCATCAATAAATTCACGATTATATTTTGAATAATATGTTGATTTAGGACTTTTACCGTATTTAAAATAGATAAAGATAATAACTATAATAGAAGTTACTAAAAATATGATAGAAGAATATACACCAAAATTATATTTTTTTAAAAGTTCAGCACGAAGTTCATTGGCTACTTCTGCCCTTTTTGTTTCAACCTCAATTATACTAGGTAAGGCATCAGTATTATTTCTTTTTACATTTGTAGTATCAGTTATTAAATCTTTACTAAAAGTTACTCTAATATCTAAATTAGCTGATGCTTCCATATAGGATATTTCAGCTTTTAAGCCCCTATTATCATTTAATTTAGAAACTTCACCACTTAAATTACCATGAGCCCATATTCTAAAATTATCACTATTATCATTATTTGGTAATAATACTTCTATTTTAATATCATTTATATCATCATAATCATTAGGAGTTATGAAATTCCAGTAAGCTTCAGCGACATCATTATGAAGAACGACAACATCTTTCACGATATAGGTTATTAAAAAAGCGACTTTTTGATTATTAGCTTTATAATACATACGATAAGTATAACCGTTATAATTACTTTTGGTAGTATACTTTGCTATATCACCATTAGAGGCGTAATTTACAGAAGAAAAATTAGTAAAATCATCATTAAAAGTATCAAACGATACATTATCTACATATTTACCTTCTATACTTACAAGTTCAATATTACTTCCATTATATAAAGCATTATTAGCATAACTATTACTCTCTTCTAACAAATCATTTTTATAACTAAGAGTTTTTTCATAGCCATTAAAAGTACCATCCATAACGATTAATTCTCTTACTTTTAAATCACCATTATTTAAAATTTCAGCTTTAATATACTGATTAGTTATATCATAATTCGCAGCATTAACCATTAGGGGTATACTTAAAAATAATATTAAACTCAAAATTAATTTTTTCATCTAATCACCTTCAAAAAAAGACTTACAATAGTAAGCCTAAAATTTAACTTTTACATTTTCTTTTTCTTCACTTGAAGCTTCAAAGAAAACTTGGGTTTTAAACTTGAAAATGCTTGCTATAATATTTGATGGGACCATCTCCACTTTATTATTATATTGCATTACAATATCATTATAAAATTGTCTTGACATAGCAATTTTATTTTCAGTTTCATTTAATTCTTTTTGTAAATCTAAAAAGTTAGTATTAGCTTTTAAATCAGGATAACTCTCACTTAAAGCAAATAATTTATTTATAGCTTTTGTAAGCTCACCATCAGCTTTCATTTGATCTTCTGGTAATGTTGCAGATAGATAAGTATTTCTAGCTTTAATAACATTTTCTAAAGTTTCACTTTCATGTTTAGCATAACCTTTAACTGTTTCTACTAAATTAGGAATTAAATCAAATCTTCTTTTTAATTGAACATCTATTTGACTCCATGAGTCTTTAACTCTATTCCTAAGAGATATTAAGCTATTATAAGTTCCAATAACCCAAAGAAGAATTAAAACGATTACAACGATTAAAATAATCCACCACATAATATTCACTCCTTATATAATTATATTATCATAGATAGTTTTTTAGTTCAATAATATTAATTTATGTTTACTATATATTTACTTTATAATTATGATACTTTATAAGGATTAGATATAGTGCCATCGCCTGTTAAAGTGACATCAGAACGTAAATTTATGACAGGCTTAATTCTGCCATTAAGACCTAAATGCCAATAATGGAGATATCCTGAACTTGAATTTCCATCAACGTAATAGAATCTTGTACCATAAGTCGTATCATATCCAAAAGGAGATATCGTCCAATAACCAGTTTGATTAGCTAAAAAATTGCCAGTTTTTGATACATAGCTAGTCCCTGCCCCATAAATAAATTCATCAGATGTTATTAAGCCAACAGGATATTCTAACTTTTTATTTCCAATAGTAGCTTTATTATATGTGTATAAATATTCATTGTCACAATTATATGAAGGCAGTTCAGAGTTTGTATGTCTTATAGCTGGGCCATAATACATTGGATTTCCTGTGTTCCAATTTAATTCTTTAATGCTTGTGCTTGGCCTCATATCACTACAAAAACCGGCATTAAAGTCTATTTTTTCTAAATACTTTTCATTAGTTAATCCCGATGTATTTATAAACCAATTATTTAAATTATTATAAATAGTAGAAGGCTTGTCTTCATCATTTTCATTATACCAATATCCAATATTAGGTCCACCATTAGTATTAAATATACTTGCTCCTATAGTTGTTTCTTCGCCTGTTGTTTGTGGTTCTAACTTATTTCCTTTTTCATCTTTGGTTCTTCCTTGGTATATTAATCTAATACTTCCATCTCCATTTACTCTAATTATTCTCCAGTAATAGTCTCCAAACTCTACCCAGTTATCGATTGGATTTCCTGCAAAGTAATATGAATAACCATTGTCATCTGGAGCTACATATACAGTATTTGAAATATCACCTGTTATTGCCGTATTAAAAGTACCTTTAGCTCTAATCTTTTTATATATATAATAATTATCTAGTAAATCCTGCATATTATGATAATTACTAGCTATTGCCTTTTCTAAATATAATATACATTTAGAACTTTTACTTATTCCACTAAAAGAATGATTTCCTAGTTCATCAGTATAAACCCGAGCATTAGTATCTTTATTACTTTTATTTGTTCCTTTATAACAATAACTATTCTCTTCATTTATTTTATAGCCACTAGGTATTATAGTATTACTATCGTGCTCTATATTATCAAGATATAAAGCTACTATATTTATATCATATGGACTAGCCGTTACTTTCCCCTCAGTTAGGGGAATAGATGCTGTCATTCTATAATTAGCTTTTGATGTTATAAATGTTACGGTTACAGTAAGTACTACTACCATTATTAAGCCACACAAAAAATACTTTTTGCTATTCTTATTTCTCAATTTTTCTATTTTCATATTTGCTCCTTATAATAAGCAAACCGCGATTATTTTAGAAATTTCTAGCTTATACATTTATTATATTCTTGAATATAATATTTGTCAAGAAAAATCACCTATTTATTCGGATGATATTAAATTATAAAAATATTATGAGAAAATCTTAATGGTGATAAACTATGAATTTTGGTAATAAATTAAGAGTTTTACGTGAAAGAAAAGGTCTTTCTTTAGTTGATATATCTAAGATTTTAAATATTAGTGATAGTTTATACTCACGTTATGAAAAAGAAATTCAACTAATACCTATAAAGCATATTAATACATTATGTAATTTTTATAATGTTTCTTTAGATTATATTTTTAGTTTTACCGAGACATACAATTATGATAATATTACATATACCATAAATAAAGATTTAGCAGGTCAAAGATTAAGAGAATTTAGAAAAGAAAAGAATCTTACTCAAAAAAAGCTTGCAGAAACTCTAAATACTGTTGCACAAGTTATCTCTAAATATGAAAAAGGAATTAACTTAATAGCTACTCCTTTTCTTTATGATTTATGCAAGAAATATAAGATATCTGCCGATTATCTCTTAGGCAAAATTGATAATCCTAAATATCTTAAATAGATATAGTAAGTTAAGCTTCATTTTTATGGACACTTTTAAATTTATATTATATAATTAACTTAGAGATACATTTGGTTGTTAGGTGTTTTACCTCAGTCCACTATTATAAATTTTTATGATTAATTAAATTTTTATCATTTTGGAAAGGGGCTGGTCCTATGAATTTAAGAACGAAAGGAATTTCCTTTGATGGAATATCTAGTTATTGCATTATTGTTAATTTTAGCAATGTGCAAGTTTTTAAACAAAGACTAAAAAGAAAAACGCCTAAAAATAGGTGTTTTTCTAGCAACAATTTGTTGGACTGAGAAACATCTAACAATCGAAAATCAAATGTATCTCTTTTTTTATATCCATTTATATTATATACATAAATTAGGTTAAAATGCAAGTTATTTTAATTCTTTATAGTTTCTAACACTTCTACTTCTTTTATTTTATTATCGATTAAAGAATACAAATATAGACTGATATTTTTATCACTTACACTTTTAATATAATTATAGTAAATATTTAATTGCTTAGTATATCCTTCATCATCAATATTTTTTAATTTATAATCAATTATTTTTATTTCATCTTTATATTCTAACATAAGGTCAATAATGCCATGATAAGAAATTCCCTCTTCATCATATAGAAATTCTAATTCTTGATAAACATTGGCACTTTTAAAATCAAAGGTATCTTGCAAATGTTTTACATATTTATTAGTGCTTTTCTTTTTGAAATCAGTTAATTCTAACATATTATGAAGTGATGTACCATACTCTAGTTTCCTTGCTTCTTCTTTAGTTATAAGTTTATTTGTAGTTTTAGAAGCATGAAGATTTTCTTCTAAAATACTGTTATTATGATTTTCTTTAAAAGTTATCTTTAAATTATTATTTTCTTCGATATTTATATTTTCCCTTTTAAAAAACTCATAATCTTTAGTTAAATTTAAATCTTCGATATTTATAGTACTAGTATAATCTTTAATATTAAGAGAGATTGTACTCATAAAATCATAAAAGGAACGGAAATTAAGACCTTCTATTTTGCTTAAATTTACTATTTCTTTTTCTTGTTTAAACTCAGGGATAATCATAATTATTTTTTCTTTAGCGCGAGTTAAAGCTACATAAAATAATCTAATTTTTTCAGATATTTCTTCTAAATAATATTTATTTTTTATGAGAGTTTTAGTAAGAAGAGTTCCTATACCTTCTTTAAAATAAGGAGTTAAGATGCCATATTTATTATCAAACATAAATCTTGATTTTAAATCACTTAGATTGAATGTTTTTTTAAAGCCTGTAAAATAACATATAGGAAACTCTAAACCTTTAGATTTATGAATATTCATTATTTTAACACAGTCACTAGTATCTTTAGTTTCTTTATATCTAATTTCTTTATTACTATCAACAATAGTTTCTAAGAATTTACTAAAATCATTAATGGTGTAGCCTAGTTCTTCGGCATTACTTGCTAGAGATAATAAATTATCTAGGCGAATTATACTCGTGTTTACATCCCCTATTTTGATAAGATTATGATAAATATTAAATTTTTCAATTATTTCATTTAATAAAATAGTTGGTGTTTTATTTTCAAGATTTAAGGATAAATTATAACAAGTACTATAAATATCACTATTATAAAAAGTATTATTATTAATAAACGTAAATATTTCTTGATCTTTTAAATTGCCAAGAAAACTTCTAGCAATACTAACAAAATAATATTGCATTTTTTTATCATAACTTTTATTATAAATTTTAATTATAAGATTAATAATATTTTTAATTATTAGAATATCATTAGAGGATACTAAATCATTATCTTTATAAACATCTAAGGGAATATTAAAATATTCAAATACTTTTTTATAAAGGGGCATATCAGTTCCTCGATCTAAGATAATACAAAAATCTTTATAAGTAGCATTTCTTTTCTTGTTTAAATCAAAATCAAACACTTGATAATTATTATTAAGTTTATTTTTTATATCTTTTACAATAGTAAATATTTCAATTTCGGTATTAGTAAATTCTTGTAAATCATTATCGTATTTGATAATTTCCATATTATTATTATAGCTATTATTTCCTTCTTCTTCATAGGTTTTATTACCATAAATCATATTATGAGATTCTTTATAGTTAACGCCACCAATATCTTCAGTCATAATAAGATTAAAAATTAAATTAATATTAGATAACACTTCTTTCCTAGAACGGAAGTTTTTAACTAAATCAATTTTTTTACCATTAATATTTTTAGCATAATTATCATATTTATTTTTGAAAATTTTTGGATTAGCATTTCTAAAGCGATATATTGATTGTTTTATATCACCAACCATATAGGTATTATTATTAGCTATCTCACTAATAAATAATTCTTGTAAATCATTGGTATCTTGGTATTCATCAATCATTATTTCTTGATAGCTATTTTTTAATTCTTCTTTCACATCATTATGATTTTTTACTAGTTCTATAGCCATTTTAGAAATATCGATAAATTCAAAAGCTACTTGTTCTTTTTTATAAATATTAAGTTTATCATCTAGTTTTAAAATAATTTCAATAATACTTGATACATATTCTTTAGTGCTTATTAACTCTTCTTTTAAATCTTCTTCACTAAATCTAGTTAAATCAATTAATTCTTTTACATGTTCTTTTAGATTATCTTTAATAATTAAGCCTTCTTCTTCTAAAGAACGAAATTGAACCTTTGGTAAATCTTTTATTTTAAATAAATCACTATAGTTTTTAGGATTTAGAAAGATACTATAGGCATCATATATCTTTAAATAGTTTTTATCATCTAAAAAATTTTCTAAACTATAAAGTTCACTTTCAATTAATGATGATAAATCTTTTAAATAACTAAAATATTCTTTAAATAAATTATCTAAATATTCTTCATTATAGAAATTATCTAAATAATTTATTAAATATTCTTTTTTATCATATTTTAAATCTAGAGACTTATTAATACTTAAAATAGCCTTTTTGATGGTATCATCATCACGATTAGTAAAATCTCCGACTAGTTTTAAAAAGTTTTTATCTTTCTTCTTATAAAGTTCTAAAAAGATATTATCTAATATTTCTTCTTTTTTTAAATCAATAATAGAAGAATCAATAATTTTAATGTTATTACTTATATTAAATAAATAATGATATTTTTTAACCATACTTAAGGCATAAGCATCAAAAGTTGTAATATAGGCACTATCAATATATTTTAAAGTATCTTTTAAGTTGGCTTTTTTTAATTTTTTACGAATACGCTCTTTCATTTCACCAGCAGCCTCATTAGTAAAAGTTAAAATAAGAATTTGTCTTATATCAATACCTTCTTTTACTTTTCGTAAAACTCTTTCAGATAAAACAGCAGTTTTACCAGAACCAGCACCAGCGGAGACAATTATATTGCTGCCTTCTAGATTAATTGCTTGTAACTGTTCTTCCGTCCATTTCATTATCTTCACCTCCTAGCACTATTTCGTTATCCTTAGTTTTAAAACAAATATCTTTAAATTTACAATAAGTACAAGCGATATTATTTCCTTTGATAACTTTAGGGTTTATAGGATATTCTCCTTCAATTATTTTTTTAATAACTATATCTATTTGTTCTTCGATTAAAAGTGTTAATTCATCCATTTCTTTACTACTTAAAACTTTAACACTATTATAAAATTCGCCGTTATTTTTAAATCTTAAGCCTTTGATAACTTTACTATCTTGATAATTATTATCTAATAGCTTTAAAATATTTAAATCACTATTGGAAAAACCTTGTAAACGAAGATTTTCTTTTCTAATATCTTTAAGGGTTTTATTTAAGGTTATATCAGGTATTTTATCTAATATTTTTTCAATATAGAAACC
>JAMPHW010000010.1:15053-24685 GCA_023663235.1 Ruminococcus sp. | reverse complement strand
AAATTTCTAGCTTATGTATTTATTATAATATTCCATATAATAAAAGTCAAGAAAAATGTGTCTATTTTCAATATATTTTAATTATAATCTTAATTCATGAGAAAATTCATTAGGTGATAATATGTATCAAAGATTAAAAGAATTGAGGACTTTGGAACTAACCCCCCAAAATGAGATTGCTAAAATTATTAACATTAAACAATGTAGTTACAGTGAATATGAAAGCGAATATACCACTATTCCTTTAAAGCATTTAATTACATTGTGTGATTATTTTGATGTGTCTTTAGATTATATTTTTAACTTTACAGACATTAAAAACTATAAAAATAGCAAAAAAGGTTTTAGCAAGCAAATTTCTGGAAAACGCTTAAAGGAATTTAGAAAAGAATATGCCTTAACTCAAGTGAAGTTGGCGAACATTCTAAATATTGTACGAACAGTAATTACTAACTATGAAAATGGTAAACATTTAATAGCTACCCCTTTTCTTTATGATATATGCAAAAAATATCATATTTCTGCTGATTATCTTCTTGGAAAAGTCGATGAACCTAAATATCTTAAATAATTAAAATTATATTATAGTGAGTTTAGTTACGTTTCTATGGACACTTATAAAAATATATTATATAATTAACTTAGATACATTTGATAGTTAGGTGTTTTTACCTCAGTCCATTATTTTAAATTTTTTATTATTTTGGAAAGGGGTTGGTCCTATGATTGGAGATTTTAGTGGATTATATAATCCTGATTGTTATCCTCGTGATACTCTCAAAAATTTACGAAAACAGGCATTAAAAAATAACACCTACTCACATGAATAGGTGTTTTTCAACAAAAATATTTTTGGACTGAAAAACATCTAACAAACGAATATCAAATGTATCTCTTTTTTTATATCCAGTTATATTATATACATAAATTACTTAAAAATGCAAGCTTTTAACCAAAGAAAATAAAAGTGATAATAAAGGCAGCGATTATTCCCATTAAATCAGCAAATAAGCCAACGGGTAAAGCATATCTAGTTTTCGTTATTTTAATGCTACCAAAATAAAGAGCAAGAACATATATTGTAGTATCAGTACAACCTTGTAGAGTACTAGCAAGTCTTCCAATAAAGCTATCTGGACCAAAATTAGTAAAAATATTATTCATAATAGCTAGTGATGCTGTTCCTGATATTGGTCTTAATAGAGCCATTGGAAGTATATCAATTGGTATATTTATAAATTCAAAAACGGGTTTTAAAAAGCCTAAAACTCCTTCTAGGAAATTACTATCTAAAAATAAGTTAACAGCAAAAACCATTGCAATAATAGTTGGAACAATATGAAATGTCATAATTAACCCCTCTTTAGCCCCTTCTAAAAAAGCTTCATATACATTTACTTGTTTTTTAGCGCCATAAAAGATGATAAAAAAAACAAATAACGGAATAATTATCTGAGATATATTGTTCATTTGTTTCTCCTTCTAATAAAATAGTCTAATAGTAAGCCTGAAATGCTGGAGATACTAGTAGCTATAATACTCGTTATAATAATTTCAGTAGGATTTGCACTGCCATGCATGATTCTTAAAGCAATAACGGTTGTAGGTATTAAAGTAACTCCACCTGTATTTAGTATCAAAAAGGTTATCATAGCATCTGTTGCCGTATCTTTTTTAGAGTTATCTTTTTGCATTTCTTCCATTGCTTTTAATCCAAAAGGTGTCGCAGCACTTCCGAGCCCTAGCATATTAGCTCCTATGTTACTGGCAATATAGCCTAAAGCTTTATGATCTTTATCTAAACTAGGAAATAACTTACTAAGTAAAGGATTTAATATCTTCGAAAATATTTGAAGTAATCCTGAAGTTTCAGCAATTTTCATAATACCTGTCCATAAGACAATTAAGGGCATCATATCTAATATTAAATCAAATCCACTTTTAGCATGAGTTAAAATACCATTATTAATTATTTCAATATTACCTGTAAAAAACGCATAAATTATGGCAATAATTATTAAAAATATCCATATAACATTTACCATACGTAATATCCTTCGTATATTTTTGCTAAGTTTATTCCTTCAAAAATTCCTTGTAAGTAAAGCTTTTTAAACCCACTTTGAAACCAACCTTGAATTTTTTTAAATATTTTATTAAAGAAACTTTCTTTTTTAATTTCTTTTTCTTTATTTACTTTTTTAACATAAATACTTTCTTTATGTAAAATAGTATCATTTAATAAAACTTTAGCTTCTCCTATTTTAATATCATTATATATTTCATCATATTTATAAAGAGTTACATCGACTTTTAAATTGTTTTTCTCACTATCATTTACTAAAGCATAATAATCATTTTTTATATAAAAGTTAGCCCCTTTATAAAAATTATCATCAATCTTAAAATTATTTTTATCTAAAGCTAAAACAGCATCATATTTAGCAAAATAGGTTTCATATAAGGTTTTATGATCGACAAAGTCATTAGGATCATTTAAAGTAACTACTACCAAATCTTTATTATCGCGAGAAGCTGTACTAACTAACGTTTTTCGTGCGGCATCAGTATAGCCAGTTTTACCTCCAGTTGTATATTCATAAATACTAAACATTTTATTTTTGCCTTGCCAAGTATAATCTTTTAAGTTACTAGAAGCCTTATAGCTAGTTGTACCAAATATTTCTTTAAAGGTTGGGTTATGCATAGCTACCATAGTAAGCAGAGCCATATCATAAGCTGTTGATTTATTACCAATGCCATTTTCATCTAAACCATGAGAATTAACAAAATGAGTATTTTTCATACCTATTGTCTTAGCATATTCATTCATTAAGTAAACAAAGTTTTCCATAGAACCAGCGACAGTATTAGCGATAGCTACCGCAGCATCATTACCACTTCTAAGCATTAAACCATAAAGAAGGTCTTTTAATTTTATTTCTTCGCCCACTTCCAAATAAACACTTGAACCATATACTTTTAAAATATCTTCATCAACAACAACTATTTTATCTAAATTACTGTACATTATTGTAACAAGACAAGTCATAATTTTAGTAATAGACGCAATTAATCTTGGTTCGTCTTTATTTAAATCATACAATACTCTACCACTATTTAAGTCCATAACAACAGCTTTTTCGGCGCTTATAGCTAGAATATTTAAAGGTAATATAAAAAAGCAAATTAGAGCAATAATGATTTTTTTCAAACTTATCTCACCCATTTAAATTTATGATTTAAAAGTATTAAAAAGAACAAAAAAGAAGTAAACTTAACGTTCACTTTCCTCTAACATTGTAGTAATAAATAAACCATAGCCAGTTTTAACATTATCAGTTATAACATGAGTTACAGCCCCAATTAGCTTATCATTTTGGACAATTGGTGAACCACTCATACCTTGAACTATTCCCCCTGTTTTATCAAGTAATTTAGTATCAGTAATTTCAAAAGTTAAGTTTTTTATACTACTATTTTCATTAATTTTGGTAATATAAATATCAAATGTTTCTATTGTTTCATTATCTAATACTGTATATATTTTAGCATTTCCAACTTTTATTTCGTCTGGGCTCGCAACAGGTATTAAATTAGAGTCATCATAGGAAGCGCTATATTCACCATATATGCCATATTTAGTATTCTTTTTTATATCACCATAAGTTGTATTATAATAAAATTTAGCATTTTTACTTCCTGGCATGCCATCTTTACTAGCATCTATACTAGTTATACTATTTTTAAATATCATACCTGATTTAACTTCAATTACTTTAGAAGTATTGCTTTCCATTATCTCGTGACCTAAAGCTCCATACATTTTAGTTGTTGGATCTATAAAGGTAAGTGTTCCAATACCTGTTATTTTATCTTTAACATATAAACCTGTTTTGTAAACTTCATTTACTTTAAATAATTTTAAATTAGTTGTTTTTTCTTTATTGTCATGAAGATAAGTAATTTCTACTTCACCTGTGTCATAATTTATATTATCCTCTATAGCTTTTGTAAGTTCATCAATAGTAGATACATAATTATTACCAACTTTGGTAATTGTATCGCCTTCTTTAAGACTAGTTTTTAAGTATTTACCATTTACCTTATAGAACCCTATTATCATAACACCATTAGAATTAATCTCTATTCCTATTGTTTTTCCGCCTAGAATTACTTCGCTAGCATATCCTAAAACATTAAGAGGAAAAATAACTAGCATACACAAAAAAACTATAACTTTTTTCATATACATCACCATTTATAGTATATCCTTTATTATAGTTTTTAACTTAACAATAATTGGTTAAATATTTTTGGTACGAGCAAGAGTTAAAGGTGGACCCTCTATAATTTCTAATATGGGCATTGGATTACTATATATATCTAATAAATCCCATATTGTTGTTTCTATCTGATTTAAGGCTTCGGTTTTATTTTCAATTTTAGTTTTTAATTGAGGCAAATCTTGTTTTATTACTCTTAATCTTTCTATAACCTCTTCTAGTTTTTTATTAGTCTTTAGCTCTTCTTCATTAACATTTAATTTTTTTAAAGCTTTTCTAGCTTTTTTTAGCTCTTTTAAATCATTTTCATTATCACAAACTGCTGTTACTAGTGATAAAATTAAAGATATGATACCAATAGGAAGGATACCAGTAAAACTAATTAACAACACCATAAATATAACAAAGTAATAAATAAAATCTAATGATAAATCTTTTAAAAATTTATTTATTATACCTCTTTTATTTTTATAAACTGTTATAAGTGCTAAATATCCTTTAAAATGACGTTGTTTTATTACTAATTTATTCTTTTCTTCTACTTTGCTATTATATTCATTTGTTTTCTCATTTAGTTCTCTATTAGTTTTAGCTCTTAAATGTTCTAAATCAACATTTAGCATAATAGACCCCCTTAAATGTTACTTATTATAGCACAAATAAATTAAAATGTAAAACTAATACTGTTTACCAAAATATAGGCGATATTTAGCTTCTTTACCGCAGCAAACACAATTACCATTTACTTTTTCATCTTCTATTAAACAGCGACTTTTCATATTAAAATCATCTTTAATTTTATCTTCACAAGAAACGTCACCACACCAATTAGCTTTTATAAAGCCTGGTTTATTATTGGCAATTTCTGTAAATTCGTCATAGTTTTTAGCTTCATAAATCATAGAATCGCGACGTTTTAAAGCCTTATCATACATATTTTTTTGAATATCTTCTAAAACTTTTGGAATGACATTTATTACTTCATCAACATTTGTAACAATTTTTTCTAGAGTATCACGTCTTACTAGAGTAACTGTATTATTAGCTAAGTCTCTAGATCCTATTTCAATACGAATTGGATAGCCCATTACTTCACTTTGAGCAAATTTAAAGCCTGGTGTTTTATTAGAATTATCGATTTTATAACTAATGTTATTACCTTTTAAATTTTTTTCTATTTTAGAAGTGGCATCTATTACTTCATTAGAATCGCCAATAGGAATGATATTTACTTTAGTTGGAGCAATATTTGGAGGTAAAACAAGACCTCTATCATCACCATGAATCATAATTAAGGCTCCTATCATTCTGGTAGTTACGCCCCAACTAGTTTGAAAAGGAGTTACAAGTTCATTATCTTTATTTAAATACTTTATATCAAATGCTTTAGCAAAATTGTCGCCAAAATAATGGCTTGTACCATTTTGGAGTGCTACACCATCATACATCATTGCTTCTAGAGAATAACTAGCTTCAGCGCCAGCGAATTTTTCTTTTTCGGTTTTTTTACCAACAATTACAGGAATAGCTAAATAATTTCTTTGAAAATCTTCATAAACATGTAACATTTTTAAAGTTTCATTTATTGCTTCTTCACTAGTGGCATGCATTGTATGCCCTTCTTGCCATAAAATTTCTCTACTTCTTAAGAATGGTCTAGTTGTTTTTTCCCATCTAACAATTGTACACCATTGGTTATAAAGCTTTGGTAAATCGCGATAAGAATTTATTATTTTTTTATAATAATCACAGAATAATACTTCACTTGTAGGTCTAACACATAATCTTTCTTCTAATAAATCTTTTCCTCCATGGGTTACCCAAGCTACTTCAGGAGCAAAACCTTCAACATGGTCTTTTTCAATATTAAGTAAACTCTCAGGGATAAACATTGGCATTTGTACATTTTCGTGACCTGTTTCTTTAAACATCTTATCAAGCACTTTTTGCATTTCTTCCCATATTGCATAGCCATAAGGACAAATAATCATACTGCCCTTTACACTTGAATAATCGACTAAATTAGCTTTAGTTACAACATCAGTATACCATTTAGCAAAATCCACATCACGCTTTGTTATATCTTTAATTTCACTCATTAGTTCCACCTTCTAAGTCAAAGTCAACTAATTCTTTATTTTCAGTTAAAATTTTATTTACTTTATCTGTAGCAGTTTTTAACTTTTCACTACAATATTTAGCTAATTTCATGGCTTCAGTATATTTATCGATTGCTGCATCTAATTCGACATTACCACTTTCTAATTCTTTTACAATTACTTCTAATTCTTTTAATGCATCTTCAAATGATTTTTCCATTTTATCTTCCTCCTAAAATTTGGTTATCTTCTTCCCCAAACACAAAATTTTCTAAAATAGTACTTAAATAGAATCTTCTAAATTTACTATCAAAAATAGCTGTTCTTATTTGATCAATTCTATATCTTAAATCAGATAATTCTTGGAGCATTTCATAAAATTCTAAAGTGTCTCGTTTATCACTAGGTGTTCTTTTAACTTCTCTTTTTAGACTTTCAAATACTCTTTTTAAATTATCTTTTTCTCTTTTTAAAACTAATCTTTCTTCATTACTCATGTTTAACCTCCCTGATGCTTGCTTTAACTTCCCCTTTATATAATTTAATATTAACTATATCGTCTTCTTTTAATAACAAACTTTCTTTAATTAACTTATTATCTTTCGTTACTAGAGAATATCCTTTTTCTAATATTCCTAACGGATTAACTAACTTTAAAGTATTAAGCATTAATTTATAATTATGTTCTTTATTTAAAATAATATTTTTAACCTCTTTATAAATACTTTTCTCTTCAAAAACTAGTCTTTCTTTTTTCAGTTCAAATAAACTTAAAGGATTTTTTAGGACATAAACATTTTTAATACTATTTAACTGTAAATTATAATTATCTAATTTTTTTCCAATAAAACTGTTTAAGATATCAATATAATTATCTAATTTCTGTTCTTTTATTTCATATAATGACAAAGGATTCTTTAAAATATAAGAACTTTTTATACTATCTAATCTTATTTTATGCTTATGCACGAAATTGTTTATAAATTCATTTAATCTTATTTGATAAGAGTTTAACATATTATCAATTTCGGCAATAGTTGGGACAGCCATTTCGGCTGCACCTGTTGGAGTTGGAGCGCGCATATCAGCGACAAAATCTGCGATGGTATAATCAACTTCGTGACCAACAGCACTAATTATAGGGACATGAGCTTCAAATATTGCTCTTGCAACACATTCTTCATTAAAAGCCCATAAATCTTCAATAGAACCTCCGCCTCGGCCTACAACTAAAACATCTAAATCATATATTTCTCTATCAGCTTCTTTTATTTGACGCACAATATCAGGGGCAGCATCTCTTCCTTGAACTAAAGCTGGGAATAATATTGTTTCACATATTGGAAACCTTCTTTTAATTGTCGATAATATGTCTTTAATGGCAGCACCAGTTGGGGCTGTTATAATACCAATTCTTTTAGGAATCTTTGGTATTGTTTTCTTGTATTCTTCATTAAATAAGCCTTCACTAGCAAGCTTTTTCTTTAACTTTTCAAATTCGATATATAAATTACCTAAACCATCAGGTTCCATTTTATCAACATATATTTGATAGGTTCCTTGAGCAGGATAGCAAGATATTCTTCCTTCAACTAAAACATTCATACCATCTTCGGGAGCAAACTTTAAACTCATAGCACTAGAATAAAACATAACAGCACTTATTCTTCCAGCATCATCTTTTAAAGTAAAATATAAATGTCCTCTTGTATGATTTTTAAAATTAGATATCTCTCCTCTTATAAAAACTTTCTTTAAATAAATATTTTCATCAAATATACTTTTAATATAAGTATTAATATCACTAACTTTAATATACTTATCTTGCATAAAATCTCTTCCTTTCTACTAGTTTTAAGGAATAATATTTACTCTTTAATATATTTATCTAAAACTGCATTAATAATTTTTCTTACAGACTCATCACTATATTTTTTAGCAAGTTCAACAGCTTCATTTATGATAACAACCTCAGGAGTATCAGTATATTTTAACTCATATAAAGCAAGTCTTAAGATAGCAGCACCAGTTTTATCTATTCTATCAATATTCCAGTTATTCATTTTATTATTAGCGATATTATCTAACTCATCTTTATAAGTAATAACTCCATAAACCATATCTTTTACAAAATCATTTTCTATTTCGATATTATCTTTTATAATATCTTCAATATCACATGCGACATTATTACTCTTCATTAAATCATATTGATATAAAATAATCATTATTTTTTCTCTTAATTCACTTCTAGTTACTGCCATTTGTAATCACCTTTTTTAATTATATTATAAATCATTTTAAAAGTCCAACATTTAGTTGAACTTTATAGTAAAATTTATTATTATTTTAATCTACTACTTTGTAGGGTGAGACTATAGTACCATCACCTGTTAATTTAACATCTGAACGTAGGTTTATTACGGGGCGTATTCTAGTCTTAATGTTTGCATAACCCATGCATAATTATTTGATCTGACAGACGGCACTCGGAAAACTCTAACACCATTGGTATCATCTTGAAATGTAGCTGGAGACATGGTCCAATAAGCATAATCAACATATAAATAATTTACATTTGGATTATTATTTAGTCCAAATATCAACCCTGCAAAAGTGACTTCATCTGCGTTTATCATACCAACTGGATTAACTAAGGCTTTATTCCCTTTATTTGCCACATTAACCGTATATAAATCATTATTAGAGCAAGCTAAACTTGGTTTTAATATATCAGTCACAATTGAAGAATTAGTTGAACCTATATATACCCTGTTTCTTGATGCATAATTGGTATTTGCTGTGCTTACTCCATTGCCAGAAGAAAGCTGCCTGTCTCCACAAAATCCTGCATTTAAATCAATTTTATTATAATAACTTGTGCCTTGCTTGATATTTGAATTATTAAACCAATTATCTAAATATTGTTTTACTGCACTATCATTTTTATTTTCATGTGTTATTTCATATGTGCTAGAATTTGGAACTCCATACATATATCCTACATAAGCATTGTCATCATATTTTTCATTAAATGCACTTGTTCCTATTTGCGTTTCTGTTCCTGTGGTTTGAGGTTCTACCTTATTACCATTTTCATCATAGACTCTTCCTTGATAGATTAATCTTATACTGCCATCACATTTATTCTTATTATTCTCCAATAATATCCTCCAAATTCTACCCAGTTATCTATTGGATTTCCTGCAAAATAATAGGTTGTTCCATCATCATCTTCTGCTTCATA
>JAMPHW010000010.1:0-14953 GCA_023663235.1 Ruminococcus sp. | reverse complement strand
TTTGTTGTCATATTTCCTCCTTTCTAGTTTTCTTGAAATTAAGAAAATGACTATAATATATCATACTTAATATGCAAAATTTGTCGAGGATTGTCGTCGAGTAAAAATATTTTAAAAAAATACGGTAAATATCCGTATTATTTTTCTAGTTCTTTAAGTTCAAAAAGAATGTTTAGGGCATCAATTGGAGTAGTATGCATTGGATCTATTTCTTTTAACTTTTCGCGTAATTTATCTTTTTTATCTTTGACATCTAAGTCCATCGTTAGTTGAACACTATCAATATTTACTTTCTTAGAACCTGTTTCATAACTATTTAATATGTTACTTGCTCTATCAAGTAATTCTTCAGGCATTTTAGCAAGCCTAGCGACATGAATACCATAACTTTTATCAGCAGGACCTTCTTCCACTTTATGTAAGAAAGTTATCATGCTACCTTCTTCTCTTGCAGCAACATGAACATTTTTTATATTTAAATACTCTTTATCTAAGCTAGTAAGTTCATGATAATGTGTCGAAAATAGAGTTTTACACTTTATATTAGTAGCAATATACTCAAGTATTGCTTGAGCGAGGCTCATTCCATCAAAAGTAGCAGTTCCCCTGCCTAGCTCATCAAACAAGATTAAACTTTTAGTAGTTGCTCCAATAAGAGCATTTCTAGCTTCTTTCATTTCAACCATAAAAGTTGATTCACCACTTACTAAGTCATCACTAGCTCCAATTCTGGTAAATATTTTATCAATTATGGATAAATTAGCTTTTTTAGCAGGAACAAAACTTCCCATTTGAGCCATAATAACAATGACAGCTAGTTCACGCATAAATGTTGATTTACCACTCATATTAGGTCCAGTTATAAGAAGGCAATCTGTATCTTTATCCATAAAAACGTCATTTGGAACATAAACTTCTTTAGATACTTTTTCTATAACAGGATGTCTTCCATCAACAATCTCAATTATATTATCAGTGTTTAGTGTCGGTTTTACTAGATTATATTCTTCAGCACATACTGCAAGACTAAGTAGTGCATCTAGCTCACTAATTATATCAGCAGTTCTTTTAATCTCTAAAATATTATCTTTTAATACTTCTCTTATTTCACAAAATAAATTATATTCCAATTCAAATATTTTTTCTTCAGCATTTAATATTAAACTCTCTTTTTCTTTTAATTCTGGACTAATAAAGCGTTCACAATTGGTTAGTGTTTGACGTCTTTCCCAACCAAAGCTATCTTGAACTTCTTTAGCTTGCCCTTTTGAAATCTCAATATAGTAGCCAAAAACACGGTTAAATCCTACTTTTAGATTTTTAATACCTGTTTCTTCTTTTATTTTACTTTCAAATTCAGCGATAAAATCTTTACCACCAGAACGAATACTTTTAAGTTCGTCTAATTCTTTATTATAGCCATCTTTAATTAAATAACCTTCTTTGATACTTAATGGTGGATTTTCGTAAATGCTTCTTTCTAATAAATTAAAAATATCACTATGAGTATTTATATCATAAGAAAACTTTAAATCTTCAATTATATCTTTAACTCTTGGTAAAACACTTAAACTATTTTTTATTTGAAGCATATCTCTAGCGTTTAGACTACCACAAATTACTTTAGCACATAGTCTTTCTAAATCGTATACTTCATAAAGAAGATCTCTAAGCTCATCCTTAAGTAAAAACTCACGATTAAAAATTTCTATTTTATTATATCTCTCTTCTATTTCTTCTTTTTTTCTTAAAGGATTTAAAAGCCAAGTTTTAAGTTTTCGAGAGCCCATCGCTGTTTTAGCTTTATCGATTAGCCAAAGAAGCGAATAAGTCCTATCTTTTAAGCGTAAAGTTTCAATTAATTCTAAGTTTCTAATTGTATGAATATCCATTTCAAGATAATCATTTTTATCAATTATTTCAACTTTAGATATATGACTTAAATCTTTTAGAGCATCATTTACAAGATAGTAAAGCAAATGTCTTATTCCTTGTTTAACGCGAATTTCACTAGTACTATCAATTAAATTATCATAGCCATCCGTCATATATTTACTAGAAACAGATACTTCAATGCCATAATTATTTTTTAATAAATTAACTAGTTCTAAATCATTATCATTTTCTAAAACGACTTCCTTCATATTTAAATGTAAGATTTCATTTAGCAGCTTATCTTTATGATGTGGAATGCTTAAACTTTTTAATTCACCCGTTGAAATATCTGCATAAGTTAAAAGATAAAGATATTCTAAATCAAGAACACTACCAATATAGTTATTATCATGTTCACTTAAGAATTCAGAATTTATTAGAGTACCTTTAGTAATAACATCAATAACGCCTCTTTTTACCATACCTTTTGTATTTTTAGGATTTTCAAGTTGCTCACATATAGCGACTTTATAACCTTTTTCAACTAATTTCTCAATATATGGATTAACACTATGATATGGAACACCACACATTGGAATTCGTTCTTTTAAACCAGCATTTTTACCTGTTAAAGTAAGTTCTAATTCACGAGAGGCAATTTCTCCGTCTTCAAAAAACAATTCATAGAAATCACCTAGACGAAAGAATAATAATTCATTTAAATGTTCTTTTTTTAT
Organism: Ruminococcus sp.; assembly: GCA_023663235.1. Classification (GTDB taxonomy): domain Bacteria; phylum Bacillota_I; class Bacilli_A; order RF39; family UBA660; genus Caccenecus. Next base: position 12,341 of record JAMPHW010000010.1, on the reverse strand, counting down.
TTCAACATATTGTTGCATCATAGGACTTAAGTCTGCAACATTGACACTTTCTAATTTCATTTTTACTACACCGATATCTATTATAACAAAAATTTCCATAATAAAAAAGAAGTAATACTTAATTATTAGGTATTCTTCTAACAGTAACTTTTCTTCTTCTAGTTAAATTATTATTAAAACCTAGTTCATTGAGAGTTTGAACTAATTGCCTTAGATACTCTTCTTTATCATAATTATCACTATTCTTCATTTGATAAAGCTTATTTCTAGCACTTACTACATCTATAGTTTGTTCTAAATTATCTAAAATCCTTTCACCTTCGATAATAACTCTATCTATAAAACTTGTTGTACTTAATCCCACAGTTAAATCATAGCCATATCTACCACATTGTTTAACAGTCTCCCAGAAACATTTAGCAAAGGCATCAGCAACACTTAAATTTCGGATTATATCATCACTAAATAAAGGTAATAAAGAGTTTCTCAATTCTGATAGAACTTGCCACTTTTCACTTTCACTAACACTAGATATATTTTCTAAATAAACATTAGTTTTCCTATCCAATTCTTTATTAAAGTCATCTTCATTTATAAATAACGGTTTATTATCTAAATCTCTTTCTATCTTATCAAGGGTCCTTTCTAAAGTATAGACATAAACTGGTTTATCACTAAGATATAATTCTGTACCAATATCATTTTTAAATTTTTTTAATTCTTCTTGATACAATCTTAAAGCTTCATGTAGTCTTTTATGAAAAGAAGCTTCTTCTTCGTTAGGTAAAAGAAGTATTTTACTTTCAATAGCACTAATACGAGATAACAAATCATTATCTTCATATCTTGGTGTTTCTTGAAACAATACTGATTCTAATCCAACAGTTTCTTCTGGAGATTTTTCTTCAGTTAAAGATGGTTCCTCACTTCTACTATTTAATAACATTATATTTGTTTCAACATTAGCTAATAATAATTTAGATAAATTCTTATATTTGCGATATTTTTTATATTCTTTAAAGCAATCTTTAATCCATAATATGCCAAATCCAAATGCTAAACCTATTGAAACATAATTTTTAAATAAGGCAAATAATGCTAATTCGGCCATTACTATATAAAAATCATTATTTAGCTTAAATATTTTGCCTTTTAAGACTTTTTTAACTTTATTAATTTCATTCTTAATAATATTTAGAGATTCACTATCAAGATTTCTCAAATTTAATTTGCTTACAAAATCCAACCATTCCATTGGTTCATTAACATTTTTATTAGCTTTCTTTAAAATTTGCGTATCCAAACTCATTAAATGCCATATTTCGTCTAGATCATCATCTAAATAAGGATTTCTTTCATGTATTAAGTCTAATTCTCTTTCTATTTCTTTTCTTTCTTCTACAGTTGTTTGAAAAAAATCTATTCCTTTTAATTCATTTAGATACTCTTCATCACTTATAGAGGAATCATCTCTTAAAAATTCTTCTTTGGGCATTTCTTGATATGCCACTCCATCTTCTAAATGCATCATAATCACCTTGACCTTATTAATTCTAAAATTTTTTTCATACTTTCTCTATATTTTCTATCTTCTTCTTCTTTTTTTAATTTTTCAATCTCTATTTCTTTACATAAGTTTTCATAATTAATCAATTTTTTAAATAATGCTATTTCATCAGCCAGTTCTCTTTGATAAAAAGAAGCCTTAACTATATCACCTTCAAAATAAGGTAAGTAATAACAAGTAAGATATTTATTATCTTCTAATTCACCATTCTTAAGATTTAAGTAAGCAGAACTATTAATAATTTCTTCTTTAGAAAGAACTCTTCTAATTTGAGGTTTTTCTAAACGATAATACAAATCTCTTGCTATAACTAAACCAGAACTAGTATCATATACCCAAACTGTACCATCACTTAAAGTTCTTTCAACAAAACAATGTTTAATAAACGCTTTATCTTTTTTAGCTTTATCTGCATATCTTGGTTGTAATCTTAAACTATCAATACTAGCTTCAATTATCCTAAATTCATCTTCACCCATGCCTAAAGTTGCCATAAAACTACAATCAAAGCATTTGCCATCACAATAAGAAAGATTAAGTAAAATAATTGATAAAGGAAGTCCATCACAATAAAATTCTCTTAAGGCTTTAATAAAACTATCATCATATTTATTAATTAAGCCTCTTCTAACTCCTAAATCAAATAAAATATTATGTTTTTTCCAATATAAAGTCCATTTTAAATTAACTAAATCAACCATTATTATCCCCTTTAAATAAGACACGCATCATTTTTAAAAATTCACTATCATCTTCTGTAAAACCCTTATGACGCATATCTTCCTCTATTTCACTGCATATTTCATCATAATGAATTCTATCTTTAAAGGCAGCTATTTCTTTTTTTAAAGCTCGCCTATATATTGACGGGCGTTCAGCCATTAATTCAAAACTAGGTAAAATAAGAGGTAAAGCATATTTATCATTATCAGGATTAGAATTTCTTATTTCTTGATATTCAAAATAATCTAAAACAGCCTGTTTTTCATTAACTTTAGTAATTTGAGGATTCTCCATTAAATAGTATAAGTCTCTATCAAAGACTAAACCCATTGATGTATCATATACCCATATAGAACCATCATTTAATTTTCGTTCTAAAAAGCAATGATTACTAGCATTAACGTCCTGTTCATTTTCTTTAGCATATCTAGGCTGCAATTTTAAGTTATCAATATTCGCATCTACCATTCTAAAGTCGTCATCACCCATACCAAAAGTAGCCATTAAAGCACTATCATAGCACTTACCATTACAATAGTGTGGCGCAAGTAAAATAATAGATAAGGGAAGTCCACCATAATAAAATTCTCTTAATCTTTTGATAAAATCTATATCATAAGGCTTAATTAAATCATTATCAATACCATACTTAAATAATCTATTATACTTCTATTTATATGCTTCCCAATCATGAACTTTCTCCATAACAAAACACCCTCATTTGATTGTTTATTCTAGCATAAAATAGAGCTCTAGTCAAATTCTTAGAGCTTCTATTCTTTCTTCATAATTGTCAGATTTACATATATAAGAACCACTTACAGCTATATCAAGATTTTGAACTAATTTTATGGTATCTTCATTAAGTCCCCCATCCATTTCTAGTTTAAAGTTTAAATTATTATCTCTTCGTAGTTTAACTAAAGTCTCTAATCTATCTACAGAACTTGGTAAAAAGGATTGCCCTCCCATACCAGGCTCAACACTCATTATTAAAACTAAATCAATAAGAGATAAATAAGGCATTAGTTCTAGTATATCTGTATTAGGTTTTATCGCTAAACCTACTTTGATATTATAATTTTTTATAAGTTCAATAGTTTTTACAATATCTTTAGTAGCTTCTATATGAAATGTAATATATTCGGGGTTAAGACTTGCTAAATCATCTATATATATAATTGGATCAAAAGTCATTAAATGGACATCTAAAGGTTTTTCATGATTCTTTAGAAGATTTAATATCTCTTCTATGGTAAAATTCTTATTGGGAACAAAGCCTCCATCCATTAAATCAACATGAATAAACTCGGCACTTGTTCCTTCTATTTTCATAATTGTTTTTTCTTGACTATAATTACTTACTAAATAAGAAACAGATATTTCCAAATAAATCACCTCTTAATAAAACTACAATAATTATCATATCTTGATGGCATAATTTCTCCTTCTTGAACCATTCTTTTAACTTCACAGTTTTCTTCTTTTATATGCATACAATCTTTAAATTCACAGGGATAATTTTTAAATTCTAAAAAACTATCTCTAATATCAAGATTCTCATATTCACTTAAGTCTAGGGAAGAAAAGCCAGGAGTATCAGCGATAAATATACCTTTTACTTGATAGAATTCCGTGTGTCTTGTAGTATGTTTGCCTCTATTTAAAGCTTCGCTTATAGACCCTTCTTTTAGGTTTAGAGAACTATCAAGTTTATTTAAAAGAGTGGATTTACCAGCGCCTGACTGTCCAGTTAAAACAACGTATTTATTTTTTAAATAAAATGTAAGTTTATCTAATTCTCTATTCGTAAATACTTTTATACCTAGTTTTCCATAATATTCTCTTATTTTTGTTAATTCTTTTAAATCTTCATTATTTCCTAAATCCAATTTAGTAAAACATATAACAGGTTCTATTTTAGATAGAATAATACTAGATAATTCCTTATCAAGAAGATTTAAGGATAAATTAGGTTTCTTAAGACTGGTAATGATAAGGGCAATATCAATATTACTAACGCTTGGCCTTTTAAGCTCATTACTTCTTGGCAATATATTCATTATGTATTTATCATTAGCATTAAATTCAACAATGTCTCCAACAAGAGGAGTTATTTTATTATTACGAAACTTTCCTCTTGCTTTACAGACATAAATATTATTATCACTTAAAACGGTATAATCATTACTAATATTTTTTATAATTCGACCTTTATTCATTAGTTAGCAAAGTCCATTACAGTTATCTTCATTATTATTAGTGTCATTGTTATCGTCATTATTATCAGCGATTGGTTTAGCAACACGGATTCTAAAACTTTGACCTGCAACAATAGTATAACCCTCAGGTCTTGATTGATATGTAATAGTTCCTTCTTTATATTCATTAGTATTTACATATTGGACATCTAAGTCAAGTTCATAAACACTAGCAAAGTCTCTAACATCATCTTCGGTATAATCACCATTTGTAAAATCTGGATATTTAGTAATAATATTTGGAATATATAAAGTTATTTTATCATTTTCGGATAATCTAGCGCCTTCTTTTTCAGATTGGTCAATTATTTTGCCATCTTCATATTCACTTTCAGATCCTTCTTCAACATCTTTCTTTTCAATAATTACTCTTAATCCTAAAGCTTCAAGTTTACCTTTTATTTCTAAGTAACTTTGACCAGTATAGTCTTCAATAGTAATTTCGGTATCACCAATAGATACATATAAAGTTATTACTGTACCGCTTTTTCTTTTAGAACCTATTGAAGGATTAGTTTTAACGACTTTACCTTCTGGAATATCAGGAGAAGATATTTCTTCTTCTTTATCAGCGACAGTAAAACCTTCTTTTTGAAGTTTAGATATAGCTTCGGTCACACTTAAATTAGAAACATCAGGAATAATTGCTTGTTTTCCTTTAGCAAATATTGTTGTTAAAACGACAACTGATGTTATACCTACAATTAAACCTGTAAAGACAAAGGCTAATATAATTAATAATCTATTTTGTTTTTTCAAATCATCACCTGTTATTTGTTTTGCAATAACTTCTTCTTTCTCATCATTTTCTCTTACAACCTTTTCAGGTTTATTTTTATCTTTTTTGACTATCTTCATAATTGCTGTATCATCGTTTTCATTTTCAGGATACTGAAACCTTATAATTGGTTCTAAAATTCTAGAATCATCTAAACAGGTTTTTAAATCTTCATGCATTTCTCTAGCATCATTATATCTATTTTTAGGGTTCTTAGCAGTTGCTTTTTTAATTATATTAGCAATACTATTAGGAACATTAGGAAGTTTTTCACGAATATCAACAATAGGCTCTTTTAAATGTTTTAAAGCTATTTCAACAGCATTATCTCCTCTAAAAGGAAGTTCACCAGTTAAGAGTTCATACATTACGATTCCCATAGAATAAATATCACTTTGTAAAGTTGAGCCCTGTCCACTTGCTTGTTCTGGTGGTAAATAATGAACGCTTCCCATTACAGAATTTGTTTGAGTAAGCTGGGTCGCATTTATTGCCATTGCAATACCAAAATCAGTAATTTTTACCAAACCATTTTCTAAAATCATGATGTTTTGAGGCTTAATATCACGATGGATTATATAAGAATCATGAGCAACACTCATACCATCAGTTATTTGAAGCATAATATCAACGGTTTCACTTAAAGTTAACTTACCTCTTTTTTTAAGTAAATTCTTTAAATGTTTACCTTCAATATATTCCATAACAATATAATATTCGCCATTATCTTCACCAACATCATATACTTCTACAATATTTTGATGAGCAAGAGAACTAGCTGCTAAAGCTTCTCTTTGAAAACGTCTAACAAACTTTTCATCATTAGATAAGTCTCCTCTTAAAACTTTAACTGCTACATTACGGTCTAAAATAGTATCATAAGCAAGATAAACGTTAGCCATTCCACCTTCACCAATAGCTTTTATTATTTGGTAACGGTCACTAATCTTCTGCCCTTTCATTATCATTAATTATCACTTCCTTCATTAACTATTAAATAGGCAACAGATATATTATCAGTTCCACCTCTAGCATTGCATTTTCTAATTAATTTGCTTACCTTTTCTTCAATTGCTAAATCTGGTTCGTCTAAAACTTTTTCTATTTGTTCGTTGGTTAACATATTTGTTAAGCCATCACTACATAGTAATATTCCATCAATATTTTTATCTACTTCGAAAATATCTAATTCACATTTTTCGGCAGCTCCTAAAGCTTTCATTAAAACATTTTTCTTTGGATGAAATTTAGCTTCTTCAGGAGTTAAGTTGCCAGTTTGAACTAAAAGATTTACTAGAGTATGATCATTAGTTACTTTATGTAATTTGCCATTTTTAATGACATAGCCAGATGAATCACCAATATTACCGAATATTAAATAGTCATGAGTAAGAAGTGCTACAACTAAAGTTGTACCCATACCCATACTATCAGGATTAGTACTGGCATATTCTAAAATATTTTTATTTATTTCACTTACATTATCATTTAACCAATTAACAGCATCAAGTTCAGAACCAATGCTAGATATCTTATTAAAGCGAGCCCCTAAAGCAGTTATAGCCATAGATGATGCAACTTCCCCTTTACGGTGTCCACCCATTCCATCAGCAACAATTAGTAAATACTCATTACTAGCATTTTTTAGAATCGTTACCGAGTCTTCATTATGACTTCTAACTTTACCTGTATCAGTTAAATAAAATGTTTTCATGTATTCTTCATACTCCCTCTTAATTGGCCACAAGCTGCATTAATATTGCCACCAAATTCGCGTCTAATAGTACAATTTATGCCTTCTTTTTTCAAGATATCATAAAAATTTAATATTTTCTTTTTACTACTTCTTTTGAACTCTATAGCTTCTGTCTCATTATAAGGTATTAGATTTACATAAGCATTAAGACCTTTTAAGAGACTAGCTAATTCTAAAGCACAAGCTTCACTATCGTTTACACTATCTAGCATAACATATTCTATGGTAACTCGTCTACTTGTAACTTGCAAATAATCTTTAATAGCCGTAAATAAACTGCTAATATTATACACTTTGTTTACAGGCATGAGTTTGTTTCGTAATTCATCATTAGGAGCATGCAAAGATATAGCGAGATTTACTTGTAAGGGAAGCTTACTTAATTCATATATTTTAGGAACCAAGCCACAAGTAGAGAGCGTAATATGTCTAGCTCCAATCGCAATACCTTTAGCATCGTTAATAATTTTAATAAAGTTTATAATATTATCATAGTTATCTAGTGGTTCACCAATACCCATAATAACGACACTACTAATTCTAAGCTTTAAATCTTGCTCAATAACTAAAATTTGTGAAACTATTTCTGATGGGTCAAGATTTCTGATTTTCTTTTGACGACCTGATTCACAGAATTTACAAGCCATATTGCAGCCAACTTCGCTAGAAACACAAATAGATACTCCATAATCATGATGCATAACAACGGCTTCAATATAATTATCATCAAATAGCTTAAATAAATATTTTTCTGTTAAAGGTGCCTCTTTTTTTTTTATAATTGTAATTAAATCAGTATTAAAATCTTCTTTTAATTTATCTCTAATTTCTTTTTTGATATTGCTAAAATTATCAATATTAAATTCTCTTTTTTGATATAACCATTCATAAACTTGCAAAGCTTTAAATTTCTTTTCACCAATACTTAAAAAATATTCTTCTAACTCTTCTCTTGTTTTATTAAATATGCTGGTCATTTAAGCACCTACTTTAAATGTATAATCATAACTTGAGGTTATCCCATCAATATTAGATTTACTTATTATTTTAATATTTGTAATATTATTATCTTGGATTGTTAAATAAATATCTGTTACTTCACTTGCCATATGGTAAACATTCTTTTCTACTAAAACATATTCCATATTTATAAACTTAAAGAAATTATCCCAATTCATATATTGTTCATTTAAGCCTTCATAAAGATTAGTTATAGGTTCTCTTCCTATTAAATTTTCGCTATAAATTCCAGTACTATCTATAATATATTTTATAATACCATCTTTGGTTTCTTTATAACCATTATCACCTTCTCTATTTTTATGCCCATCGAATAAATAGATATCATTATTAATCTTTATTTCTATTTTATAATTAAAATTTTCTTTTAAATTATTTATTAATTCTTGAATTTTAGCTTCAGTTAAAATATTAGAATTTGGATTATCATCATTTATATTGTTATCTAAAACATCATTGTCTTTAATTTCATCTTGAGGATTATTTATAGGTTGATTGTTGTTTTGGGGTTCTTTTCCTGATATTAAAGATGCGATTAAGATAAAAATAAATAAAGCGATAAAGAAAATAAGCCATCTAAATAACTTTAATATAGCTTGACCTTTAGTAGTTTTTTTTAGTTCATTTATTTTATTTTTTAAACCTTTTTCATTTTTTGTTTTATCTTCCATATTTCCCTCTTACTTAATAACTTTATTCATCAGTTTATCTTTATTAGTGCCATTTAAATATTCTTTTATAGTCATAGTTTTTTTGCCCATTGGTTTTAGCTTGGTTATATAAAATATTTTATCATTACAAGAAATTCCTAGACTATCTTTAGTAATTATAGCTATTTTATTTGGTTCTATATTGGTATCTTCGCCAATATATCCTTCAATTACTTTTATTTCTTCATCATCTAGAAGAAAGTATGCGAGAGGCCAAGAATTTAAGCCACGAACTTTATTAAATATTTCTTTAGTGCTTCTTTTAAAATCTAAATGTTCGTCTTCTCTTTTAATAGTTGGGGCGAATGTTGCTTTAGAATCATCTTGAGAAATTCTTTTATTTGTTCCACTAATAATTGATGGTAAAACTTCCTCTAAAAGGCTTGAACCTAAAGCACTTAATTTATCGTGCATAGTCTCAACGTTATCTGTTAATTCAATTGGAATTTCTTTCATTTCAATTATATCACCAGTATCTAATCCTTCATTCATATACATGATGGTAATTCCTGTTTTTTCTTCACCATTTATTATAGCATGATGAATAGGCGCTCCACCACGATATTTAGGAAGAAGAGATGCATGAACATTTATAGCACCTAATCTTGGGATACTTAAAACTTCACTCGGAACAATCTGTCCATAAGCACAAGTCACAATTAAATCCGGATTATATTTTTTAATTTCTTCATAATCATTTTTTATTTTAACGGGTGTAAAAACTGGAATATTATATTCTAAGGCTATCTTTTTTATTGGGGATGGAGTTAATATTTTTTTTCTTCCAACATAAGCATCAGGTTTAGTTACAACAAGTCCAAGTTCGATGTCTTTATTTTCTTTTAAAGTTTCTAATATAGGAACCGCAAAATCTGGAGTTCCCATAAATATTGTTTTTATCATTTATATCACCTCTTCAATTATATCAAAAAAATAAATAAAGAAAAAGAACTCACTTTAAAGTTCTTTAATTATTCTGGTTTTCTTCTAGATAAAGTTTGAGGTGCATTTTTAAATTTTTCTTCTAAAAGACTTATAGGATATGAGCGATCTCCAAGAATACTTGATAAAGATAAGTTATTATGGATATTAAATACTACTTGGGCAATTAATTTAGAGCAATCACAAACATGTAACCATTCATTTTTTTGGAATTCTTCAGGAATATAAGAGAGATTAGTGGTATAAACGCCATCAAGCATCCCTTTTTCATAATATTCTCCAAATCTTTCAATTCCTTCGGTAAATAAGGCAAAAGTTGTTATAACATAAATATGTTTAACATTTCTTTTATGAAGTTCTTCTATAACATCGCACATAGAGCCACCGCTAGAAATCATGTCATCACTTATAATGGCAGTAAATCCTTCTAAATTATCATTACCACAATAGTCATGAGAAAGAATAGGATTTTTACCATCTATAACATGATTGTAATCTCTTAATTTAACAAAACTACCAGCTTCTCTATAAATATACTCTACACAATTAAAAGAATTTAAATAAACATTTCTTCTACCAGTAGCGCCATTATCAGGAGCGATAAAAACTATTTTCTTTAATTCATCACAACTTAAATCATCAATAAATCTTTCTAGTATACAATTATTTGGTGGTACATTATCAAATTCCATATTATGAACAGCATGTTCTACACTTTGATCATGGGCATCAAAAGTAATTAGGCTTCGCATTCTATTAATACTATCAAATATATGAAGCATCATCCCACATAATAAATTTTCTCTTCCATTTCTTCGGTGTTGTCTCCCAGCGTATAATAAAGGCATGATAACATTTAATTTATCAGCATGACAATTACAGGCACCGATACCATCTAATAACTGAATAATTAAATCATTAGGACTAGTATGATTAGTAAATCCATGCATATCATATGTTAAACTATAGTTACCAATATCGGTAATAGCAAAAATGTCTTTACCTCTAACTGTTTCATTTATAACTGATTTTAAATGTCCATCTGAGAAAAAAGTCTCTGTAATAGGAACAATAAAAGTATATTTATCTTTATCTAATCCGTACATTTCTAATAAATGCTCATCTACTTTTTGTCCTAACTCTTCAGCACTATTAAAAACCATTAATCTTAAATTTGTATCTTGTACTTGCTCTCTCATTTTTAAACCTCTAACTCTCCTTCAAACCACTAAATATAACTAACTAATCGACCCACTTCAAGTTATTCCATATTTCTTTTATAACATTTAAGAATTTAAAAAGCAAGTAGTAGACATTAATTTAACAATAATTTAATGAGAACAAATAAAAAGCATCTTCTTAAGATACTTTATAATTTGATTTTTAAAATAATTACTCAAGATGCTCTATTGTTATAACTTTATCAAAAAAGCCAATATCAACAGGGGCAACTATCGTAACAATAATATTCAACTTTTTGTTTTCATCAATAAAAAATCTTATTGTCCCATTTGCCACTGAAGCTTCATAATTAGTCGCACTCTGATTATAATACATATCAAAATCTTCATCTAATAGTTTTATTTCTTCAATCAAGTACTTTTCAATAGCCTGAAACACTTCATAATCTTGATATCCCAATAAAGAAAAAACTTTACGATATGATAATTTATTTCCAGTTTTTATATCAATATTATATGTATAATAATTAGGGTGAACTATAGAAGTTGCTCCAACTCCATAGGTCAAAATGAGCGATAAGATATTATTATCAATAAATTTTTTATAATTACAATAATCAATATAGGTTAACTTGTCATTTACTCCTTGATTGTAAGCTGAAATAGCCGAGTCAAATACATTTTTTATTTCATAATTTGCACCTATTACATACGGGGAATTTATATTAATAAATGGCACTATTATATCTTTAGCATAATAGGTATTATTAAAACCAGTAGTATAAGAATTTACAGCTACTTTTTTATCATATGTTGCATCATAAACATAATCTTTTGTATTATCTATTTTTAATGATTGAGTTTGACTTTCATTTTCATTATTAATGTTATTATTTAGTCCATCATCATTTAATTCGTTATTAACATTAATATTATTTACATTACTATTTTTCCCGCTCATAACAATATAAGTGACACCACTTGCAATAACTGAAGCTAGAATTATTATAATTATATAATAAATGTGATTTTTCATATAAACAATTCCTTTTGCATTTTGATTTTATCATTTAAAATTCCAATATACAAGTTTATAATTATACAATATTGTTGATTATACATATTATTTACTATTTCTTCTTTCTTTTTTTCATATTTTTTAAAGTATAATAATAATTGAAATCCAATAAACAATCATTAATACTGCTTATAATGTCATTTATTAAAATATTATCTTTCATATAATCACCTTTTATATATTAACAGAAAAAAAAGGATAATTCTTTCTCTTTCCCTTTCTTCGACAAAACTTCTTAAAATTTCATTGTAAACCACTAATTAACGCCTAAACTTAACTAGTAATTTTCATATTTTTATAGTGTAATTATTAAGTTTGGCTAAAA